>DATIZQ010000135.1:0-35648 GCA_035517015.1 Candidatus Acidiferrum sp. | reverse complement strand
AGGTCGCGATTCTCCAGGCGGGCGGTGAGCGTGACCATCAGGCGCTGGTTCTCACGCTGCAATGCGGCTTCGCCATTCACCTGTTGGACCTGCGCGACCGACGAAAGCGGGACGATCTGCTTGGCGGGCGTTAGGAGCGGGTACTGCTGAATATTCCCGTAGTTATAGCGGTAGGAATCGGGGAAGCGGACGCGAATGTCGATGGTGCGGTCAGCTTCGCGGAATTGCGACTGCGTGACGCCGAGGAGGCCCGCACTGACCTGGCGCGTGACGTCATCAGTACCGAGACCAGAGCGGCCGGCGATCGTGGGATCGACGTGGAAGAAAATCTCAGGATTGCCCTTTTGCAGGCCGACGAAATCGACGAGGCCGGGAATTTTCTGGAGTTTCGGCCCGATTTCATCGGCGAGCTGCTCGAGGGTGGTCATGTTATTGCCGAAAATCTTCAGCTCGACCGGCTCGGGCGAGCCTTCGAGGTCGCCAAGCATATCCTGAAGAATCTGGGTGAACTCGACGTCGATGCCGGGAACGCTGGCGGCGATTTGAGCGCGGGCGTCTGCGATGATGTCCTCGGCATCGCGCTTGCGGTCTGAGCGCGGCTTGAGCTTCACGAGGATGTCGCCGGTGTTTTGCTCCGTGGCGAAAAGGCCCATCTCGGCGCCGGTGCGGCGGGAAAAAGCGGCGGTTTCAGGCATCGACGCGATGATGTGTTCGACTTTCTGGAGAATCGCGTTGGTTTCATTCAGCGAGGTGCCGGGAGGCGTGCGATAGTCAAGGACGTAGCCGCCCTCGTCCATTTCGGGAAGGAATCCGGTGTCGAGCTGAGTGAACAGCACGATGCCGACGACGACGCAAGCGAGCGCCACAGCGGCCACAATCGCGCGATGTTTCAGCGACCAGCGAACGAGCTTCTCGTAGACGCGATTTACCGGCTCCATGAAGTGGGCCGATTCCTCACGATGCGTTTTCGACGTGAGGAAATTCAGCGAGAGCAGCGGAATCAGCGCCAGGGCAAATACGAGCGAAAGCAATACGGAGACGCCGAGGGTGAGGCACAGGGCGCGGAAGAACTCGCCGACGACGCCTTGCAGCAGGCTGAGCGGCAGGAAAACGACGAGAGTTGTCGCCGTGGAGCCGACGACGGGGCCGAGGAGCTCCCGCGTGCCGTTCTCGGCTGCAACGACCTGCGATTCGCCGAGGCCAAGATGGCGGTAGATGTTTTCGATCACGACGACGGCGTCGTCAATGATGAGTCCGATGGCGATGGCGAGGCCGCCGAGCGACATGAGATTCAGCGTGCCGTTGAAAATCCTGAGGAAGAAGAATGTGCCGATTACGGAAAGCGGAAGGGAAGTGGCGGCGACGAGGGTGGTTCTGCCGTCGCGCAGAAAGCCGAAGAGAATCAGTACGGCAAGAACCGCGCCGATGAGGATCGCGTCGCGAACGCTGCCGATCGATTCGGAGACGAACTCGGCCAGGTTGTAGACGATGGAGATGTGCAACGTTTTCGGAATGGCGGCGCCGAGATTGCGGACCTGAGCGAGGACCTGCTGCGTCATTTGCAGAATGTTGCCGCCGATTTGGCGCGAGATGTTGATCAGGGCGGCGGGCTGGCCGTTACCAGTGATGAGCGTGGTGGGATCGGCGACGCCGAAGTTTACCGTGGCCAAGTCGCTGACGCGGATGGGCGCGCCGTTGTCGACGGCGACGACCGTGTTGCGAATGTCGTCGAGATTGACGAATTGACTCGTCGTGAGCACGAGATACTGCTGGTAATCCTTGGCCAGGCGGCCGACGGACGCGACCTGGTTCGTGTCACGCAATTCGTTGGCGATGTCGACGAGCGACAAGCGGTGCGCCAGCATTTCCTGCGGATCGACAATCACGGAAACTTCGCGCGTATCGGTGGCCTGGACCTGAATCAGCCCGACGCCGGGGACGCGGCTGAAGAGAGGACGAAGCACGTAGTAGGCGTCATCGTGCAAGTCCGCGTCGGGGACGTTGCCGTTGAGGATAAGACTGAGAACCGGGAAGACTTCGGGAGTGATGCGTTCGACCTCGAGTTCGGTATCAGCCGGCAGAGAGCTGCGCGCTTCACTGACCCGCGCTTGAACGAGCTGGAGCGCGTACTGCATGTCCATGTCGGGCTGAAACAGGATGTAGATCTCGGAATTGCCGCGGATTGTTTTCGAATCGACGCGCCGAACGCCGAGCGTGGTACTGACGGCCTCTTCGATGGGGCGCGTGATGGTGAGCAACATCGTTTCCGGCGCAAGATCGCCGGCATGGGACAGGACCACGATGCGCGGAAAATTCAGCTCGGGATAGATGTTGCTGGGCAACTGAAAGACGGCAACGATGCCCGCCACCGTCAGGAACACGGTGAGCAGATAGACAGCGAAACGGTTTTCGCGGCAGAAGCGGACGATGTTCATGGTTCTTTGGAGTCAGGCTTGGATTCAGGCTTCGAATCGGGCCTGGAATCCGAAGCGGAAGCGGGAGCCTTCACTTCGATTTTCGCTTTGTCGCCGAGGCCGTAACCGCCGGTCAGAATGACGGTATCGCCTTCCTTGACTCCGGCTTCCGCGGCGGGGAGGAGCTCGACCTCGTCTTTGTTCTGGATTCCAAGCGTGACGGGAACGGCGGCGGCCGAATCTCCGGTTACGACGAAGACGCGATTTTCGCCCTCTTCGTCGCGATAAATGGCGTCGGGCGGCACGAGGAGGGCCTTCTTGTGCGTTTCGACGGGAATCTGCGCGCCGAGAAAAAGTCCGAGACGAAGAGAGCCGTTCGAATTCGGAACGCGAATGCGAATCAGGCCGACTCCGGTGCTCGGGTCGACAGCGGGCGAGATTGCCACGACGCGGCCTTCGAACGTTCTCCCGGGAACGGCTTCGGTGGTTACTGCGACCGGTTCGCCGACGCGAACCTTCGCGAGATACACCGCGGGCGCGTTACCGAGGAACTCGACTTGCTGGAGATTGGCGATTTCGACGATCGGCTGAGCGGCGGTGCCGTCGACCTGCTCGCCGATGCTGACCGAGCGCTTTGCCACAGCACCGTCGATCGGCGCGCGAATTTCGGTCCGCGCGAGCTGAAGGCGGGCGAGTGACAGCGCGGCCTCAGCCTGGCGCACGGCGGCCTGCGCGACGCTCTCCTGCGTGCGCGCATCTTCGAGATCCTTGCGAGCCGCGATGCCGCGCTGGAAAAGATCTTCGTTGCGCGCGCGGGAGAGCTTCGCGTTTTCGAAATTAGCCCGGGCTTGCTCGGCCGCCGCTTCGGCCTGCTGGAGCTGATCGTGATAGGGGCGGTCGTCGAGTTGGGCGACGATTTCGCCGGCCTGGACGCGGTCGCCCTCGGCGACTTTCAGCTCGGCGACGCGGCCGGGAACGAGAGCGCTGACCTTGATGTCCTGGTTGGGCAGCGCGGCGGCGGTGCCGGTCAGAGTGAGCGTCTGCGAAATGTCCGCGCGGACGACCTTCGTGAGCGTGACTTCGGCCTTCGCGGAGCCTTCCGCGCCGCTTGCGTCGTCATCGGTGGACTTATGCGAGCAGCCCCCGAAGAGACAGAGCGCGAGCGCGAGAGCGGGTGAGAAGAGTTGCAGCTTTCGAGTTTGACGAATCATCATCGAGATTTCCATTCAATCGAGGGGCACACCGACCACCTCTTCAAGGGTTGCAAACGCGGATTGCACGGCCAACAAGCTGTCGAGGTACTGGCGCTCTACCTGATGAACGTCCTGCTGCGCGCTGAGCACCGTCAGGATGTTGGCTTTGCCTGCGCGATAGCTGTCCTCGGCCAACTGCTCGAGTTTCTGCGAAGCGGGCAGGAGCGAGTCGTGGTAGACCTGCGCCTCGGTGCGCCGCGCGACGAAATCAAAATAGGCGCTCTGGACTTTCGCCTCGCTCGAGCGGCGGATCGCGGCAAGCTCTCCCTGCAGGGCGCGCTCGCCGGCAAGCGACTGCGCAATCTCGCCCTGATTCCGCGAGAAGAGCGGGAGCTCCATCGAAACTTGCCCGCGTGCGCCTTCTTTGAATCCGCCTTCGCCGGGCGAGTTGAAGTCGACGCCGAACTCGAGGCCCAGATTCGGGATGCGTTCGGCCTTGAGCAGCGCGGTCTGGCTTTGCTGCACCTTTTGCTCCTGGTTGATGCGCGCAATCTCCGCGTTCGAGGCGCCGGCGCGCAGAAGCAGGTCGTCGAGAGTGAGTTCGGGCAGCGACGCGGCAAGCACGTCGCCAACATCCCAGTCCATCGTGGCCGGCTCGTTCAGGAGAGCGTTCAGATCGCTGAGCGCGACCTTTTCCTCCTGCTGGGCGATTTGGAGGTCGGCTTGCGCCCGCGAAACTTCAAGTTCGGCCTGCGTGACTTCCAGCTGCGCGATGTCGCCGGCCTGGAATCGCGCCTCGGCAATGTCGTGAAGACGCTGCGCGAGTTTGAGGACGTTCGCCTGCTGCGCCGTCGCCCCGCGGGCGTGGGCGAGGCCGAAGTAGCCGTCGCGAACTTCGTGCCGCACCTGGCGCTCGAGCGCCGTGATGTCGATGGTGGTGGCTGATACTTCCTGTTTCGCGAGATCGATTCTGCGCCCGCGCTTCGAGCCGAGTTCGATAGGCTGGTCGAAGAACAGACTTTCGTGCGGGGTATCGCGCGCCGCCCCGAAGAACGCAGTCGGATTCGGGCGTTCGCTCGCAGCGCGGACTCCGGCCTCGGCAACAGCACGCTGCGCGCGCGCGGCGGCGAGATCGAGATTCTGCCGCTGCGCGAGGTCGAATGCAGCCGAGAGTGTGAGGCGTCTAGGTTGCGCAGAGGTCTGCGCAAGCAGCGGCGCGGAGACCGCCGCCGCGAGGAGCAACGGTAAGAAGAAAGTCCGGTTGAGGTTCACGGCTCGAGTTCGGCGCGATTGAGGGCCGAACACTCACATTATCGATAAAAGATGAAAATCACCTGAAAGCAGCGGTTTCGGAGGGCCCCAGCCGCCATTATTCCGGGGAAAGGGGAATTCTGACCTCGAACGTCGAGCCGTTCGGAGTGGTGCTCGCGATGCGCAGTTCGCCGCGATGCGCCTCCGCGATCCATCGGCCGATGGCGAGGCCCAGGCCGGTTCCTCCCGATTCGCGGGAACGGGCGCGATCGGCGCGGTAGAAGCGGTCGAACACGTGTGGGATATCTTCGGGAGAAATGCCCGAGCCGGTGTCGGCGACGTCCGCGACGGCGAAACCATCATCGGACCGGAGGCGGACTTCGATTAGTCCGCCGCCCGGCGTGTATTTCACGGCGTTGTCGAGAAGGATCACGAAGAGCCGCTCGAGCGAGGTGGCGTCGCCCTGGACCCAGGCCGGGGCTTGGGGAACCGATTCGCGAAATTCCAATCGTTTGGCTTCGGCAAGAACCTTGGCCTCGGCGCAGGCGCTCTGCAGCGCGGCGGTCAAGTCCGTTCGAGTCATCGGCAGAGCCGAGGAACCGGCATCAGCGCGAGCCAGAAGAAGAAGTTGTTCGATGAGGCGCGAGAGTTTTTCGGATTCGTCGAGAATGCGCGAGAGCGCCTCGCGATACTCAGCTTCCGTCCGGGGTTTGCGCAGGGAAATTTCGGCGCTGGTCCGCATCACGGAAACGGGCGTGCGGAGCTCGTGAGAAGCGTCCGCGGTAAACTGCGTCACGCGCTGGAAGGCCGCTTCGAGGCGCGCCAGCATTTCGTTTAAGGTGTCGGCGAGGCGCTGAAGCTCGTCGCCGGCGCGGGGAGCCGCCAGCCGGCGGGAAAGATCCCGGGCGCCGATGGTGCGCGCCGCACGCGTGATTTCGTCGACGGGCGAGAGGGCGCGGCGGCTGAGCCAGTAACCGCCGAGAGCCGCCAAAGCCAGGAAAACCGGCCCGACGAAATAGAGAAGAACGCGGAAGCGCTCGAGCGAGCTATCAAAGACCTGGGTTGATTCCGCGACCTCGATATCGTAACGCGTGCCAGAGACGTCAACGACTTCGCGAAACAGCCGGAATCGAGCGCCGGAAATTCTGCCGGTGAACGGGCGGGATACGATTTGCGCGCGCCTGGGCGCGACCGGGGCCTGCAAATCAGGCGAGGCGTAGACGACCGAACCGTTCTGGTATGCGACGCGCAAGCGCGACCCGGAGCCTTCGCTGTCGGCAAGCTCGCGGAATTCGTCCTGAAGCGCGGCCAATCCCTCGGGCGCATCCTCGTGGATGATGTCGCGAACGGCCTGGACGCGCTGCTGGAGTTCCCGGTCGATGGTCGCGCGAATGCTGTGGCTCATCGCGAAGTATGCGAGCGCGCCGAACAAGCAGAGAGAGAGAGCAAGGATGAGGGAATACCAGAGCGTCAAGCGAGTGCCGATGGAGAGCGCTTTCATTCCTTCGATTCCTGGCGCACGCAATAGCCGAAACCGCGCACGGTGTGAATCAGCCGCTGCTTGTATCCCTGGTCGACCTTGGTGCGGAGCAGGCGGACGAAGGCGTCGAGGGTATTTTCTTCAACCTCGGCCTCGAGACCCCACACCGCCTCGACGATCGCGCGCCGCGATGCGACGCCTCCGCCGCGGCGCATCAGGAATTCGAGCAAGCGGTATTCGGTGGAGGTGAGGTGAATCTCCTGGCGGCCACGAAAAACCTGGCGTGTGCCTGGATCGAGCGCGAGGTCGCCGACTTCGAGGCGGTTGGCGCGAGCCGTGGCCGTGGGACGGCGCGCCAGGGCCCGCAAGCGCGCAAGAAACTCGGCGAACGAAAACGGCTTCGTGAGGTAATCGTCGGCGCCGGCATCGAGGCCCTTGACGATGTCGGGAACCGCGTCGCGAGCGGTCAGCATCAGAATCGGCATCGAGCGCCCGGCCTTTCGCAGGCGGCGGGCGACCTCCACGCCGTCCATGCGCGGGAGCATCCAGTCGAGGACGACGACATCAAATTGATACGATTCACTCCGGGCAAGGCCCTCGGCTCCGTCATAAGCCACACTGACGACGTGGTTCTCCTCCTCGAGCCCCTTCTTGAGGAGGTCGGCCATGCTGCGATCGTCTTCCACAATGAGAACCCGCATCGGTCGCCTTGCGTCACCCAGGGCGGCGCGCGCCTCCTACGGAGGATGAGCCTATCGCCTGAAATATATATGAAAATCACGAGGTCCGTGGCGAGCGTCGGAACCGGAGAGATACGAGAGTACACCTGCATTCCGCATCGCTGGACGTGCGGCGAGCGGAGTAGTATAGTGGTGGTATGAAAGAGAAGACATCCATCACACTATCTACCGATCTGCTCGAACAGATTGATCACGTCGCGGGTCCAAAGGTTTCTCGTTCGGCGTTTATCGAGGAAGTTCTGCGCGGCTACTTCCGCGAGCGAGGCCGCCGAAAGATACACGCTCGGGATGTGGAGCGCATCAATGCGGCGTCCGACCGGTTGAACGCCGAAGCAGCCGAAGTCCTCGAATATCAGACCGCCGAAGACTGAGTATCTGCCGAGGCCCACGTGAGGCGAGGCGACCTGTATCGCGTTTCGAAACCGGGCGGCGATCCGAAGCAGCACCGTGTTTTCGTGGTGGTGAGCCGTCAAGCGTTAAGCGACTCCCGATTCTCGACCGTCGTTTGCGCGCCTGTTTTCAGCAATGGTGAAGGACTCTCCACTCAGGTCGCCGTCGGCCCGGATGAAGGATTGAAGCATCCCAGCTGGATCATGTGCGACAACCTCGTGAGCCTGCGGAAGTCTGACTTGACCAATTACGTTGGGACACTTCCACGAAGGAAGATCGGGGAACTTCAAGATGCGCTGAAGATGGCCCTCGATCTGAGCTAGACCTGACGATTTACTCCGGAGGCTCCTACTGACGCCAGTCTCATCAAAGCCATTTGTCGATCGCGATGCGGAGCCGGCCGTCCGGGGCTTCTTGCACGAGCCTGCGCAGGCGAATGGCGATGCTGTCCTGCTGACGCACGGCGCGGGCGTGAACTGCGAATCGAGGTTGTTGGTCGAAGTGTCGAATGCACTGGCCGCGGCGGGCTTCACGGTGCTGCGCTTCGATTTGCCGTTTCGGCAGGAGCGGCCGCACGGGCCGCCTCCGTTTGGCGGTGCGGCGCGCGACCGCGATGGCATTCGGCGGGCCGTTTCCGTGATGAAGAGAAACGCGAGCGGGCGGGTGTTTCTCGGCGGGCACTCGTACGGCGGGCGACAGGCCACGATGCTGGTCGCGGAGGAGCCAGGGCTCGTCGATGGCCTGGTGCTGCTCTCGTACCCGCTTCATCCGCCGCGAAAACCGGCTCAGCTTCGCACAAGCCATTTCCCGAAGCTGACGAGGCCGGCGCTCTTCGTCCATGGCAGCCGCGACCCGTTTGGGTCGCCCGACGAGATGAAATCGGCTATTCAGCTGATCCCCGGGTGGCCCGCACTTTTCGTAGTTGATGGCGCGGGCCACGAACTGCTTGGCAAGGGCGCGTCGAGTGAATTGCCGGGACGCATCGCGAGCGAGTTTCAGGCTTTTATCAATCGATGAGGCGTAGTACCGGCCGACCGCGGGTGCGAAGCGGTCTGCTCAGGCCAGGTGGCCGACCTGGAGGCGCGTTTGCAGGACGCGGAGAATCGTGTCGCGAGTGATCATCCCGACGATGTGGCTTTCGGAGATGACGGGCATTTGATTGATGTCCTGGGTTTGCATACGTTGAAGCACGGCTAATGCGGGCTCGTCCGGCGCCGCCGAGTGAATTTTGTCAACCGCCAGCATGACGGCCTGAACTGACGTATTGGCGCGCTCCTCGCGCGGAACTGTTCGGGCGGCGGCCAGCGTGACGAGTCCGACAGGATTGCCGGCGCCCATCACCACATGGCAGCGCTGCCCGGTTCGCAGGACTTCGTGGATGTATTCCTCGATCGACATGTCGCGCGTCACGGTGGGTACATCGCGGGACATAATGTCTTCAGCACGCACGCCGGCGAGCAAGTTCCGGACCGCCACGTTTGCATAGCTTTCCTGCGCCGCCGAAAGCAGGAACCAGCCGATAAATGCCAGCCACAGCCCGCCGACCCAGTTGGAGTTGAGGGCCTGCCAAACGCCGACGAAGATCATGAGGTAGGCAAAGAATTTCCCCGCGTTCGCGGCGATTTGTGTCGCGCGCGTGAAATTCCCGGTCACGCCCCAGGCCAGGCCGCGCAAGACCCGGCCGCCGTCGAGGGGGAATCCCGGGATTAAGTTGAACAGTGCCAGCCCCAAGTTGATCTCCGCAAGCAATTCCGCCGCCGCGTGGAGCATTTCGCTTCCGGTGACGTAGCGCCAGATCAGGCCGAAGCATCCCGCCAGAAAGAGGCTCGAAAGCGGGCCGGCAATTGCCACGTTGAATTCCTGTTTGGCGTTGGAGGGGTCGCGGGAGATGCGGGAGAGCCCTCCGAAGACGAAGAGCGTGATCGACTGGACGGGAATCCTGTAGTGCTTGGCAACGACGCTGTGGCTGAGCTCGTGGAAAATCACGGAGGCGAAAAACAGGAGGCTCGTGATGATGCCGAGAACCCAGTGTTGCTGCGGCGCCCAGCCGGGATGCTGGGACTTGAACTGGGTTCCGAGCGACACCGTGATGAGCAGGAAGATGATGAACCAGCTCACGTGAAGATAGATCGGGATCCCGAAGATTCGCCCGATTGGAATCCCGGTTTCGTGCGGCGGCCGTGCGACGGGTTGCGGCATTCCGTCTCCCCCTTGAAATCTTAGCAGAGGCCTCGTCCGCGTGCCATTTCCCACGGTTGTGTGCGGGCCGCCACAGGCCCAGGACGGGAACCGGCGCTAACTCTCGTGTTTGCACTGGTCCGAGCGTGGCGGTGCGGATGCATTCTTGCCGTTAGGTGCTTGGCGAGGCGCAAGAGGTTCAGCCCAGCGAAAGGAAAACAACAATGGAACAGATGATCGATCTGGCAGGGGTAGCGGCGGCAATCGCCGCGTCGATGGTTCTGGCGCTGGGCCTGGAGTGGCTGAGCTTGCGCGGCCTGATGAGGTTGATGCCCGCGCGGCCGAGGGCCCTGACGGAAACGCCTCGGGCTGCGGGGCCAGCCGCAGGTCGACCTCAATCCGACGCAAAGGCGGCATGAGTCGTAACCCGGTCTGGAAAGGCGGCACAGGCAGAAGTGCCGTGCCGAGAGAGAAAGAGAGGATGCCATGTTGTTCCTGAGGTTCTTGCTGTTCCTGATGGCGTTTGGGGCGTTGGCGGGTGCGGTTGGAATGGTGGTGTACGACGTTTTTCTCGCCTTTGAGCTCGACCGGCTTTTACGGAGGCGCGAACCTGCGGCAGAAGCCGCGCAACCCGGGGAAGCGACCGCTTCGGGCACCGTGGGCGCGGTGGGCGCGGGGACAGGCGCTGGGATTACTTCTCGCGCTGCACTGCCTCGTCGTCCTCGCCGCGTCGTGCTGGGAGACGGACGCTGGAAGAGGGCGGTCAAGCTCGTCGTGATCGCGGCAGCTTTGGCGCTGGCGGGAACGAGCATCGTCGTCGTGCCGGACGGCGAAGCAGCGGTGCGAATCAGCCAGTTGTACGGCGTGCTGCCGGGGACGTTGTGCCCGGGCACGCATTTTGTGTGGCCGCTGGTGGATCGAGTGCAGCTCTACGACATTCGCGACCGCGTCTTTCAGACGGCTTCCGGAGTCGTACCACGCGAGAGATTCGAGTTGTTGACCGTGGAATCCCGCGAGGGCCTCTCGATTGGGATCGGAGTCGCAGTGCGCTACCGCGTCGACCCGAAGCGGCTCGACTACATTCAGGCGAATCTGCCGCAGCCGATTGAGGACGAGATCGTCGAGCCGGTTGTGACAGCCGCGCTTCGCGAACTGGCGCCGAATTACGTGGTGCGCGACGTCTTTTCGACGAAGCGCGAGGAATTCCGCGAGCTGGCGGCGAAGAAGATCACGGCACGGCTGGCGGAAGACGGGATCGACGTGAAGGAAGTCCTGCTGCGAAAAATCCAACTGCCGCAGGAATACGCACAGGGACTCGAAGGCTTGCTGCTGAAGGAGCAGGAGGACGATCAGACGTCCGTGGAAGCGGAGATCGAACAAAAGCGCGTGAAGATCGCCGAGGCGAGGGCGGAGGCGGCGAAGGTGCAGGAAGTGAAACGCGCGGAAGGCGACGCGCAAGCGCGCGTCATTCAGGCGAAAGCGGAGGCGGACGCGATGCAGTACACGCTGCCGCTCAAGCAGAAACAGATCGAGCAATCGCGGCTGGAGGCGGAAGCACGCAAGGCCGCGACGATCCAGAACGCCGAGGCGGAAGCGCAGGCCAAGGTGATCGACAGCAAGGCGGAGCAACAGAGGCAGGGTTTGCTGGCGGACGCGGCAGCACAAGCGAAAATCGTCGATAGCAAAGCCGAGCAGCAGCGCCGCAATCTGCTTGCTGATGCCGAGGCCAACGAGATTCGCGTGACGGCGCAGGCGCATGCCGAGGAATTGCAGCTCGAGGCCGCGGCGCTCAAGTCGAATCCGCTGCTCGTGCAGTACACGGTGGCGCAGAAGCTGTCCGACAAAGTGCAAATCATGCTGGTGCCGAGCGACGGGAAATTCTTCTTCACGAATGACGTGCTGCAGTCCATGGCCGGGCAGAATGTGATCGACCCGCCCGCGCGGCCCGGATCAAGGCCCTAGGAGATTCCCGGCCGGCCGAATCCGGGCCGGTCACCGGGAGTGACGCCGGCAAAAACCCTTGCGGGTGGCTTCGAGCGGCACAGTTCGAAAATCAGCTTCGCTACCGCCGCAGCGAGCTGAAGCGAAACGCGCAGCCCGAGGCCGCCCCGCCGGCGCAGATTTGGAGAGCGCGTGGAAGCTGTTGACGCTTTGTCCCGCGAACAAATTCCGGGAATTTGGGTGTGCTATGATGACCAGCCACGAACGGAAATCACATCCGGGTCCACTCGATGCGGCCGCACTGCCGATTCCTCTCTTCTCTTTGCGCATTTTCAGCTACGTTTCTTCTTATGGCGTCACCGGCTACAACGCGGGCGCAGAATGCCGCCCCGCCGGCGAAATGGAGTGAAGCCGTGCAGGCGCTCGCAGGAAAAATCGCCAATCTCGCGGGCCGGTCAAGGCTGATCTCTCTCGAGGTCAAGAACATCTCGTCGTTGAACGCCGCGGACGGGGCGGCGATTCGCCAAGCACTCGAAGTAGAGTTGACGCAGCGGCGATTTCGTCTCGTGCCGGCAACGTCGGCGGAAGCGAAGGTAGTGGTGACGCTCTCGGAAGGCGTGTCAGGCTACATCTGGGTAGCACAGGTGGGCGGCGGCGCGGCTGAACAGACGGTGATCCTGCCAGTGTCGAGGACCGAAGCGTCCACCAAGGATGCAGCGAGCGGAAGCCTGGTCCTCGAGGCGAAACTGGTCTGGCAGCAAGCTGGCAAGTTTCTGGATTTTGCCGAGCTTTCCGCGCCGGTCGGGTTCTCTTCGATGCTCGTGATTCTCGAACCAGACCGTCTCGCCTACTATCACTCGACGGACGCAGTGAACTGGCAGTTTTGGCAACGTGTTCCCATTTCGCCTGCGAATCCGTGGCCGCGCGATCTTCGCGGCAGCGTTAGCGGAGACAGCGGGGACGTCTCTCTCCCGAGCGTGCGCTGCACGGGGGCCCTCGATCCTGCAAAAGTGCAGTGTGCTCCTGACCGCGGGCGGTCCACCTCGGTGAAGGTCAAAATCCCCGGGCACGAAGAGAGCGAGTCGGTCTTGCTGCCAGACCGATGTGGCGAGGAATCCATCGTGCTTTCGACGGGCAACGGGGATTGGACGGAGCCTGACTCGATTCAAGGATATTTGCTTCCAGGCCTGGATCAAAATGCGCGTGTGAGCGGCGCACCGATTCAAATGCAGGGCCCTGTGATTTCTCTGTCGTGCGATTTGAAGCAAAGTGGTGCGCACGCCATCGTTCACAATCTCAAGACGGGGAACTATGAGGCGTATGTTGTCACGGCGACGTGCGGCCGTTAGCGGCGCTGCAATCATCCTGCTGGCGGCGCTGCCGGCTTTGTCGGCGCGGCGGCCGAGGTATGGCGGCACGCTGCGGGCTGAAATCGGGGCGGCCGTGAGTTCACTCGATCCGGGCGGTGCTTCGGCAAACCCGGAAGAGGCGGCGGCAAAGGCTGAAATTGCTGCGCTCATCTACGATCATCGCAATCCCGACGGCACGTACTCCGATCCTGGCCCGTTTCGCGTCTCCGAGTGGGAGCCGGGAAAGCATCTGACGCTGGCGGCGAACGAGGATTATCGAGGCGGACGGCCGTTCGTCGACGCGATCGAAATTCAGATGAGGCGGGCCGCGCGCGATCGCGTGGTCGACCTGGAGGTCAACAAGACAGACCTCGCGGAGATTCCGCCGGAACAGGCACGCCGCGCCGCCGACCGCGGCACGCAGGTCAGCACGTCACAAGTGGACAGGCTGGTCGCGCTCGTATTTCTCGCGGGGCACCCCGCTGCCAGCGACGCGCGCCTTCGCGAAGCCATCGCGGATTCGATTGATCGCGACGCGATCGTCAATTTCATCTTGCAGAAGGAGGGCGAAGCGGCGGGTGGGCTGCTGCCGCAATGGTCGAGCGGAACGGCTTTCCTGTTCGCGACGGTGTCCGATCCGGGGCGCGCGAAGGAACTGTGGCAGCAAATCGCTCCTTCGCCCAAGATTGTGTTGGGATATGATTCGGACGATCCGCAGGAGCAGGCGATCGCGGAGCGAATCGTGGTGAACGCGAGAGAGGCCGGGATAACGTTAACACTGCGGGCGATTTCGCCGAGTGCGGCGGTGTCGAATGTCGACGCTGAGCTGGTGCGCCTGGCGATGGTTTCGCCACAGCCTCAGGTTGCCCTTACGAGCTTTCTCGGCGTGTTGAATCCACTGGCAGGAGTGAACCCGGATCCACTGCCCGATCGAGCGTCACCCGACCAGATTTATGAATCCGAGAAAGCGATCGTCCGCAGCTTTTCCGTGGTGCCGATCGCGTGGATGCCGCAGGTATACGGTCTGAGCGCGCGCGTGCGCGACTGGAAGGTGCCGGGGCCCGGTGAGAGCTGGCCGCTCGCCGATGTTTGGCTCGATGGAAGCGGCGCCGCCGCTGCGCAGGGAAACCCATGACATTTCGCGCCAAACTTTTCTGGATTTTCACGCTGGCGCTCGTGCTGTCGGTCGGGCTGATCGCGACGGGCGTGACCATCGCGGCTCGCAAAGCGTTCGACGAATCGAATCGCCAGCATAGCGACGCGCTCGTGGCGCAGTTTCAGCGCGAATTCGAGCGCCGCGGCCAGGATGTCGCCCGCCGCGTGCAGGGAATCGCGAACGCGGAAGGCACGGTCCGCATGGCGATCGACCTAGCCCGCCCGCAGGCGGATGTCTCCGTGTACGTGAGCGATGCGCGAGGCGTCGCGCAATCCTACCAGCTCGATTTTCTCGACTTTGTCGGCAACGACGGCTCGATCATTTCGTCCGCCGAAAATCCCGCGCGATTCGGCTACAAGATGGATTGGGTCACGAAGGGCGCGGACGAAAAGCCGATTGACTGGGCCGCGCAGGGCCCGTTTCTGACCAAGCTGGACACGGAGGCCGGGCCCGCGCTTGCGCTGATGGCCGTTTCGCGCGTTCGCGTCGGAGACAAGGACCTCTATATTGTCGGCGGCCAGAAACTCGGAAAGGAGTTCCTGGCGTCGCTGGTGCTTCCGGCCGGAATGCGCGCGTTGCTCTATTTGAATCTCGATCCGAACTTTCAGCCGGCGAACTTGATCGACGTATCCGGCTCGGTCGATCAAGCGCAGCGATTCGCTTCCTTTATTGACCGAGTGGAGCAGCAACCCGCCGAGCAGACGTTCACGATTGACTGGACTGCCGATCCAAAGAGCGCCGAAGTGTTTCACGCTTTGCCGTTGCGCGGGCGGCAGAACGAGCTTCTCGGAATCCTGCTGGTCGGGAATTCGCAGCGTGAAGTCGTGATTCTGGAGCGGCGCATTCAGATTCTGGCGATTGTCGCGGTGGCAGTCGGCATCTTCATCGCACTTCTGCTGAGCTGGTGGGGAGCGGCCCGGGTTACGCGACCGATCCGGAAGCTGGCGGATGCCGCACGCGGCGTCACGGAAGGGAACTGGAGCGCTCGCGTGGATGTTCGCGGAGGCGGCGAAGTGGGCCAGCTTGCGCGCGCATTCAACCAGATGACGCAGCAATTGGTCGAGCAGCGCGAACGGCTACTGCAGGCGGAGCGCGTGGCGGCGTGGCGCGAACTTGCCCGGCGACTGGCGCACGAGCTGAAAAACCCGTTGTTCCCGTTGCAGACGACGGTGGAGAACCTGCGGCGCGCCAAAGAGCAAAATCCGGAACAGTTTGAGGAGGTTTTCCGCGAATCAACCGGAATTCTGCTTGCGGAAATCGAGAATCTGAAGACGATCGTCGCGCGTTTCAGCAATTTCGCGAAGATGCCGCAGCCCGAGCTGGGAAGCGTGAATCTGAACGAAGTGGTGCGCAGCGTCGTGAAATTGTTCGAGGCGCAGTTCGGTGCCGTGGGGCGCCCGCCGATCACGCCGGAGTTGCATTTGGAAGAGGGGTTACCCACGATCCAGGCGGACCAGGCGCTTCTGCATCGCGCCGTCGAGAACCTGGTTCTGAATGCAATGGACGCGATGCCGGCAGGTGGAGTCCTGATGCTGCGCACGACGCACCAGAACGGTAACGTGAAGCTCGAAATCTCCGACACCGGCACCGGCCTGACGCCGGAGGAATGCGACCGTCTGTTCACGCCGTACTACACCACGAAGCAGCACGGAACCGGACTGGGACTGGCGATCGTCCAGTCAGTGGTGAGCGACCACGGCGGGCGCATCGCCGTCGAAAGCGAGTCGGGAGTCGGCACGTCCTTCCACATCGAACTGCCCGGCAAACCGCCGCAACGGCCGCAAGTGTTTCCGATGGTCTTCGAGAAGAAGGCGGAGGAGTAGCGCGCCGTGGCGCTAAAAGCCCACATCCTCGTTGTCGATGACGATGCCAACACACTCGCGTCGCTGTCCCGCGCCTTTCGGCTCGCGGGCCATGAAGCGACGGTGTGCGACAACGCTGCGCGGGCGCTTGACCTCGTCAAAGCGGAGCGATTCGACCTGATTCTTTCGGACGTGGTGATGCCCGGCAAGGACGGGATTGCGCTTCTCGAAGATTTCCGAAAGAACGGCGTCACGTCGCCCGTCGTGATGATGTCCGGACAGGCCACGATCGAGATGGCCGTGCGATCCACGCGGCTTGGCGCGAATGATTTCCTTGAAAAGCCCATTTCGACGGAGAAGCTGCTCTGGACGGTCGAGAATGCTCTTCGGATCACACGCCTCGAAGAGGAAAATCGCGACCTGAAACGGCGCCTCGGGCGGCACCAGATCGTCTGGGCCAGCCCCGCCATGCGCGAGCTGCTGGCGCATGTCGAGCAGGTTGCGGCGACCGAAACGCGCGTCTGCATTCGGGGTGAAACCGGAACCGGGAAGGAGTTAATCGCGCGCGCCCTTCACGAAAAGGGACCGCGCCGCGAAGGCTCTTTCATTTCGCTGAACTGCGCGGCGATTCCCGCCGAACTGCTGGAATCGGAGTTGTTCGGGCACGAGAAAGGCTCGTTCACGGGCGCTGCCGGCCGGCACATCGGCAAATTCGAGCAGGCGCACCGCGGAACGCTCTTCCTCGACGAGATCGGCGATATGCCGCTGACGATGCAGGCGAAGCTTCTACGCGTGCTCGAAGAAGGCGAGATCGAACGCGTTGGCGGAGACAAGCCAATCGCGGTGGACGTGCGCATCATCGTTGCGACGCACCGGAACCTCGAAGAGCAGGTGCGCGAAGGAACCTTCCGCGAGGACCTGTACCACCGCATTTATGTCTTCCCGATCATGCTGCCACCGCTGCGCGAACGCCGCGAGGACATCGATATCCTGGCTCAGCATTTCGCGCGCCAGTTGGCGGAGCAGAACGGCTGGAAGCCGAAGAGCTTTTCACGCGACGCGATGGAGGAGCTGAAGGGATACTCGTGGCCCGGCAACGTTCGCGAGCTGAGAAACGTCATCGAGCGCATCCTGCTTCTGAATCCGGGCGACGTGGTGGAGGCGGCGGCCGTGCAACGCGCGCTGCCGCAGCCGGCTCAGACCGCTTCCGCGCATTCGAATGGTTCGTCCGCCGCGCTCGGCGATGGAGCGCTGGCTGCGCGGGTGGAAGCATTCGAACGCGAGACGCTGCTCGCTGAGCTGAAGCGCAATCACCATCACATGACGAACACGGCAAAGGCTCTGGGCCTGGAGCGTAGCCACCTTTACAAGAAGTGCCAGCAGCTCGGCATCGACCTTCGCGTCATCCGCCACTCGGAGTAGGTACCGCGCTTCAAGCAACTGCGGCCTTCGAGCGCCCGCGTATCGCCTTGTCCAAAAGCCAAAGAGCGAGGGTGGCGCCGGCAAGAACTTCGGCGACGCGATCTCGAAGTGTAATCGTGAAGGCCACCATCGTTATGAAGAATCCCCACATGAAAGCTTCGCCGCGAAACGCCTGACCCCATTGTGGTTTTAGCCCGGAAGCGGGAACGCGAGCCCGCAAAGAGGGCAGCAGCCGCGGAACGCGCCGGCAGAATTCGCGGAAGCTTTCGCCTCGTTCCCTCTCGAGCTCCGCTTCTTCGCGTCCGATAAGGCGCAGAATCCGTATCGCTCCGCCCACGGCAAGAATCGCAAATCCGAGGCGGCTTGCCAGCAATCCGAGGCCGACCGATAGGAGGAACGTTCCGAGATAGAGAGGATTGCGGACGTGGCGATAAGGGCCGTCGGCCACAAGCGTTTCGGTGTGCAGAGCTGTGTCATGGACGACGTCGGACCGGAGATAGGCGGCGGCCCAGGTCCGAATGGATGCCGCGATTCCGAGCAGCAAGGCTCCGAATCCGAACGCGATCCGCACCAGCAACGCGGCGTGTGGAGTGTCTGCGTGAATGAAAGCCGCAACAACGTTGACGCGATCGATCGAGTAGGCCTGGAACGCGATCCAGAAGTGAATCAGGTTGAGCAACGAGCGGTGACGAAACTCGAACGCGGTGGCTTTCATTGCATCTCACCCGAGTGCTGAGGAGTGGGGCCGCTGGCAGCAGGCGGCGGATAGAATCGCTTGAGAGCCAAGTGCGTCGGGAGATAGACGACGATGACCATGAAGAGGACGCTCACGCCGACATGCATGGCAGGAGGTCCCCATGCGCGATGCCAGAAGGGATCACGAACGGAAAAGTTGATATTTGCCGCCGGATTCGCCAGACGCCCGGCAACAAATGCGACAAGCGCGATCGCCGATTGAAAACCGCACCCGCGGCGATCGTAGCCCGTTCGGGAAATCATCCACAACAGCAGCGGAGGAAGAGCCACGTGAAAGAGCGAAAGCAAGCGAATCCACAGTGCCACTCGCGGGTCGAAGACATACTCCGTGCCGCCGATGAGCTGATGGCCGGCAACAATCTTCCAGCCGGCGTCGAGGGTCCAGGCAGCGTCAACGAGCAGTGACGAAACAGCCTGGCTAGAGATCAAAAGCGCGCTGTCCGTCCACACGCCGATGCACGTGAGAATGACGGCGAGATCGCAGAGGTGCAAGAAGTTCGCGAGCCCCCAGGCGTGCCAGTAGGCAGGGAACCAGACCGCCAGCCAGACTGCGGCTCCCCAGCGAAGGCTTGCCGGGAACCTCTGCCGGGCCTCGAAAGGAGTTGCGGGAAGCGAAGGCATGAGGATTTGCAAACCGGCCGCATGCTATCAAAGGACGCGCGAAATCCCAACGAAACGAACTTCTGACAATCGCGGAGATTGTTTTCGTGGCAGCATGGCAGCCTGCGTGCGAAAATCGCGCGGCAATGAACCTGCTTCCGGCAGCTGTTGTGGCGGGCATCGTGGGTGCTGGCGCCGGCACTTTCTCGTGGGGCGCCTTCGTGCCGTCGTCCCAGCTGTTTGGCCCGACCGTGCGCCGAACCGGCAATGAATCCACGGTGGCGCTCACGTTCGACGACGGGCCGAACCCGGCCATCACTCCGAGGCTTCTGGATGTGCTCGACCGGCACAACGTGAAGGCTACTTTCTTCCTGATTGGCGGCTGGGTGCGAGCCGCTCCGGAACTGGCGCGCGAAATTGCAGCACGAGGGCACGTTGTCGGAAACCACACCTACACGCACCCGAGACTCACGTTTTGCAGCCAGCGGCGCACGAAGGTGGAGCTGAATCAGTGCGACGATGCCATCGAAACGGCGATCGGGAAGACACCGGGATGGATGCGGCCGCCATTCGGATTTCGCAATCCGTCGCTCGAGCGAATCATTCGAGAACGAGGCGGCGCGGGCGTTGTCATGTGGTCTAAGTGGGCTTGGGATTGGACGCCGCAGCCGGCGGCGGCCGTGATTCGGAGGCTGGCGGGCGTGAGGGGCGGAGACATCCTCCTCCTGCACGATGGGGATCATCGCGTGCCGAAGGGGGACCGCCAGCACACGCTGGAGGCGGTCGAGCACTGGCTTCCACGTTGGAAAGATGGCGGCATTCGGTTCGTGACGCTGGACGAGTTGGCTCGAAAAAGCATAGGCTAGCCGCATGGACGAAAAGCGCTTCTACGATGAGAAGGAAGAAACGAAGCAAATGCAGTTGATCTGCCCGCATTGCCGCCAGGAGAGCGCCTACCCCGTGCGATGGATGGTCCGCACGAAGAGAAATCAGATCCCCGGCGGCGCGAACGACCAGGACAAGCAGAACTTCGCGAAGGCGCGGTCGTACATGGTGCGCATCGACAACATGGTTGCCTGCCGGAACATCAAGTGCCGCAAGCGATTCGACTTGACCGGCCAGACGGTCTTCTTGATTTAGGGTCAGCCGCGAACGGGAGCGACGGCGGACGGTTGGCCGTCCAGGACTTCGCGAATCTTCTGCGCGATTGCCTTCAGGTTGAAGGGTTTCTGCAGGTAGGCGACGCCGCCTTCCAGAACGCCGTGACGGAAGATGCTGTCGTCCGTGTATCCGGAGATGTATAGGACTTTGACGCCCTGGCGCTCGGCGCAAAGGCGCGAGGCCAACTCGCGGCCGCTGAGCCGCGGCATCACGACGTCCGTCACGAGGATGTGAATCTGGCCGTTGTAGCCGGCCGCCACTTCGAGCGCGTGCGCGCCGTCCGCAGCTTCGAGCACTCGATATCCGGATCCCGCGAGGTAATCCCGCACGAGTTCGCGGACGTTCTCTTCGTCCTCGACCAGGAGGATCGTTTCGCTTCCGCGAGGAGGCGCGATAGATTCCTTCTCGGGTGCGTCCTTCTCCACATCTGCGGTCACTTGCGGCAGGTAGATTTTGAATGTCGTTCCGTGGCCGACCTCACTGTAAACGTAGATGAACCCACCGCTCTGTTTTACGACGCCGTATACCGTCGCGAGACCAAGTCCCGTGCCTTTTCCCTGCGCCTTCGTGGTGAAGAAGGGCTCGAAGATGTGGGACTGGGTTTCGGTGTCCATCCCGCATCCGGTGTCCGTGACCGTCAACATCACCCAGGGGCCGGGTTCGATGTCGTGATGCTTTGCGGAGTAATCGCGATCGAGTTCGATGTTGGACGTTTCGATTGTGAGGCGGCCTCCTTGCGGCATCGCGTCGCGGGCGTTCACGACAAGGTTCAGCAACACCTGCTCAACCTGGCTCGGATCCGCCTTCACGGGGCCCAGCTTGCGTCCCGGAACGAAGGTCATTTCGATATTTTCGCCGATCACGCGCGAGAACATCTTGATCATGCCGCCGACCACCTCGTTCAGGTCGAGCACACGCGCATGGAGCACTTGCATGCGGCTGAACGCCAGCAGCTGCCGGGTCAGCGAAGAGGCGCGATCGACGGCTTTGTCCACCTGCTCGACGTTGTTCAGGAGTGGTGACGATTCCGAGAGGCGATCCCGAAGGATTTCCGCGTGGCCTTTGACCACCATCAGCAGGTTGTTGAAATCGTGGGCCACTCCTCCGGCAAGCTGCCCGATGGCCTGCATCTTCTGCGATTGGCGCAACTGGTCCGCCAGGACTTTTCGATCGGTGATATCGAGCGCGACACCGATCACTCCGGTGATTTCGCCGTCGCTATCGCGCAGCGGCTGAACGTGCGAATCGAAGACGTGCTTTCCCCATTCGAGTTCGTACGTGACGGCCTCTCCCGCCAGCGCCCTTCGGTGCGCGGCAGCCGACGTGAATTCAGGGTCGTCCGTGCGGAAGAAGTCAGTGAGCGTCATTCCTACCGCTTGGTTCGATTGCAACCCGAGGGATTCGAGGGCCGCGCCGACACTGGACGTGAACCGCAGATCCTTGTCGGTGGTCCACAAGACCGCCGGCATTTTGTCGATCATCAAGTCCAGCCGCGTGCGTCCTTCGTGGCGTTCGACCTGAGCCTTTCCAAGATCCTCGAGCATGCCGTTGATCGCGCCGCCGAGGAAGGCTAGCTCGTCCTTCCCGGCGACTTCGAGACGGCCCGAGAGATCACCGCTCGTTCCGATCCGCGTAATGCTTTCGCTCAGGTTGGCCACGCGCGAAAGCACGGTCCGCTCGAGCAAGTACAGAGTCACAGCGCCAAAGGCCAGGCTCGCCGCCAGGAGCAGCAGGAAGAATTGAAGCAAGGTGGTTTGGCCTTGCTGGTAAATCTGGCGCGGAAGCAGGGCGCGAAAGACCACGGCCGGCTTGCCATAGACGTCCGTCACGGCTTTATAGGCTGCGATGGACTCCGGGCTCCGCACCTGAACTCGCACGGGTTCCGAATCGCCCAGCCCGTTCCCAGCCAGGCGGTACTCGGGCGGGACGTCCGGCAAGTCAATTCGCTGCAGATCGATCGAAAGATGCGTCATGGCCCCAAGGCGGAGCACCTCGTCCGCATCAAGAGCCCGGCCCATGACTAAGGTCCCCAGGATTGGACCGTCGGAGTTACTCGTGAGCACGGGACGTGAGTCGACCAGAAATGGGCCCGGTGCGAGCATCAGAATCCCGAGGACCTTGCTTGATTCGTCCTTGTGCGTGGTCAGAAGGGAACCAGGCTTGAGGTGGTCGAGGAGACCGGCCGGAAGCGGTGCTTCGTCAAGAGTTACAAGGTTGAATCCGCGGGAAAAGACCTTCCGCCCGGAATTGTCCAGAACCACGACGAAATTCAACTTGAGCTGCGCCAGCGTGACGGGCGGCAAATCGGAGGAACCATACTTGGGGTTCTTACCCTGGAGAAACGAGTAGGTTTGATTCCAGGCCGAATAATCCGTCGTGGTTCGATCCAGGGTCGCGACCTCATTGGCGAGGGCCCTCGATACCCTGTCCATGTCGTCCCGGGCAAAATCTGCTTCCAGGTTCGAATAGCCCCTTAACAGGACAACTCGAGCCAGCATATAGAGTCCGCCGACCAGCCCGAACACGGTAACGAGAATGATTAGAAGCGTTTTCCGGCGGAGAGAATGGGGAAGGCGGAACCGCAGTATTCCGAAGAGGGCCACAGAGAGTTGCCTCAACATACAGTATATTCGCAAGGAGTAGCGCCCTCCCGCAGCGTGTCCTACTCGTACACCCTCAGTTGGATGGGCGGGCGATTTGCCCATCTGCCCTGCAAGAAGGCTTGGCTATCCCCTCAAAGAAGGCTTATCCTCAGGACATCTTAGCCTCCGCTGAAGGCATCCCTAGCAGGAGAAGCTCGGGAGGAGAGCATGAAACTCTTTCATCTGATCGCTGCGGGCGGATCAATGATCCTGCTGGGCTTTGCGGTGACCCTACCCGCGCAGGAGGCAGGGCCCATGCCGCCACGTAGTCAGGCCGCGGCTGCTCATCCGCAACAACCGGCTGTAGCGCCGCCGCAAGCCGCCGCGACCGCATCCTCAGCTCCTACTTCCACGCCGGCAAATTCCGGCACAAGGATCGAGCTTCCAATTGGGACGCACATTCCGCTGGTCCTGCACAACGCAATATCCACTCGCAGCGCACGGCCGGGCGACCCCGTTTATTTCGAGACCTCCTTCCCCGTAATGCTCAACGGCAAGATTGTGGTTCCTGCCGGGTCGTGGGTGAGCGGCGAAGTCACCGAGTCGAAGCGTCCCGGACGCGTGAAGGGGCGCGCGGAATTGATGGTCCGGCTGAATACTCTGATTCTTCCGAACGCCTACGTCGTGAGCTTGGCTGCTTCTCCGGGCAACGCTGGAACGGGCGGCAACGAAACGACCGACAAGGAAGGGAAGGTCATCGGCGATACGGATAAGGGGTCCGACGTGGGAACCATAGCGAAGACGACGGCGGCAGGTGCGGGGATCGGCGGACTCGCGACCCAAACGGGCAAGGGTGTGGGAATCGGCGCCGGTGTCGGAGCAGCTGTGGGGCTGGCGACCGTCCTATTCACTCGTGGACCGGAGGCTGAGCTTCCGCGGGGTACAACTCTCGACGCGATCCTCGATCACCCGGTCTTGCTGGACGTCGACAAAGTTCAGTTCTCGAGCCCCGGGCAGGCTTCGGCTCTGCCGGGTCCTCCGAATCGCGAACCGCAGCGGACGAAGAATCCCTTCTGATCGTGACCGGGACTACAGCTGCGCAGCCTTGTGCGCCGCATGCGTAGACTCGGCACCCGCACGTTGGAACCGCAGGGGCGAAAACGCTTCCACATTCAAACTCGCTCGCCCAGTCGTGATCCATTCTCGAACCAGTTTTGCGGTGACCGGCGCAAGAAGAATCCCGTTTCGATAATGGCCCGTGGCGATCACCAATCCCTCGATATCAGTGGGCCCGAGGATTGGAAGATGATCCGGCGTGCCAGGTCGCAGTCCCGACCATGTCTCCAGAATTTCCGCAGCGGCCAGCGACGGAACGAGTTCGACAGCGGCCGCCAGAATCCTTAGCAGCCCCGCCGGCGTGACATTCTTCTCGAATCCCGCATCTTCCAGCGTGCTTCCCGCCATGATACGGCCGTCACGCCTCGGCACCACGTACCCGTTTTCGGAGCGCAACGTGCGAGTCAGTCTCGTGTCGCGGTGCCGCAACGACACCATCTGGCCACGCACCGGTTTCGTCGGCGCATATTGTGCGATTCCGCCATCAATCCCGGCGGAAAAGCAGCCCGCGGTGACCACTACGTGCGACGCGGAGATTTTGTTGCCGCCGGCCACCACGCCGGTACAACGCCCCCGTTCCAACTGCACGGATTCGACCCGACAGTCGGAGCGACTCTCGACGCCCCGGTTCCGAGCAGCCGCAAGCGCCGCATCCATCAGCGAGCGTGGGTCGACTATCCCTTCCTCCGGAACCCACGCGGCGACCTCAGCCGCTGCCCCGAGCGCAGGCTCCATTCTTCGCGCCGATTCGGCGGTGATTGGTTCCGCCTTCAAGCCGGATCGGTGGCGTTCGGCTACGAACTTGTTCCGCGCAGTTTCCGCCGATGGTGCGACAAAGATCTCAAGCGTTCCTTCCAGTTCAAATGAGCTCGATTGCCCCGACGCTTGTTCAATCGCCGCCACAAACTCGGGATAGAGCGCGAAACTCTCCCTCGCGAGGGGAACCAGAACATCCCCCTCCGGCATGTCGGTGCCGGGAGCAAGCATTCCGGCGGCCGCCCAGGACGATTCGCGTCCCGGCTGCTGGCGATCGAGAACGACGACGCGCAGGTTGTGCGCGGCCAATTCGAGAGCGGAAGAGACGCCGATCAATCCGCCGCCAATAATCGCAACGTCGAAGGTGCTCACGTTCCAATCTTAACACCGATGCAACTGCGAGTTGGCGGCGCGGGATGCTCTCGCAGAAGAATCGATCGCGAAGCTGGAAGGGTGACTGCAGCGGTGGTTCACTACAGCGAATTGACGAGTTCCACGGACAGCAATCGCGCCTTTTGCGCCAAATTTTGGGCGCGAGCCCAGTCGCTGCTCTTGCTCGCGTCGCGCGACTGATCGAGAAAGCTCCGGATCTTTTCGACCAGGTCCTGCTGTCCCGCATTCAGCTGTCTTCCGTTGGCTTGCTCCAAGTTCTTTTCGGCTGCGCTGATTTCGTCGTTCGTCTTGCGCTCGTAGATTTGTTGGTCGGTCGGCGAAAGCTGAGGTGAGATTTGCGGCACGGGGGCATGGGCCGGCTGCTCTGCGACGGTCTCGGCCACACGTTCTTCGGCCGCTGGCCTGGGCGGCGCAGGGGGCTTGCTCTTCAGAATCATACTCAGTGGCGGAGCGCTCGAATCCGGGGCGAGCGCTGGAGCCGGTTCCGGTGGCGGCATCGGCGGCTGGGAACTCGTGTCCGGCGCGACATTCATGGGCCGCTCTGCCTCCGGCCGTGGTGCCACCATGACCGGCGCAGCAGCCTGCGCCTTGTTGCGAATGCATCCCGCTGCCGCGAGGCACGCGGCGAGGGCGAGGAACACAAACGCGGTGCGAACGTCGAGGTTGCGGCTGGGCATTTACCGTTCTTCGCGCGCGAAAGGCTGTCCAAAATTGCGGTTCTTCGTCGCCGGCAGTTCCACTAATCGCGCCAGCGGAAGTTCGACACGGAATGTTGTTCCGCGTCCGGGCTCCGAATCAAATTCTATCCGACCGTTGTGAAGCTGTACAAACCGAAACGTGTTCGCCAGTCCGATGCCGGTCCCTCCGGGGCGAGTGGTAAAGAACAGCTGAAAAATCTTCTTCTGGTCGTCCGGCGAGATGCCCTTTCCGGAATCCGCCACGGAGATCACCGCGAACTCGCCGCCGCGACGCAACGTCACTCCGATGTGACCGCCGGGAGTCGTGAAGTCGCACGCGTTCAGCACAAGGTTGAGCAGCGCTTGATGAATCAATTGACGGTCCACGAGCACCGGCGGAAATTCGGCGGGGTAATCGAAGGTGAGTGCGAGCCCCGCTTTCGTGACCGCCGGCCGCGCGGCGTCGAGAACCTCGTCGAGCAGCGCCCGGAGATCGGTTTCCTCCAGCCTCAGCTCCACCGGGCGCGTGAAGCTCAGGAAAGTCTTCACGGCGTGGTCCAGCCGGTCGATTTCGGTATCCAGCATCTTGACCGCCTGCTGCGGCTCGGGATCAACCGGCATATTGCCTTTGAGCACTTCGAGCCATAGACGCATCGAGTTCAGCGGGTTCTTCACTTCGTGTGCCACGCCGGCCGTGACGCGCCCCAGCGCCGCGAGGCGTTCCGAAACTTGCAGCTGATTGCCGATGCGCTCGAAAGACTCCACGTCGCGCAGCGTGACCAGAGTTCCCATCCGCGTCCCGTGCTCGCGGACAGCTTGTGCGCTGACTCCGATTCGCTGCGGGCCGCTGCGCCCTCCGAGGACGGCCTCCTTGCCGTCGGCAGGCTCGATTTCGTCTCCCGTTATCTGCAGCGCGGCGTGAATCGGATGTCCGGGAGGGAAGATCTCGCTCACCTTGCGGCCTCGCAGGTCTTCCGGGCTGCCCTGCAGGAAATTCCCTGCTGCAGGGCTCACCAGCACCGCGAGCCCGTCGACATTGAACAGCAGCAGGCCATCCTCGAGTCCGCCCATCACTTGATCGAGATTCTCCCGCAGCGCGCTGAAGATTTCGCGCACGTCGCGGAGCTGTTTTCCGATGCCGACGATCTTGTTGCTGACGGCTCCGAGTTCGTCGCCGCGCTCCACCGCGGGCTCGAGGTCGAATTGCCCCGCCGAAATCCGGTCGAGTTGCTGGGAGATGCGTTCGAGCGGGGCTAGCGATACCCGGCTCACGAGCAACGCCAGCAGCGTCGAAAACAGGACGGAACCGAGCGCCCAGTAGGCTGCCGAGATCAGCCCCGGTTGAATTTCGTTCCGCAGGAATGCCGACGACAGTCCGATACGCACAGCGCCGTACGGACTTGCTCCGAAGTCGAACGCGAGCGAGTCCTCGTATGTCTGCTGTGGCCCGAACAGTTCGCGAAGCTGCTCGAAGAATCGAGCGTTCGCCAGCGAGCTGATGTTTGGCCGTGCAGCCGCCTTCTGGCCTCTCAGCGAAGCGTCGCTCGAAGTGATCACAATCCCGTTGTCGTCTGTGATTGTGATTTCGAGGATGCTGGCGTTGAACCCGAGGTCGGACTCAATCACGGAGTTCAGCGTGCTGCTGTTGTCGAAGGCTCGCTGGAGGTAGGTCCTGATCTGTTGTGGATCGCTGGGAGTCGCATCTCCGCGCTCGTTGGCCTCGCTCATCGCGCTCTTGCAGGCCGTGAGCACCTGCTCCGCCACGAAGTCGGCGTTCTTCGACGCCTCGCGGAGCGTCTGGCGAGTGAGCCGTCCGATGTAAAGGCCCGAAACCAGCGTCACCATCGCGAAGACCAGCAGCGATGTCGCCAGCGTAAATCTAGTTTTCAGGCTGAGACGCATGTCTCCGGCCCGCTTCGTGTTCCTTCAGCTTCTCGTATTCCTTCAGCTTGTTGTGAAGCGTCTTCAGGCTGATTCCCAGCAAGTCCGCCGCCCGTGTTTTGTTTTGGCTCGTTGCCGCCAGCGTTTGCAAAATGAGCTCGCGCTCGGCCTCTTCCACGGTGGTTCCGACGGGGAACCGGATTCCGCCCAGGCCCACGCCGGCGATCGTCGGAGCATGTCCGAAGTCCGAGGGGAGATGCGTCCGCGTGATCGCTCCGCGATCCGACGCGATCGCGGCGCGCTCCAGCACATTGCGCAATTCGCGTACGTTTCCCGGCCAGGGATAGGATCGGAACAAGTCCATAACGTCTGCGCCGATGCCTGTCACTTTCTTTCCATGCTTCTCCGAAATCTCCGCCAGGAGGTGCTCCACAAGCAGCGCCAGATCCTCCTTGTGATCCCGGAGAGGCGGAAGATGGATGTGAAACACGTTCAGCCGGAAATAGAGGTCCTGCCGCAGATGCCCGTCGGACACGGCCTGCTCGGGATTCTTGTTCGTGGCTGCCAGGACGCGGACGTCAACCGGCGTCTCGACCTTGCTGCCCAGGCGCCGCACCTTGTGATCTTCCAGAACGCGCAGCAGTTTCGCCTGCGTCTGCGCAGGCATTTCGCCGATTTCGTCGAGCAGCAGCGTGCCGCCGTCGGCCAGCTCGAAGCAGCCGATCCGTCGTTCCGCCGCTCCCGTGAACGCGCCGCGCTCGTGGCCGAAGATCTCGCTCTCCATCAGCGATTCGGGAATGGCCGAGCAGTTGATCGCGATGAACGGACGGTCGGTGCGAGGCGACAGCATATGAATCGAGCGTGCCACGATTTCCTTGCCCGAGCCGGTCTCGCCCGTGATCAGCACGGACGCTGTTGACGGCGCCGCCGTTTCCACCTGATGCATCACCTCTTGCATCGCCGGTGAGGCGCCCACCAAAGCTCCCAGTTTTCCGGCTTCGCGCAGTTGCCGGGTTAGCGCAGCGACCACCTGCTGGTCGCGGGAACGCCCCAGCGCGCGGTCGAGAAGGGCCTTCAGGATTGGAGGCTTCAGCGGTTTCTCGATGTACCAAAATGCTCCGGCGTCGATTGCCTGCACCACGCGCTCGTCGCTTCCGCGCCCTGTGATTATGATCACCGGGATGCGTTGAATTTCGTCCCCCAGGTGGCGCATCAGGTCGAGCCCGTTCATTCCCGGGAGTTCCACATCCGCCAGAATCGCGCTGGGATGAAATTCCGGAAACTTTGCGAGCGCTTCCTCGCTGCTCCCCACTCCGAGGACGTCGCAGTTCCACTTGCGGAGCAGCGCCTCATAGCCCTTGCGGGCGTTTTCTTCGTCTTCCACAATCAGAATTCGCTGCATTCCTTGATGATCGGACGCCATTTGAATCAATTTACCAGCACTGCGGGGGAATGCCAATAGAACGCGGCCGCATCCGCTCGCCATTTTCGTCGGCGAACGCCCGCTGCGTGCAATGTGCGTGCTTGAACGGCGATTCTGCTCAGGCTATCGTTCTCCGGGGAGCGAACTGTGAACCCATCGGCCGCTTCGGTTTTTCGCAGGGTGATTCTTCTTCTGTTCCTTGCACTCGCCGGTAGCTCAGCGCTGAAGCCGTATTTCGAGAGGGCCCGGCAAGAAAGCGTCCTGGGGCGTTCGTCGCTCAAGGTCGTTTTGCTGGGAACCGGCAACCCGCGGCCCGCGTTGTCCCGATTCGGCCCCAGCATCCTGGTCGAGGCCGGAGACGACAAGCTTCTGTTTGATTGCGGACGCGGAGTCACACAGCGCCTTTATCAACTCAAGATCCCGTTCAACGAAGTGGATGCCTTGTTTCTCACACATCTTCATTCCGACCACACGGTGGGAATCCCCGATCTTTGGCTGAGCGGTTGGGTGATGGGCCGCAAGGTTCCGCTTCGCGCGTGGGGACCGGCAGGGACTGCGGACATGATGACGCATCTCGAGCAGGCATACTCGTTCGACGTTCACATCGGCCGCGACGTGGACGAACGCCTGCCGGCGGACGGCGCGGTAATTCAGGCCCACGACATCGAGCAGGGTGTCGTCTACGAAGGAAACGGAGCCAAGGTCACTGCCTTCACGGTTGACCACGGTCCGGTCAAACCCGCGTTCGGGTACCGCGTCGATTTTGCCGGCCATTCCGTGGTGCTCTCCGGAGACACTCGCCCATCCGAGAACCTAGTCCATTTTGCACAGGGCACTGATGTGCTCGTCCACGAGGTGCTCGACGTCGACGTGTACCGCCAGACGGACGACATCTACAGCCCCGAACAGGTGCAGAAGGTGATGGCGCACCACACCACTGCGGAACAGGCCGGAATCATCTTCTCGCGCGTGAAGCCCAAGCTGGCCGTGTATTCCCACATTGTGCCGATCGACGCGCCTGACGTTGTGGCCCACACCCGAAAGACATACTCCGGGCCGCTTGAACTCGGCGAAGACCTGATGACGATCGACGTCGGCGCCCAGATTCAGGTCCACCGCCCGCCGCGCTAGCCGGTTGCTGCGCCGTCTATTCAGTTGCGTCCCAGATACAGCGGGTGATCGAGGCTGAGTTCGAGCTTCGTGTTTTTCTCAAGCGTCAGCTCTTGGCCGAGTCCGGAGCTTAGCATGAACGCAGTGACCGCTCCGGCTGCGGCGCCGATTGCGGCGTCCTTCCCGTTATGCGCCGCGACTCCAGGCGCGGCTCCGACGAACGCTCCCGCCGCTGCCGCCTCCGCCTGCTCCTGACGCCGGCTGTTGCGAGCCTCAATGGCGCCTTCGCGTTCGAAGACCACTCGAAGCGAGTGCACTCCGGGAACGTCGGACACGAACGCAACCAGTGGGCGCCAGCCGCTTGGGGTCCTCACGTCGTCGAACGTCAGCCAGATGCGGGCCCGGCCGGTTTGATGCGCCTGGTCGACTTTGTCAACGTGCCCGCGAATCTCGGCTCCGGGCTGCAGGACCACGCCGTCGGGCGTGGACAGCGGCTCGAGAGTGTGGACCTCGAACGGCGTACCCGGCTTTGCCGCCTTTGTACTGATCGCATCGTCGAGCCGGACCAGCACGCGTGTGCCGGTGGGAACGAATCCGTCCTGGACGGGCGAAGCTGATTCAACCGCAGGTGCACTTTGTGCAGCAATGGATGGCGCCATCGATCCCAGCAGCGCCGCCAAAGCCATGAGCACACTCGTACCTTTCATTTCTTCCTCCATGCTCAGTTTTGGATTGGCGCTTTCCGCTGGAAGAAAGCGATCTTATGCAACTCGATTATGTGGGATGTCGATTCTCAAGACAAGGTGGCCTCGCGCTGGGCCGCCACGCGAGGATCGGGCGGACGCATTCCCATTTTGGGTTTTTGCCAATTCCCAATCCTGCATCGCATTGCAAAAGATGGGCTTGCGCGAGTACGTAGTAATACGATCTTGTACTCAATTCCATTTTGGAACTAGATTCGCCCTCGCTACGGCCACTCTCTGATCCTAAGAGCTTTTGAATCAATAAGAAGGCCCGTTCCCGAACGGAATGGCCATTGCTTCTGAAATTGGGAAATCGGGTCGAGATGAAAAGCTAAAGGAGAATCCAACCTTGGCGAGCGGAGCCGAAGCTGCTGTTGCAATGGAACGGCCGATGGCCGCGACCGTCCTGATCGTTGACGATGAGGGGGCGACACGGGACTTGTGCCGCGATATCGTCGCCGATTCGGGTTTGCGTACCCGCACCGCTTCTACCACCGAAGAAGCCCTCGAAATCCTCGAGCAGTATCCGATCGACATCGTCATCACAGACTTGCGCATTCCCGAATTGGGCGGGCTCGAACTTCTGAAGCGCGTTCGGGAGACGTACCCGCAGACCGCCGTCATGGTGCTCACGCAGTACGGCACGATCGAGAGCGCCGTTGAGGCTACTCGCATGGGCGCCGCGGACTACGTCACCAAGCCGTTCCATATTCCCGAACTGCGAAGCAAATTGGATCGCGTCGTGCGCCTGCTCGATGTCGCCCAAGAGAACCGCGTCCTGCGAGAGCAGCTTCGCACCAGGCCGGGATTCGCCGGCCTCATCGGGCTCTCTCCCAAAATGCAGCGTGTCTACCGCCTGGTTGAGAAGGTGAGCCAGCACAACTATCCCGTGTTGATCCTGGGAGAAAGCGGAACCGGGAAGGAACTGATTGCCCGGTCCATCCATTTCTCGGGCCCGCGCCGGAACAGGCCTTTCGTGCCGGTAGACTGCTCGGCGCTGGTCCCCACTCTGATCGAGTCCGAGCTGTTCGGCTATGTAAAGGGCGCATTCACAGGAGCCATGCACTCGAAACAGGGCTTGATGGAGGCAGCTGACTCGGGGACGCTGTTCCTCGACGAGATTGGCGACTTGCCCGTGGACTTGCAGGCGAAGCTGCTGCGAGCCCTGCAAGAAAAGGAAGTCAAGCCCGTGGGCTCCACGGAGCGCGTTTCCATATCGACCCGAGTCATCGCCGCGACGAACCGCGATCTCGAAACGGCTGTTCGACAAGGGGCGTTTCGTCAAGACCTGTTCTTCCGGCTGAACGTCGTGCAGATCAAGCTTCCACCCCTCCGCGAGCGGAAGAGTGATATCCCGTTGCTCGTCAACTTCTTCCTCGAAAAATTTGCAGATCCGGATAGCGGCTCGCGAACCGTTTACGAGGACGCGATGGCCCGGCTGATCGCCTATGACTGGCCCGGCAACGTACGGGAACTCGAAAACGTGATTGAGCGCGCCGTCGCGCTCGGCTCCGGGCCAATCCTTCACATGGGAGATCTTCCTACGAATCTTCAATACAACACCGGAGAGCGGCTGCCGCAGAGTGATGAAGTTCTTCCCCTTGAGGAGCTTGAGCGGCGGGCGATCATGCGGGCGCTTCGCGAAGTGGGGGGCGACAAGCTCGCGGCCGCGCGGCTCCTCGGCATCGGCAAAACCACGTTGTACCGCAAGCTCAAGCAGTACGAATCGAAGTCCCAACCGCACGTGAACTAGAAGCAGCCCCGCACAGCCATTCGTCGAGTGCTCCGTCCTCGCTCGTTTGTCGTCGTGGGAAATCCACAGGCCTGAAATTCCAGGACGGGCTTGCCCCCGTATCGAAGTGGGAAAGCGGCATGTTCCCCTGTGGCCTGTGAGAACCCTAATGCATTGAAACAAAAGCGGATCGACTATTCGGAGCTTGGTCAAGGTCATGCAATGCAGAGGATATGCGAGCAAAGTCATTTACCGCCCGCCCGAGGAATTGGAAGCACGCGGTGCGCTGCGGAATTGAGTACGCCGTCACAATTGGTGCGGCCCTGCTCTGCAGCTATTGGATCGTTCAGGGACGCTGGTGAAAGATCCTGCCCAACAGGAAGCCGGAACCTCCTCCCCTGCGGTTCAAGAGCCTGCTGGTTCTCCGTCGAGGCCTGCCCCGAGGCCCCGCTTCAGTTCCGCTGCGCTTCCTGGACAAGACGCCTTCAGTGCCGTCTTTGAATCCGCCGGGGAGGCGCTCGTCCTGACCGATTCTGCCGGGACCATCCAGCGGGCAAACTCGCGCGCCCGGTATCTCCTGGCGCTCAAAGCATCAAACCCTCACGGCCTCAATCTGGGAAGTGTTCTGGCCGAATCATCGGGCGCGGGGCTCCTGCTGCTGTGTGATTCGGCTCTGACGAAGAAGGCCGCCAGCGTAGACGCCGCTCTGGTGAGCGGCCATTCGGTGCGCATCACGTTGCGTGCGGTGCTGCCAGGGTCGCACTCGTTGCTGCTTTGCCTCGAAGAGGGCTCGGTCGTCCAGCGCGCCGAGGAAAAATGGCGCCGCGTGGATGCCGAATTGCGAAGCGTTCTCGATTCCGTCGCGACGGGGATTCTCCTGCTGGACCCGGCGGGCCATGTGCGGTTCTCGAGCGTGCGCTTCGGCCAGCTCTTTGGAATCGACGCTCGCAGCCTCGAGCGGCTTACGACCTTCGATGAGCTTCGCGAGACTCTCGCGCAACGATTTCGCAATGCGGAAGCGTTTGCCGCTCCGTGGCAGGCGTTTGCGCGAGGCCAGGGCGAGCCATCGCACGACGAGCTGGAAATCCTGCGCCCGGCGCGCCGCGTGATTGAGCGGTTCTCGCGTCCCGTGCTCGATGGCGAAGGATTCGCCCTGGGATGGCTCGAACTCTATTCCGACGTTACCGGCGAAAGGCACATTCAATCCAAAATGCTCCAGACCGAAAAAATGGCTGCCCTCGGGCAGCTCGTATCCGGCATCGCGCACGAGTTGAACAATCCGCTCACCGCCATTATGGGCTACGCCCAGCTCCTCCTCGGGCACGGATTGAACACCGGCCAGCTTTCGGAGGCCAAGAAGGTCTATCACGAAGCGGAGCGCGCCCGGCGCATCGTCAAGAACCTTCTCTACTTCGCCCGGGAGAACAAGCCGGAACGATCGCGCGCGGACATCAACGAAATCATCGAGCGCACCCTGGCTCTGCGCAGCTACGAACTGAAGGTCGAAAACATCGCCGTCGATTGCGATCTCGCCTCCGATCTGCCCCTGACGATGGCCGATCCCTATCAGCTTCAGCAGGTCATCTTGAACCTCGTCATCAACGCCGAGCAGGCGCTGATCGAAGGCCGTGGACAGGGCCATGTCTGGATTCGGACCACCCATCTTCATCAGCGGCCCGGGCACCGCATCTTCATCGAGATTGCCGACGACGGCCCCGGAGTCGCGCCCGAGATTGCTTCGCGCATTTTCGATCCGTTCTTCACCACAAAGCCGCCCGGCGTCGGAACCGGCCTCGGGCTCTCCATCGTGTACGGCATCGTGCATCAGCACGGCGGTGAGGTGACGTTCGATAGCCAGCCGGGGCATGGCGCGAGGTTTACCGTCGAACTTCCCGTGGTTGCGGTTCCCATGCAGGAGCGGCCTGTCGCTGTGCTGCAGCCTGTCACCGCCTCCGCCGCCCGCCGCGGTCGCATTCTGGCCATCGAAGACGAGCCCACGGTCGCGCAACTGATCGTCGACGTCCTTCGCGAAGAGGGACACCAGATCGAGGCCGTTCTCGACAGCACCGAAGGGTTGACGCGAATCTCGCGGACCCCGTTCGACCTCGTGATTTGCGACTTGCGAATGCCGCGGCTCGATGGGCCGGCCTTCTACGAGGCCCTGGTGCGCTCGGGCAGTCCGATGCAGAAACAAATTCTCTTCATCACCGGCGACACGGTCGCAAAGCGCACCCTCGATTTTCTCGAGCCGAACGGGCTCCCCTACCTCGCCAAGCCGTTTCTTGTCGAGGAGCTGAAGCTTGCGGTAAACCGCCTTCTCGAAAGCACCGAGAAGCCCGTCGCGAAGGCCAAGCCGGAGCGCGAACAAAGGGCGTCTGGCGGGGACGCAGGAGACTGAGAATGCAAGGAGCGGTTAAGAAGGTGATGCAGTCGCCGAAATGCACCGTTCTTGTAGGCATTACGAGCGCGGCGTTCCCGCGTATCGCTCGAGAGATTGAGGTCCTCGTTGGCGCGTCCCTGGTCTGCTTCGCCGCGGATTTCGCGCGCTTGCGCGAGATGGCCGCCCGCGAACGGCCGCGCGTGATTCTCCTGGACGACCGCCTTCTTGTTCCGGGACCGCTCGCCGAATCCCTGGCTGATTTTGTGGCCGTTGCGCCCGTCGTCCTGATCGCGCCCTACGACCGCCAGTCTGAGGTAGCCCGCCTGATCGCCGACGGCGGTGTGGAGTTCGTCCCGCGCGGTGGTGAATGGGTTCCCCTCGCAGCGAGCCTCATTGAGCGCCGATTGCGCTCGTCCGAGGCTCCCAAGGCTCCTCTCGCAATGCTTCCGGGACGTCTCGATCCGGATGACATCGGTGAGATCTTTCGCCACGAAATCAACAATCCCCTCACCGGGATTCTCGGCAACGCCGAGCTGATTTTGGCTCACAGCGACCGGCTGCCTGCCGTCGATACCCAGCGCATTCGAACCGTTGTCGAACTCGCGGTACGGCTCCGCGAGACCGTCCGGCGACTCAGCGACGCCTGGGACGCCCGGCCGGATTCGTTGAAGTCGGCCTAGCCCGCTCGTCCTGTACCCCCGCCTGCGAACTTCTTGCTAACCCTTGACGTATACAACGTCGAAGTAGGCAATGGGCCACGCCCGGCTGGTTCGGGCGTGGAGTTGCCAAACTTTCCGCCAAAGCCTGCCGTGGATATAAGATGGCGGGAAGAGACGACGGAGGGAAGCCATGGGCAAGCTCTGGCAGGACATTCGCTACGGCGCGCGCGTGCTGCTGAAGAATCCCGGATTCAGCGCCGTCGCAATTCTTTCGCTCGCGCTCGGCATCGGCGCGAACACCACGATCTTCACCGTCGTCAATGCGGTGCTTCTCAATCCGCTCCCGGTGAAGGACATCTCGCG
>DATIZQ010000134.1:0-46710 GCA_035517015.1 Candidatus Acidiferrum sp. | reverse complement strand
CGTCAACGTCAATGTGCTAGCCCCTGTTGTGGTGACGGGGTTAAAAGACGCCGTGACTCCGCTCGGCAGGCCGGAAGCCGACAAGCCGACGCTGCCATTGAAGCCGTTTTGGGGCGTCACCGTAATTGTGCTCGTGCCGCTGGCTCCTTGAAGAATGCTCAGGCTGCTTGGCGACGTTGAGAGGGTGTAGTTCCCTATCGGATTCACGATGAGGGTAATGGCGGTCTGGTTCGTCAAAGTGCCGGAGGAACCAGTAACGGTCAACGTGACCGTGCCGACGGCGGCTGTGGCGTTCGAAGCAAGCGTCAATGTACTCACGCTGGCGGTGCTGCTGGGGTTGAATGATGCCGTTACGCCGCTTGGCAAGCCGGATATCGACAAGCTGACGTTGCCGGTGAAGCCATTTTCGGGAGCAACGGTGATCGTGCTCGTACCGCCGGCGCCCTGTGTGAGCGTTACATTACTGGGTGAGGCCGAAAGTGAAAAATTAGGCCCCGAGACTAGCCAGTTGTTGACGAGGTTCGCGGCGTTGACGCTTCCGATTCCCGTGGCGAAGTCCCATCCATTCGTGGCGCCATACGCCGAATTGAACGAGGTATCGGACGTCGAAAGCACGCCCACCGACCCGTCGGCCAGGTAGCAATTGGCGTTACCAATGCAGTCCACATCCATGTCGCCGAGGGTCACATCATAGAAAATGCAACTGCTGGCAACGGTATTGCCATTCGATGAGTTACAAGAACTGCCACCCGAACTGTATTCGTTGGCTGCGAGTTGGTAGTAGATGGGATTGGGATTGCCCTGGGGTCCCCCCGCCTTCTGATTTACCAACGCCTGAATGCCAGCCATGATGGGCGACGCGAAGGATGTACCACCCGCGCCGGACCATCCGCTCGGCGCACCTGTGCAGGCGGCTCCGCCGTTTGCGGTGTCCGACCAGCAAAAAACATAATAGTGGCCCCACAGGCCATCAGCGGCGAACAGCGAGACGTCTGGCGTGTCGCGAACGTTGTCGTTGGGATTGCCGGGGACCGACTGCCAGGAGGGTTTGGGCCATCCCTGGCAGGTCCCACTCACGATGCCGCTATTCGACGGGGAGGGAGACCCGGTTGCGCAAGCGCTTGGACCGCCACCACCGGCAACGGTGCTCTCTAGAAGGTAGCCGATAAAGGAGTCATTGCAGAGGCTGCTCGATCCGTACGTCAGACCATAGCCTTCGTAGTTCGAGAGCAGCGCACCGGCGCAGGAGTCGTTCCACGGAATTTCCGGGACGTAGGAAATCGCGGAACCGAAAGTCGACGTGTTGCTCGAATTCCAATAAGTGGCGGTGGCGCCGGAATAGGTATCGCTGAAGTCCGTGCCGCCCACCGCCACGTTGTATGGCGACGAAGCGAAAGCGTTGACGCCGATACCGTGCGTCGCCTCTGAAACGCTGTTATCGCACCCTGCAGCACCGCTGTCGCCCGCGGCCACAAATACCGAGACACCTTCCGCTGCCGCTTGCTGATATGCAGAGTTGTACGCCGTGTTTGCGGCCGCGCCGTTCACCGTTTCGCACTGGCCATAGCTTATGCTCATGATGGCGGGAGGTTGGCTGCTGGCGTTGATCAGGTTCTGTATGGCGATCAGGCCGCCGAATGTCGCGCCACTGTCCGCACAAGTCGCCATGACAATGGCCGCGCTCGGGGCGGACGCGCTGGCCCATTCCGCATCGAGAATTGCCTCCGCGTCGTTGGGAGCGATGATTCCCGGAGAGGCACAGTTGTTGGCCCCGCTGGAAGGGGCTGGGTGCACCGTCGTGAAGGAGCCCGATGCGTAGCTAGCGAGGCCGAGTGTCGAGCGGAAAGTATTCCAGTCAGAAGTGCTGAACACATTTGTATCTTCGATGACTACGATCGTCTGGCCCTGCCCGGAGTAGCCCGCACTGAAGACAGGGTTTAGGTTGTAGATAGTCGCCAGGTCGGCAGGAACTATCGCGTAGCTATCGCCGCCAAAACCGTCCGGAAACGTGTATTCGCCGTGCGGCTTACGCAGCCTATACATCGTGTGAGGCCGGAAGTCGTTCAATGAGACGACGCCGGCGACCGCAGGAGCGAGCGCGGCGGGGATTCGTGGATCGCTCATGTTGGCAACGTGCTTCTCGCCTTTGACTTCAAGATGATGGATTTCCGTTTGGAAGGCTTCGCGCACCTGCCCGGCTGTTCCTGAAAAATCGATCACCATCCCGTTGGGATAGATCACATTGACCTTGAAGCCGTGCGACTTCAGCCAGCCGGTAATCGCGTCAAGGTCTTGTTGCGCGAGACCGAATTTCTCTCCGAATTCTTGCGCAGTGATCCAGTGATGGAAGTTTGGCGCTCCTGCTTTCTGCTGCTCGTCAATGAACTCTTGCAGCGCTTGGTCTTGTTCGGGTGGACGCTTCAATTGCAGCAGCATGTGGTCCATCGGAAAATCTTCCGCAACCGCGCCACGGTCATTTCTGGCGTTTGCTTCGGGACGCATGTTGCCGGCGAGTGCGGTGCGATCGCTCTCGTCAATTTTGTGCGTGATGAGGGCACGCGAATAGCGCCCTGATTCAATCCCTTGAGCGTTTGCGAGGCGGGGGCTGCCCGCGAACACCAAAGCACATAGAAGGAAAGAGACGAATCCGGTTTTGCCGGGCATGGGCATCCTTTCGCCAAAGAAAGACTTGGCCTCAAAACAGGGCAAGGGAAACTATGCCCGCGGCCTTAGAATTGCCTGCCGCAATGCGTGTCGGGAAGCGAGAGTCCGGCCTCCATTGAGACTTGCCGACGCAACGCGCCAGTCAATTCGGCGGAGACAAGGTATTCGGGAGCCGCAATATGCATACTAATAATCGAAAAATGAGCAGAAATCAACGGACGAAAGGATAGGATTGGGACAGGGAGAAGGGCGGTGTCCTCTCGTACTAGTCTTACGTGTGTCATTTGGATTAGAGTAGCGGGCATGGCCACAGATCATTATTTGCTGAAGACGGAGCCCTCCGAGTATTCGTTTGCGAATCTGCAGCGCGACAAGAAGACGGAGTGGGACGGCGTGTCGAATCCCGTGGCGCTCCGGAACTTGCGCGAGATGAAGCCCGGAACCCGGCTGGTCATATACGAAACGGGAGACCAGAAGCGCGCGGTGGGAACTGCGAGCGTGGTCTCGGTGGACGTTTCGAATCCGAAGAGCCCGCGCGTCGTAATCGAAGCGGAGAAGCCGATCGCGAAACCCGTCTCGCTCGCGGAAATCAAAGCAAACAGGCTGTTTGCGGATTCGCCGCTGGTGCGGCAAGGACGCCTGTCGGTGGTCCCCCTGACGCCGGAGCAATATAAGGTCCTGGTCCCATAGCCAACGCTTCGAAACGCCCCGGGACCGCCAATCTCCTGATTGGCAGCCCTTGCCGGGTGCCCCAGGGTTCTCCACCCAGGAACGTAAGCCTCTCCCAATCAATCATCCTCGGCCGACAAATCTACCCCTTGGGTGCCCCATGCTCCCGTTTTTGGAGCGTGGGTGTTTTCGGTCTTGACACCGCCTGTGGCCCGGCCCCAACCACTCGGCTTCGCAGCTTCTAGCAGCGCCGATTCTACGATTTCAATGTCTGGAGCCGGAAAAAGCACCATGAAGAACTCCATTACATGCACATGAATCCGGTGAAGCGGGAGTTGGTCCGCAATCCAAAGGACTGGATCTGGAGTGGCTACTGCTTCTACATGCGCACGGGAATAGTGCTACTATCGCTCGACGCGAGCGATTGAACGTCACAGAGGCAACACCCCCACCGTTCGAAAACCGCGAACGATGGGGCACCCAGCGGGTTGGATTCGTCGGTGCCGGTTTATATTTTCAGGCGAGTCTTACGGTGATGCCGATCGCCACAGACCGAGAAATCCTGGGGCACCCGGCAACACTGCTGCACACTACCTTAGCATCGTCGGTGGCTATAAGGTCTCCCCGCCGCCAGGTTCGAAAGGATGGGGTGCTAGCATCCCAGGACTGGTTCCATGACGCTCCACGCACGGGCGCTTTCGTGTTGGGTAGCACTGCCAGTTATGGCGGTATTGCTGTTGCAGGCTACGGCGCTGCCAAAAGCACCGGGAACATTTACCGAAGTCACCGTCGCCATGGTTCTCTGTCGGCGATTCGAGACCACTTTTCTTTCAAGCGCAGAAATATTGTCTGGCGATGCGCAAACCGCTTCGATTCCGAGCACCTCCCTGCAGGCCATCCGTATACCATTCGCGGAACTCATAAGCGCGCTCAAGGTGGTTGGAGACGAAGCAACAGCGGTGACACTGCATAACGCTATTCAGGTCTTCGGAGCAGCAAAGAATTTTCGACCACCTCCCCACCTCGGCGACGTTCAGGCACAATTCTGTTACGTAGTACTCCTACGGGCAGGAAGCGATCTCGACTTCTCGAAATATCTTAAGGGAGACCCCGTCTCACACTTGGGCCGAGATCCTATAGTCACCTGGAGGTTACCGTCTACTGAAAGTAAGCCCGCGGGAACGGACCTCTTCGAAATTGAAATCGCACACAGCGCAATCCTGATTTCAAACAGCCTTGACGATCTCCGAGAAACGGCACACCAGCTGGAGGATTCTGAAAAGACTTCCGTGCCAAACCTCCCAGAGGAGTGGAATCAACTCGATAAATACGACTTTTGGGGATATAGAGCCTATGTGGAACCTGCGCCCGAAAACAGGACTGCTGCCGGAATGTCTGATATCGGCCCCGGAGCCAAAGCGCTCACACTAGTTCTCAACTTACATAGCCAGACGTGTGTGCTTCGGCTTATCGGCAACCCCGAACTTGAAACATCGGCAACCAAGTTGACCTTGAGCGAGGGGTTCCCTCCCTTCGCACACATCAGTAACGGTGTCTGGGGAACCGAGATTCCTCTAAAAAAGGACGGCTCCGACGAGGCGGTGTTCGGCGCAATGGCTCTCTTCGGATTCGGTACTTACCTTTGATTTGATCCGCGGGTGCAGGAATGATGAGGTTGTCGGCGCATCTCCGCGAGTTGAGCTGCCTCCAAAGTTTGCGCACAAGATCATACGACGTTCGCCTCGCCGCCGAACCGGTTTTCCTGCCTAACAAGACTCGTTGGATAAGGATGGATCGCCGCCGGGGCGGTGGGAAAGTCCTATAAAAGGGGATGTCAAGAGACAAGTTTCCCCTCACGCGAGGAGCGCTAGGTGGTGCGTGACGTCCAGCCCCTCGTCGGACGGCACGGGCGGCCTGCCCTTCCGATGTCAGGGTAAGAAGGCCGCCCTCCCACCCTAGGCGAAAGGCGCGACCCGTGCAAAATCCGCAAGAGAGAGTGCGGCCCTGAAATTCAGGGTAAACCTCGGTTCAAGAACGGCGCTCCACCCGCCAGCATCCAAGTGCAAAGTTTTGCGGCATTTAAGGAGGCCCATTCCATCGAAGCGCATCCCGGTAGACAGCAGCGAGCCTCGCTTCCGCGTAAGCTATTGAAAAATCAAGGCCGTAGAGTTGGCCCGGCGCGTGCTGCCTCTCGGGCAAGTACTGGTAGTGTGACTGGGCCCAGGTATCCAAGCAAGACGTATTCAAGTTCAAGCTGACGCCGAGATTCGCCCCGGAAGCAGTTTCGGCGGAACGTAGGGGATCTCGAATAGAGGAGCCGCCATGCCTGTCTCAAGATTGGGAGTTCGCTCGAAGGTTGCGCTGGGAGTAGTGGTGAGCCTGTTTCTGTTGGCGGGCCGCGCGGCGGCTCAAAATAGCGCGATCTGGGTGGGACCAAGCTCGGGAGACTTCAACACCGCCAGCAATTGGCTCTGCTCCGAGGGCGGGCAGACGATTGGCGCTTGCGTCCCCGGGGCAGGCTACGATGTTACTGCCGCAAACGTGAGTTTGACCATCTCGAGCAATGTCGGTGTCAGCAGCATTTTGGGCAACAATGCGCTGGTCGTCGACAGTAATACTGCGGTGACGACGACAGGCGTTTTGGGCGTGCAGTTCACCGGAGGAGTAATTGAGCTTCTGCAGGGTTCCCTCATCAATGGACAAGTGGAGACTTCCTTCCTATCGATGGATGGGGCCACTATCAATGGCGCGGTGATGGTCAACCACGCGACTCTAACCAACAGCACGACGGGCAATCTGTCCATTGGGGAGTATTTAACGACCACGAACAGCGTCATGGGTTCGGCGTCCAATCTCGAGATCACTTCAGCCGGTTCGATGACGGGATCAAGCATCGGTGGCATGCTAACCATCCAGGGCGGCACGCTGACGGTGGACAGTTCAACGTTCAATGCGACGAGCGCGCTTATCACTTCGGGCTCGCTCACTCTGCAGAACGGCTCGACATGGAGTGAGTCAGGGCCGGCGTTTTTCATGGGACTGGCACCTGGGCAGTCGACGCTGGACGTGACCGGCCTGGGGACGACCATGACGTTGCACGGTACGGACCTCGAACTGGGAGAGGTTGGCAACGCCCAAGCAACAGTGGAAAACACGGCGAGCCTGAGCACGGACAAAGACATTTTGGTCGGCCTCGGCGTGGGTCCCTTCGTGACGCAATCCGAGCTGGATGTGAAAACGGGCGGGACGCTATCGGCGGACGGCATCACGGTGTTGGGCGGTAGCGGCAACGGCTCGACGGGCGTGCTCACGGTGGACGGGGCAGGCTCGAGCGTGACGGCAACGGGCGAAATGCTGGTCACCGGCGGCGGCGTGGTTTCGGCCACTGATCAGGCCAGCCTGACCGTGAATACGCTGACCATTCAGACGGGCTCGGTCACCATTGACGATTCCACGCTCACGGTGAATGCGGACACGCCTCCTGCTCTCGTGGCTTCGCAGGGCACGGGTTCGCTCACGCTGCAAAATGGCGCGACGGGAACCATGGCCGGCCAACTGGTCGTCGGGGGAAGTGCGGGCTCGAACGGGACCGTGACGATTGACGACAGCGAACTGCAGGCCGAGGGCGGCGTGGTGATCGGCTATGGCGGAACCGGAACGCTCACCGTTCAAAACGGCGCCTCGCTGAAAACCGGCGACGACGGCACCGGCCTTAGCGCGGTGATTGGGCTGCAGAACACGGGCAACGGCACAGTGAACGTCCAGGGTGGTTCGTGGCAGGCTGGCGGGTCGGTTGAGATTGGCTCAGATGGCACCGGCACGCTGAACGTTTCGCAAGCCGGAACCGTACAGAGCGAAGATGCCACCATAGGCAAAGATGCAGGCTCGAGTGGCAGCGTGAACGTCGCGGGCGTCGGCTCACAGTGGAGCGTGTCCGGGGATGTGACGGTCGGCTCGTTCGGCAGCGGCTCGCTGGCGATTTCCGGCGGCGGCACGGTGACCGACGTCAACGCCACGATTGGCGATAAGGCCGGTTCGAGTGGCAGCGTCAATGTTATCGGTGTCGGCAGTTCGTGGCAAAACTCCGGAATATTGAATGTGGGCGGCGACGGAGCCGCAGGCTTGACCGTTGACGCTGGCACGGTCACCGCGGGAGGGGCAGCGATCGGCAGCAACTTCGCGCCCGTTCAGGTGGACGTCACGAATCACGGCGCGCTTTCCGTGCTCGGAGATCTCAGCGTCGGCGGCGCCACGGGCACCACGGTCACCGTCGAAAACGGAGGCACGCTCGATAGCGGCAACCACGCCACCATCGGAGGGTCCGGCGGCGAGACCACCGTAACTGTCACCGGCGCGAATTCCGCATGGACGCTCCATGGCGATGCCGAGATGACGATTGATGATAAGGGCTCGCTCTTCGTGAACAACGGCGGCACCGTAACGGCCAACACGATCACGGTCGACACCGGTGGGTCGCTCAACGGCCAGGGCGGCACGGTGATCGGGAGCGTGGTGAATGCGGGCGGCACGGTTACTCCAGGCGATGCCGTCGGAACGATGACGATTAACGGAGACTACACGCAGACATCGGGCTCGCTGCTCCTGGAAATCGACGGCGCTGACCAGTTCGACCAGCTCATTGTCTCGGGCATGGCCAACTTCACCGGCGGCTCGATTGATGTGCTGTTCGGCAACGGATTTGTGCCCACCGATGGCGAGGACTTCGACCTCATCATGGCCAGCCTCGGGCTGAACGTGAGCAACATTGACTTCAACGTGGCCGGCCTGCCCGATGGGCTGAACTTCAACGATACCTTCACTGCCAACGGGCTGGAGCTGAGCTTCATGGGCACGCAGTCGGGTGGCGGCGGCAACAACGGCGGAGGAGGCACGCCTACGCCGGAAGCGGGCTCCGTAGTCACGCTCTCGCTAGGCGTGGCGGCCTTGCTCTTGCTCCGCAAGAAGCGAGCGCTGGCCTGACGGCTCGTGCAGAACGGCGCTACAAAACCCGCCCACAGACCCCAGGGCTAAAGAGTCTGTGTCGCAACTGGCACTTGAGTTTACGGTTGAGTTTTGGCATGAAGAGGCATGCCAGACTACCAACCGTATTCGCCCGACCAGGCTGAACTGCTCCCCGCACATGTGAAAGACGTTTTGGGTTCGGACCATCTCTGTTTCCTCGTGCATGAGGTCGTGGAGTCGTGCGATCTCAGCGGCTTTGAGCCGCAGCAGGAAGATGAGGGAGGACAGCGGCCCTATGACCCACGGCTGATGTTGAAGGTGTGGCTCTATGGATTCAGCGTGAATGTGCGCACCACGCGGAAACTGGAGCAGCGCATCCGCGAGGATTTAGGGTTTCGCTATCTGGCGGGCGGTGCGGCGCCCGATCACAAGACGCTGAGTGAATTTCATCGTCGGCATCGTGCGGCTATCGCCGAATTGTTCACGCAAGTGTTGCTATTTTTGCGGCGCGCGGGGATGGTGCGGCTGGGCACAGTGGCCATCGATTCGACGCGTGTCAAGGCGCAGGCCTCCCCGAATCGTATTCTGAGTCAAAGGCAATTGGAAGAAGAACTACGACAGAAAGTGGAGCGCTGGCAGAGCGAGTTGGACGATGATCCCGATCGCGAGCCGGGTACGCGCGTGGGCCAGGAGCAAATCGAGCAGGTGCGGCAGAAATTGCAGCAATTACGCCAAAGTGGGGAAAGCAAGCTATCCGCCACCGACCCGCAGGCGCGCTTCCTGCGAGAGCGCGGTCGCTTCGTGCTGGGATATACCGCCGAAGTGGCTGTGAGCGAAGACCATTTCATCGTGGCGCAGCGTGTGACACAGAACAAAACCGATAATCACACGTTGATTCCCCTGATTGACGAGGTGCAACGCCAATGCGGGCAGCGACCGCAGCGAGCGCTGGCCGACAGCGGGTTTTTCTGTATGGAAAACCTGCGAGATATGGAAGCACGCGCCATCGAAGCCTACATTCCTGATTCGAATTTGGCGCGTGAACTCAATACCGGACAGGTGGCACGCGGCGTGGGCCGAATGGCCGTCAGTGATCCCAGCCTGCATCGCATGCGACAGAGGCTGCGGAGTGCGGAGGGTCGCGCTTGGTACAAGAAACGTAGGGCCCTGGTCGAACCCGTCATCGGCATCCTGAAAGAGCAACGCGGCATGCGCCAGTTCCAACGTCGCGGGCTCTGCGCTGTGGCAGGGGAATGGACGCTCGCCACCATTGCCTACAACCTGGTTCGATACCACATGCTACGGCTGCGGCGAACCTAGCACCGCGCCGCACCCAAGCACCTCACACGTTGCGGCATGACCACCACGATGCTAAGAAAACTGCCGTCTCGCTCCAAAACTGTAGGTTGCGACACAGACTCTAAAGCCCGATTTCTTCCTGCGCTGCTCTCCGCGGGCCTACCCTTCCGATGTCAGGGTAAAAGGCCGCCTTCCCCGGACTGAAGGTCCGGGGCTTCCACCCTAAAGGCGAAAGGCCCTAGGTCTGAAGTCCCTTCGGTTCTCAGGGCAAGCCTGGGCTACATGGGCGGAGAGCGTGGCTACTGCTGGGTTGGCGGCCCGCCGGTGGCGGCAGTGGCGGCGTCGATGGCATCGCCGTTGACGACGAGCTCGACGCGGCGATTCTTCTGCCGGCCTTCGGGCGTGTCGTTGGACGCGATCGGTTCCGTCTTGCCGAAACCGCGGGCGGTGACGGCAGAGGCGGCGACGCCCTGCTGGACCAGATAATCACGAACCGCGCCAGCGCGGCGTTCGGAGAGCTCCTGATTGTATTCGTCGCTGCCGACGCTGTCCGTGTGGCCTTCAATTTGGAGGTTGAGGCCAGGATGCGCGAGGACGACGCCGGAAATCTTGGCGAGTTTTTCGCGCGCGGCGGGCCGGAGCGTGTAGCTGGCCGTGTCAAACAGCACGTCGGACATGTTCACGATGAGGCCGCGAGCGGTGTCCTGCGTCTGAAGAATGGTGTTCAATTGATCGAGAAGCTGTGCGCGAAGAGCGGCTTTTTCAGCCTCTGATTCCTGCATGGCCCTGCGCGCTTTTTCCGCTTCAGCCTGCGCGGCTTGCTGCTGCTGAAGCGCGGCGGCCTTCGCTGCTTCGGCCGCGGCTGCGGCGGCCTCGGCGTCCGCTTTTTCCTTCGAGGCTTGCATGGCGGCTACGCGCTGGCGTTCGGCTTCGGCTTGCGACGCCTGCTCCTGCGCGAGGGCGGCAGCTTTCGCTGCTTCGGCAGCAGCCTTGGCGGCTTCGGCCTCGGCCCTTTCGCGAGCGGCGCGCTCGGCGGCCAATTGCGCTTCCAGGGTGGCGCGCTGCGCGGCTTCGGCGTCGGCCTTGGCCTTGGCTTCGCGGTCGGCGGCGGCCTGACGTTCCTTCGCCTGTCTTTCTTCATCGAGACGCTTCACGGTGATGGCGCGCGCGTCCTCGGCAGTTTGGACGGCTTCGCGCGCGGCCATGTCGATCTGCTTCTTCTCGACCTTCTGCTTCAGGTAGCCCTCCGCCTGATCAAGAAGCTGCGTCGCTTTCTGATAGCTTTCGGCGGCGTAGTGGTCCGCGCCCATGGCTTTGGCGATCTCGACCGCGTTGCGCGCTTCGTAGAGGCCGAGGGGAGTTCGCGAGTCGAGAGCGGAAGGCTGCGCGTTGCCTTCGACGAACTGGTATTGGCCGCGCTGGAGCAAGTCGAACTTGGCGTCCATCTCTTCGACGTCGCCGATGGTGTCAGGGCGAACGACGTTTTCGAGGACGACGACTTCACTCGGCTGCGTGACGGCGAAATAGGGCTCGGCGGTGACGATCAGAGCGAAGGCTTGCAACTGGGCGGTGACGTCGAGCTTGCTTTTCGAGCCGTCGAGGAGCACTTCGCCGAGATTATCGGCGCGGCCCTCGGGCGAAATGGCCCAAAGAACGTAGGTGAGGAATTGCGGGCCGAAGCGGGTGGCAGGTTCGAGTTTGTCAAAGTGCGCCTCAATGCGAACGGCGCCGCGCTTCCCTTCCACCTTGGCCTCGCCGCGGCCAAGCGGCATGAGCACGGTTCCGCGGAAGTCGATTTTCGTGGCGCCGCTCAGGTGGCGATAGTTGATGGCTTTCGTGGTGCGGGCCACGACGGTGACCTGATAGAGCGGGCTCGATTGCTTGTCCTGCGGCTGTTGCTGCGCGGGCGCGGAGGTCTGCTGGGCGAATGCCGCCGCAGCGGAAACGGCGAGAATCCCGGTCAGCAGAAGGCCCAAAGATGCGGTTTTCACGTCAAGCTCCCTGATCGCCCCCTCGGGGCGGTCTTTTCGCAAGTTCAGCGAAATCGTCCAAAATTAGGAAAGATGGCTGAATTCAGGCTAGCAGAAGATGGGGAGGGCGGCGGGCAATGGCAAGAGGTAGATGTACAAGTAATTATGGGCCGGGAGGACAGGGGGATGAGGGCGAGGGGTGAGAAGTCACGGAGACGCTTGGTTCAGGATGACAGGCTACGCGCGAATCAGACGTTATGAGGCGGGGACGGGTTTTGCGGAGGGCGGCGACGCGGGGACTTGCTGGTCGGCGTAGTAGCCGTCGCGAGCCTGGACGGCGAGATCCTTCTGCTTCGTGGTGAGATGGATCTTGTGGTAGTCGGAGGTGTTGGGGGATTTGTCAGGGATGTAGCCGAGGATGTACTGATCGCGAAGCTCCTGCTGAATATCGTCGTAAATCTTGTCCACTGTTTCTTTTTTTGAGACTTCGAAGAGGCGGCCACCGGTTTCCTTCGAGATGCGGTCGAGGATTTTCTTGCCGTCGGGGCGCTGCTCCTGCTGCGGGTATCGACGGCCGCCACCTGCGGGATAACCTCCTCCCGGATATCCCCCGGGGCCTCCGAGACCGACGTGAGTGCCGCCGAAGCCGCGGTGCGAGCCGTTGGACTCGTCGTCCTTGAAGAGGATCGAGTAAACGACAGTGTTCGCGCGCTGAGCGGCTTCGATGGCGGTCGAGAGGGTTTCCTTGCTGCCGCGGTCGACGCCGTCGGAGAGAACGATGAGAGCCTTGCGGCCCTGCTGCTTTTTCATCAGCTCGTCGGAGGCGAGAAAAACAGCATCGTAGAGGAGCGTGCCGCCGGCGTAGTGGTGCCGCCCGCCGCCCTGGCCCTGGCCTTGAGTCTGGCTGGCGTCTTCGAGCTCGGGGGTCTGCAGCTCGCGAAGAGCATCATCGAGCTTCTTACGGGAGGAGGTGAGGTCCTGCAGGAGTTCGACCTCGCGGTCAAAATGAATCAGGAAGGCCTGGTCCTTCTTGTCTTGGCGCAGGGCGTGATCGAAGAAGGTCGAGCTCGCGGTGCGCTCCTGATCAATGAGACGGCGCTGGCTCAGGCTGGTGTCAACGAGCACGCCGACGGTGAGCGGGAGATCGTTTTCGCGGGCGAAGTACGAGATGGTTTCCGGGCGGCCGTCTTCGTCGAGCGCGAAATCATCTTTGGTGAGGGTCGAGACGATTTGGCCGTGCTTGTCGCGGACCGTGGCGGTGACCGTGACCATGTTTGTTTCGCTGGAGATTTTCGGGGGCGATGGCGGTGCTGGTTGCTGCGACGCCGGTTGCTGTTGTTGCTGAGCTTCGAAAGGCGCGCCGGGGGCGAGGAGCAAACTCGATAGCGCGAGCAAAGCGGCGCGGGCAGATTGCGAATGAGTGTTCGAGACGCAATTTCGATTCAGGTGCGTTTTCATTCGTTGACACCCTCACACATGCAATCATTCCGCTTCAGCCGAAGCAAAGTTCCACGATTAAGCGAGCTCGCATCGATAGGATGCGGAGGACGGCAGGCGGGTTTGAAACGCCCTTCTCAAGGCTGGGCACTAGGCCTGGGAGACCTTGGCTTTCACGGCGGCTTCCGCATGGCTACCAATGCGGTACCAGTCTTCGAAGGGATGCGCGGACGGCTGGAGACGTCCGGGATTCAGGATGTTGGCGGGGTCGAGGCCGTGCTTGAGCGCGGTGACCGCTTTGAGGCCGAGCGGCGAAATGTCTGCGGCGAGCCACGGCAGATGTTCCGTGCCGACGGCGTGATGGTGCGAAAGCGTGGCGCCGTGGTCGATGAAGGATTGCTGCGCGGCGCGCTTGACGTGCAGGTACTGTTCGATCTCGCGCCCCACTTGCTGCTTGAAACCGAACGTGAAATAGACGCTGGCGCCGGAGCGATAGGTGTGGCTGATGTGGCAGCCGGTCCAGGGCGGCACACCGGCTTCCAGAATGCGCGCCTGGATCGTTTTCATAGTCACGCGATAGAGGGGAAGGATGTTGGTCCACACCGTGGAAGTCTCGCTGACGTCGGTGGTGACGTCATGGTCCAGCAGGAAATCGCGAATGTGCGGGAAGTCGAATTTCGTGGCCTCGAAGGACTTGCCGGCGCCCGAACCCAAGCTCACTCCGCCGAACCTGCCGTAAATCGCGCTGACCTCGCGGAACTTGCGAGTTACATCGGCGGTGCGCCCCTCAAGGGCAGCGAGCATCAAGCACGCTCGCGGCATGTCAAAGCCCTTGAATTGGAGATAGCCCTTGAAGGCCTTGCTCACTGCCTGCGAAAGGGCCGATGACGGCCGTTTGAACGCGACGGAGAGCGCGGTCTTATCCGGATCGTTGAGGCGGACCATCGAAGGCATCGATTCCCTGCGAACGCACTCATGGATGGCCTCGATGCCCGCTTCAAACTCGGGAAACAGGAAGGCGGGAACAATGCGTGACTCGGGCCGAGGATGGACGCGCATGGTGGCCTCGGTAATCACGCCGAGCGTTCCTTCGCTGCCGATGCAGAGGTGGTTGACGTCAATCCCATTCGAAGACTTAGGCACTGGGCGAGTGACGAGCACGCCGTCGGGCGTGACCATCCGCAGCGAGACCACCATGTCCTCGATCTTGCCGTACTTGTCGCTTTGCATTCCCGCGGAACGCGTGGCGATCCAACCTCCGAGAGTGGAGTGGAGGAAGGAATCGGGAAAATGGCCGAGCGTCATGCCGTGCGCGCTCAACTGGTCTTCGAGATCGGGACCGAATATGCCGGCCTCGACGCGCGCCGCAAAGGATTCTCGATCGACGGCCAGCACTCGCCGCATGCGGCGCATATCCAACGAAACGGCCATGCGATGCGTTTCCATGCGTTCGAGGCAACCCGAAATGTTCGAGCCGCCGCCAAAGGGGATGACGACCACGTCGTAGAGGGCGGCAGCGCGCAGGATCGTCAATACCTCGTTTTCGTTTTCGGGATAGATCACGAGATCGGGAGCGCCTTCGGCTGATCCGCGGCGCATGCGAAACAGGTCGCGGAAGCCTTTGCCATACGCGTGAATCACACGTTCGAGGCGGCTGTCGCAAATCTGTCCCGTCTGCAGGACTGACTTGATTCCAGCCAAGAAGCGGGAATTGACGATCGGCTCCGGCAGGTCGACCGCCTCGATTGGGACAGGCGGCGTCTGAGGAGCGTCGTCTTCGACACCGAGCTTGCCTTTGGCGTAGGGCCAGAAACCGGGATGGGCTTCCGCATCGAAACGAACGTCGACATCGCCCCAGCCCCACCACTTCATGTGCCTGGCGTTGTAGGCCATAGACGCCCCCTCGGATCTGTCACGTCATGCGTAGATGGATGTTCACTCGTAGGTCGCAACCACGAACTCGCGTGTTCGACAGTAGCCGCAGTTCGACTGGGAATTGCGTCTGGAACGCTAGAGGCTCATCTTATTCCTGTCCGGCCCCGGACACAACGAGCTTGCCAAAAAGAGCCGGCGCCTGCGAGATCGGAGAGGCCGTGCTGACGATTTGACATCGGCGTTCGCCGTAGTCTATGTATCCATGCCATGAGACAAGCCCTCTTGCTTGTTTTGCTTTCCTGTCTTTCCGCGGCGGCTGAACCTCAGCCAGCAAACCTGATCGCCAACGTGCCGGGGCGCACGACGTACAGCCTGAACGGCGTGTGGCGAACAATTGTCGATCCGTATGAGACCGGGCTGGGGATCCGGTTCTACGAAAATCGAAAGCCGAGAGACAAGGCGGATCTGGTCGAATACGATTTCGGCGCTTCGCCGACGCTGAACGTGCCGGGCGATTGGAACACGCAGCGTTCCGACCTCTTTTTCTACGAAGGGCCGCTGTGGTACGAGCGCGGATTCACTTATCACAAGCGCGAGCACACGCGGACATTTCTCCATTTTGGAGCTGCGAACTACCTGGCACGCGTATACCTGAATGGGACAAAACTGGGCGAGCACGAAGGCGGCTTCACACCTTTCGATTTCGAAATCACGAACGCCGTGCACGACGGCGAGAACTTCGTGGTGGTGGAAGTGAACAACGCGCGGCGGCTTGATGCCGTGCCGAGCGTGAATACGGATTGGTGGAACTATGGCGGGCTGACGCGCGACGTGGAGCTGGTGGACGTGCCGGAGACGTTCATCCGCGACTATTTCATGCAGCTTGCGAAAGGGTCGACGAGCGAGATCGCGGGCTGGGTTCAGTTTGACGGCAAGCGTTCGCGGAACGAGGTGACGATAGAGATTCCCGACGCGAACATCATTTATAAGACATTGATATCGCCGGACGGCCGCGCAGAGATCCGATTTGATGTGAGCAAACTCGGATGCACGGACAACAGCCCCGCGAAATGTCCGAAGCCATTGCAGCTCTGGTCTCCGGAAACTCCTAAGCTCTATCGCGTAGTGATTTCGGGAGAGGGCGACCGCGTGGAGGAGGAGATCGGATTCCGAACGATCGAAGTGCGCGGGCACGAGATTTTGCTGAACGGCAAGCCGATCTTCCTGCGCGGCATTTCGATGCACGAGGAGGCGCCGTTTCGCGGAGGGCGCGCGTTTTCAGTCGAGGATGACCAAACGCTGCTCGGCTGGGCGAAGGAGCTCGGCTGCAATTTCGTGCGGCTGGCGCACTATCCACACAACCCGACTGTGGCGCGGCTCGCCGATAAGATGGGGCTGTTGCTGTGGGAGGAAGTGCCCGTCTACTGGGGGAACGACTGGAAGAATCCGCACACGCTCGAGGTTGCTGAGGAGCAGATGCGCGACTTGATCGCCCGGGACAAGAACCGGACGGCAGTGGCGCTGTGGTCGATCGGAAACGAAACACCGATCGTCCCGGAGCGACTCGATTTCCTGAAGAGCATCGCGGCGTATGCGCGGCAGCTCGATTCCACGCGCCTCATCACGGCAGCACTGAATCAGAGAAAGCAAGCCGCGCCGGACGTGAGGGAGCTCGACGATCCGCTCGGCGGATATCTCGACGTCCTCGGCATCAACGAATACATCGGCTGGTATGACGGGCGGCCCGAAGATTGCGACCACATGGAATGGAAGATCGCGTACGACAAGCCGGTGATCATCAGCGAATTCGGGGCGGGTGCTCCCTTCGGCAATCACGGGGACGCGGACGCGCGTTGGACGGAGGAGTATCAGGGCGACCTGTTCACGCGACAGATCACGATGCTCCGGCGAATACCATCGCTGGCGGGGATGACTCCGTGGGTACTGATGGATTTCCATTCGCCGCGGCGGTTTCTGCCCGCAGTCCAGGACTTTTACAATCGCAAGGGCTTGATCTCCAATCGCGGACAACGCAAGCAGGCTTTCTACGTATTGCAGAAGTTCTACCGCGAGATGGCCAAGGTGCCGCAGCCGTAGTCAGCGCAGAGTTCGAATCCCCACAATCTGCACGTCAACCCTCGACTGCGTTTCACGTTGCTACAGGTTTCACCGGATTGTAACGGGGCATTCAGACTCTTACGGTGGAATGGAAGGTCAGATTGCAGAGGAGGACAGGATCATGGCACGAAAACCCAGCAGAGAAGAAGTTGCGGTGAGAGCGTACGAGATTTATCTCAAGCGAGGCGGCGAACCGGGGCGAGACGTGGAGGATTGGGTCGCGGCCGAACAGGAGTTGAGCAATCGACTCGCTTCAGAGACGGAGCGCGACCCGCGAGCGGTGGCTCGTGCGAATCCGCTAACAGCACAGCAGAGGGCCGCGTCAGCGGGCGGCGGCGACCGCTCGTAGGCACTCGCGCGAATTCCTACAAGGCAATTAGGGAGTCGGGCCCGGCTTCAAGCCGGGCTGCGATTCCCGATTGCCTCTGCCGCGAAGGCGCGGCATGGCCGACCTGAAGAATCTTGCCTACCGGCACAGATTTCGCTTGCATCGCGCCGTGATTCTCGTATTCTGCGCTTGCGAACTCGCTCCGAGTGTGCGCCGGTGAGAGAGCGAGGGTCGCTGATGGAGGACGCGACAAGCAATTGAGCACGTTAACCCTCCCAGCCCAGTTCCCTTCCCAGGCAGTTCCCCAAGCAAAGCGAGTTGCGAAGCTAGCGCTCTGGCCGCTTGTGGCCGCCACGTTCTTCATGGTGTCTGGCGGCACGTATGGCACGGAGGACATTATTCACGGGGCCGGCTACGGACGAGGAATCCTGATTCTGCTTCTGACGCCGCTTCTGTGGAGCCTGCCGACGGCGTTCATGATTGGAGAGCTATCGAGCGCGATCCCCGCCGAAGGCGGCTACTATGCGTGGGTGCGCCGCGCGATGGGAAATTTCTGGGGATTTCAGGAGGCGTGGCTTTCGCTGGCGGCAAGCGTATTTGACATGGCGATTTACCCGACGCTGTTCGTCGAATACTTGAAGGTTCTGGCGCCGTGGTTCGCCGTGGGCCACCGGGGATTGATCGTGATGCTGGGAATCGTCGCGGTCTGCGCCGCGATGAACATCGCGGGCATACGCGTGGTTGCCCTCTCTTCCCTCTGGCTTTTCTTTCTGCTTTCGGCGCCGTTCGCGATCATTGTGTTGATTGCGCCGTTCAAAATCGGAGCGTTCTCGGGAGGCGCTGTAGCACCGTCCGGCTCGACCGTCGGGCTTCTCGGCGGTCTGCTGATTTGCATGTGGAACTACATGGGCTGGGACAACGCTTCGACGATCGCAGTCGAAGTCGAGCGGCCACACCGAACATATCCGCGCGCGATGCTGCTCGCGGTGCTGGTGGTGTCCGCGACGTACATCGTTCCCTTCATGGCGATGTGGATTACAGGGATGCCGGCGACGGCGTTTCAAACGGGCTCGTGGGCGACGTTCGCGGGACTGATGGGCGGCAGATGGCTGCGCTTCGCGCTGGTGCTCGGCGGGATGATGAGCGGGTTCGGCATGTTCAACGCCTTGGTGATGAGCTATTCGCGACTGCCGCTCGCGATGGCGCAGGACGGGATGCTGCCGAGCGTCTTCGGGAGAGTGCAGCCGAAGACGCGGGCTCCGTGGGTGGCCATTCTTGTCCTAGCGGCCGGCTGGGCACTGTGCCTGGGCCTCGGATTCGAGCGTCTCGTGACGCTCGACATCCTTCTGTATGGGATGAGCCTGCTGCTGGAGTTCGTGGCGCTGGTGGTTCTGCGGATCAGGGAGCCAAACCTGCCGCGCGCGTTCCGCGTGCCGGGAGGGATGGCTGGCGCGATTCTTTGTGGGCTGTGCCCGGCTTTGCTGCTTGGCTTTTCGATTGTCCGCGGTCAAGAAGAGCAAATCCTGGGAATGAGCGGCGTGGCGTTTGGCGGGATGTTGGTAGCCGGAGGGTTCGCCGTGTACTTCGCCAAGTCGGCTGTAGCGCGCGACGGCTGGCTCGCATCAATGCTCCGGCAGCGCCGGGCCGCCTAAAGGCTCCCACTCGATCTTTCCAACCGGCGTCAGGCCCAGCCTGTTTTCGCGTCCCGGACCGCTCCTTGTTGCGAGAGTGCGATTCTCGCAACGCTATGCGATTGCAGAGTCGGTGCCAGAGCCGCCTCCTCCCAAAACACCGCACGCTCCAGGAACGGGAAACCACCCGCCGAATCGTGCGCTATCTTGCGAGTAACTTAGTTGCGGCAACAAGCACTAATTCTTTCAGGTCGACCCTGTGGCTTGATTTGCGAACTCATCAGTCGTGGCGCGGCCTTTTTGGTCGTACAATCTGGCCGAACCGATGACGCCATCCCATGATTACGTGATCGTCGGAGCAGGCTCGGCGGGCTGCGTACTGGCGGCGCGTGTTTCCGAGGATCTGGATACACGCGTGCTGTTGCTCGAAGCCGGGGGAGCGGACGTACCGAAGGAGGTTCGCATCCCCGCCGCGTTCTCGAGGCTCTTCAAGTCTCCGTGCGACTGGAATTTCACGACTGAAGAGGAACCGCACCTCAACGGACGGCGGCTCTACTGGCCACGCGGCAAGATGATCGGCGGTTCAAGCTCAATCAACGCGATGATTTACATCCGCGGGAACCGGTCCGACTACGATTCCTGGAAGCAGCTCGGCAACAATGGCTGGGGATTCGACGACGTCCTTCCGTATTTCAGGAAATCGGAGAACCAGGAACGCGGCGCATCACGATTTCACGGAACGGGAGGCCCGGTAAGCGTCTGCGACCTGCGCTGCGTAAACCACCTGACGCGAGCATTTCTTGCGGGAGCTCGCGAGCTGGGATTTCCCGCGAATGCAGATTTCAACGGACCCGCGCAGGATGGTGCAGGACTTTATCAGGTAACACAGAAAAACGGCGAGAGGCACAGCGCGGCGGACGGATACTTGAAGCCGGCGCTCGCGCGGCGGAACCTGACGGTGGTCACGGACGCGCATGCGACTCGCGTCCGGGTCGAAAATCACCGCGCTGTGGGAGTGGAATATCTTCGAGACGGCACGGTGGTGGAGGCACGCGCGGAGCGTGAAGTGATTCTGGCAGGCGGCGCTGTAAACTCGCCGCAGATTCTGCTGCTTTCCGGAATCGGCCCTGCGGACGAACTTAAGCGCGCGGGCGTCCAGCCAGTCCACGATCTACGCGGCGTCGGAAAGAACCTCCAAGACCATCCGATGGTTACGGTCGGATATCTGTGCACGAAACCGGTGAGTCTCGCGAACGCGGCGTCCCTGCCGAACGCTCTTCGGTGGCTGCTATTGAGGCGAGGACCGCTGACGTCAAACGTCGCCGAGGCGGGAATTTTTCGTCGTACGCGTGACAACCTCCAAGCACCCGACCTGCAGATTTTGTTCGGGCCCGCCTACTATGTGAATCATGGACTCGACAGGCGCAAGGAGCACTGTTTTGGATTCGGGCCGACGCTGATTGTGCCGGAGAGTCGCGGAAGCATCTCGCTACGGTCGGCAAATCCTCTGGACGCGCCCGCAATTCGCGCGAACTATCTCTCGACCGATGCGGACATGCGCGTGGTGATCGAAGGAGTTCGGCTGTCGCGCGCGATTGCACATACAAAAGCCTTTCAGATGTACCGGGGCGAAGAGCTCCATCCTGGAGCGGGCGCGACGAGTGAGGCCGAGATTGCATCGTTCATTCGCTCAGAAGCGCAGACGCTTTATCATCCCGCCGGCACGTGCAAGATGGGAACAGACTCGCTCGCTGTCGTCGATCCGCGGCTACGTGTCCACGGCATCGAGCGGCTGCGCGTGGCGGACGCTTCTATCATGCCGCTAGTGGTCGCCGGAAACACGAACGCTCCCACCATCATGATCGCGGAAAAAGCGGCAGACATGATCCGCGAAGACGAGTGACGCCTCCGCTTCGATTTCCTTTCCGCGCGCACGCGACTGGTGCATTTCTGCTATCCTTTTTCCCGTGCGAAAGTTGGCGCTGGCCGGTGCCCTGATTGTTGGCGGATGCTCCTTGCTGTTCGTCAGCGCTGCAACACGCGCGCCGGGCCGCGCGGGCGTGCAGCAGCAAACACAACCGCCGGGCCAGCCAACCACCCAGCAAGCGCCGCCGCCCGTGGCACCGCCTCAACAGACCTCTCCGCCGGTTCCTGTTCAGCCCGTTCACACAGGACCCGTGATCGTTCTCGACCCGGGGCACGGCGGTACGGACACGGGCGCGCGAGGCGAATCGGGAGCGATCGAGAAAGAGGTGGTCCTGCAATACGCACAGGTGGTGCGAGGCCAGCTCGAAAGCCAAGGGTTTCGCGTGGTGATGACACGCACCGACGACTCGAATCCCTCCTACGCGGACCGAGCAGCGATCGCCAACGCCTATCGCGACGCAATTTTCATCAGCCTGCACGTTTCGTCAACAGGACCCGTAGGGACTGCACGCGTCTATTACTATGGGTTCGGGAGTTCCCCCACCGGCCCGCCCGCGGCGACCACAACAACGGCGAGCAGCGTGCCGCTGACACCTTCCTCGTCTTCACTCATTCCGTGGGACCAAGCGCAATTGCCGTACGTCCAAACGAGTCATCGCCTTGCGGACATGCTCCAGGGAGAGTTGGCGCAGCGTTTTGCGGGCTCGCCGATCAGCGCGAGTGAGGCCGCGGTCCGCGAACTCCGTTCCGTAAACGAACCTGCGGTGGCGGTCGAGGTCTCGAGTGTTTCCGTTCCTGATCCAAGTCCACTCTCGGCAATGGCGGCGCCGCTGGCGGCGTCCATCGCTCGAGGAATCCAAGCGTTCCAGTCGGCGGGCTCAGCAGGGGGAAACTAGTGCCGCGCAACCTTAAGATCGTTCTCGGGATTCTGGGCGTTGCCGTCCTGATCGGCTTGATCAGCCTGCGGGACTTGCACGAGCGGGTTCGACGGCTTTCCGAGAATCAGAACGCGGAGGAGCAGGCACGACGCGAAGTGCTGGCGCCTCCCATTTCAACACCGACCGACGTCAACGTGCAGGCGAAGATTTTCTGGGCTGCGGGGCCGGACAAGGTTGCGCCGGTGATCGTCGAGCTGCCACTTTCAGCCGACGCGGTGCAGCGGTCGAGACAGGTCCTTGAAGAACTCATCTCGAGTCCGCCAACGCCCGAGCAGCGCACGTTGCCAGCCGACGCGACAATCCTCGGCTTCTACATTTTGCGGGATGGCACCGCGATCGCGGACTTTTCGGACGCACTCGTCACCGAGACTCCGTCCGGGATATCCAGCGAGGCCACGACAATCGCATCCATCACGGGCACGCTTGAAAACAACGTTCCGTCTCTGAAGCGGCTGAAGATTCTGATTCACGGGCAGGAAGTGGACACGCTGGCGGGACACGTGGACCTAACCGGATTCTTCGACCTCAATCCGCCTGCGCCGCAGCCAGTCGCTACGCCCGCGCACGGAGATGCTGCGCCCGCGGCGCCCGCACCGGCTGCCGTGACGAGCACTCCGCCACGATCGGCCGAAATCTTGAGGCAGCTGCGCGAGTTGACACTTACGGCCTCAGTCGGCAGACTGGGCTTCCATAGTTCTTGCCAATCCCACGTGCCAATGAAGGGAGCTTCTTTTGCGAGCTGACGGCCGCGCGTCGAGTGACCTGCGGGACGTGAAAATCACGCCCGACTTCATCACTCATGCGGAAGGCAGTGCGCTGATCGAGGCCGGGCGGACGCGCGTGATTTGCACGGCAACCGTCGAAGACGGCGTGCCGTCGTTCTTGAAAGGCAGCGGCAAAGGGTGGGTGACCGGCGAGTACGGGATGCTACCTCGCGCGACCGAAGAACGGACGGCGCGGGAATCTACGCGAGGGCGGCAATCGGGCCGCACGCTCGAGATTCAGCGGCTGATCGGCAGAACGCTGCGCGCAGTGACGGACTTGAAGGCGCTGGGCGAGCGAACGGTGTGGATCGACTGCGACGTAATCGAGGCGGACGGAGGAACCCGGACCGCGTCCGTGACCGGCGCGTTCGTCGCGCTGGCCCTGAGCCTCGAACGCATGGTTGCGGCGGGGATTCTACGTTCCGTGCCGCTGATCGATTCGATCGCGGCGATCAGCGTCGGGATCGTCGATGACCAGGCGCTGCTGGACCTGGCGTACGAAGAGGATTCCCGCGCGCAAGTGGATATGAACGTGGTGATGACGGGCGGGGGCCGGTTCGTCGAGGTTCAGGCAAGCGCGGAAGGGCGCCCCTACACCGGCGAGGAATTGCAGCAACTGCTCGACCTCGCTGCCCGCGGAATCCGTCAGTTGACCGAGGTGCAGCAGGACCTGCTGCACATGAAATTCAGTGCCCGCCGATAGTCCCACCAGCCGTGACGCAACTGGGAGCGCGTCACCTGCGCAACCCGGAGCGGTTCGAGTCTTTCTAGCATCTACGAACGTCGGGAAACTCCGCGAATATCGCGAAATGGCGGGGGCTGCAATGTCCATTGAGTTGCTGCCGAACTTTTGCGATGTGCCGGCGTTCGATGAATCTGCGCCGACGTTCGCCGAAAACGCGGCTGGAAAGGCGCTGCACTACAGCCGACACGCCCAAGGGCTGGTGTTGGCCGATGATTCCGGGCTCGTTGTGCCGGCTCTGGGAGGTGCGCCAGGAGTTCAGTCGGCGCGCTACGCCGGTCCCAATGCGAGCGACGCGGATCGCTATCGCAAGCTGCTGATGGAAATGGAAACAAAGGAGGGCGATCTCCGGCGAGCGTATTTCGTGTGCGTGATCGCGCTCGCGCGCGGAGGCCGGGCGGTTGCTATCGTTTCGGATCTGGCGCGGGGTCTTGTGGCAAATGAGCCCACGGGTTCAGGCGGGTTCGGCTACGATCCCGTTTTCCTGTTCCCGAGGCTCGGGCGCACTTTTGCAGAACTCTCCCCGAGCGAGAAGAACCTGTACAGCCACCGGGGAAGAGCATTCAGAAAGGTCGTAGAGCTACTTACCCTGCAACCAGCCTTGTAACCTTCGGCACTCCCTCGCATCCAATCTAGCTCGTGGAACAAAGGTGTTGCTCCCGCCGCGCGGACGGGGGTAGAAAGGGAACCCCTGCCCTCAGAGGTGACCTATGGCGACCTCCCGAACGGCTCCAACGCGGCACTCGACCCTGCTTTCGCGGATGGCAGAGGCTCGCGCACGCACGGACGTGCTATTTCATTTCCTGCCGCCGAATTCGTTCTACGACCGGCCAATCCCAGAGCGGCATCGCCTGATCTTCTACCTGGGGCACCTCGAAGCGTTCGACTGGAACCTGCTCGCTCCGGCGCTGGGGCTCAAATCGCAGAGTCCGGAGTTCGACAAGCTCTTCGCGTTTGGCATCGATCCGGTGGGCACCGGTCTGCCGACAGATCGGCCGCGAGACTGGCCAAACATAGGGCGCGTGGAAAGCTACGTCAGAAGCGTGCGCGACACGCTAGACACAAAGCTGTGGAGCACCGCCGCGCCCAATGTATCGGAATGCGCCCTGGCCGACGGCACGCTTCTGCACGTTGCGATCGAGCATCGACTGATGCACGCGGAAACGTTGGCATATCTGCTGCACAGCGTGCCGGTCGAGCGCAAGACTCCGCAGCCCGGACCTCCCGCGGACCCAAGACCGGCCCCGAAGCAGCGGTCGGTGACAATTCCCGCAGGTGCGGCAACGCTGGGCCAGCAGAGGAGCGCGCACCTGTTCGGATGGGACAACGAATTCGACGGGCATCAGGTTTTCGTGCCCGGCTTTTCGATCGATGTGTTTCCCGTGACGAATCACGAATACCTGAAATTCGTCCGCGCGGGTGGATATGAGAGCTCGGAGTGGTGGGCTCCCGTGGATTGGGAGTGGAAGCGGCAGCATCGACTCGAGCACCCGCATTTCTGGGCGCCGCGGTCGAGTTCCTCCGCGACCGATCCCGACACGCAATGGGAGTACCGAGCGATGTTCGGAACTATCGCACTGCCCGCTTCGTGGCCCGTTTATGTGAGCCATGCCGAGGCATCCGCCTTTGCCCGGTGGGCGGCCAAGAAGCTGCCGACGGAGTCTCAGTGGCATCGCGCAGCCTACGGAACGCCATCCGGGATCGAGACGGCGTTTCCCTGGGGCGACACGGCGTTGGACGAAACGCGCGGCAATTTTCACCATCAGCGGTGGGGCGCTTCACCCGTCGACGCCCATCCAGCCGGGGCGAGCGCTTTTGGCGTTCACGATCTCTTGGGTAACGGATGGGAGTGGACCTCGACTCCGTTCGCTCCGTTTCCCGGCTTCGAGCCGTTTCCCTTCTACCGCGGGTATTCGGCGGATTTCTTCGACAACAAACACTTCGTGATGAAGGGCGGATCGGCTCGGACAGATGCATGCATGATTCGGAGATCGTTCCGAAACTGGTTTCAACCGCACTACCCTTACGTGTACGCCACATTCCGCTGTGTGGAGGACTAGGCGATGGGATCCTCTCCGCGAATGGCCCCTGCAAGCGCGCCAACAGCACCACTACCGGAGTTTGCATCCGAGGTTGTCGTCGGCTTGAGCAACCCGGGACAAAAGGAACTTCCTTCGAAATACCTGTATGACGAAATCGGCTCGGCCCTATTCGATGTCATTTGCCTGCTGCCCGAGTACGGACTGAGCCGAGCGGGCATGCGCCTTCTGCAATGGAACTCCGGGGAAATCGTGGAACGCCTCCCCGAGCCCGTCACCGTTGCCGAGTTGGGAAGCGGGAGCGGACAAAAGACTCGATGGCTGCTTGAAGCGCTCGCGCGGCGCCAGCGAGTGAACTACTACCCAATCGATATCTCGAGTTCCGCTTTGTACCGGTGCCAGCAGGAACTCGGGCAAATCGACATGGTGAGCATCGTGGGATTCGAGCGCGCCTACCTCGACGGGCTGCGAGAGGCCGCAGCACGGCGGCGCGACAACGAGGCGTTGTTCGTACTTTTTCTCGGGAGCACGATCGGGAACTTCGATCGTCCTGCGGGCGAGCGGTTCCTGCGCAACGTTCGAGACACGCTGCGCAAGAATGACGCGCTGCTGCTGGCGACCGACCTCGAAAAGCCGGTTCGCCAGTTGATTGAGGCTTACGACGATGCAGCAGGCGTCACGGCGGCATTCAACAAGAACCTACTCGCGCGCATCAATCGCGAGCTCGGCGGCGACTTTGATCTTTCCCGATTCGAACACTGCGTACGCTGGGACGAATCGGAGCGCCGGATCGAGATGCACCTTCGCTCGACGGCCTGGCAGCACGTGACCATTCGAGGTGCGGGTTTCCGCTTCTATTTGCGCGAGGGCGAAACCATCTGGACGGAGAGCTCCCACAAGTACAATCTCGAAGAAGTGATCGCCATGGGCCGCCGCACGGGCTTCCGTTGCGCGGGACAATGGTGCGACTCGGAGTGGCCGTTCGCGCAGAGTCTCTTCTTCGCCGACTGACCGGCCGCGCATGGCGCGTGTGCTATAGTTTCCGGCTCATGGCAAAGACCAAGAAGAAACTGTCGAAGGCGAAACCTCGTCCCGAGGGAAAAGCCAGGCGAAAACCCGGAGGCAAAGCGCGATCGTCCGGTCCCGGACGCGGTACCGATCCTGGGCGCGTACGGGCGATTTTGAAGAAGCTTGACGAAGCCTATCCTGAGGCGACGTGCGCGCTTACTCATGCGAATCCCTTTCAATTGCTGATCTCGACGATCCTTTCCGCACAATGCACGGACGAGCGCGTGAACCAGGTGACCGCCACGCTGTTTCCGAAATACCCTGACGCGCAAGCGTTCGCGTATGCCAACCCGGCGGAACTCGAACAGGACATCCGTCCCACCGGATTCTTCCGCAACAAGACGAAGTCGATCATGGGAGCCAGCAAGAAGATCATCGAGGATTTCAGAGGCGAAATTCCGAGAACCATGGAGGAAATCCTGACCCTGCCCGGAGTCGCGCGGAAGACTGCGAACGTGGTTCTCGGAACGGCATTCGGAATCCCGTCCGGCGTGGTCGTGGATACGCACGTGACTCGGCTAGCGGGACGGCTCGATCTAACCAAGAACACTGACGCGAAGAAAATCGAACAGGACTTAATGAAGATTATTCCAAAGGACAAGTGGATCTTGTTTTCACACCAACTGATCTGGCACGGACGCCGCATCTGCCAGGCGCGGAAGCCGAGGTGCATTGAGTGCAACCTCGAGCCGCTGTGCCACTCAAAAGACAAAACCGTCTAGTCGTCAGCCAGGAGCCGGCGAAGTCCCTGAGAAACAGGCACACAGCAACCTCGGGTGCGCGCGGCAGCGCGGCTACGTCGTTCGACGGTCGACTCGAAAGCTGAAAGCTACTTGCGTTCCAAGTTCTTGCGGAGGCGCCGGATTTCCACCAAGACGAACCCAACCAGCACGATCACAATCCCCGCGTAAATGTGAAAGAACGAATCAGCCCCCATCTCTCATACCTCCTGGATTTACTTGCAAAATTGGCTACTGCCCCGCCAGATGCCCGGCAATCCTTCCGTCTACTGTTGACGCCCTTTCAATGTGTCATTGCGAGATGACCACCTGCGAAGTGCTTGTCATGACCAACGCCGATTTGGGAATCAGAGGAAATATCGGCTGAAAGCTGTACTGCACCTGAACCTGCACGAGGCTTCCCGGGTTGTTGTCCGGGGTCCACGTGGTGGTCACCGTCACCGCCTGGGGATTGATCCCAGCAGGCACATTCCTCAAATAGGCCTGAATATCCGAGGCCGAGGCTGGGCATGCAGACGGCCAGCTATTACACGACGATCCGCGCACCATGGCGTAACGCGTCCCTTCGCGCGCCGCGTTTGCAGCCCACTCATACGCGTATAGCGCACGAGAAAGATCCATGATCGCGAATAGGAACATAAAGAGGACGGTGAATATGGCGGCAAATTCCAGCAGCGCGGCTCCACGCTCGCGTCGCACGCTATTGGCCCGCACGCATCACCGCCTGAGCCGTCAAGTTGGTCGAGGAAGGAATGCCCGGGCATGGGAACCAAGGCTTGTACGTGGCCGTTGTCAGCACTTTTACATAATTCACGCGGTGGTTGCTTGCGCATGAAGGCGTGCCCGGAAAACAGTTCGGGGTAACCGAAGTTCCGTCCGAGCACTGACACCAATACGTAGCGACTGCCGTCAGATTTCCATTGCCTGCGCCGACGAGATCCTGCGCGTCATTCGTCGCTGCCGTTTGCATCCCGGCCACGTCTGACCACGTTGTGGAGTTCTGCTGGCCATATTGAACGCCAGCCCGCGCGGCGTTGGATACTTCGATGCTCATGTATGCAAGGCGCCCGAGGTCGACCGTGCCCACGAGCAACAGAGTCAGAACGGGAAGAAGCAAGGCGACTTCGACCAGACTGCCTCCGGATTCCGACCGCAGCCAGGACCGACGACGGACGATTAGCGAGCTGCGCCTGGCAGGTTCGGATGTGTTGCGGACAGACGAATGAACAAGCTTACTCATCCAGGACACCGTTTCCTCTCACGGGCGATCCAGTCGACAACGATGAATAATCATTGTTAAAGCCGCTGCTGCTGAAGGTACCCTGCGAAAATGTGAGATAGGCGAAACGAATCTTGTCGGCCACCAGAATGTCGTATTTCACATTCCCGTCGAAGGCAAATACAACCGACGCCGTCGGAAGATAGTAGGAGCCCTGAAGAGCCGTGTTGAAGCTGCTGCTGCCGATGATCTGCGCGGCGGATGTATCCTGAGGGTCCTGAAAGAACAGCATTCCCTGATACGTTCCCGTGGCCGGCGCGGAGAGGTTCACCTGACTTCCCGAGGAAAAAGAAGTGAAATTAAAGGTGATCGCGCCCACAGGCCCGTAGTTGTAGAACATCACACCGAAGGGCGAGGTTGCAGTGTTCGTGGAAATACTGCTTCCAACATCAACGGTGAGTCCGCCGGTCGGATTTTTTCCGCTGCTGGAGGTCAAGATGTAGGTGCCCGGATTAAAGATTACATAGGCGCCCGCCTGAACGGATATCCCTCCGCAGTAGACACCGGGGCTCAGAGTGGTCGGCTTGGAGGCCGGGCTGGTTGACGACGTGTAGACTCGCTGGCTGCTGAAAGTGCATGACCCAACTGAGGGCTTGGGAAGGTAGGCCAAGGGGTCGTTCGGAGTCGGGGCGTTGATTCCTGTGATCGGTTGAGGTGTGATAGAGCACAGAAACTTTTGGACACCGCCGACCACACCGATGGATGAGGCGGAGATCGAGGCCAGCAGGCTGCAGGAGAGCGCGCTATTGCTCGAAGACTCGACGACAATTCCACACTGAGAGGAAATGGATGCCAAGGCATCCACCGATAGCGCCGCACTGGCCGTTGGATCCAGCGCAAAAATACAATTGTTGCCGCTACCGAGATGTGCCACGGCCCGCGCTTGCAGCGCGATCGAATTGACGCCGAAGGCCTTGGCAAAGAATGTCGGTGTAGTCTTCGCCACGATGGTCTCGACGTACTTCGAGTCGCCGACGTGCTGGCCGGACTTAGGGGGATTGTTGACCGTTACCGTGGCGCCGCTCGAGCCGTCAGTGAATCCATTCGCTGCGGAATCCGCTTTGGCTCCTGACGTAACGTCTCCATGCGACAACTCGGCAGCGCCTGCCATCGCGGCTGCATCCGCCGCCGTCTGAAGCTTACGTTTCGTATAGCGGAGATAACCGATATCGATCGCCAAGCCCAGAATCGCCAGAAGAGCCACCAGGGCCAATGCGACGACAACAATCGCCTGTCCAGCATCAAGCCTGCGCACCTTTGCAGGGGTTCGGTTTCGCTGGCCTCTCCGATTTGTAGAGCGTGGACTCATCTTCGCCCAAGAGACACACACGCAGCGCTGGTTCCGCTTGCTGCGGCTCCGGTGTTATTGGAGCAATCCTCTGTCCAAGGTGAGTGCTTGAATGGGTCTACGAATCAACCACTTCCGCGTTGTCTCGAGGCTATCCGGTGGGCGAGATGTTTCAGGATGGAACCAGCGCACCGTTTTGGACCCCGGCGACAATCGCTGGTGTCTGCAATCTCGGTTCCGATTCTGGCGCAGGCACACCAAGCACTTGATTCGAGAAATCTTCTGAGCACCGTCGTGCCGTCTCGCATGCGAGTCTGAGTCTGGCAGGTTGCGTGCACTTTGCCGCGACTGAATGCCCTGCAGGCTCGTCCTAATCTCAATCTTCGTGGGGGCGAGGGCGGTATCACTTCCGTCGGGCTGCCCAGCGAGCTGAGCATACATGCGAGCAGAGATCGTTCAACAGCCAGCCGTGAAAGATGAACGTTGGACGCATGGTCTACTGGCCGCCCAAAACCTTGACGGCGGATGGGGATATAGAGAAGGACAGGATAGCGCAATCGAGCCCACGAGCTGGGCCCTGCTGGCAATCTCGGAGATGGGCAGAGAACACTCGCTGGATCGAGAGAAACGCGCCGGTGCGAGTTTTCTGGGAAGGAATCAGCTGAGCAACGGTTCCTGGCCGACGGTCCCGAAGGATAGAGCCGGAAGTTGGGTCACATCGCTCGCGTGCCTGGCGCTCCAGGGGCTGGGAGGTTGGGCGCCCCAGGTTGATGCGGGCTTGCATTGGCTCGCTCGAAACTGGCCCGGCGAAGGGGGTTTCTGGTGGTGCCTACGACACAGGCTGTTTGGCCAGCCGCAACTTGTCGTGCAGGACCACCGGCTGCGCGGCTGGGGTTGGACGAGCGGGACCAGCAGCTGGGTAGAGCCTACAGCGTATGCGTTGCTCGCTCTGCGCGCGGCGAGAGGCTCGACTTCCTTTCTTGCTCGCGTTGACCACCGGTGCCGACTCGCGCAGGCGATGCTGTGCAACAGGATGTGCGCGGGCGGCGGATGGAATTGCGGCAATCCCGTCGTGTACGGGGCAGCGGGACACCCTTTGTTATCGTCGACCTGCTGGGCGCTGCTGTCGCTGGGCGAGTTTATGGATCAAGCGGACGTGAGACGCTGTGTTACGGAAAGCCTTGACTGGCTTGAGCGCTCCTATTCGCAAAGTCCGGGCCCGGGCTCTCTTGCGCTCGGTGCCCTCTGCCTAAAGGCCTTCCGACGCGCGCCTCCCACGGTTGGTCCGGCTTTGTCCGAGCTCTACGAACGCAACAGATTCCTGGGGCAGGTTCCTGTTCTGGCGTGGGCGTCGTTGGCGGTCCAGTCGGTTCCGCGCTGGCTTCGACCAGCGATCCCTGCGAGCACGTGAAAGTGTCTTACGCCGTCCCATCGATCAAGCCCTCCTTCCAGCGGCCACCCTCGCGCGTCGCCATTCAGCGTGCGGCTTCGTACGAAGCGAACCTCGCGGCAATCATTTCGGAGACGCTGGCCGAGTTCCGGCTCGATCTGAAAGGCAGGAGCGTCCTGCTGAAACCAAATTTTGTCGGCGCCGACCCGCAGTGCGTGATGAATACCCATCCGAGCGTGGTTGCGGCAGCTCGCGAAGCCTTCCTGCGAGCGGGCGCCGCAACGGTCGTGGTGGGCGAGGGCCCCGCGCTCGAACGCGATACCGAAGGGATACTGGAAGCTATTCACCTGCGCGAATACCTGGGAAGCCTCGACGGCGCGTTTGTGGATCTGAACGTGGACAATGTCTGGCCGGTGGCCCTGCGAACCCGCGCGTCGTCGGTGAAGCGTCTCTATCTGCCAGCAAGCGTTCTTCGCGCAGACTGCGTCGTCTCGCTGCCCAAATTGAAAACGCATCATTGGGCGGGAGTGACGCTTTCGCTGAAAAACATGTTTGGCATCGTTCCCGGCCATTGCTACGGCTGGCCCAAGAACCTGCTGCACTGGGCTGGAATCTCGAAATCGATCTTGGATTTGAACAGCACGGTGCGGCCGGACTTTGCGATCGTCGACGGAATCGTGGGCATGGAGGGCAACGGGCCGACTCAAGGACAACCCAAAGCCGCCGGACTTCTCGTCATGGGAGACGATCCGGTAGCCGTCGATGCAACGTGCGCGCGCATCATGGGGCTCATTCCCGAGCGCGTTGAGTATCTTCGCCGGGCCGGCATTCTCCTCGGAAACTTGAGCGAGAAGAAGATCGAACAGATTGGCGAGAGCATTGCCTCCGTGTCACAGCCCTTTGCAATGGTTCGCGAGTTCGAATTCTTGAGGGCCAACGGCAGGATCACCGAACCAAGATCGGTTTGACTCCGCGGTGTCTAAATAGGACGGCCATGAGCGCGATGCAACAATCCGCCGCTTCCGCACGAAGCGTGACGTCGCCAGGCACGCCCCTGAGGCTCCTTCGGAGCATTCTGTCGTTTCCTGTGCTGCTGGGAGTCCTGCTGGCAACGGGGGCCTTCTTCGCGAATCCGTTGCAGAAGACGGGAGACACGCTGTTCAGCGAAGGCGACACGTGGTGGCACATCCGCGCGGGCGACGAAATCGTGCGCACTCACAAATTTCCTCACACCGAGACGTACTCGTGGACGGCCGCGGGAACACACTGGATTGCTTACGAGTGGCTTGGTGATGTGGTGATGGCCGAGGCCTACCGGGTTGGCCACCTGCGAGGGTTGCGCCTGCTGCAGTGGGCGTTGGCGGCAACGATGCTCGCACTTCTCTATACCTACGCGACCATGCGATGCCAGAACTTGAAAGCGGCCTTTGCAACCTGTGCAGCGGTTGTGCCCGTCGTCGCAGGGTTCTGGTCCCTGCGGCCACAACTATTCGGTTACATATTCTTTGTCATCGTTTTGATACTGCTTGAGTGGTTCCGGCGTGGAAGGACCTGCGCGCTGTGGCTTCTGCCGCTTGTATTCGTGGTCTGGGCGAACACGCACGGCACGTTCGTATTTGGTGTGCTGGCCATCGGAATTGTCTGGATTTGCGGAATCCCGCGTTACCGCTTCAGCGTGATCGAGTCATTTGAGTGGAACCAATCGCAGCGCGTGCAGCTCGCGGTCGCTGCGCTGGCCAGCGTGCTGGGCTTACTCGTCACTCCATACGGCTCGCAACTCGCGGCCTATCCCTTCGACATCGGCCTCCTACAACCCGCAAACGTCGCGAACATTCAAGAGTGGATGCCGATCACGAGCGAGAGGTTCTTGACGCTCGCCGTTTTGATTCTTCTTTTGTCATTCATGATGTCCAAGGTGTTGCTCCGCTTTCCCTGCCGGCTGGACGATCTCGCCCTTCTTTCCTTCGCCGCGCTCACAACGTTTCTTCATCTGCGATTTGTACCGCTCTTTCTTATCGTAACTGTACCTCTGCTCGCGCTGCCGTTGACCCGATGGTTCTCGCCATACGACCGTGCTCGAGACCGAGTGACGCTCAACGCCGTGCTGATCGTTATTCTCGGTCTCGGAATCGTTTGGTACTTTCCTTCGAACGGTGAGCTCGAAACTGCCTGTGCCGCCCACTACCCGACTGCGGCCATCCAGCACCTCAAAGCCGACAGGCGCGTCGGAAACATCTTCAACGATTATGGGTGGGGCGGATATCTGGCGTGGTCGCACTTTCCCGCTCGCGGAGTGTTCATCGACGGGCGCGCTGATGTGTTTGAGCACTCGGGGGTCTTCGACGACTACCTGAGCGTGGCAAGGCTAGAGCCCAATGCTTTCAAGGTCCTTGAGAAGTACCACATCGAGACATGCCTGGTCCGAAGCAATTCCCCGGTGGCGACCGTGCTGGCTGAGATGCCCGGATGGCAGCTAGTCTATTCCGATGAGGTGAGCGCAGTGTTTGCTCGCCGCGACGCGGCACCTCCCCTGAGTCAGGCTGTCGTGCCAGCCAGCAACTGATATTTCACCTCGGTCCGGGCGTTCCATTTTGGCTCATGACGCACGAGGTTCCTTTCGCCTTCGCTTCTCTAAGAGCTGTTGAATCAACGTTTCGTTCGTGGCCGTTTGGCACGATGAGTGCCGTGATTCTCATGCGAGAAGCCTCGCCCAACGAGTGTAGGAGGAGAAATGAGAGAACGGCTGAGAATGTTGTGGCAAGACGAGTCCGGTCAGGACTTGACTGAATACGCGTTGCTGATTGTTCTGGTTGCGCTGGCAGCGGTCGCATCGATGAAGGCGCTGGCGACGGCAATCAGCACAGTGTACTCGAACGCCGCTACCAATCTGACAACCAACACCTAGCGCCGCGACGTGTCAGAACAGCTCAAGTCGCTGTGGCGGGACGAATGCGGTCAGGACTTGACCGAGTACGCCTTGCTGATCGCTCTAGTTGCATTGGCAGCGGTCGCTTCAATGAAAGCTCTGGCAAGGGCGATCAGCACCGTGTATTCGAATGCTGCGACGAACTTGACGACCAGCACGTAGCGCGGGCGACTTCAGGCGCGAGGCCACCAGTCCGGATGCGAAAAGCGGGTGGCCCTGAGCCTGGGCGTCTTCCATCGACGAGAAGCGGCCAGACGAATTGGAAAAGCGAACGACTGGACCTGCTATCGCATGGGCATGTGCGAGTGAAGCGGGAGTGAAACCGGGAAAGAGTGCAGAGACTTGAAGGCTGAAGCAACATTTGTGTGCGCCGTCTTGATTGCCGGTGTGGCGGGATTCTTGGACTGGCGCGCTCGAAAAATACCGAACTGGCTGACGGTGCCGGCGCTTTTGCTGGGCCTCGGGACGAATCTGACTCTCTGGGGCGCCACTGGGGCGTTTCGATCTCTTGAAGGGGCCGGCGTGGCCCTGATGCTGCTGTTGCCGGTCGTCCTCCTCCGGGGGCTCGGCGGAGGCGATTGGAAACTGATGGGAGCCTTGGGATCCTGGTTGGGCCCGAGGCAGGTTGTCATCGTCCTGCTGGCGACGATTTTCATAAGCGGACTCCTCGCCCTCGTTCAAATCGTCCGAAAGAACCAATTCCTCGAGACGATTCGCAACATGTGGGAGATGTTGCGGGGATTCTTCATCTTTGGACTGCAGCCTCACCCCGAAATCAATCTCGACAATCCAAGCGCGCTTTCACTTCCTTTCGGCGTGGCGGCGGCGTTGGCGACGTTCGGCTGCTTCTGGGTCGGCTTCACCTGGCGATGAGCGCGGAAACGACGGAGAACGGGAGCAATGGACACACGACGAGCATTGCTGCAGTTCGGTTCCCTGCTGCCGGTACTCCTCGCCGCGTTGATGCTCCTGCATCATGGCGATGGCCTTTCGGCGCGGCTCCAGGCGTGGCCCGTGTATTCGGGGGTGATTCTGACCGCGTTTCTGTGCGTCTCGATCGGGCTGGCGAGGGATTGAGCAGACGGGGATTCTGAGGGACTGGCGATGGATCGAAGGCGAATCATGATGGCATTTGCGGTTGCGATACCGCTGGCATTGCTCGCCTCGATCCTGGTGTATCGCCAACTCTCCCGAGCCGCCTCTGCTCCGGGCCACATCGGGTCCACCAAGATCGTAGTCGCCGCGGCAGCTCTGTCGCCGGGCACACGCCTGGACGCAGAAAACGTTCGCCAGATCGATTGGCCGGCAACCAAGCCAATGGACGGAATGTTCTCTCGCGTCGAGGACTGTGCCGGGAGAGTTCTCGTCATGTCCCTCCGCGAAAACGAACCGATACTCGAAGGCAGTCTTGCGCCAAAGGATTCCAGCGCGGGCCTTTCCGCGATGATTCCGTCCGGGCTGCGAGCCGTTTCCGTGGCCGTGAACGACGTCGTCGGCGTTGCGGGCTTCGTGCAACCCGGCACAACCGTGGATGTGTTGGCCACGGGCGCCGCCGAAGGTCAAGGAACCAGCCTGACGCGCACGATTCTCGAAAACATTCGAGTCCTAGCAGCGGGAGAAAAGGTCCAACCGGACAAACAGGGCGCGCCGCAAACAGTCTCCGTCGTGACGCTGCTGGTCAGCCCGGACCAGGCCAACATCTTGACCCTCGCGAGCACACAAGGGCGAATTCAGCTCGCGCTGAGGAACTCCGGCGACACCAAGCAAGTGGATGCACTACCCGCCGAGTTAAACCAGGTGTTTGGCGGAACGCCGCGATCTGTGGCGGTCCGTGGCGCTCGGCCGCCTGCGCGACCGGTCGCGATCGCGGCGTCTTCGCGACCGTACGAGGTTCAAGTGATCCGCGGAGACAAGCCCGAAATCAGCGTCATTCCGCAACAATGAGGTATAGCTCGTGACCCACTCAGCAATGGAACGGAAACCAGGCCGCGGGCTGCGAATCCCCGTCGTCGGCATGGCAATGCTCGCGGTGCTCTGGCTGCTGCCGTCCACGAACCTCCGCGCCCAAACGAGCGCGCCCTCTGCGGCGCCAATATCGGAAGCATCCGTGACTCCTGTTCCCGCAACGGCTTCTCCGCAGGCCAGCGGCGTCACGCACCTTCACCTCCTCGTTGGCCGTTCACTCGTGATCTCGTCGCCTTCACGCATCCACCGCGTGTCGGTAGCGGACCCCAGCATCGCGGACGTGCTGGTTCTCAGCGCGAACGAGATCCTCGTGAATGGGAAGGCGCCAGGTGGAGTTTCACTTGTGGTGTGGGATGAGAGCGATCAAACCCGGGCGTACGAATTGAATGTCGATCTTGACCTGGGCGACCTGAGCCAAAAACTTCGCGACGCGTTCCCGCACGATCAGCTTCAACTCGAATCTTCAAGGGACGCCCTGGTGCTGACGGGTCGAGTTGCCTCGAAGGAGGAGTCCGACAAAATCTTCCAGCTCGTTTCCGCCGTTGCGCCCCGAACGCTCAATCTGCTCGAAGTTCCCTCCCAAGCGGCCAAGGGGCAAATTCTCCTGGAGGTGAAGTTCGCCGAGGTCGACCGAGGAGCGGTGACGAATCTCGGCTTCAACTTGATCAGCGTTCCGGGATCAACCACACGGACTCTGGCTGTCACGGGGACGCAGCAGTACGGGCCGATTCAGCTGCAACAGAATCAATCTTCAACAAGCCTTTCGGGAAGCGGCTCGAGCGGCGGACTCGACCAAGCGAACCTTACCCTCAGTGACTTGCTGAATATTTTCATCTACCGTCCCGACGTCAACTTGGGTGCAATCATCAAGGCACTGCAGCAGAAAAATCTACTCCAGATTCTCGCGGAGCCGAATCTGCTGACGGTAGCAGGCAAGGAAGCGGACTTCCTCGCGGGCGGAGAATTTCCTGTCCCAGTAGTTCAAGGCGGCGCCGTAGGCACCGCTCCCACGGTGACCATCCAGTTCAAGCAATTTGGCATCAGCCTCAAGTTCGTTCCCGATCTGACGGACGACGGCACAATTCATCTCAAAGTGAGTCCGGAAGTCAGCGCCCTCGACTACACGAATGCAGTCACAGTCTCGGGGTTTTTCATTCCTGCCATCTCAACGCGGCGAGTGGATGCGGAGGTGGAGCTGCACGACAGCCAGAGCTTCGCGATCGCGGGACTCGTCGACAACCGAGTCACCGAACTCTACAACAAGGTTCCAGTGTTGAGCAGCATTCCCTTGCTCGGCGAGCTCTTCAAGAGCCAATCGAAGAACAGGACGAAGACCGAGCTTCTCGTACTTGTGACGCCGCACATCGTGATGCCCATTCCCGCGGGCGCTCCGCTTCCGACCGTGCACTTCCCGAGCGGATTCCTGGATTCGTTGCCGCCAAAGTGAAAGGGCCGGTTTGCCGCACGCATTCGTTTTTTCGAAGAGAAGCTAAGGAGATGGGGTGAATCATGCTGACCGCCGCAGTGATCAGCTCCGACAAAGCGGGCGCAACGGCGTTGCGCACCGCGTTGCAGCAGACTGGTCTGGTCTACTCGGTTCGTGAGTGGGACGTGTCCGCGGACAGCCACTTGCACCCGGGCGACGTGATTCCGGATGCAGTTCTGCTCGATCTGCCGCGAAACCCGGAAATGTACTTCGTCTTCGCGGCAAATCTGCGTCAGTTGCGCCCCACCGTACACATCATTGCGTGCTCGAGCGCGACTCCCGAGCCGGCATTGCTCATGGAGGCGATGCGCAGCGGCGTGCAGGACTTCCTCTCGAAGCCGCCGGTCCCGGAACAGCTGCGCGACGCCCTTCTTCGCATGGCGTCAGAAAAGTCGCCTGACGGCGGAGCGAGCAACAAAGCCATCGTTGTCGGCGGGTCCAAGGGAGGCGTAGGAACCAGCACGGCGGCTGTAAATCTGGGAGTGCAACTCACACAGATCACGAAGACACGCGTTCTCCTGCTTGATTTCGCAAGGCCTTTGGGGCACGCCTCACTCTTGCTCGACCTGCAGCCGAAATTCACGTTGCGCGACGCCACGGAGAACCTGGAACGGCTCGACGCGCACTTCCTCGGCGGACTCGTCACGCGGCACCCGACCGGGCTGGACGTACTCGCCGGAGCCGCACATCCCGGCGAATGGCAAGGGTTTAGTGTGGCGGCGCTTGCCGGCGTCATGAACGTCGCACAAAGCTGTTTCGATCATCTGATCATTGACGTCGGAGTCCAGGATCCATCCGAGTGGTCGCCGATTCTTCTCTGCGCGCGCGCCATCCTTGTGGTCGCCGAAGTCTCGCTGCTCTCGCTTTGGACCCTCGAGCGCTACGTGTCCGCTGCCGAAAGCGTCGAGTCGCTGGGGGACCGTCTGCACATCGTGATCAATCGATGGCGGCGTAATGACGAATCCGCGCTGCGCAACGTGGAGCAGCGCCTACACCGAAAGGTCTTCGCGCGCCTGCCGAACGACTATCGGGAAGTGAGTGACGCAGTGACACAAGGGATGCCGCTGACGGCGAGCAGTCCTCTCAGCGCCACGTACCGGCAGCTCGCCTCCGACCTGATCAAGGAGTCGCCGAAGGCGGCGTCACGCCGCAGTCCTCTGGGCAGCATGTTCGCTCCCACGCGATAGATAGGACGACCCTATGCCAGTAACCACATCCTCGCACCGAACCGATTACACGTCGTTCAAGTCTGCGATCCATCGCAGGCTCATTCAGAACGTAAACCTCGAGCGTCTCGCACAGATGAACCGCGAAGCGGCGTTTTCGGAACTCACGCGCATCATCGAAGGCTTGATGGACGCGGACAGCATGCCCATCACGTTGATTGAGCGGGAGCGGCTAGCCCGCGAGGTGCTCGACGAAGTCTTTGGGCTCGGACCGCTCGAACCGTTGATGCGAGATCCCAGCGTGGCGGACATTCTCGTGAACAGCGCCACAAGCGTTTACGTCGAGCGGCGCGGCATCCTCGAAAAGACGGACGTTCAGTTTCGCGACAACGCACACCTACGACAGATCATCGACCGCATTGTCTCCGCTGTTGGCCGCCGCGTGGACGAATCGTCTCCCATGGTCGACGCCCGGCTGGCGGACGGCTCGCGCGTGAACGCGATCATACCTCCGCTCGCGCTCGATGGTCCGTGCCTTTCGATTCGGCGTTTTGCAAACGTGAAATTGTCGGGTGCGGAACTGGTGACGAATCACACTCTGACGTCGCAAATGCTCGATTTGCTGAAAGCCTGCGTGAAGGCTCGGCTGAATATCCTGATTTCGGGCGGCACGGGCGCCGGGAAAACCACTCTCTTGAATCTTCTCTCATCGTACATCTCCGACCGCGAGCGCATCGTGACGATCGAAGACGCCGCGGAGCTGCAACTGCAGCAGGAACACGTCGTGCGCCTTGAGACTCGGCCGGCCAATATCGAGGGAAAGGGCGCGGTCCTGCAGCGCCAACTCTTGATCAACTGCCTGCGAATGCGTCCCGACCGAATCGTGGTCGGCGAAGTCCGCGGCGAAGAGGCGCTCGACATGCTGCAGGCCATGAACACGGGCCACGACGGTTCGCTCACCACCATTCACGCCAACACGCCGAGGGACGCTGTCAGCCGGCTCGAAACGATGGTAGCCATGGCCGGCCTCAACATTCCCGACAAGGCGATCCGGCGCCAGATTGCCTCCGCGATCGACGTCGTCCTTCAAGTTAGCCGCCTGAGCGACGGAACTCGAAAAGTGATTTTTCTTTCTGAGATCACGGGTATGGAGGGCGAGACGGTTTCCATTCAGGACATCTTTCAGTATCAGAGGAGAGGAATCGGCCCTCGAGGCGAGGTCCTTGGCTCGTTCATTCCCGTGGGCATCCGTCCCAAGTTTGCCGACCGGCTCGAAGTCGCCGGTTTGAAGCTGCCTCCCGACATGTTCAGTCGGTTGAGCGGCTCGCGGGAGTGAATCGCGTGCTGATCACAATCACATTCACGTTTCTCGCCGTGCTTCTAATGGCATGGGCCGCAGGAATGTTGTTCGGATCGCGAAAGCCCGCCGACCTGACCGGCCGGCTCGAGCAGATCTCGCGAAGACAGCAAGCGCCGGCCGTCGTATACGACGACGACCTCCTCCGCGATGAGGAACTGAGCAGTGTTCCGCTGTTGAATCGCCTCCTGCACCGCTACTCGTGGTCGACATCGCTGCAGGATCTTCTGACGCAGGCGGGCTGGAAGATCAAGCCGGCCAAGCTGGTGCTGTTGAGTGCCGTGCTGGCTCTCACCTTCTTTTTGTTATCGTGGAGCCTTCTCCCATTCCTGACGGCCGCGATACTGATCGGCATGAGTTCCGGACTCGCTCCTGTTTTTGTCGCGCTGTTCAGGCGCGCGCGGCGTTTCTCCAAATTCCAAAGAAGCTTTCCGGAGGCAATCGATCTGTTGAACCGTGCCGTCCGGGCGGGTCACGCCTTCACGTCGGGACTCGAGCTGATTGCCAACGAGCTGTCTGAGCCGATCGCTTCTGAATTCCGCACGACCTTCGACGAGCACAATTTCGGCCTGCCCTTGCGCGATGCCCTTTTCCATTTGACGAAGCGAGTGCCTCTCCCCGATGTGCGGTTTTTCGTTACCGCGATGCTGGTGCATCAGGAGTCCGGCGGAAACCTGGCGGAGCTCTTGGAGAATCTAGCGCGCGTCATCCGCGAGCGCTTCAAGATCCTCGGCGAAGTTCGCATCCGAACCGCGCAGGGCCGTTTGACGGCCGTGATTCTGATCGGGCTTCCGCCCCTCCTGCTCCTGCTTTTGAGGTTTCTCAATCCGGATTACGTGATGCTCCTGTTCACGGACCCCTTGGGGCACAAGATGCTCGCCGCTGCTTGTACCCTGCAAGTAATTGGCTCGGTGGTGTTGTGGAAGGTGGTTCACATTGAGGTGTGAACGGCTCGTGAGAGTGGCGCAATGATCGCGCTGACGGCTTTCGTGTGTTTCCTGGCTGTACTGGCCATCGCCGCGACTCTGTATCTTGTGTTGGCGCCTTCCACCAACTTCCTGCAGGCTCGCCTTGCGCAGCTTTGGCGGGCCGGTTCACCGGCTCGCCGATCGGCGCCATTCTCCCAAAAGCAGAAACAGAGGCTGGAGCGCGCGTTGACCGACCTGGGCAAGCTCCTACCGTCGTCTGACAAGAAAGCCTCCCGAACAGTGCGGATGATGTTGCGGGCCGGATTTCGCAGTCCGGAAGCGGTGAAGCTCCAGCAAGGCACGGAGGTGCTGCTGCCGGTCGCGTTCGTGGCGGCCGTCTACTTCAGCGGAGCCTATCAACTCAATCCTCTTTTCATATTTGCTTTCGCCGCCCTCGCCGGATTCCTGTTGCCCGATTTCTGGCTCTCCTGGCGAGTGAAGCACAGGCAGAGCCGGCTCGTGATTGCCCTGCCCGACGCCCTCGACCTGCTCGTGGTGTGTGTGGAAGCCGGCATGGGTCTCGACCAGGCCATTTTTCGTGTGGCACAGGAATTACGCATTTCCTATCCGGAGCTGAGCGACGAGCTGCAACTGGTGAATCTCGAGATGCGCGTGGGAAGGAGCCGGACGGATTCGCTGCGCGAGCTCGCTGTGCGAACGGGGGTCGACGACGTGAAGGCTTTTGTGACCATGCTGATTCAGACCGATCGCTTCGGCACCGATCTGGCTCAGTCTCTTCGCATCCACTCCGACAATCTGAGAACGAAGCGGCGTCAACGCGCCGAGGAGGCCGCGGCGAAGACGACGGTCAAGATGATTCCGGCGCTCGTATTCTTGATATTTCCGGCGATGTTTGCCGTGTTGCTGGGACCAGCGGTGATCAGCATCATTCGCCAGTTTCACATCGGGGGCGCTCAGTAGCGCCTTGGGTCGTCAAGCAATAGGCAATGAGAATCACGAGGGAGGAAACAAATGAACACAATAACGATGATTCGGGCCGCAGCAGGGATCGTTGCGGTGGTAATCGCCGCCATCATCATTTGGCGTCGCAGCCGGCGTGAATCCGATTAGCGACGCCCCGAGTGGAGTCAGCGACCGGGTCAATCCTTCTCCCGGCGGGAGCACCGCGGTGTCCACTGGGAAGAAAACGAGGGTGTCGCTCTACAATCGGACGCGCGACGTCGTCCTCGCCGACGAAGTCGCGATTGCAGATACATTTCTGCCTCGTCTGATCGGACTCCTCGGAAAAGGTCCGCAGTGGGCGACGGAGCGGCGCGGATTGTGGATCATCCCCTCCCACGGCGTTCACACTCTTGGAATGAAGTTCTCGATCGACGTCGTTTTTCTCGACCGAAAGAGAAGAGTAGTTCACGTCGAGAACAGCCTGCGGCCGTGGCGCCTTTCGAAGGTACTCTCAAGCGCCCGGAGCGTGGTGGAGCTGCCCGCGGCGACGATCGCGAACAGCCAGACCCAGGTGGGCGACCAGCTTGAAAAGATTTCCGGCTGACAAACGACAGACGGCCGCGACGCACGCTCCCTGTTCAGTCCCTATCGCAAGATCCACTCGACGGGCCTGTCAGCGAAGTGAAAGTCGACTCGCTGCCCCGGTGTCCCGGGCCAATCGACACGAACGGCGCGAGCCTTCCCTGCAAACTGCTGCGCGTTCCGAGCGAGATAGACCTCAACCAATGTGTCTTCCTTGATCGGCGGCTGATAGGCGCAGAGAAAGCCATTTGCGCTGACCGTCTCGGTGACGGTGAGCACATCGGAAGCAACGCCCGCTGCGTCAACGGAGCGAAGCTTCAGCATTACCCTCAAACGAACTCGCGGCTCGCTCTGATTGCCATTGTGGCTTCCAGCAATCAGCTTCGTGAGCTTGTGCTCAAGAGCATCGAAATCTACCGGTTTCTGCACGAAATCCTTCGCTCCGAGGGCTTCGCAGAAGTCCTTGTAACGCGAGCTGGATTCTCCGGAAACGATGATGATGGGAATTCGCTGTGTAAAGCTCAGCGAAGACAGAGTCTGACAAACTTCAAAGCCGGAATACTTCGGCATCATGAGATCCAAAAGAACGGCGTCCGGCTTTTCCTTCAAAGCGATTGCCAGAGCCGCCTCTGGCGAACCGGTATCGATGATTTCGTACGAATCCTTCAGTCGAAACCGGAGGACCTTCCGGACCGATTCGTCGTCATCAATGATCAGCAACTTTGGCATACTCGCCTCCTAAACTTGAGTCTTAGTCCGGTTCTCCGGCGTGCACGACGCTATTTTCGCCTTGCGGCATCGGCGAAAGGGCGCCCTCGACCGTTCGCAAGAGAGTGTCGCGCGTAAAGGGCTTGCGCAGAACCACGAAGCCGGGAGGCAACGCTCCACGGTCTTCGATGGCTCCATCCGTATAACCGGACATGAACAGCACGCGGAGATGGGGATCCTCCGGGCACATCTTCCTTGCCAGTTCGCCTCCGCTCATCCCGGGCATGATCACGTCGGTCAAGAGCAGATCGATCGGAGAGCGCGTCTGTTTTGCGACTTCGATTGCGTCGGCGGCGTTCGCCGCTTCAAGGACCACGTACCCCATTTCTTTGAGCGTCCGCTGAGTCAGCTTGCGAAGCGACGCTTCATCTTCGACCAGGAGAATCGTTCGCGGCCCGGTACCTCTCTTCGGGGGCTCCACCGACGAAGCTTCCTCTTCCACTCCCTCGGCTCTCGGTAGAAAGATTCGGAACGTGGTTCCTTTTCCAACCTCGCTTTCGAGCCAAATGTAGCCGCCGCTCTGCTTCACCACGCCGTACACCGTCGCCAGCCCGAGTCCCGTTCCCTTCCCTTTTTCTTTCGTTGTGAAGAAGGGCTCAAAAATGTGGGCTTGTGTTGCCGCGCTCATTCCGATGCCGGTGTCGCTCACCTTCAGCAGGATGTACTGGCCGGGCACGACATAGCGATGGCGTGCAGCATCCTTTTCATCCAGAACGGCGTTCGCTACTTTGATCTTCAGCTCACCGCCTCGGGGCATCGCATCTCGGGCATTCACCGCCAGGTTGAGAATGACCTGCTCGAGCTGTCCGCGGTCAGCCTTCACTCGCCCCAAGTCCGGCGAAGTTTCAAACTTCAACTCGATGTCCTCACCAATGAGCCGGCGCAACATTTTCTGCATGTCGACGACGATGGAGTTCAAATCGAGAATCTTCGGCTCCATCACTTGCTTGCGGCTGAAAGCGAGTAGTTGGTGGGTGAGCGTCGCCGCGCGCTGCCCCGCCTTCTGAATCTCGTCGATTGCTTCCCTTCGAGAGTCTTCTGGGCCGATCGTTTGCTGCAGAGCCTCGCTGTAGCCGATGATGACTCCGAGAAGATTGTTGAAGTCGTGCGCGATTCCACCCGACAGCTTTCCGACGGCTTCCAGACGTTGCGAGAGCACCAGTTGGTGCTCCAACTCGCGCCGTTCGGTGATATCGCGGTTGACGATCACCAGCTTCTCCACTTCGCCTTCCGCATTCCGGACTGTGCTTGCCGTGGATTCGAGCACCCGCCACTCACCGTTCTTATGCCGAATGCGATACTCCAGGCGCCGACCGATTCCCGTTGTTCTTGCTTCCTGCGCTGCTGCGACCACGCCAGGCAAGTCGTCGGGGTGGATCTGCTCATAGGCCGATGTTCGTTCGAGCTCCTCCGGAGAGTAGCCGAGCAACTTCTCGTACGACGGGCTGTTGTAGAGGCGTTCGCCCTTCACGGTGACCACCGCGATCATGTCCGCGGCGTTTTCACCGATCAGGCAGAAAAGTTCCTCTTGCGCCGCCAGGCGCATTCGAAATCGATGGATTTGCAGTTGCTGATAGATCACATAGACGACGAACAGAAAGACCATGCCCACCAGGGCCCGGACAGCGAGGTGAATGTTAAGTTCTTCCCAGGAGTCCCGCTGAAGCACGTACACGACAAGCGAAAATGAAACAATTCCAAGCGTCAGCAGCAGCGTGACGGCGACGCCGGAAAACGAGAGCCACCACTGCCGACGCTCCGCGGATTTCAACCCGTCGCGAATCGAGGTCAAGTTCACCTCACGTCGAGGTTCAGGCGATTTTGCCATTTGCGCGTCCCAGGAAGCGCGAGCGTCCTAGTCTCGGGTCGTTTCTTGTGGAATTAGCGGACTGCACCGCTCAAGTAGGAGCACTTCCGTTGCCAACCGAGAAGGAGCGAACCACTAAGCAGTAGCGGACTAACTCGTTCGCAGGCTCTACATTCGCCGATGAGGTTGGCGTGAAGAGTTTCTGGTGTTGCTCCAAAAGGACATGATGTTTCATCGTGGGACCATCTTGGCCGTGCCCATTTCGTCGTAACCCTATCCCGATTTGAACTGAATCACACCGGGACAGTTGTCTTCCTCACACTCGTACGGATGTTTATCGTCAAATGTCTTTGACAACTTGATGCGGGTCGCCCTATTCTTTTGTCCCCTTCCAAGTTGTTCTCCACTTTTTCCCTTCTGGAGCGGCTGTGCGCATTCTTGTGTCTGAAAGCGACTCCGGGTTTGGGGCTTTTCTCGAGCAGAGCTTCCGAGCCGAGGACTATACCGTCGATCTGGCTCACGACTGGGAGGAGGCTAAGTCTCTTGTCGAGCAGCACGCGTACGATTTGGCGCTGCTGGATATCAGCGTGTCCGACGGGGCGGGATTTGAAGTCCTGCGGCATTTCCACGTCGTGCGGCCCCAGCTTCCCGTTCTGGTCCTGATCAATCGCACGCAACTCGAGGACAGCACGCGCCTGCTCGGCATGGGCGCCGACGACTTTGCTTTCCGGTCCGCAGCGTCGTCGCCGGAACTCTCGGCGCGGGCCCGGGCCGTGCTTCTGCGCGGCGGCAACCGCCCTCTCGGAACTGTTCTGCGCGTGGATGATCTCGAACTCAATCCTGCAAAACGAACGGTGACCCGCTCGGGAAAACCCATCCATCTCACTTCGAAGGAGTATTCGCTGCTGGAATATCTGATGAGGAATGTGGGCCACGGCGTCACGCGGGAGGAGATTATCGGGCATGCGTGGAACCTGCCGGCTCCGCCACAGACGAATGTCGTAGAGGTCTACATCAACTCGCTGCGCAAGAAGATCGACGGGCAATCGGAGTACAAGCTGATCCAGACAATCCGAGGCAGAGGCTATCAGTTGACGACTCCCGGCCCGAAGGAAGGAACCAAAGCCGGCGTGCCGTCAACCTGATCGCCCAAGCAGCGGAAACGCGAGGTAAAGGCCATGGAAGTTGACGCGGAAACGAGTATGGCCGGCGTTCAAACCGATACGATCCACCGTGAAGAGATCATCCTCGAACACTTGACGCACGTTCAGTACATCGCTCGGCGAATTCACGGCCGCCTGCCTCCGTGCGTACTTCTGGAGGATCTGGTCCATGCGGGCGTGCTGGGCCTGCTCGACGCCATGCAGAAGTATGACCGCCAGAAAAATGTGACGCTCAAGGCTTACGCGGAATTCCGCATTCGTGGCGCGATCCTAGACAGCCTGCGCGATGGAGACTGGGGCCCGCGGGCACTGCGGCGTCAAGCGCGCCGACTCGAGGAAGCGATCTCCCGATCACAGGCGCGCCTGGGGCGCGAACCGACCGAGCAAGAGATTGCCCTTGTGCTCAAGATGAGCTTGCAGGACGTCCAACGGCTCCGGCGAGATCTCGATGCCCTGCAAATAGAAGACTTTCAAGAACTGAGGGCAAGCCAG
>DATIZQ010000133.1:0-24177 GCA_035517015.1 Candidatus Acidiferrum sp. | reverse complement strand
GACGCGCACGTCGCTGTCGCTCACAATCACGATGTCGTACTGCGCTTCGCGCGCCATGCGGCAGAGCTTGTTCACTTTGTCGCTCGCGCCGATGCGTTCCGAGCCAATGAGCAGGCGAATCGGTACCTGCGGAAAGTCCTGAATCAGCTTCCGAATTGTGGGAATCGCGGGGTCGTTTTCGTCCGAAACGCAAAACAGCATTTCGAACTGGGGATAATCCTGGCGGCAGAAACTGGCGAAGTTCTCATATGCTTCGCGGTCGAGCCCGAAGATCGGCTTCAGGATGCTGAGGGGTGGCGCGAAATCGTCAGGATGGGAAGGATGCGAGCGAAAAAACGCGCTCGCGGCGGCGATCGCGACCACGAAATATGCGATCGGCGCAAGTGCCAGCAGCAGGAGCGCGTCGCGAAATACGGAACCGATCACGCAAGCTTAGCCTTTGCCGAAGTAAACCAGCACGACTCCCGCGCACACCAGCAGCACCCCAATCCAGCGCCGGTGCGTGACGTTTTCGCCCAGAAACCACCGGCCGCCCAGCGCGCCGACCACGTAACTCAAGGACGTCAGCGGAATCACGTAGCTCACGTTCGCGCGCGCGAGCATCCCGAGAAGCGCGAAATATGCGAGCGCCATCATCGCGAACCCGAGCCACATCCAGCCGACTCGGAACGCGCGGGCCACCGTTCCCATCAGCGCCACTGGGTGAAGCTCTTTCGCCTCGCCGATGATCTTCATCGCCCGCGTGACGCACAATTCTCCAGCGGTTCCCACCACGACGATGCAAAAAAGCAGAATCACTTCAATGAGCATCGGCAGGCTCCGTCGTGCGCGGCGAAGTATTGCCTATGATCATCACGCCGATGCAAACGACGGCGATGCCGAACGCCCGCAGCGGTGTCACCGTCTCGCCCAGGATGTAATGCCCCAGAAGAGCCACGACGCCATACGTGAGCGCAGACGCCGGCTGCACGTAGCTGTAATCCGCCCACGTGAGCACCGTTGTGTAGGAAATGAAAAAGCCGATCATCGCCAGAGTGCCGAGCCAAACGATCGGTGAGCTAAAAACGCGGAACCCGTAGTGAAGCAACGCCGCCGGCGCCCAACTGGGAGCCGTGCCGATCGCGCGCATGCCTTTGCTCATCAGCAGATCGCCGACGGGGCCGAAAACAACCAGCATCGAAAGGAACAGGTAGGTTTTGAAACGCAGGTCCGCTGCGACCTTCATGCACTCTGTGATTCGCCGGTCGCTTCGACGCGGCTGGACGGCTTGATCAGCGGCACCTGCACGAGAGCCTTTTTCTCGACGCCCTTGCGCGCCACCTTCCAGCGGTCATGGCGCAGTTTCAGGAAGTCGACCGCCTCGTGGAACAGGCGCTTGCGTTCGTGGCCGTCCCACAGCGCGTCGCGCACGATGCGCCACGCCACGCGCGGACGGAAATAGTAGCTGTCGTAGAAACGATTCACCGATTCCACCATGTACTCGCGGCTCAGGCCCGGATATTCGAGGTGCGGCAGTTGGTGCCCGCTCGCATCGGTGATCGCTTCGGTGGCCAGGAAACCCTCGCGCGCGCCCTGGTCATACAGTTCGGTTCCGGGATAGGCGTGCGCCATCGAAACCTGAATCGTCTCGCAATCGAGCTCCTTCGCATACTCGATGGTCTTCTCGATCGTGTCCTTCGTTTCGCCGGGCAGCCCGATGATGAAATCGCCGTGGACGTGAATCCCGACCTTCTTGCAGTTCTTGACGAACGTGCGCCCCATCTCGGTGGTTGCGCCCTTCTTGATGTTCTTCAGAATCTGCGCGTCGCCCGATTCGAACCCGACAATCAGCAGCCGGCACCCCGCATCCTTCATCGCTTTCAACGTTTCGTAGTCGCTGTGGACTCGCGCCGTGCACGACCACTGGAAGCCGACCGGCTGAAACTCCTTGCACAGGGCGAGGACGCGATCCTTACGGATGTTGAAGGTATCGTCGTCGAAAAAGAATTCCTTCGCTTGCGGGAACATCTTGTGCGCCTGCCGGAATTCGCGGGCCACGCTATCGACGGACCGCACGCGCCAGGCGTGCCCCGACAGCGTCTGGGGCCACAGGCAGAACGTGCAAAGCGCCGGACATCCCCTCGCCGTATAGAACGAGACGAACGGGTGAAGCAGGAACGGAACGTTGTATTTTTCGATCGTCAGATCGCGCTGGTAGACGTCCGTCGCGAATGGCAGCGCGTCGAGCTCCTCCGTGTGGAGCGGAGGCCGCGACGGATTGTGCACAACTTTGCCGTCCTTCACGTAGCTGACGTTCGAGATTCCGGACAGCGGCTTCCCCTGCGCGTAGTCGACAACCGCATGATCGAACTCGCCGCGAACCACAAAATCGATATCGGAACTCGCCAGCAGGCTCTCCGCTGGCTTTATCTGCACGTGCGGTCCCACAAAAGCGATCTTCAGGCCGGGTTTCTTCTCTTTCATGGCTCGCGCCATTCGCAGATCGCTTTGAAAGCCTACCGTTGACGTGAATAGGACAACGAATTCGTAGTCCTGCGACGTGCGGATCACTTCTTCCGGCGAGATGTGGTGCGGGGGGCCGTCCAGCAGGCGGCTGCCCGGCAGCATGCCGGCGGGGTAAGACAGCCAAACCGGATACCAGTAGGATTCGATCTCGCGTGTTGCCGGCCAGCGAGAACCCGCGCCGCCGTCAAACTTCTCGAAGCTCGGCGGATTCAAGAACAGCGTCTTCATCACAGACGACATGTGCAGTCCCCCTCAGGATTGGACAAGTCAAGAGTCCCGTACGCACAAAACATTATTGTACCCGAATTCAGGAGACTTCCCGACAGCTTTCCGCTATCCGTTTTCATTGCAGCACTTTACTCAGCTGCCCGGTGGTCTGGAGCACCTTCAGTTGCCCCTTCTGCCACGCCAGATCGGCATCCAGAAACTGCATCCACTTGTCGCTTTCGTCCAGCCGCGCTTGCTCCACGTCCCGGAGCGTCGCCTTGCCGTCCTCGAGCTTCGCTTGCGTGAGTTCCAGCGTCTGCTGCGCGAGCTTCAAATCCAGCCGCGCGACTTCCCGCGTCGCATTCAGCTCTCGCGTCTGCCGCGATGTCTGCTGCGATTCGAGGCGCACCTGTTGGCGCTTGTTGCTGAGCGACTGCTCCGCTTCCTGCAGCTGGCTCTTCGCGAAGGCGACATTCGCGGAAGTCTTCGCGGCAAACAGCGGAATCGTCACTTCGATTCCGACGTTGAAGTTGTTTCGCTGAAACGTCTTGTAAAACTGATCGTAGTTGTTGCTCTTGCTGAAGACGCTGTATTGCCCGACAAAGTCGATCGTCGGCCAATAGCTCAGGTGCGCTGCGTGCAGAAGCTGCTGTCTGGCCGCGCGCTCGCTTTCGGCCTCCTGGACTCCGCGGTCGTTCTGCACCGCCAGATCGGCGATCTGGCTTTGTTGCACGCTGGTCTCGAACGAGGGCTCCTCCGTCTCAACATCGAGCGGCTGGTTGTCCGGGACACCGGTAAGATCGTGCAGCTGCTGCGACAGGGCCTCGTCCCGGTCCTGGAGCTTGATCAGGCGCTCCCGGATCCGCGCCGAAGTCAACTCGGCCTTCGTTTCCTCAATGGGAAGCTCCTGATTGGCAGCCACGCGCTCGCGCGTGACCTCCAGGATCTTGTCGGCGCTCGCTTGATCGGTGTCCGTCAGCTGGATCAAGTGCCGCACTTCGGCAAGCTCCAGGTACGCCGTCGCCGTTCGGACGATCGCGTCGTCGCGCATGCGGTCCACTTCCACTTGCCGGCTGCGGGCGCCTTCCTCGGCGGCGCGCTGCTCTCCTTTGAGCAACGGATTAAAAAGTGACTCCGTGTAGTCGAGCTGGAAGACCGCCGGCGGCCCCGCGCCCGGCACCGAGGGAAATCCGTACGTGTAGACGTAGCCGCCGCCCGTGTACAAGTTGGGAAGAAACGACGCCCGGTCGACGCGAGCCTCGCTCATCGCGACGTTGTACTGCAGGCGCGCCAGTTTGAGGTCGCGGCTGTTCTGCAGCGCGAGCGTCACCGCTTCACGCAACGTCAGTTTTTGAGGACTCTGCGCGAACGCAGTGGCGCCCGCGGCCAGCAGAAGGGCCGGCAGGAACGCGCACATCCACCTCGAAGGCTTACTCATAGCGGAGAGACTCCGTTGGATGCAGCCGCGCGGCGCGATTCGCCGGAAGATAGCCGAACACGAGGCCCGTGGAACACGAGACCACAAACGCCAGCACCACCGAGCCCCAGGAAATCGGGACGACGACGTCTCCCGCCAGGGGCGTGAAGCTGATCAGAAAATTTGCGAGCATCGGGATCAGCACTCCGATCGCGATTCCGAGCAATGCTCCCGTGCCGCTGATCATCACCGCCTCCGCCAGGAACTGGTAAAGGATCGCGGCGTGCGGAGCGCCGATCGCCTTGCGAATCCCGATCTCGCGCGTTCGTTCCGTCACGGTTACAAGCATGATGTTCATGATGCCGATGCCGCTGATCGTCAGCGCGATCATGGCGATCAAGATCAGCACCACCGTCAGCGCCATGGAAATCTTCTTCGCCGCATCCAGGATGCCCGCCAGGTTCCAGACGTGATATTTCGCTCCGGGGCGATGCCGGCTGGTCAGAACCTCCGCCACACGCTCTGTGACCACCGGCACGTCTTCGGCTCCATCGGCCTGCGCGTAGAACGACTTGAAGTAATCCGTCCCTGTGTAGTCCTTGATCAGCGGGAACGGGATGATGACGGACTCCGGCGTGATTTCCGTTTCTCCAAACGTGGCCACTCGCTCCTTGAACACTCCGACCACCGTGAAGTGGAGCTCGTCGATCGTCAGGTCCTTGCCGAGCGGCTGTTCGTACGGAAACATCGACGACGCAAGCTGCTCCGTGATCACGCACACCTTGCTGCGCGACATCATGTCGTCCTGATCGAAGTACCGCCCCTGCACCACCACGAGGCGCCTCATCTCGTTGAACCCCTCCGTCACGCCAACCAGGCTGATGGGATGCACCGTGCCGCCCACCGTCACGTTCATCCGCATGTCGTTCGTGCCGGCGGCTCGCACCACTTGGGGAATCTCCTGCTCCACGGCCTGGAGATCGCCGGGAGTGATCTGGTCGGCCAGCACCTGATTCTGCGCCGTCCCCGGATTGATCATTTCAGCCAGAACAAGATTCGAGCCCACACCTTCGATTTCGGAGATGATGTAGCGCTTCCCGGCCAAGCCGACCGTGACGACCAGAACGATGCAGGCGCTGCCGATAATGACGCCCAGCATCGTCAACGTGGCGCGCACCTTGTTCGCGCGCAACGCCTGCAGCGCGAGCTGCAACGTTTCATTCCAGAATACGGTCGAGCTGTTCATGGCTGCGTCAAAGAATTGGACGCTGTCTCGTGGCCGGGATTTTCCAAAGACGATCGCAGCTAATGCGACGCCTTTTCAAGTTTTGCGAGGCGCGCTTGCGCCTCCTTGCGCCCCGGCTCTAGACTCAGCGCCGCGCGGTATTGCTCGGCGGCTTCGGTTCGCTTCCCTTGCGCTTCGTAGAGTTTGCCGAGCCACTCTCGCGCATCGGCGTGCGACGGCCAATCGCTGCGATCCGGGGTGCTGGCGAGATACGCCTTCAAGTACTCTTCCGCGCGCGACAGGTCCGAACCGGCCGTTACCAGCTCCACGCCGCGGTAGTACGCCAGGCGCGGATCGTTCGGGTGTACCTCCGCCGCTGCATCGATTGCCGCCTTCATGTCGTCCAGCTTGTTCTGGCTTCGAAAGAACGACGCGGCCTCGAGGTATGGGTCCAGAGTATTCGGCTTGGCGGCGAGCACTTGCCTGTACTCGCTGTCCGCCAGCTCCGGCTTCTTCAGCGCTTGCAGATCGAAGACGGCTCGGACCAGGTGTCCTTGCACCGGATCGATCGCTGCAATCGCGTCCACCTGCGCCTTCGCTTCGTCCTGGCTTCCTCCAACGATCCAGGGGGCATCCACGCAATACTCCGCCAGGTCCCTCCGCGCGGCGATATTCGATGGGTCCAGCTGCACGGCCAACTCGAATTGCTTCTTCACCTTCCGCGCCATGAAGAAGCTTCTGTCGCGGTCGGCCTTGCCCCCGTAAATGCGGCCCAGCCAGTCCTGATAGACCGAATTCTTCGCATCGAGCGCGACGGCTTTCTCAGCCTTCGTGATTGCGCGATCGTAGTCCCGAACCTCGTAGTAGCAGCGCCCGAGCCAATAGAATGCTTCCGCGTTCGCCGGGTTCTGCGAAACCACCGATTCCAGCGTGCTAATCGCCGCGGAGTAGTTTCCCGAGCCGAATTGATGCTGGGCTGCCTCCATCAGCGCGGCGACATCGGCCGAGGACGCCGATCCCGCCTCGGCACGGACCGCCGGCGCGTATCCTCCCGCGAGCAGGAACAGAATCATTACGCCTACTGCCAACCCAATCTTGCAGTCCGAGAGTCTCAATTCACCTCCGCAGCACGAACGTCCATTCCGTTAGTCAGCGTCAACTCGCCTGGCAGCGCGACGCGGTCGTTCGGGGTCAAACCCGAGAGCACCTCGTAATTAGACACGCTCGCAATTCCCACCGAGATGTTCCGGCGATGTACTTTGTCTCCGTCGAACACGAACACATAGTGCTGCCCCTTGTCGTAGCGCACCGCAGCCCGCGGCACTACGAGGGCGTCCTTGCGCTCGCGCACCGTGATTCTCACTTCCACGTTCACGTTCGGCAGCAGCTCCAGGTTGCCGTTGTCGACCGAGCACAGCACTTCCCCGACGCTCCTGCTTTCTCGTGGCACCACCTGCTTCGGAATCTGCTGCGTCTGTCCCGACCACGTCCGCCCGGGCTTTGCGTCCCAGGTCACCTGCACGCCCTGCCCCGATTCGAGCCAGCCGAGATCCGGCTCGTCGACGAAGGCGCGCACGCGCACGTGCTTCAGGTCTGCCATCTCTGCCAGCACCTGCCCAATCTGGACGTAATCGCCCGCTCGCACTGGAAGCGAGTACAGCGTGCCGTCGGTCGGCGCCACCACGGTGGCGGAGCGCACCTTCTCGCGAAGCGCGCGCGCTTGGTCTTGCGACTCGCTCACGCGCAAGCCAGCACTCCCCGCGGTGACGCTCGCCGTCTGCGCCAAGGCCTGCTTCTTTTGGTTCAGCGCTTCCAGCTTCGCGCGAGCCTTCGTCAAATTCGCCTCGTTCTGTGCCAGCTCATCCTGCGTCGCCGCTTGCTTCGCAACCAGGTCTTCGAGCGCCTTGTGCGTCCGCTCGAGATTTTGCACTTCCACGGTCGCCTGCTGAAGGTCACCCTGCAATTCCGCCACTTGATCCGGCGGCCCACCGGCGCGCGCATTGCGCAAATCGGCTTGCGCCGTCAGCAATTGCGCCTCGGTCTGCGCCAGCTGGCTTTTGATGTCCGCGGCGCTCAGCGTCAAAATCAGCTGGCCGCGATGGACCGGCTGGCCTTCCGTTGCGTACACATGGTCGACGAACGTCGGAAACCCTGCGCGCGCCACCGTCGGCGCAATCGGCTCGACCTTCCCGTTGCTCGTCACGGTCGCGTTCAAATCTTCCCGCCCGATCTTCACGATCGTCACCGACGGAGCCTGTCCGCGCGACGCCAACACCACCAGCACGACCACGGCGAGTCCTGCCGCCAGGGTCAAAACCACCCATTTTTTCTTACTGTTTTGCGCCATGCTCAACCGCGCTTCGCGGCGCCGGCCGGCACCGAATCTGCAAATTGTAACAAACGATCTCGACGGTTGCCCGCGCAAACACCGGCCAGTGCCGCGATGTGCATAATGGGGATGCTATACTCACGCGTCGAGGATGCCAGTTATATTCATACTCGCGCGCGACTGGACGCTTCGCACCGCCTTGCGCGCGGAACTTCGCGAACTTGGGATTGACGCGCTGGGCATGGACTCCCCAGAAGACGCCGGCCGCGCCCTCGCCGCCGGGCAAGTGCCCGCCGTCGTTGTGGCAGAGGCCACGGCTGATCTGATTTCTGGCCGGGAGATTCAAAACCTCCTCACTCGCGTCCCTTCTATTTTGATAGCTTCGCGGACAGAGAAGATTCCCGTGCCGGTACCGCAGCCGGGCGAAACCGCGCCTCGCCGCATTCTTGGCACGGTTGTCTACCGCCCGGTCCGCATCGGAGAGATTGTGTCTCGTGTCCGGAGTCTCCTCGAAAAGGGACAAGCCGCCTGACCCCTTTCGCATTTTTCGGTTCGTGCTAGAATCCGCCCATGACCGAAGCGAGCCACACGGACCACGCCGACGTACCCAAGTCTAAGCCGGGCGAAAATCCGCCGCCGAAAATCCATCGCGTGTGCATCGGTTGTAACAACATGTTCGAAGTGACGATGGACAACTACGAAGCGAAGCACTGCCCCGCCTGCCACAAAGCTTAGTTTCGCCCCGCTTGTGAACTGAACTCCAGCGCGTTTCGGAGGGTGTGCCGTCGTCCATGGCTCTTCGATGCTCGTCCCGCACTCCACGGTGCAGGGCGAAGGCGCCGGATCGCGCTGGCCGGAGATTCGGAGCGATTTCGTGCTCCGTCTGTCATTTCCGTGTAATCTTGTTCGCTCACATTTCGTAGTAGCAGGCAGGCATGCCCAGGGGCGGACCCTCTCTCGCGTCCCTGCGCATTCACTCCGGTGCAGGCCTTGGGAATGATCGAATCGCGCGAACTTGGGAAAGTATTCAAGGATAAGAAGCGCGGCGAAATCCGCGCCGTGGACTCCGTCACCTTCACTTGCAAACCCGGTGAGATCTACGGCCTGCTCGGCGCCAACGGCGCCGGCAAAACGACCACGCTGCGGATGCTCGCGACGATTCTCTCGCCCACCTCCGGCAGCGCCACCGTCGCCGGCTTCGACGTCGTTCGCCAGTCGACCGAGGTTCGCGCTCATATCGGCTTCCTCTCGACCGCCACTGCTCTCTACGACCGGCTGACCGCCGCCGAAACCGTTCAGTACTTCGGCCGCCTCCACGGCCTTGACGACGCCACGATCGATCGCCGCATGGCTGAAATCTTCAAGGCGCTCGACATGGAGGAGTTTCGCGACCGGCGCTGCGCCAAACTCTCGACCGGCATGAAGCAGAAGGTCTCGATCGCCCGCACTCTGGTCCACGATCCGCCGGTGATGATCTTCGACGAGCCAACAAACGGCCTCGACGTGATGACGGCGCGCGCCATCACCGACTTCATCAGCCAGTGCCGCAGCCGCGGCAAAACGGTGATCTTCTCGACCCATGTGATGACCGAAGCCGAAAAACTCTGCGACCGCATCGGAATCATTCATGCGGGACGCCTCCGCGCTGAAGGGCGGCTCGATGAGCTGCGCTCGCAATTCCGCCAGAACAGCCTCGAAGAGGTTTTCGTCGCCGTTTGCGGGGATGGACAATGAACCTTCATAACGCCCTCATCGTGTTCCGGAAAGAATTGCGCGACATGCTGCGCGACAAGCGGACCATCCGCTCGATGATCATCATTCCGGTCATCGCGTTTCCGTTGCTGTTTCTGGTCGTCGGCTGGGCCGCGTCCAAATTCGCGGGCCAGGCAACCAAGGAAGCCTCGACGATCATGGTTCAAGGCGGCGACGATTCTCCCCAGGTACTCGACGCCCTGCGCTCCGCTTCGGACATTCAGATCGTGCCGTATCAACCGGACGCCCGGCAGGAAGTCTCCGACAAGAAAATCCGCGCCGCGGTCGAAATACCGGAGGGCTTTCAGGCATCGGTCAGCGGCGGCCATGCCGAACAGGTTGCGATCGACTACTTCGCCGACGACATGAAATCGGAACTGGCGAAGGAGAGACTTCAGAAGTTCTTCGACGATTATCGCGATCGCCTGGCGCGCGAGGCCCTTGCCGCGCGCGGCCTGTCACCGGGCTTGCTCGAACCCTTTTCGGTGAAGACCGCAAACGTGGCCGCGCCATCGAAGGTCGGAGCCGCAATCTTCGGCGGCTGGATTCCGTACATGATCATCATCCTCAGCTTCACCGGAGCCATGTACCCTGCCATGGACTTGACGGCCGGCGAAAAAGAGCGCGGCACCATGGAAACGATTCTCTCGAGTCCGGTGGCGCGCACCGATTTGGTGATCGGAAAATTTCTGATGGTCGTGCTCGCCTCGGTGGTGACTTCGATTCTGTCCCTGATTTCCATGGGCGTTTCCTTCGCATGGTCGAAACGCGCCTTCCTGCGCGGCTCCGAAATCCAGATGTCGATCGATCCGTCGGCGGTGGCTGCCGTCGTGGTGCTTCTCTTGCCGCTGGCTGTGCTCTTTGCCGCCGTGCTGCTGGCGGTCGCGCTGCTGGCCAAGAGCTATCGCGAAGCGCAGACGTACGTTTCGCCGCTCGTCTTCGTCGTGATCATGCCGGCGGTCATCGGGGTGATGCCCGGCGTCGAACTCAATTGGAAGACGGCTTTCATTCCCATCCTCAATACGAGCCTGGTGAGCAAGGACGTGATTGGCGGGAACTACCATTGGGCCCTGATGGCCGCCGTCTTCGGCATGACGTGCGCCTACGCGGCCATTGCCATCGCCGCCGCCGTTCGCATGTTCAACCGCGAAGACGTCCTGTTCCGGGTTTGAGCCGCCGGCACTCAAATTCCCGCTCCTACTCGCCCGTTTCGCTCGTCTAATACGGTGCGCAGCCGCGTCCCGCGCGGGACGGTTGAGCGGGGCGGGGCGCTCCTGAAGTGTTAGAATTGGCATTCTCATAATTCATGAGCTCTGATTCGCTGATCTACGTAAACGACCTGTGCAAGGAATTCCGCACTTTCAAGCGCCGCGAAGGCGTTTGGGGTTCGATTCAGAATCTGTTCGTCCGCGAATATCGGACCCTCGCCGCCGTAGACCACGTCAGCTTCTCGATCGACTGCGGCGAAATGGTCGGCTATATCGGCCCGAACGGCGCGGGAAAATCCACCAGCATCAAGATGCTGACGGGCATCCTCGTCCCCACGAGCGGCGAAATACGCGTGAACGGCTTCGTCCCCTTCCGCCAGCGCCGCCAATATGTGAAGACGATCGGAGTGGTCTTCGGCCAGCGCACGCAGCTCTGGTGGGACATTGCGGTCGTCGAGTCGTTCAAGCTCCTGCGCCGCATCTACGACGTCTCGCAACGCGACTTTGACGCGCGCATGGAGCGATTCGACGACATCCTGGGCATCCGCGATTACCTCCATACTCCCGTGCGGAAGCTGTCGCTCGGGGAGCGGATGCGCTGCGACCTGGCTGCGGCGCTGCTTCACAATCCGCCCCTGCTATTCCTGGACGAGCCGACCATCGGCCTCGACGTGGTGGCCAAGGACCACATCCGCCACTTCCTCCGCGCCATCAATCGTGAGTTTCGGACCACTATACTCTTGACAACACATGACTTAGACGATATAGAAGAGCTGTGTCGACGCATCATGATCATCGACCACGGCAAAGTGCTCTACGACGGCCCTCTGGAGCACTTGAAACAGAAACTCCTGCGCACAAAGCAAATCAAGTTCGCGCTTAAAGATCGCGAGCATACCAGCGGCGTCGGCGCATTTTCGCGCGATGGCCTCGAACTCGAACAAGTGGATGAGTTGACGTACCGGATTCGCTTCGACCGGATGAAGATCGCAACCGCCGACCTCGTCCGGCAGATTCTCGCGACCGTGGAAGTCCGCGACCTGCTCATCGAAGACGAACCCATCGAGGAAATCATCAAGCGCATATACGCCGGGCAGGCTCTACTGGAGGTCAGCGCATGAAAGTCGTATTCGCAAGAAAATGGACGCTCGCGGTGCCAGCGGCCATCCTTTTGGCCGGGTCCTCTCTCTACGCAGCCCCCAGAAAGAAAACCCAGTTCGAGATGTTCGTTCCCGTCGCGCCGCAGCCGATCAAGAGCGACCGCTACTGCGGAAATCTCTCTGGCGCTCTTTCCGCCGGCGATTTCTTCGACGGACTGGTGCGGATCGGCGATGGAAAGAGCGTCGAATTCCGCAAGGACAAGCAGCCCGTCCGGGAATTCCCCTCGAAGATTGCCGTGGCCCTCGCAGGAAGCATCACGCCCTGCCCCAACGCAGCGCCCGACGGCCCGGTGAACTACGTTCAGCCCGGCAACGGTTCTTCGCCGCAAACCGTGAACGAGTTCATCAACGGCCTCAAGTTCACCGCCGTCTGGAAGAACCGCGACGGCGTGCAGCCTGTGCAGAACTGGTCCGTCATCAAATCGAACTCCAGCGACAAGTGGCGGATCAACGACCAGATCCCGACGCGATTTGCGATCCAGGTGCCTTCGCAGGGAGTTCCGCTGACGAACCAGCTCGTCATTTCCGTGTATGCGCCGTCCGGAGTGAAGCTGTGCACCTTCACGGCGGGGCTTCTGTCGCGCATTCCGAAACACCACCTGAAGACGATTCACGGCCAGCAAAGCGAGTAGGCGCAGCCGCGTCGCCTCCGCAACGGTGCTTCGCCTGACGTCTCTCTCGGTTTGCTCCGGCGCTACGCGGTAATTCTTTAGGCGCAGCAGCACCCAGCCTAGCTGGATTCGCAGTAGTCTAGTCTCACCCTTCCTCGGCGGCCGTTCGGCCGTCCGGTTTCCCCTGGAGGTTTGCGGATGAAGAACCTCGCTCGGGGCCTGCTCGCGCCCGGCATGGCCGTTCTCTGCCTCGCATCGTGCGGCACAACGCGTTTCGTCGACCCGCCCGGAACCGTCTCCTCTACGGGGAACCCACTGGTGGCGCAGTATTCGATGAACGTGCTCCCCGGCGCGAAGATGGCGGTGGAATTCGGAACCGACACCACCTACGGGCGCCAGACCTGGTATCAGCCCGCGCCACCGGGAGGCGGCGTCGTCAACATGCTCGTTGCCGGGATGCTCGCTTCGACGACGTACCACATGCGCGGCCGCATTCGTTATCCCGATGGCACTGAGTCTCTCGATTCGGATCACACCTTTGCGACGGGAAGCGTTTCGCCGAGCGTGCTGCCGCCGATCGCGGTTTCCCAGCCCGGCGGCTCGACGCCCAGTCCCGGCGTCGAATTGATGGATCTCGACGGCGGAGGCACAAATCAACTGCACGCGATCGCCGTCGACACGCAGGGGAATCTGGTGTGGTTCTACGATTTCGGCCTTGCCGAAGCAGGCGATGCGCCTTTCCCCATGAAGCTCCTGCCCAACGGCCACATTTTGATGGTCGTCTCCGGGCCAAGCTCGGACAACGGCTACCGCGAAATCGATCTGGCCGGGAACCTGATTCAGGAGGTCACGAAGGCTACGCTCACGCAAAGGCTCGCGGCGGGAGGTTTCTCGCTCATCGAGGCCGGCCTCCACCACGACATTCTTCCGCTGCCCAACGGCCACATCATCGTGCTGGTTTTCGAGCAACGAATTTTCACCGACCTTCCGGGGTATCCGGGCCAAACCGCCGTTCAGGGGGACGCCCTGATCGACGTCGATCCCAACGGCAATCCCGTGTGGACATGGTCGGCGTTCGATCACCTCGACGTGAACCGCCATCCCATGCAGTTCCCAGACTGGACGCACGCGAACGCCGTGATCTATTCGCCGGACGATGGAAACCTGATCGTCTCGCTGCGCCACCAGTATTGGGTGCTGAAGATTGACTATCGCGACGGCCAGGGGAACGGCGACGTTCTGTGGCGCCTGGGACCCGGCGGCGACTTCACGCTCACGAACGGCGGGCCGGCCGATTGGAACTACGGCCAGCACTATCCCGTCCTCCTGTCGGACCGAAGCGCCGGGAGCTTTCCGCTGGCGGTCTTCGACAACGGCAACAACCGCCCGGCCGATGCAAATGGCGATCCGTGCGACGGGTCCACGCTCCCCTGCTACAGCCGCCCGGTCGTCTTCCAGCTCGACGAATCGGCCAAGACCGCGACGATCCTCTGGCAGGACAAGCTCCCGATATTCTCCTTCTGCTGCGGCAACGTCGACCTCCTCCCGAACGGCAACATGGAATTCGATATCGCCGCGTATTCCACGTCTCCCACCTGGACCTCGGTGGTCCAGGAGGTGACGTACACCGACAGCCCTCAACTGGTCTGGCAGATGACCATCACCGGCCAGAACGCATACCGGGCCACGCGTCTCCCAAGTCTCTATCCGGGCGTGCAATGGTGACGTGTTAGCATGATGTGCGTCAGATAGACCATGGAAGCGCTGGCTCCCTATCTCGAATTCTCGCGCGTCGGGTTCGTCAACATCCTCGCCTTCCGGCTGCGGTATTTCACCGGCATCATCACGTACTTCCTGAACGTCACGGTGTACTACTTCATCTGGACGGCGGTGTTTCGCTCGGCATCGTCCCTGGCGGGCTACAGCCTGGCGCAAATCATCACCTACGTCAGCGTGGGCTGGATCATCCGCTCGTTCTACTGGAACACGATCGATCAGGAGATGGCGTACGAAGTGATCGAAGGCAAGATCGCCATGGACTTCATCAAGCCCGTCTCCATTCAGTGGATGTGGATCGCGCGCGCCATGGGCGAATCGGCGTTCCGGCTGGGGCTTCTTACGCTGCCTACGGCCGTGATCGTCGCGCTCGTGTTTCCCATCAAGGGTCCGGCGTCGCGCGGGGATTTCCTGCTGTTTCTGGTCGCCGTGCTCGGCAGCTTCTTCCTGATGAGCGCGATCAACTTCATGATCGGGACGTGCGCCATCCCGTTGAAGTCGATCCTCGCGCTGATTCGCGCGAAATACTGGCTCATCGAGTTGCTGTCGGGGCTGCTGATTCCGATCGGTTTTTTCCCGGAGAGTCTGCAGAAAGTGATGGCGTGGCTGCCGTTCGAGCACATTGCTTACACGCCGTTGCAGATCTACCTCGGCAAGCTCGACCGCGCGCAAGCCCTCCGCGCCCTCGGGACGCAATGGCTGTGGGTGGTGGGGCTGCTGATTCTCGCGCACCTTTGGTGGGGTCGCTCTTCGCGGAAGATCACGATTCACGGAGGCTAGAGCTTTTTCATGCCTGCGGCCCTGGCAGTGGAAGAAAAATCCGGTCTGGATGCGCTGCTCGCGGCCGCGCGGCGGCACCTTTGGCTGTTTGCGGACTATTTCTCGCAATACGCCAAAGTCCGCATCAGCTACCGCGGCGATTTTTTCATCAGCCTGGCCACCAGCTTCGCCGCCACCATTTTTTCCCTCGGCTTTGTCGTGATCCTCTTCCAAAAAGCCAGCCAACTGAAGGGCTGGCGCTTCGAGGAAGTGGTTTTTCTCTACGGCTTCTCGCTGATTCCCTACGGAATCTTCAACGTCGTCAGCCTGAACCTCTACGATTTCGGCAACAACTACATCATCGAAGGCAAGTTCGACCGCGTGCTGCTGCGCCCCGTTTCGTCGCTCTTTCAGGTGCTCTTCGAGACGTTCCGCATCGAGTCGTTCCAGGAAGTCGGCACCGGCGCGTTTTGCATGTGGTGGGCCACCACGCGGCTGCACGTGCCGTGGACGCCGTTGAAATTTGCGATGCTGCTCTTCTTTGGCGCTTGCGCGGCCGTCATTTATGTTTCGATTTTCCTGATTCTCAGCACCGTCTCGTTCTGGTTCGAGGACCGCATCGGCGTCCATCCGCCGGTGTGGAACGTGATTGCATTCGGGCGCTACCCGCTTTCGATCTATAGCGGCGCCGTTCAATTTTTCCTCTGCTGGATTATTCCCTTTGGGCTTGCCTCGTTTTATCCCAGCGTGCGGATGCTGGGGCGCGCCGTGACCCCGGAGTACGTCTGGTTCGTGCCGGTGGTCGCGGCTGCGTTCCTCACCCTGGCGATCTCTCTGTGGAATTTCGGCACCCGCCACTACTCGTCGACGGGATCGTGAGACGAACCGAGAAGCGCGGCTGGTGCCGAGCCAGGATTCCATTTTCTGGAAGTGGGCTTGCGCGCGCGAATGACGGAATCGGAAATTTTGGCGATTAGACTGGGGTCCGGTCGTTTGTTTTCTATGAGTTAGGCGGGGTTCTAATCTGCGAATTTGGCGATTAAAAAAATCATAGGAGGGGTGGGGAGGCTTGCGTTGGAACCGTCCCCCGACGCCGGGACGGTTGCCGCGGTGCGGCAATCAGCACCTCCCAGCTACTACTCACACATTATAACACGACCGTCAAGACCACCCCGTAAGTGATTGCAATAGTGGGACTTGCTGGAGGCGACTTCAAACGAATTCAAAAGCGCCGGGAAAGCATTGATAGTGAACGGTTTAGACGAGTCCTGCCCAGCAGTCACCGAACGGGCCTTTGCAAAAAAGGCCGTGACACGTTGCTCGTATTCGGCGGGTGAGTGGCCCAGGGCGGCGGCGTGCCCGGCACCGTCAACAATCCACAGTTCCCTTAGACCTCGCGCAGCCTGATAGATTCGCCGGGCATGGCGGCAAGGAATGCGATGGTCGCGAGCGCCGCAAATGAGGAGGACCGGAAAGGCCCGCGAGGCGACGGCCTGCTCGGGCGAGACATCATCCGGGTTGAATCCACCCTCCTTCCGAACTGACCTCATCGCGAGCATGACCGCGGGACGAAACAGCGTCTTGCCGAGGAGAGGCGAGATATCCAAGCCTGCATAGTCGTAGCTGACTTCGCGAAGACTTGCGAACGGGTCTTCGGCGACGACTGCCTCGATGCGCGGCTCGACCGCAGCCGATTGCAATGCGATGGCCCCACCCATGGAGACGCCCAAAGCGAAAAGATTGCGGACGTGCTCGGTGGAGTAGAGGGCATTCGTGACGGCGACCGTGTCGTAGCGCTCCTTCCAACCGTAGGTCGCCATGCTGCCGGCACTCTCACCGTGAGCGCGCGCATCCATCATCACGACGCAGTAGCCGTGGCGCAGCAGAAACTCTGCGTGGCCGAGAACGCCGGTGCGATTGTCTGAAATGCCGTGGAATAGAAGCACCCAATCTCCCGCAGGAGACGGCGGGCGCACTTTCCAGCCGCGCAGTTCGACACCATCCAGCGCACGAACCACGAAATCCTCTTTTGTGGCCCCCGTACGACTGAGCATCTGAGCGGTCTCCTCCCGGCGCGGGGGATTGAGGTTCATCGGGTGGAGGATGCGAGGGCCGATCAGGCCGCCCGCGAGCGCGGCGATCCCTGGAGACAAAGCGACCAACGCGAGAATGAGGCGCGAGACCGGTCGCAGAACGCTGCGCATGAAACCCTCTGAAATAAGTTACGCGTTCGAGAGGTTTGAAGTTCTCCTTCTCGGCGAATCCGGCACGGGTGCGGGCGGCGTGGACGATCGTCGGGAAGCAATGGTAAGCTGGCGGTCCGATTGTTTGAAGGCGAGCGGCGATCGCCAGGCAGTTTCGCCAGCCCCGACAGGATGACTTCGATGGATTCTGGCCCGACCCAAACGCCCGAAGCAGCCGGCACACGCCCCGTTGCGCAGCCGGTAGCTGCGCCACTTACGCGCGCCGCGATCTTTCTGGTCGCGACCCTGAACCCCGGCCTCGAAAGCTGCGCAGCCGTTCGGTCGTTCTGCGGAGACCTGGCTGCGGTGGTGCGCGCGGTGGAATTTCGCGACCTCGAAGGCAGCCTCTCCTGCGTGATGGCGTTCGGCTCCGAGGCGTGGGACCGGCTCTTTGGCGCGATGCGCCCGGCGAACCTGCATCCCTTCCGCGAGATTCGCGCCGGGGCGCGTCATGCCGTTTCGACGCCGGGCGACCTGCTGTTCCATATTCGCGCGAAGCGCATGGATTTGTGCTTCGAGCTGGCCACTCAAATCATGGCGCGCATCGGCGATGCCGTCTCGACGGTGGACGAAGTGCATGGATTCCGTTACTTCGACGACCGCGACCTGATGGGTTTTGTCGACGGGACGGAGAATCCGAGGGGCGACGCGGCGGTGCAGGCGGTGCTCGTCGCGGAAGAGGACGCTGCGTTCGCCGGCGGCAGCTACGTGATCGTGCAGAAATACCTGCACGATCTCGCGGGCTGGAATGCCTTGCCGACCGAGGCGCAGGAGCGAATCATCGGCCGCACGAAGCTCTCCGACATTGAACTCGACGATTCCGTGAAGCCGACCTCCGCGCACAACGCGCTGACCACGATCGTCGAGGACGGAAAAGAGATCAAGATCCTGCGCGACAACATGCCGTTCGGCCGCGCCGGAGAAAAGGAATTCGGCACCTACTTCATCGGCTACAGCCGTTCGCCGCGCACGACCGAGCAGATGCTCGAGAACATGTTCATCGGCCGGCCGCCCGGGAACTACGACCGGCTGCTCGACTTCAGCCGCGCGGTCACGGGAAGCCTGTTCTTCGCGCCGTCCGCGACATTTCTCGAAAACGTGGCCGGAGACGCACGCGCGGCTGCGGCGCCTTCCGGCGCCCCGGCGGCGGAATCGACTCCGTCGACGCCACGGCGAAGTGATGGCTCACTAGGCATCGGTTCCCTAAAAGGAGAGATTCCCCATGAATAACCTGCATCGCGAGCTTGCCCCCATTTCCGATGCTGCGTGGGCGCAGATCGAAGAGGAAACATCGCGCACGCTGAAGCGCTACCTGGCGGGACGGCGCGTCGTGGACGTGCACGGGCCCGCAGGCGCCGGGCTTTCCGCGGTCGGCACCGGCCACTTGCGCGCGATCGCGTCCGGGAAGGAGGGCACCGTCGCGAGGCAGCGGGAGGTGAAGGCGCTGGTCGAGCTGCGCGTTCCGTTCCATCTGGATCGGCAGGCGATCGACGATGTCGAGCGCGGCGCGAACGACGCCGACTGGCAGCCGGCGAAGGACGCGGCGCGCCAGCTTGCGTACGCCGAGGACGGCGCGATATTCGAAGGTTACGCGGCCGCCGGCATCGTCGGCATCCGCCAGGGAACGAGCAATCCGAGGATGACACTCCCCGGCGATGTCCGCGCGTACCCCGAAGCGGTTGCCCAGGGCTTGAGCCGATTGCGGCTCGTCGGCGTGAACGGCCCGTATGCGGTGCTGCTCGGCGCGGACGCCTACACCGCGCTGGCTGAGACGAGCGATCACGGATATCCGGTGCTGGAGCACGTCAAGCGGCTGGTCGACGACAAGATCATCTGGGCGCCTGCGATTCAGGGCGCCTTCGTGGTGACCACGCGCGGCGGCGACTTCGATCTCCACATCGGCCAGGACGCGTCCATCGGCTATCTGAACCACACCGATACGGCCGTGCATCTATACCTGCAGGAAACGTTCACGTTTCTGTTCCTCACGGCCGAGGCGGCCGTTGCGCTGGCTCCGCCCGCGAAGGCGTAGAACGAGTCGCGCAACGCCGGACGGTTGAGCGTCGATTGGCATGAATCGGTCACGCATTTCGCGCCGCGATTTCCTGGCGGGTGCGGGTGCGCTCGCGGGAGCTGGGCTTGCGGGCCCGGCGCTGCGCCTGCCTCAGTTTGCGCTCGGCTCGCCGAGCGGCACGCCTTCCGCTTCGCGCTTGCGGGACGAAGCGGCCGTCGATTACACGCTGCGGATCAAGAGTTCCCCCATTGAAATCGCGCCCAAGCGAATTATTTCCGCGACCACCTACAACGGGCAGTTTCCCGGGCCGCTGCTCCGGTTCAAAGAGGGCCGGCAAGTCACCGTAGACATCTACAACGATACGGACACGCCGGAACAACTTCACTGGCACGGGCAGAAGGTGCCGGTGGAAGTGGATGGAGCGGCCGAAGAGGGGACGCCATACGTTCCGGCGCACGGCAAGCGAAGAATCACGTTCACGCCGAATCCGGCGGGACTGCGTTTCTACCATACGCACAATCGCGCGGGGGCAGACTTATCCGCCGGGCAGTACAGCGGGCAGGTGGGGCCGGTCTACATCGAGCCGAAAGAGGAGCCGGGACGATACGACCACGAAGTTTTTCTCGTGCTGAAGGAGTTCGAGCCGACGTTCAGCCGCGGCGGCGACATAACTCAGGATTTTCTGTCGCCGTCGGCGCCGAACAGGGCGCTGCAGGAAACGGGCGAGGCGGCGATGAAGGCGTCGCTCGCCAGGGGCATGCCGCACGGGTATGAAGTCGGCTACGACTCGTTCACGATCAACGGACGCATGCTCGGCCACGGAGAACCGATCCGAGTGAAGGAACGCGAGCGAGTCCTGTTCCACATCTTGAATGGAAGCGCGACAGAGATTCGCAGCCTCGCGCTGCCGGGCCATTCGTTCCAGGTGATCGCGCTCGATGGGAATCCTGTGCCGAATCCGGTGTCCGTGCCTGTGCTCTGGATTGGCACGGCGGAGCGCATCTCCGCGATCGTGGAGATGAATCATCCGGGCGTGTGGATTCTGGGCGATCTCGCGGACGACGACCGTCACCACGGCATGGGAATCGTCGTGGAATATGCGGCCCGCACGGGAAAGGCGCAGTGGATTGCGCCGCCCGCCTTCCGGTGGAGCTACGCACGCTTTGGCAAAGCGGGCGCCACCGTTCCTCCACCTGACGAGACCATCGGAATGACGTTCGCGAAGGATAATGCCGCCGAGGAAGGCTTCAACCGCTGGACGATCAACGGAGTGGCCTATCCGATGACCGAGGGAATTGTCCCGGCGTCATTTCACGTGACGCAAGGCAAGCGCTACCGCATCCACATGCGCAACGCGAGCGACGACATCCATCCGATTCACCTTCACCGGCACAGTTTTGAGCTGGCCAGCCTCGCGGGTAAGCCAACGGCCGGAATATTCAAGGACGTCTTGATGCTCGGCGGCTACCAGGAAGCCGAAGTGGATTTCGTCGCCGACAATCCGGGCCTGACGCTGTTCCACTGCCACCAGCAACTGCACATGGACTTCGGCTTCATGACGCTGTTCGATTACGTGTGAGCGGTTTGCCGAGATGTCAGGCGGGGTTGCCTTTGTACTGAATCGCGAGGATGGTGATGTCGTCGGACTGCGGCGCGCCCTGCGTGAAGGCTTTCACGCCGTCGCGAACTGCTTGGGCGAGTTCTTCGACACTTGTGCCGGCGAACGTTTCGAGGATCTGGCGCAGGCGGGATTCTTCGAAGAAATCATTGCTGACGTTCGACGCCTCGGAAACGCCGTCGGTGTAGATCAAGAGGAAATCGCCGGGTTCGAGGTTGACGCGCGCGCTCTGGTATTCCGCCTCGGAAAACATCCCCACCGGAAAATTCGCCGAGCCCAGTCCTTCGAGCGCCCCGGATTTCCGCTTGACCAGAGGCGGGACGTGGCCCGCGTTCACGTATTCGAAGCGGCCCATCTTGTCGAGGATCCCGTAGAAGACGGTGGCGTAGCGATCCTCGCCGCTGCGCTCGCAGAGATACTGGTTCACGCGCGAAAAAACGCCGGGCAGTGAAATATCCATCGCGGCGGTGGTGAAGAAGACGCCTTGCAGCAGCGTCGCAAGCAGCGCGGCGGAAATTCCCTTCCCCGAGACGTCGCCGACGAAGAAGCCGTGGCGCCCGCCGCCAAGCTCGATGACGTCGAAGCAATCGCCGCCAACCGAATGGCACGACAGAGTCGAGCCGGCCACGGCAACATCAGGCAGGTTCGGCAAAGCCTTGGGCAACAACTGGCGCTGGATCTGGCTGGCGATTTCGATTTCGTGATCGAGGCGAGCTTTGGCGCGCGCGGAGGCAAACAGCCTGGCGTTCTCGACCACCGTGGCCGCTTCACGCGCGAGCGTCCGGAGAACCTCGCGGTCGAGATCGGAAAAGGCGCTCGACGGCGCGTGGCTATCGAGGTACAGCACGCCGAGCAGCTCTCCCTGGCGCGTCGAGATCGTCGCGTCCAGGGTCTCGATCACCGGCAGCTTGTCGATGGGAATCGCGACGATGGTGTGGAGCTCGAGCCGCGCGACGCTCTCCTGCGCGCCCATTCCGGCTTCGGCGCCCGTGTCCGTGACAATCAACTCGCGCCGGGAATTCGCGACGCGCTTCACGACGCTCTGCGAGACCTGCAACTGATCCGGCCGCAGCGTTCCGTGCTGCGCATCGCGCGCGACGATCATCTGCAATTCGCCGGCCGGGTTCGCGAGAAGCAGGACACCGCGCTCCGTGCGCGTCACCTGAATCGACGCGTCGACGACGGCCGTGAGAACATCTTCGAGCGAAAGGCCGGTACCGAGCGTCCGCGCGACTTCGAGCAGCACGCCCAGGTGATACAGCTCGCGCGAGCCCGACTGCGTGGGAGGCGGCGCTTCGACGCGCTCCACAAGCTCTTCGATGGTGGCGCCCTCGCCGATGTAGAGGACGCGGTAGGAATCGGGCATGCCGAAGTCGATTCGGTCCTTCGGCTTCAATTCGTGACGGACGACCTTTTCGCCGTTGACGAACGTGCCGTGGCGGCTGCCCATGTCCTCCAGCACGAACGCTCCGTTTTCCGCAGTGATCTGCGCCTGCTGACGGCTGATGCGGCTGTCGCGGAGGGTGAGCTCATTGCCCACCTGGCGCCCGATGCGAAACGGAAACGTGCTCATCTGGACTTCGCGGCGCGTGCCGTTCGGCTCAATCACCACAAGACGGGGAGAACGTGCCATGTGTTGTGTATGCACTCGGTTGACAGAGTGCGTGAATCGCACCCCGACGAGATGCCGAGGCACCGCTCATGGTAGGGAAACTGCGGCCTGATGTAAATAGCTACGGACGATATCAGGCATTTGGCGGCTTCGAGACTCAGTGCGGGGCCGACACCGTCTTTACCAACGCCTCGATGCCCTTCGCGAAGTCACTTTCAGGCGTGATGAGACTAAGGACGAGGTAGCCGTCACCCGGGAAATCGTAGAAATGGCCCGGATGGACGTAGACGTTCCTCGCTGTCAGCAGGTCGATGGCGATGTCTTCGTCCGAACGCGTTGCCGGGACGCGCAGGACGGCGTACCAACCGCCCTGCAGTTCGAAACGCGAGCAAAGGCTCTGCCCGGCCAGTTGGCGGTCGAGCTCGGCCACGTTGTGTCGCACGCGCTCCATCAGTTGAGCCTGGAATGCGCGACGCTGATCGAGCAGGACGGCAGCGGCGTGCTGGACCGGCGCATTCATCGAGAGATACGTGTCGGCGATGACTTCGAGGCGCGCGAGGGCTTGAACCTCTGCTTCGCGCGGGCCGCTGGTGACGAGCCAAGCCAATTTCATTTGCGGCAGGCCGGAAATTTTCGAGATGCCGCTCATCGTGAAGGTGAGGGCCGACGCGTTGACAGCGAAGCTCCGCGGACGGCTTTCGGTGAGCGCGAAATCGAGGAAGACTTCGTCGGCGATCAGGGCAATCTGGCGGCTCGCGCAGATCTCGCTCAGGCGCGCCGCTTCCTGCGGCGAACAGAAATGGCCGGTGGGATTGTTGGGATTAACGGCGATCACGGCGCGCGTCCGCGGCGAGATGGCGCGAGCGAGCGCTTCGAAATCGATTTGCCAGCCGTAGTCGTAGACCAGCGGATAGCGCGCGAGCTTCACGTCCTGCACGCCGGCAAGGAAATCGAAGAGCGGGTAGCTGGGAGACGGAACAAGAATCTCATCGCCCGGATCGCACAGGAGGCGGAAGACGAACGAATAGGCCTCGCTGGTGCTGGTGGTGAGAATGATGCGGTTCGGATCGATGTCTCCGCCGCGTTCGGCGTAGTACGCGGCGACGGCCCGGCGCGCGACTTCAAGCCCCTTCGGATCGGGCTGGTAGACCAGCGCGGCCGGATTCGCAATCGAGCGCAGGATTGCATCGCCTTCGCAGCGAAATCCGCAGGCGGTGGGATTCGACGCGGTCAGGTCGAGGAGCGGTTTACCCGCGGCTCGGTGGCGCGCCAGAGCCTCGGCGAGCTTGTTGCTTTCGAGATTCCAGTTGGTCCGGCCGGCGAAGAATCCGCGCGGTACGCCAGGTTGAGAGCGGGTCACAGCACCGACTTTACACAATCACGCACGAAGCGCAATCGGACGTTTCTCTCCGTCCCGCTACTCGTAGCGCAGCGCGATGATCGGGTCGACGCGCGTGGCGCGCCGCGCGGGAATGTAGCACGCGACAACCGCAGCGGCGACCAGGACGAGCGAGACGCCGGCAAACGTGACGGGATCGTTCGTGCTGACCCCGAAGAGCAAGCTCGAGAGAAGCCGCATCGCCAGGAGCGCGCCGACCAATCCGAGGGCAAGGCCGGCGCCGGCGAGCTGCAATCCCTGCCCGACGACGAGCCACAACACGCTCGCGGGCTGCGCGCCGAGCGCCATGCGGATTCCGATTTCGTGCGTCTGCTGATTCACGGAGTACGAAAGCACGCCGTA
>DATIZQ010000132.1:0-6379 GCA_035517015.1 Candidatus Acidiferrum sp. | reverse complement strand
GTGCGCAGTCCCTAAGCGCGGGGCTGGCTTTCCTAACGCTGCTGCAGGTGCGCGCAAAATACGTAAGGCAGGCGCCACACGAAATCCCAAACCTTCGAGAAATGGTGCGCCAGCGGCGCCATTCACCGCGATCTTTGCAGGATCCAATCTAAAAGGAGACGTCCCAGATTCCGGCGGCTTGCTCGAGCGCGACTAGTGCGTGAGCGTGGTCGACTAGAGCTTGCGAGTAGGAGAGGTACACATCTGCGGAAGTGCGTTCAGCATCGATGACTTCGAGAAGAGTTGCGCCGCCGCGCTGGTAGGCGTAGAGACGGGCTTCCAGCACGCGGTCGGCGTCTTTGAGCATGCCGCCGCGGTACAACTCGAGACGCTGGATGCTGGCCTGATAGCGCGAATAGGCATCGCGAACTTCGGCTTCAACGCGCAATTGAACAGAGCGAAGCTGAAGTTTCGCCTGCGCGTGAGTCGCGCGAGCAGCCTCGACCTCTCCCTGATTGCGCAGACGTGAAGCGGGCAGGTTCACCGAAAGCCCGAAGCTGAGCGTGCTGTCCGCAGGTTGCGCGAAACCGCCGGTCCCGACTCCGGTGTGAGCGTAAACGCCGCCCAAACTCACATCCGGAATCAGATTTGTCCTGGCGAGAGCGATGCGCAGCTCCGCGGCTTTGAGAGCGCGCGTTTTGGAAATTACGTCCGCGCGCTGCTGAAAAGCGGCGGCGACCAGTTCTTCGACGTTGAAAGTGCGATTGGGAATTTCCAGGCGGCCCAGCGGAAGCGGCAATTGCGAAGAAAGTTTCTCCGGTTCGCCTAATTGTTGACCGAGCGCCAAGTCCGCGCTGATTACGTCGGCTTGCGCCGTGATTACGGCAGCCCGGAACTGGTCGCGATCGACCCGCGATTGCGTGAGCTCGATCTCGCCGATGTCGCCGACACGCTGGCGCTCCTCGTTGACCTTGACGATGCGATCGAACTCTCCGAGGCTCTTTTGCTTGGATTGAAGAATCTCGCGGGAACCGAGAGAGTCGATGAAGGCGCCAGCGGCCGCAGCCCGGGATTGGCGAAGCGCGTCGTCGTAATCAGAATTGGCCGATGCGACATCTGCTGAAGCGGCGCGCAGACGCGCACCACGCTTGCCGCCGAGTTCGACGGGAACATTCAGACCCGTGCTCCAAGTCACCGGCGAACCTTGATTCGATAAGTCGGCGGAGGGAAAGTCGAGATTCGCGGTCCAGTCAGGGCGCGCCTTGGCGGTCGTAACGCTGGCCTGAGAAATCGCGATTGCGGAGCGCTGGATCGCGAGGTCGAGATTGTGCCGCACTACCGCATTGATGTAATCGTTGAAGGCAATCTTCGGACGCTGGTCTTCGGATGATTGGGCCGGGGCAGGAGCCGCCTCTTGGGCAAGGGCCAGCCTTGCGCTCGGGAGGCCGAGAATGGAAATGCACAGCACGGAGATGCAGTGGATCGTTCTCATCACGAATTCTCCCATTCGTCGGGTATCGCTGGATGCGCTCGCTGGGCGCGGAATTCGAGCAGAAGATAGATGGTGGGGACAACGAGAAGCGTCAGCAGGGTTGCTGTAATCAGACCGCCGACGATCACTGTGGCGAGCGGCCTCTGGACGTCGCTGCCCACGCCACGAGCCAGCGCGGCGGGGAGAAGTCCGAGCGAGGCGACGGTGGCGGTCATGAGCACGGGACGGAAGCGGCGGGTAGCGCCGATAACGACAGCGCGATGCAGATTCTTTTGTTGGTGCCGCTGATAGTTCAGGCTGGCGACCATGATGACGCCGTTTTGCACGGCGACTCCAAACAGGGCTATGAATCCGACGGCGCTCGAAACATTGAGCGTCATGCCCCGCAGCATGAGGGCGATTAACCCGCCGAGCAGCGCGGCGGGAACAATCGTGAGAATCAACCCGGCGTGCCGCAGCGTTCCGAAGGCGGCATAGAGCAAAATAAAAATCAGGGCGAGCACTGCGGGAACAATGACCGCGAGCCGATGCTGAGCGCGCTGCTGGTTTTCAAATTGGCCGCCCCATTCGATCTGGTATTTGGTGGAGTCAAATTTCAACTGAGTAGCGATTTTCCCTTGGGCTTCCTCCAGGAAGCTCGAGAGGTCCCGGCCTCGCAGATTCAAGCGAACGGTGAGGTGCCGGCGGTTCATCTCGCGAGTGATGCTGCTTTCGCCGGTGGCCGTTTCGATCTGCGCGAGTTGCGAGAGAGGAATTCGCGCGCCGGTGGGAAGAGTGACGGTCAGGCTTCCGATGGCATCCGGACTACCGCGAACAGATTCAGGGAAGCGGACGGCGATATCGTACTTTCGCTCACCGAGGAAGAGAGTGGAGATCGCTTTGCCTCCGATCCCGGATTCAATGATGGCGGCGATGTCGGCGATGTTGATGCCAAAGCGGGCAGCGGCCTCGCGGTCCACTTTGACGAGAATCTGCGGAAGCGGCGGCTCTTGGTCGATGGTGACGTCGGAAGCTCCGGGCACCTTCTCGAGCACTTCCACGAGTTCGGCGGCGATGCGGCGCATTTCGCCGAAGTCGTGGCCAAACACCTTAACGACAAGATCGCTGTGGGCGCCGGAGATTTTGTCATTCACGCCGTCGATCATGGGTTGGGAAAAACCGACGGTTACCCCCGGCACGCGAGCGTATCGATCGCTCAAGCGCTTGATAAGCGCGAGTTTGTCGCCGCCGTCCGGCCAGGTGGAGTAAGGCTTGAGTCCGACGAAACACTCGATGTGCGAAGGCGTCCAAGGATCGGTACCGTCATCGTTGCGTCCGAGCTGGCTGACGATGGTGGAGACTTCAGGAAACTCGAGTGTGGCGGCGCGAAGTTCGTCGGCCATGGCCGCAGCCTTGGGAAGTGAGAGGCCCGGCGGCAGTTGAACCTGGAGCCACAGCGAGCCCTCATCGAGGTAGGGGAGAAACTCCTTGCCGATGGTAATGGAGAGAACGACCGCCAATCCCGCGGCGAGAACCGCGGGAATGATGGCGTGAAGCGGATGGTGCGTCAGATGGTGAACGGCGCGTTCATACGCGTGGCCGAGCGCGACCAAAGCTTTGTTGTGGAAAGGACGGCGGGGACGCCTGTAAGTGACATACGCCAAGCCGGGGATGACGCCAAGCGCGAATAGCAGCGCGCCTACCAGTGAATAGCCGACAACATACGCCATAGGAGAAAAGAGTTTCTTCTCCACGCGCTGAAAGGCGAAAAGAGGAAGATACGCGGTGATGATGATCAGCGTGGCGAAGAAAATAGGACGCGCGACGCGCACGACCGGGGCCAGGGCATCCGATTCGATGAGGGTCTTTTCCGCATCTTCTTCGCGGCGGCGAAGAACGTTCTCCATCACAACGATGGACGCGTCCACGATGATTCCGAAGTCAATCGCGCCCAGGGAAAGGAGGTTGGCGGGAATATTCGTGAAGCGCATGCAGATGAAAGCGAACAGGAGCGAAAAAGGAACCGTGAGGGCGACCATAAGAGCGCCGCGCGTGCTGCCAAGAAACAGGAGAAGGACCAGCACGACCAGGCCGATGCCCTCGAGAAGAGTTTGCGACACTCGGTGCACTGTGGTGTGCACAAGCTCCGTTCGGTCGAGATACGGCACGACCTTTACATCGGGCGGAAGGATGCCGCCATTTAGCGCGCTAATCTGTGCATGTACTCCTTCGAGAACTTCAGAGGGATTCATCCCGCGCAGCAGAAGGACGATGCCCGAAACGGTGTCCGGATTTTTGTCTTTGCCGAGAATTCCGCGGCGCTCGAGCGCACCAAGCTGCAGAGTGCCGAGGTTTTTCAGAAAGACCGGCGTCCCATTCTTGGCGAGAATCACGATGTTGCCGAGATCCTGCAGCGAGCGAATCAGGCCGATGCCCCGCACGACGTAGCCCTGTTCGCCGCGGTTGACGATGCTGCCGCCGGCGTTGGCATTGTTGGCTTGCACCGCCGCGGTTACCTGCACGAGCGATACGTTGTATTGAGCGAGTTTTGCCGGATCGACGATGAGTTGAAACTGCGTCGTTTCGCCGCCGAAGTTGGTGACGTCGGCAACGCCGGTCACCTGCTTCAGGCGCGGGATAACCACCCATTCCTGGAATTCGCGGAGTTCGCGCTGATCGCGAAAGGTGGATTGCAGCGTGTAGCGGTAGATTTCGCCAATCGGAGATGTGAGCGGGTCCAAACCCGGGTTGGCGCTCGGCGGAAGATCGACGCCCGCGATGCGTTCCTGAATGCGCTGGCGCGCCCAGTAGTCGTCGACTCCATCGCGGAACACCAGGGTGATCAGCGACAATCCAAAAGTGCTGTGCGAGCGCATCACTTGCAAACCGGGAATGCCGTTGAGCTCGCGTTCCAGTGGAATGGTCACCTGCTCTTCGATTTCTTCCGCCGCATGACCCGGATACTGAGTAATGACTTGTGACGTCACGTCGGCAATATCGGGATAGGCCTCTATCTGGAGGGCCTTCCACGATAGGTAGCCGAAAATGGCTACCACGATAACGATGAGCCAGACGAGTTGCCGGCGATGCAGGCAAAGAGCGACGAAACGGTCGATCATTGGAGTAGAGCTCCCTCGCGAATGAGGACCTTTTCACCTGCCTGCACTCCGCTCTTGATGATGGTGCGATCCCCGTGCTGCTCTCCAGCGATCACGGCCCGCTGTTCGTACGTGTTCGCCGCCACTTGGATGAACACCGTCGTGCGATCCCCGGACATGACCAGGGCTGTGGTTGGGACCGTCAGTTCCTGCGTATCCCACGTTTTCAGAATCACGTTGGCGAACATCGCCGGCCGCAGACGACCGTCTTTATTGGGATAGGCGATGCGCACTTTAGCCGTGCGTGTGTCGGGGTCGAGAACATCGGCCACGAAAAGCACGTTGCCTTGAAAAGATTCGGTGGGATACGCGGCAAACGTCGCGACCGCCGAATCACCTCGATGCACGTAGTGAATGTCCTTTTCCTGCACGTTGGCGGTCACCCAGATGTCCGAAAGATCCGCGACCGTCATGAGCGGAGCCGTCGGATCGTTGCGGAATTCACCGGTTGCGGTTAGCACATCCAAAACCTTGCCGGAAACAGGAGAACGCACGATGAGCGGCGCGCCGAGTTCCGTTTTCTCGGGGTCCATTCCCAGCAGACGAAGACGATCCTTAGTTCGATTGAAATCGCTCAGAGCGGTGTCGCGATCGGTTCTCGCCTGGTCCACATCGCGTTGCCCGATGATTCCATGCGCAGCCAAATCCTCTTGGCGCGTCAGCGCACGCTCGGCCTGAGCCAGTACGCTGCGAGCCTTCGCATAATCCGTCTGGGCGCCGACAAAATCGGGCGCGTCGATGGACAGAAGCTGCTGTCCTTTGGTCACGGAGTCGCCAGGATGGACGAAGAGCTGCAACACACGGCCGCTGAGAGGAGGCAGGATTCTCGCGTAGCGCGCCGGGTCCGCCTCGACAGACGCCGGGGCCGTGACCTCGCGGTGGATGGTGGTCGTCTGCGTGGGCTCGACTTCCAGCCTGCTGGCCAGCGGAGATTTCGGCGGCACAATGATGTGGTTGGCCTCGTGCACAATCGCTGTGGTATCGTCGGACTTCACGGGCTTGTCGAGCTGGCCGCATCCAACGAAGGCGAATAGCAAGGGCAGGAACACCGAAGTTGCGGGGCAGCTGCGCAGGCGAGGTCGATTCATTTTGCACTTCCATCCGCCGGATTTCCTGGGGTCATTTGAACTCAGGAAGATGAACGGCTTGTAACAACGCGTTTGTGATACTATACTGGGTATAGTATGTCAAGGAGGAATCGTCCATGGCTCATACCACCGCGGAGAAGAAAAAACTTCTCGCTCGGGTGAACCGCATTCAGGGGCAGCTGCAGAGCATTCGTGAGTCCATTGAAGAAGAGAAGGAATGCGCGGACGTACTGCAACAAATCGCTGCTTGCCGGGGAGCTGTGAACGGCCTACTGGTGAAAATCGTCGAAGGTGAGATCAAATTTCACGTGTTAAGCAAGGATGCGAAAATCGGCTCGCGCGAATCCAAGGCTGCCGAGAGTTTAGTAGAAATCCTCCATCGCTATATCAAATAGATTCTATCTGCTCTGCAAAGAATTAAGGATGATAAACACATTCTTCAGCTGTAGTACTGCCGCAAAAATCCAGTCACAGAGCAAATCTTCTGAAAAGTCCCCACGGATTGAGGGATGAGAGGTTGGCTCCCCGGGCTAGATTCGAACTGGCAATTCGCCGCGGCGAAACAACAGCTTTGAGACTAACTTAATCACAAGCTGCCGGAGCCGAGCAAAATCGAGAGGAAGCAGCAAGTTCTGATCAAATGGGGCTAACTCAGATTCACGTTCTCTTTTCAGTTTTTGCCG
>DATIZQ010000131.1:0-3917 GCA_035517015.1 Candidatus Acidiferrum sp. | reverse complement strand
TGGCAATTCGCCGCGGCGAAACAACAGCTTTGAGACTAACTTAATCACAAGCTGCCGGAGCCGAGCAAAATCGAGAGGAAGCAGCAAGTTCTGATCAAATGGGGCTAACTCAGATTCACGTTCTCTTTTCAGTTTTTGCCGCCATTTGCCACCATTCGTCACCATTCGCGTGACACCTGCATGACACCGCACATGTTGGCAGCTTCTAATTAATTAGCCGCGTTGTTCCGCGTAGGCCGTAATCTGTCCGGGATCGATGCCAAGCGCGGAGATCGCTTCGTACAACCCGACTTATCGATACTGATCTGCTCGGTGCCCACCTGGATTACTTCCTGTTTGCCGACCACTCGTCCGGAACCTTCGGATAAGTTCGAATCAGGCATGTTTCTTGCGGTACGATTGGTCCCACGTGCTCCTTGGTGTAGAGATGAGAGATAGTATGGGGATGCTGATTCAAGACTTGCGCTACGGCCTCCGCATGCTCCGCAAGAACCCTGGCTTCACCGTGATCGCCGTTTTGACGCTCGCTCTCGGCATCGGCGCGACCACCTCCATCTTCAGCCTCGTCAACGCCGTCCTGATTCGTTCGCTTCCGTATGGGGATCCCGAGAGTCTCGTCTATGTCTGGACTCCCATTTCGCGTTTCTCTCAAATTCCGCCTGACTCAATGGGGCCTTCACACGCGGATTTCTACGATATTCAAAGTCAGGCGCGCTCGATCTCGTCGTCAGCGAACTTCGAACCAAGCTCGTTCAATCTGGGAACCCGCGGCGTGACGGATCGTGTGGGCGGCGCGCGAGTTTCGGGCACGTTTTTTTCCACACTCGAATCGCTGCCCGAGTTTGGCCGCGTCGTAACGCCGGACGATGACGCGCCGGATCGCGGAAACGTGGTCGTCATCAGTCATGCGCTCTGGAATTCGAAGTTCGGCGCCGACCCCGGCGTTCTCGGCCAATCGCTCGAAATTGACGGAAAGAGCTATCAGATTATCGGCGTCATGCCGCAAGGCTTCCGATACCCGAGCGCGAGCGATCTTGCGTACGACGTGGACCCTTCGGTGAAGACAAGCCAGCTCTGGTTTCCGCTGGCTCTGACGCCCAAGGACCGCGACGACCGTGACAATTCGAGTGGCGATGCCATCGCGCGCCTGCGCCCCGGCGTGACAGTCAAGCAGGCGCAGTCTGAGATGAGCATGATCATGGCGCGCCTCGACCTACTTCACGCCCCGGAGCTGCGAGGTTGGAGCGCGCTCGTTCAACCATTTCTGAGCCACGCGATCGGACCGTTGCGGCCGCTAATATGGCTTCTCTTCGGTGCCGTCACGCTGGTTCTCCTTATCGCCTGCAGCAATACCGCGAACTTGCTTCTTGTCCGCGCGGCGAGCCGCACACACGAACTGGGCGTTCGCGCCGCGCTTGGCGCCGGACGCAAGCGCCTGATCCGCCAGGCGCTGACGGAAGCGATGCTCCTCGCCTGCGCAGGCGGCGCTATGGGCGTAATCATCGCTCTCGCGGCGATTCGCACCCTCCAGCGATTCGATCCCGGGAACATTCCTCGCTTGAGGGAGATGTCGCTCGATTCGCGCGTTTTGATTTTCAGCGTGGGACTTTCGCTCCTGACGGGAATCGTATTCGGCATTCTTCCCGCTCTCACTGTTTCGCGCATCAACGTCACCGAGATGCTGAAGTCGGGCGGCGGCCACGGAATTGCCGCAACGTCGAATCGCTTGCGTCACACTCTCATCGCCGTCGAAATCGGCATGGCTGTCGTTCTTCTCAGCGGCGCGGGCTTGCTGATCCGCAGCTATCTCAAGCTGACGTCCGAGGACCTCGGCTTCTCGCACTCGACGTTGACGATGAGCATCTCCCTCGATTCTCGCTACACGCAAGCCGAGCAGCGCCGGGAATTCTTCAACAATGTGGTCGGCCACGTCGAGCTGTTGCCCGGAGTGCAAACGGCCGGCGCGGCGGACATGCTCCCGATGAGCAATTCCGAAAGCCTGACGCTATTTGAGGTGGAAGGCTATACGAACAAGCCGGACCAGTTGGTCGAAACATGCCACATCACGCAGCATTATTTGGAAGCGATGGGCGTGCGATTGATCGCCGGGCGGCTCTTCAACGCCGGCGATTTTGCTCCGTCTTCATCTGTCGTCATCATTAATCAGGCGTTCGCCAAAGCCTATTACGCCGGCCGGGATCCGGTCGGGCAGCATTTTCGTTTTCGGGGTTTCGATCCCAAAGAGAAGACGCTGGCCTGGTCTACCGTCGTAGGCGTCGTCGGTGATGTCCGGCATACGCGCCCAGAAGACGCCCCCGCGCCTCAGGCTTTCTTGCCGTTCACCCAAGCGGATCCAACGCGCGCATTTGTCGCCGTTCGTGCCGGCATTCCTCCCGCGCAGCTCATTCCTTCCATTCGCCGCGTCGTCGCCGAAGTCGATCCAACGCAAGCCGTCGCGGACATTCACACGATGGGTCAGAGGGCCGAAGATGCGAACGCGCGCCGACGATTCCAGACATTTCTTCTCGCTGTCTTCGCAGCCGCCGCTCTGTTCCTTGCGGCCGTAGGTCTCTATGGATCGATGGCTTACGCGGTGAAACAGCGAACGCCGGAGATCGGGATTCGCATCGCGCTCGGAGCGCAGCGAAATGACGTCCTGAAACTCATTCTCGGGCAGGGCATCGCGTTGACGCTCGCGGGGCTCGCGCTCGGCACCGTCGCGGCGCTTGTCCTCACGCGTCTCCTTGCATCGTTGCTATACGGGATCGCGCCGTCGGATCCCGCCACGATCGTCATCGTGCCGCTCGTGCTCGTCGCGGTATCGCTCATCGCATGTTATGTTCCCGCGCGTCGAGCGACGCGAGTGGATCCCATGGTCGCGCTGAGATACGAATAGCCCATCGCAGATCGCGCGCAACTCTTCCTTGGAACAATCTGGCGCACACATCTGGCGATTTGACGACATTGGCGGTCGTTGCTCCCGAGTGACGGGCAACCCGGAAGTTATCGGTTCGTCCGCCGGATTAGTACCGAGAAACGCGCTTGTATTGAGTGATCTGGCTAATTTCCGGGTGGGAGACAAGCGCGGCCCCCTCCCTGCATGCCAGCCAGCAAGTATGCGGTCGCGAGCCGAGTGCTTGGTTTGAGCGCGATTGACCGCGATTGATCTGATCGACCTGAGAGACCCCTGCTTTAGTTGATTTTCTTTCGTCCACATTGATCGAGATCAATCGCGATTCGTGCCCTTAACATTTCGTCAAGCGAGGGGCAGAGTTTCTTGAAAATGTTCGTAACTCTCTGCCTGACAAGGGAGTTGGCTGCCCGGGCCATAAGATTTGCGAACTCTGAGTCTTGAGATATTCAGGACCTCTCGCAATTGAAACTGTGTCCCCCCACGCCTGTAGTCTCTCGCGCTCCAGCCTGGGTCGCTTCGGATGTGCAGGAACCCTGGAGTGTTAACTCATGACTGAGCATCTCCGGCGGTTGCGAGTGGGTGCCCGCGGCAAGCCTTCGAAAAAGGCTGGTCCACCCGCCGCATGGCCGCTGATCGGGACGAAAACTCCTCGAAGTGCAAAGCGGCGTAAGAGAATGGCTCCCCGGGCTAGATTCGAACTAACAACCCTTCGGTTAACAGCCACTCAAATAATTTAACCAAAATTTACCGGACGACAGGCTAACCGAAGAGAATCAGCAAGTTCGAGCGAAATGCAGCGCGCCAACTTCTCGACCATTTTTCGGCGCTTCTTTGCATTTTGCCGCGTTTTCCTACGCTTCGTGTTACATCTACGTGACAGCGAGAATCCACGGGCTACGCCGATGGCGACAGTGCGGCGAGGACGCGGCAGTCGGCAATGCGACCTTTTCCCGGACAGCCGTTCTTGATGCGGCGCAGTTGCGCCGCGAGCCGCCGCAGGTCA
>DATIZQ010000130.1:0-21547 GCA_035517015.1 Candidatus Acidiferrum sp. | reverse complement strand
CTGCGCATGCTGCAGCATGCGCAGCCTGGCCTTCACCTTCCTTGCCTGTATCTGCTCATAGACTGGATTCGTCATCTTCAACCTCCCGCGGTGGGCTGAGAGAATGCCCCACCTGTCCGGGATGTCTATTAGCAGCTACAGATTCTGTTTCCACATGTGTATCGATCAGAACGAACGGAAGGCGAGAAGTTTGGGACGAGGGGCGAGATGCTTCGCCGCATCGTCGATTTCGGGAAATTTGGCGATTAGAGCGGGGTGCCGTCGTTTGTTTTGAACAACTTAGAGGGGATTCTAATATTCGAATTTGGCGATTAGAAATTGGCAGGAGCTGCGACGTCCAGGCACGATTTGCCACAGAGACACGGAGGCACGGAGAAAGATCGCAGTGGAGAGGTTCGAAACCCCAAAGCCGTGATTTGTTGCGATTAGACTCGATCACGGCTCTTTGTTTTCTATGACTTACGACGGATTCTAATCCTGGACTGTTGCGATTAGAAACTGCGGGGCGAGATGGCCGCGAACAACACCGCACCAAGCCCCGTTTGCCTTGCACCGTCAAGCCCTCCTTTCTGCACGCACACACGTCCAGCGAGCGCAGCCCGGGACGCAATCCGCCGTGGGCACGCGTCCGGGCACACACGCGCACACAATTAATTATCCTGATTGTTGAGGATAGATCGCTTATATCACAGTTAAGGGACGATTTCAAGACCCAGTACTAGGGGTACGAGGGAGCAGTCGAAGAATTGACAGTCGACAGTTAGCAGTTGAGAGCTCGGGAAAAGAGAGGGGAAGCGCTGCGCGCGGAGGAAGCTCGACTAAGGAGCGCGCCGACAGAACGGCGCGATATGTCGGAGCCCTTCGAAGCTCAGGGTAAACTGAAGCTCCGACCCGCTAAGAAGCCCACCGTTCGAAGGGGCGAGCGATGAGGCACCCGCAAGGCGGAGACGCGCACCCTTACACTTCAAAGGGATGCGGCACCCAGTGATTTTGTGCGTGGTGGAATGGACGGTGTGCCTTCTATCTACTTTGCGAAGTCGGAAAGCACCGAAGGGTGCGTCACCCGCCCGCCTAGTAACCCCGCGTCGCGCGGTCCCGGCCCGGAAAGCAGACGTGTAGCACAGCACAATCTGATTTGAACTTTTTCCCCGCTGGGCCGCTCTCGGCGGGGATTTGTGTTTTCAAGGATTGATCCGCGATTTAATTTGGCTCTGTGCGCTCATTTCACGAAGGGAAGCGGCTTGTTCCTCGCTGATCCATTGGGGACTGGTGGCGAGATGCTCGACGATAGTTTCACCCTTTTCGCCGGAGCGCCAGTAGGCAATCGCTGGACAAATGCCCTCGTCATTATAACCCTCAATTTTTGTTCGAGAATAGTGGTGCCCGTCCTTATAGAAACAATGATCCTCCTTGTAGAGGTCGTAAAGAAGCTCACCACCATCCGAAACGGACAAGCTCCTATCCGCGCCGCTGGTCGCGCCGCTGGTTCCGTAATTGCAGTCCGAATGGCCGATCTCGCCATCAATTTGCGTCAGGCACAGTGGCCCCTCGACTCGGTAACGCGGAGTGTACGCAGTGTACCGCCCGGATGGACTGACTGCGTACGCGGCGACATCCGGGGCAAGGTACGCTATGCTAGGGACGGCCCCTCCCGTAGCGAGTACGAGCATTGACTTATTAAAAGCGTTTTGTTCCCTGAAAAACCCGACGATGATCGTTCGATCAGAACTACAGCCGAAATCGCCGTTTGGCTTTTGGAAATCACGGCTGGTTTGCTTGGGGCGGATGGGTTCTCCGGTTACAGCATCATACGTATCCTGAGCATATCCGTCTGTTTGCGAAACCGCGATTGTACCGCATGAACTGCGCAGGCGGGGCCACGCAAGATGTACAGGAGAGATGGACATAGCGAAGTCCCTCTTGAGCGCAACCAGCACAACTTGATTGCCCTTGCTCGGCTTGTAGATGGCTAAATAGGACCCGTCCGGCGAAATAGCAAAGTCGTAGACGCGCTCATCTCTTGTTATCGTTTCGCTCTTACCGTTACAGTGGACCCAGATATTCCCTTGACGCAAGAATGCAAAGCAGAGATCAGGCGTAGTCTGCGCAACAACCGGCGACGGAGATCGAGCCCACGCAATGACGAAAATGGCTCCCCCCGCTAATAGCGTCAAGAGAAATCGGCTCACCGAATTACGCAAACCGGCGCTAACCATGCTCACTACCTCCCTTGGCAGAATCATCGAGCGCCTCGCCCCTCCAACTCTGCTTGCCTCCACCTCTGCCGTCTTCACGCGATTCAATCCGCTCCATATCAACGATACTCAGTAGCGGTTATACTGGATTCCCCATACGTAGCACCCGCTCTCGCCACAACTCTCGCCGAAACTTATATAGTAACCCCAGCCCGAGCCGCCTCCGCCACCATGTCCGTTCCCCTTATCTGGAATGCAGGTTCTATGACTTTAATGTCTGGAGCCGGAAGAAGAGAATCGAGAAGCTGAAGTACATGACGTCTAAACCAGAGCCGGAATCAAAGGCGTGCCACCCGCCTCGGTCGCACCTGGGGCGGGAAGATGCTGCCTCACCCTTCGACGAGCTCAGGGCGAGAGCGCAGCGCTGCATTTGAGCGTTCGCGAGTCGGCGCTTCAGGAGTAGAATTCTTCGCTCCTGGAGGTGTTCGATGGGGATGTCTATGCGGTCGAAGGGATTCGGCGGACTGATTCTTGCGGCCCTCGCGATGATGGCGGTTGCGATGCTGGGATTGGCGCGTGACGCGGCGGGGCAGACGCTGTCGAAAGATTCGCTGGCGGGGATGAAGTGGCGGCTGGTGGGGCCGTTCCGAGGCGGGCGCGTGGAGGCAGTGGTGGGAGTACCGGGCGATCCGTACGTCTACTACTTCGGCGCGGCGGCAGGCGGCGTGTGGAAGACGACGAACGGCGGGCTGAGCTGGGCCCCGATCTTCGACAAGGAGTCGAATCCGTCGATCGGTGCGATCGCGATTGCGCCTTCCGATCATAACGTGGTCTATGTGGGCACGGGGGAGCCGTGCTTGCGCGGCGACATCACGCACGGCAACGGGATGTACAAGTCCGTGGACGCGGGAAAGACGTGGACGCACATCGGGCTCGAGGACACGCACCACATCGCGAAGGTGCTGATCGATCCGCGGAATCCGGACATTGTTTTCGTGGCGGCGATCGGGCACGCGTTCGGACCGAACGAGGAGCGCGGCGTTTTTCGCAGCACCGACGGCGGGAAGACGTGGCAGAAGGTTCTCTACAAGGACGACAAGACGGGCGCGGTGGATTTGACGTTCGCGGGAGGCAATTCGCACATTCTGTTCGCGGCGATGTATGAGGAGGTGCGAAAGCCGTGGGACATCGTGAGCGGCGGGCCGGGCAGCGGGCTGTACAAATCGAGCGACGGCGGGTCGACGTGGCAGCAGGTGAAAGGGCACGGATTCCCGGATGTTTTGCTGGGCCGAATCGGCGTAGCGACTTCGCCGGCGGACCCCGAGCGCGTGTACGCGCTGGTGGAAGCAGAAAAGGACAAGGGCGGAATCTACGTCTCGAATGATGACGGCGAGTCGTGGCAACTGGCGACGGGCGATCACCGATTCCTGCAGCGCGCGTTCTACTACACCCACATCTTCGCGGACCCGACGGACGCGGACCGGATTTACATCCAGAATGTGGGCTCGTACCGGTCGACGGACGGGGGGAAGACCTGGGATACGCTGCATCCGCCGCACGGAGACAATCACGCGCTGTGGATCGATCCGGAGAATCCGAAGCGAATCATCGCGGGCGATGACGGCGGCGCGGCGATCTCCGTGGACGGAGCGAACACGTGGACGGCGGAAGACAATCAGCCGACCGCGCAGTTCTATCACGTGTCCGCCGACAATCAACTGCATTACTACCTGTACGGCGCGCAGCAGGACAACTCGACGGTGGCGATCGCGAGCAGCACCGACCACGGGTACATCGGGCGGCAGGATTGGTACGACGTGGGAGGCGGCGAAAGCGGCTACATCGCGGCCGATCCGACGAATGCGGGGATCGTCTACGCGGGCGGAAACTACGGAATCATCACGCGGTGGAACAAGACGACCGACGAGGCGCATTTGATTACGCCCGCGCCCGTGATCATGGACGGATCCGCGGCGGCGGATCAGAAGTACCGCTTCCAGTGGACGGCGCCGATCGTGATTTCGCCGTTCGATCCGCACACGCTGTACATCGCCGCGCAGGTGCTGTTCAAGAGCACGGACGCAGGGCAGAGCTGGACGGTGATCAGTCCGGACCTGACGCGCAACGACAAGAGCAAGCAGCAACTGGCGGGCGGGCCGATCACGAAGGACAGCACGAGCGTCGAATTCTACGACACGATTTTCACGGTGGCGGAATCGCCCGTGCAGCGCGATTTGATATGGGCGGGCAGCGACGACGGACTGGTGCACGTGACGCGCGACGGGGGGAAGAACTGGGACGACGTCACGCCGAAGGGGTTCCCGGAATGGGGCAAGGTGAGCCTGATCGAAGCGTCGCCGTTCGATGCAGGGACGGCGTACGTGGCGGCCGACCGGCACATGCTCGACGATTTTCAGCCGTACGCGTACAAGACGACGGATTTCGGGAAGAGGTGGACGAAAATCACGGAGGGAATTCCGAGCGGGTCGTTCCTGCGCGCGGTGCGCGAGGATCCGAAGCGCAAGGGTCTTCTCTTCGCGGGGACCGAGACGGGCGTGTTCGTTTCGTTCGACGACGGCGGGCACTGGCAGTCGCTGCAACTGAATCTGCCGGTCGTTCCAGTACACGACCTGATCTTGAAGAATGACGATCTGGCGATTGCGACGCATGGGCGGTCGTTCTGGATACTCGATGATATTTCGCCGCTCCGCGAGATGAAGGGCGGCGAGCTGGAAGAGGCGGTTCATTTATTTCCGCCGGAGCCGGCGCGGCGTTCGCACAACGCCGGGGGATTTTTTCACCCGAGAGGCGCGATCGGCGCGAATCCGCCGGGAGGCGTGATTATCGACTACTCGTTCAAGGCGGCGCCGAAGGACGACATCTCGATGGAGATTCTGGACGCGAAGGGGCAGACAGTGCGGAAGTTCTCGAGCAAAGAACAGAAGCCGGAGGACGGTGAGGAGGGATTTTTCGGTGCGCGCGGGAATCCGCCGATTCCGAAGAAGGCGGGGCTCAACCGGTTCGTCTGGGACATGAAGTATGAGACTCCGATCCCGGTCCCGGGCGCGGTTTACGACAATGGGCCGCCGGAAGGCGTGCTGGCGCTGCCGGGGAAATATGAGGTGAAGCTGACGGTCGAGGGGAAGGCACATTCGGCGCCGGTCGAGCTGGTGCAAGACCCGCGCGCGACGATTTCACAAGCCGACCTTGAAAAGCAGTTCACGCTGGTGACTGAAATTCGCAATCTGAACGACGAGGGCCACAAGCTCGTGCTCGAGATTCGCGATTTGAGGGGCCAGCTCGAGGCGGTGGAGAAAAGGCTGGGCCAGGACGACGGGTCGAAGGCCGTGAAGGACGCGGCCGAGAGCGTGAAGAAGAAGATCGCGGAGATCGAGGGCAAGCTGATCGAGCCGAAGGCGACCGCGAACGAGGACCAGCTCAATTACGGAAACATGCTCAGCAGCCAACTGGCGTATTTGGGGAACAGCGTCGACGATTCGGACGTGGCGCCGACGCAGGCGGAGGCGGAGCAGTACGAGGTGTTCCGCGGGCAGATGGAGACGATCGATGCGGAGTGGAAGGCAGTGCTGAGCCAGGATGTCGGGCAGTTGAACGAGCTGATGCGCAAGAACGGCATTCTTGCGGTCGGCGTGACGGAACCAACAGGGGACAACGCGGCATCTCCCTAGGTACGGAGTAAGGGATGAGCAGCACGGATTCATCGCCATCGCCGAATGCGACTGGTCTCGAATGGGCGCACGCGCTCGTTCAGGAATGGTTTTACAGCCGATTCGGAACGCCGACTGAGCCGCAGGAGCAGGGCTGGCCGCAGATTCTGGCGGGCAAGACGACGCTGATCTGCGCGCCGACAGGTTCAGGCAAAACGCTGGCGGCATTTCTTGCGTGCATCGACCGGTTGGTGCGCAAGGCGCTTTCGGGCGAGCTGCAAGACCGCACGGAAGTTCTGTACATCTCTCCGCTGAAGGCTCTGAGCAACGACGTTCGCAAGAACCTCGATGTTCCGCTGGGGGAGATTTTGCAGCTTGCCGGCCAGAGGGGCTTGCTGATGCCGGAAATTCGCACGGCAGTGCGCACGGGCGACACGCTGATGCACGAGCGGCGCGCGATGCTCGACCGGCCGCCGCACATCCTGGTGACCACGCCGGAGTCTGCGTTCATCCTGCTGACCGCGAACCGGAGCCGCGAAATCCTGCGCAGCGTCGATACGGTGATCGTCGATGAAATCCACGCGGTGGCGGACGACGCGCGCGGGGCTCACCTGGCGCTTTCTCTCGAACGGCTGGACGCGCTTACGGGCCGCGCGCCGGTTCGCATCGGTTTGTCGGCAACGCAAAAGCCGATCGAGTTGATTGCGAAGTTTCTGTCGGGCGCGGGACAGCCGGAGCCGGTGATCGTCGAAGTGTCGAACCGGCGGCGATTGGATTTGGCGGTGGAGGTGCCGGCGAGCGAGCTAGGGCCGGTGGCGTCGAACGAGATGTGGGATGAGATTTACAAGCGGCTGGCGGAATTGGTGCAGCAGCACCGATCGACGCTGATTTTCGTCAACACGAGGCGGCTGGCCGAGCGCGTGGCGCATCACCTGGCGATGCTGCTGGGCGAGGACGCGGTGACGTCGCATCACGGGAGCTTGTCGCGGCAGCGGCGGCTCGCGGTGGAAACGAAGCTGAAGGCCGGAGAACTGCGGGCGCTGGTGGCGACGGCATCGCTGGAACTCGGAATTGATATCGGGAACATCGACCTGGTTTGCCAGATCGGCTCGCCGCGATCGATTGCCGTGGCAGTGCAACGCATCGGTCGAGCAGGACACTGGCGGGGCGCGACGCCGAAGGGCCGAATCTTCGCGACGACGCGTGACGAGCTACTGGAGTGCGCGGCGCTGGTGTGGGCGATCCGCGAAGGGGAGCTCGACCGAATTGAGATCCCGGAAGCGCCGCTCGACGTTCTGGCGCAGCAGATCGTGGCGGCGTGCGCCGCGGAAGATTGGAGCGAGGACGAGCTGTTCGCGCTCGCGCGACGCGCATATCCGTACGGAAATCTGTCGCGCGAGGATTTCGAGACGATCGTCGAAATGCTTTCGGAGGGAATCGCGGCACGGCGCGGACGCTATGGCGCGTATCTTCACCGCGACCGCGTCAACGGGCGGCTGCGGGGAAGGCGCGGGGCGCGTTTGGCGGCGATCACGAGCGGCGGCGCGATCCCCGACAACTCGCTGTATACGGTCGTGGCGGAGCCGGAGCACACGACGGTGGGAACGGTCGATGAAGATTTCGCAGTCGAGAGCATGCGCGGCGACATTTTTCTGCTCGGCAACACTTCGTGGCGGATTCGAAGCATTCGCGGCGGGGCGGTGCAGGTGGAGGATGCAAAGGGCGCGGCGCCGAACGTGCCGTTCTGGCGAGGCGAAGCACCGGCCCGCACAAGGGAATTGTCTGAGCGCGTGGCGCGAGTGCGAGAAAAGATCGGGTCGTTTATCGCGGAGGCCACTTCCGATTTCGAAAATGCGAACACGGCGGAGGCTGCGGCGGCGGTGGAGTGGCTGAAGACCGAGTGCGGACTTGACGAGTCAGGCGCGCAACAAGCGATCGGCTATGTCGTAGCGGGACGCTCGGTGCTGCGCGCCGTGCCTACGCAGAAGACGATCGTCGCAGAGCGGTTTTTCGACGAGGGCGGCGGGATGCAGCTGGTGATTCATGCGCCGTTCGGCGGGCGAATCAACAAGGCATGGGGGCTGGCGCTGCGGAAGCGATTTTGCCGGTCGTTCAATTTCGAATTGCAGGCGGCCGCGACGGACAACGGCCTGAACATTTCGTTGAGCGAACAGCACAGTTTTCCGCTGGCCGACGTGTTTCATTTCCTGCACACGGAGTCGGTGAAGCCAGTGCTCGAACAGGCGGTGCTGGCGTCGCCGATATTCACGACGCGGTGGCGATGGGTGGCGGGGCGGTCGTTGGCGCTGTTGCGCTTCAGCCAGGGAAAGAAAGTGCCGCCGCAGCTTCAGCGGATGCGGTCGGACGACTTGCTCGCGGCCGTCTTTCCCGAAGCGGCGGCGTGCCAGGAAAACATATCGGGCGACATTTTCATTCCGGATCACCCGCTCGTGCGCGAGTCGATGAAGGAAGCTCTCACGGAGGCGATGGACATCGAGGGCTTGCGCGAAGTGCTGGCGGCGATTGCCGATGGGCGCATTCGCTGCATCGCGGTGGATACGCCGGTGCCGTCGCAGTTTTCGCACGAAATATTGAACGCGAATCCGTACGCATATCTCGACGATGCGCCGCTCGAAGAGAGGCGCGCTCGTGCTGTTGAAATGCGGCGCGTGTTGCCGGAGGCGGTGCTGTCGGAGGTTGGGCGGCTCGATCCCGCGGCGATTGCGGAGGTGCGCGCGGAGGCATGGCCAGACGTGCGAAATGCAGACGAGCTGCACGACACGCTCTTGAGCGTGATCGGGCTGCCGGAGTCGGCGGGGGCGAGTGCAGCGGCGTTCGGCGCGGTGTTGGCCGAATCCGTTTCGGCGTGGCGCGAATTCTTCGAGGAGTTGGCCGCGGCGCGCCGGGCGGTGCGCGCGTCCATGGGCGACCGAATCTATTGGGTCGCCGCCGAGAGGGCCAAAGCATTTGCGGCGATCTTTGGGACCGCGAAGTTTGAATCGGCGCTGCCGGAGATTGGCGGTAGCATTTCTCGCGAGGATGCGTTGCTCGCGCTGATGACCGGATGGCTCGGGCACATCGGGCCGTGCACGGGACGCGATTTCGCGGCCGCGCTGGGAATTCCTGAATCTGACGTCGAGAAAACGCTTTTGCGGATGGAGGCGAGCGGGACGATCCTTCGCGGGCAGTTTACGGACACGGTTGCGGGGCAAACAGAATGGTGCGAGCGGAGGTTGCTCGCACGCATTCATCGGCTCACGGTCGGACGGCTACGGAACGAGATTCAGCCAGTGAGCCCAGCGGAGTTCATGCGCTGGCTGCTACGGTGGCAGCACGTGGCGACGGGCACCAAGTGTTTTGGCGAGCGCGGGACACTCGAAGTAGTGCGACAACTGCAGGGATTCGAAGCTCCGGCCAACGCGTGGGAGCGGCACATCCTCCGCAATCGGATCGCGGACTACGATCCGAAGGTGCTGGATCGATTGTGCCTGACGGGCGCTGTCGGATGGGGCCGGCTTTCACCGCACCCGGCCGTACTGGAGGAAGTCTCCGGCTCGAGGCGACGCGTGATTCCCACCAGCGCGGCTCCGATTACGTTTTTCGTTCGCGAGGACGCGGACTGGATGAGCCCGCGGAACGCAGCCAGCGGAGATCGCGCGCCGGGGTTGAGTGCGAATGCGCGGGAGGTGTTGAGCTTCCTGCACCAGCGGGGCGCGTCGTTCTTCGCGGACATCGTGAGGGGCACTCGCAAGTTGAAGTCCGAGGTGGAGACGGCTCTTTGGGAACTGGTTGCCGCGGGGATGATCACGGCAGACGATTTCGACAATCTGCGCGCGCTGATCGATCCGCGACGGCGCGCGGGGCGAGGCACTGGGCGTATTGCGAGGCCAAGACACAGCGGCGGGCGGTGGTCGTTGCTCTATGCCGGAGAAGCCCCGGACCGGGCGAGGGTGGTGGAATCGACGTGCTGGATGCTGCTGCGGCGCTACGGCGCCGTGTTTCGCGAGGTGCTCGAGCGGGAGAGTATCGTTCCGAAGTGGCGCGAGGTTCTGATTGCGCTGCGCCGGCTCGAAGACCGGGGCGAGATTCGGGGAGGACGCTTTGTCAGCGGCTTCCTCGGCGAGCAATTTGCGCTGCCTACGGCGGTGGAATCGCTGCGGGCGATGCGCAAGCAACAGCCGTCTGGTGACAACGTGACAGTTTCCGCCGCCGATCCGCTGAACCTGGTCGGTATTCTGGTTCCCGGAGAGCGCGTCGCCGCGAACTCCGGGAAAAGCGTCGCGATGCGCGACGGCGTTCCGCTGCCGTCGGAAGGAGCGGCCGCAGGATTCGTTCCACTCGCCGCCGCGCAATAGCCCTCGAAGCCGAACCTTCGTCGCAGAGCTGATAAGTCCATCCTTTTCAGGCGCTGAGCGCAGCCGCTTTCCACAGGGTGTCCTTGACCTACTCCCTCGTCCCTGCTATACAGGCGCCTCCGGCGGGGAATGCAGCGACCCAGCTTCGCTGCGGCTTAGCCGTGTCTCTCCACGCAGCAAGAGAACTGCCAGTGAGGAAAACTTTCGCAGTACGGCCATCTGTGTGGGCGCTCATTTTTGCCGGAGCCATTCTGCTGGCGCCCGCCTCCGGAAACGCACAGAGTTCATACAAGCCGGCGAATTCGCGGACGAACGATGGCCTGGAGACAACCCAGGATTTCAACCGGAGACTCGAGCAACTGCGGCGGTCGGCTTCCGCGCAAGCGGCGCTATCCCCGGAATATCGCGTGGGCTCGCAAGACGTGCTCGACGTCAACGTGTTTGAAGCGCCGGAGCTGAACCGTTCGCTGCGGGTTTCGGCGAACGGCGAGATCGCCATGCCGCTGATCGGCGCCGTGCAGGCTTCCGGACTGACGGCGAGAGAGATCGAGAGTTCGCTCGAAGCCAAGCTCCGCGCCTACGTGAACGATCCGCATGTTGGCGTGCTGGTGACGGCGGTCGAGAGCCATCCCGTCTCGGTGGTGGGGGCAGTGAAGCAGCCGGGCGTGTTTCAAATCCGCGGGCCAAAGACAGTGCTCGAAATGCTGTCGATGGCGCAAGGCTTGGCGGACGACGCGGGCGACAAGGTGCTGGTGATGCGCGGCGCGGGGCTTGCGTCTGCTTCGAACGCGTCGGGCGCGGCCGGCAAGGATGTTTCGCAGGATCCGCCCGCAGGCTCTGACTCTGCATCGGCTGCGGCAACGGCTACTGCGCCCAGCGACACAAACACCGTCGAGATCGACCTCCGGCTGCTCCTTGAGTCCGCTGATCCCCGATACAACGTGCCCATCTATCCCGGCGACATCATCAAGGTGACCAAGGCGGGGATCGTTTACGTCGTTGGCAGCGTGCAGAAAGCCGGCGGGTTTGTGATGCCGACGAACGAACAAATGTCCGTTCTGAAGGCTGTGGCTCTGGCCGAGGGTCTGACCGGAACCGCGGCAAAAGGACACACGCGAATCATTCGTACGGACCCCGTGAGCGGCAAACGGTCTGAAATTCCCATTAACCTGGGCAAGATTCTGGACGGAAAGCTCCCCGATGTGCCGCTGCAGGCCGCGGATATCGTGTTCGTTCCAAAGAGTGGCGGGAAGGCGGCGTTGTATCGAGGAACTGACGCCGCGATAGCGACCGCAAGCGGAGTTCTGATTTTCCGTCCGTGAGGCTGCATGAACGGGGACACGCAAATCAGGCCGTACGAACCGCCGCAGTCTTCGCTGAAGACGCTGGACTTCAAAAACCATCGCGTCGAACCCATCCGCGACGTTCCTGATATCGTCGAGTACTGGCGCGTCATCCAGAAACGGCGCGGAACGATTCTGACCACTCTCTTCGTGGTTTTCACGCTGGGGCTTTTTGCGACGCTGAAACAGAAGCCCGTCTATGAGGCGCAGTCGCTGATCGAAATCCAAAAGGAGAATCCGGACATCCCGAGTCTGCAGGAGCTGTTCGAAGTGGAAAGCATCTCGGACACGTACCTCGAAACGCAGAACCGGATCCTGAAAAGCGAGAGCCTGGCTCGGCGGGTAATCGCGCAACTGAAACTGGACAAGCTGCCGGAATTCGGCGCTCGCGGCAAGGAGCCGGCCACGGATTCGCAGCAAGCGTCGGCAGCCCAGGTTTTCGCCGTCCCCGCGAACGTTTCGAACCCGTCCGATATTTCCGACGAGGTGCTGAAGAAATTCAAGGACCGCCTGAGCGTTGAGCCGGTGAAGCGCAGCCGCTTGATTGAAGTCAGCTTCGACTCGAACGACCCAAGGCTGGCGGCGCAGGTGGTGAACACGCTCGCCTCAACGTACATCGAAGAGAATCTCGAAGCCCGATGGGACGCCTCGCAGCAAGCTTCGAATTGGCTGGCACAGCAGCTCGAAACCATGAAGGCCAAGCTGGAGAAATCGGAGGACGACCTGCAGCGGTACGCGCGCGACAACGGGCTGCTGTTTCTCGAAACGGACAAGGGCACGACGGAGAATATCGTGGTGCAGCGGTTGCGCGAATTGCAGGAACAACTCACGCAGGCGCAGGCCGACCGATTCGAGAAAGAATCCTTGTTTCACCTGCTCCAGCAGGGCGATCGCGCGTCGCTTCCGGGAGTTTTCGACAACAAGCTGATGCAGGACCTGTCCGAGCAACTGGCGGAACTCGAGCGCGAGAAGTCGCGGTTGATTTCGACATTCACTCCGGACTATCCACGCGTGAAGGAGATTCAGAGCCAGATCGACGAAAGCCGGGCCGGACTGGATGCCGAACGCGAGCGCGGCGCGAAGCGAATCGCAAATGATTATGAAGCCGCCGTGGGCCGCGAGAATATGCTTCGCGCGGCTTTTCAGGAGCAGCAAAAACAGGCGAACGACATCGCGGAGAAGTCGGTTCAGTACAACATCTTGAAGCGCGAAGCGGATACGAATAAGCAGCTGTACGTGGGGCTTCTGGAAAAACTCAAGGAGACCGGGATTTCGACGAGCCTGAAGGCGACGAATATTCGGGTGGTTGATCCCGCGCATCCGCCGAAGAAGCCGGCCCGGCCGCGAATCCTGCTGAACCTGTCGCTGGCGGCGCTGCTAGGGCTGTGCTTGGGAACCGGCGTCGCGTTTTTCCAGGAGCACCTCGACAACACGCTCAAGACCACCGAAGACGTCGAACGGTTTCTCCAACTTCCCGCGTTGGGCGCGGTGCCCGCCGTCAACGGCCTGTCGCACCACAACGGCGTGCACGCGCTTTACGACCGGGCGCGGCTGCTTGCGGGGGACGCACCTCGCACGAACGGAGACCCGCATTGGAACCGAATTGAAGGCGACGGGTTGAATGCGCCGCTGGCGGAAGCGTTCCACGGCCTGCGCACGTCTGTTTTGCTGTCGACGGCGAAGCGTCCACCTTCGTCTCTTCTCGTGACCAGCGCGCAGGCGGGCGAGGGCAAGACGACGGTGGCGGCGAACCTGGCGCTTTCGCTAGCGCAACTGGGCGAGTCGGTCCTGCTGATTGACGCCGATCTGCGGCGCCCGCGGCTTCAGGACTTTTTCGGAGCTGAAAATTCTGCAGGCCTGGTCGACTTTCTCACGGGGCGCTCGGACTGGCGGAACTTGGTGTGGCAAGCGCCCGCCGAAGGCTTGTTCGTGCTGTTTTGCGGGCCCGTTCCGCCGAATCCGGCGGACCTGCTCTCGTCTGAGTACATGCCGAACCTCGTGCGCGAAGCGTCCAAGGAATACAAGTTCGTGGTGCTCGATTCTCCCCCGATGCTGAACCTCGCCGACAGCCGAATTCTGGCGACGCTGGTCGACGGCGTGATTCTGGTGATCGGCGGAGGGAGCACGCCGCGCGAGCTGGTGCACCGCGCGTACGCCTCCGCCATCGATGCGGGCTCTCACGTGCTGGGAGCCACGATCAACTTTGCCGACGCGAAGAACGATTACTACTCGGACTACCACGCGAAGAGGAACGGCGATGCGAAGTGACGAGCGGGCGAGCGAATGAAGGCGATCGAAATCGCGCTGATCGCCGGCACCATTGTCGCTGTCGGCGCCTTCGGGGGCACCGAGCCGGTATCATTCGCCGTCGTCGAAATTCTTTTTTTTGCGGTGGCGGCCTGGGCGGTGATTCGCCCGAAACGGATTCCGGTTTCTGTGCAGCTCCGTCAATTTGCTGTTCCGGCGGCGCTGACGGCGGTTGTGCTGCTGCAACTCATCCCATTTCCCGCGAGCCTGGTACCAGGATGGCTGCGAGGCCAAAGCTACTCCGGTTCGCGTTTCGTCACGTTGAGTGTTGCTCCCTACAGCTCGCGCTCCGATTTCCTGATTCTTCTCGCGTGTCTAATCGCTCTCTTCTTTGCCTATGCCGTGGGTCAGGATCGCGACCGCAAGCGGCGGCTCATTCTGGCTCTTATGGCGCTCGGAACGGCCGAGGCGTTCTACGGCCTGATCCAATACCTGATGAATTGGCAGAGGATTTTCTGGTACGCCAAGAAATACGATCTTGAGGAAGCTACTGGGACGTACATCAACCGAAACCATTTTGCGGGCTTTCTCGAGATGATTTTGCCGTTCGCAATTGCTTTCGCGTTGTACGAAGGCGAAAAGCTGGCCGCGGCGCGGGGGCAACACGCCGGAGAGACGAGACGCTGGGCCGCGCGCCCGAACGCTGCGAAAGTGGTTTTGTGGCTTGCCGTCGCGATGGTGGTGATGGCGGCGATTGTGTTCTCGCGATCGCGAATGGGAATGGTCGCCGCTTGCGCGTCTCTGGCCGTCGTATTTGGCCTGAAAGCCACCGAGAAACGGAGGGCGGCGGCTGTTCTGGGCGCAGCCTTCGTGGTGTTGAGCATTTGCTTCGCCGCGTGGATCGGCGTTCGCCCGGCTCTGGACCGGTTCGCGAATATGAGAGGCGAATTCTCGGGGGACGAGAGCCGGCTTTCGATGTGGCCGGGGACGCTGAGATTGATCGGGGAGCATCCGATCATCGGGACGGGATTGGGCACGTTTCCGGTGGTGTACACGACTGTGCAGACGACGTTCCTGACGCAATTCGTCAACCACGCGCACAACGACTACCTGGAGATTTCGAGCGACATCGGAATACCAGCCGCGACGCTGTTGTTCGGTTCAATCTTCTTCGTTCTGGCGCGCGCGGTGCGGAATTTCTTGCACGGCGAGGGAAAGTATGGGCGGGCCGTCTCACTCGCGTGCGCGGGCAGCATTGTCGCGATGCTGCTCCATAGCGCGACCGATTTCAACTTGCATATTCCCGCGAACGCGCTATTGTTCGCCCTCATCTTGGGCCTGGCAATGGCGTCGACGCAGAAGGCTGCTTCCGTGGAGCTGGCGAGTTGAGCCGCGACGTTGATTTTGCTCTCAAGCGAGCGTTCGATCTGATGATCGCAGCGATCGGTCTGCTGATGCTGCTGCCGGTGTTCGCGATTGTCGCGGCGGCGATACTGGTCGATTCGCCGGGGGGAGTGTTCTTCAAGCTCCGCGTCGCCGGACGCAACGGTCGTGCGTTCGATCAATGGAAGTTCCGCACGATGGTGAAGGACGCGCGGCTGGCGGCGCATCCCTTCGAGACGTTCGCCGCCGATCCAAGAATCACGCGCGTGGGCCGCTTCCTGCGGCGATGGAGCGTCGACGAGCTTCCGCAGCTCTGGAATGTGCTGCGAGGAGATATGAGTCTGGTTGGACCGCGGCCCGCGTTCGCAGAAGTTGCCGCGCGATATTCGCCGCACGAAGCGCGGCGGCTTCAGATGCGCCCCGGGATGACGGGGCTCGCGCAGATACAAGGGCGCAATCTGATTTCGTGGCAGCGAAGAATTGCCTGCGACGTTGCGTACGTCGATCGCTGGTCGTTTGGTTTGGATCTGAAGATTCTGATGCGCACGATTCCCGTTCTGCTGCGCGGCGAGGGCGTTTACGGGGCGGACGGCAGAGTGAGAATGCACGATTTGGCCTGAGCGGGCGGACACGATGCGAAGCGGAAGACGTCGAGTGATCGTTTGGGGAGCAGGAGGCCACGGAAAAGTGACCGTGGACGCGCTGCTCGCCGGCGATACATACGAAGTGGTGGGCGTCGCCGACGATGACGAGAGAAAAGCGGGCACGACGATTCTCGGCCTGCGCGTGCTCGATTCTTCCGGCGGGCTCGCGGAGCTGGCAAGCAGAATCGATTTCGACGCCGTGGCCGTCGCAATCGGAGACAACTACATTCGCGGCCAGAAATTTCAGGAGATGCGCGAGCTCGGCTTCGAGGCTGTGAATGTAATTCATCCCACGGCGCACATTTCGCGCTTCGTCGAACTCGGACGCGGCGTGACGATTCTCGCGGGCGCCACCATCAATCCGGGAACAGTGATCGAGGACAACGCTTGCGTGAACACGTCCGCGTCCGTGGACCACGATAATCGGCTCCGCAACAGTTGCCATGTTTTCCCCAACGCAACGCTGGCCGGTAGCGTTCACGTCGGCGAGTACGCGTGCATCGGATCGGGCGCGGTTGTCGTTCCCAACATGACCATTCACAGCCATTCCTATGTGGGGGCAGGCGCGGTGGTGTTGAAGGATGTGCCGGAAGGCGTGGTGGTTGCCGGCAATCCCGCGGCGGAGATTCGCCTGCAGCCGAAACGCCCGAACCAGCAGCGAAGGACAGCATGCCTGTCGAAACCATAAGCCTTCCGGCCATTGCCGGCGGACACCCGATCTTCGATCGGCTCCTTCCCATCGCCGTTCCGGAGGGATTGCCGAACGGCGACTTCCTGCGCGATGTGCAGAAAATTCTCGAAAGCGGGCGCCTGACGAGCGGCCCGTTCGTTCGCGAGCTCGAAGCGGCCGCAGAGGCATATCTCAACGTTCCGCATTGCGTCGCGGTGTCGAACTGCACGGCCGCGCTGATGCTGCTCTTGAGAGTCCTGAATCTGCGCGGCGAAGTGATTCTCCCGAGTTTCACGTTTCATGCCACCGCGCACGCGATTGCGTGGAACGGCTTGAGGCCCGTCTTCGCGGACTGCGATCCGAACACCTTTTGCCTGGACCCGCAGTCGGTTCGCGAGCGCGCTTCGAAGAACACGGCCGCGATTCTCGTGGTACACATGTTCGGGAATCCCGCGCCCGTCGAGCAGCTCGAAGAAATCGCACGCGATTTACGTGTGCCGCTCGTCTATGACGCAGCGCATGCGCTCGGCACGAGCATCAACGGGGTTCGAGTCGGCGGCTTCGGCGTCGCGGAAGTGTTCAGCTTTTCGCCGACAAAGGTGGTCGTTGCCGGTGAAGGCGGATTGATTACGACTCGCGATGCCGCGCTGGCGCGCCGCCTTCGCACGGCCCGCAATTACGGCGATTCGGGGGACTACGATCCCGATGTCGTCGGCTTCAATGGCCGCATGACCGAATTTCAGGCTGCGCTTGCGCTGCGCGGCATGGCGGCTGTCGAAGCGCGCATCGCGCGCCGAAACCAGATTCGATTGCATTACGAGCGGCGGCTCAAATCCGTGCCTGGCCTGAGTTTCCAGCAATTGAGTCCGGGAGCGCACAGCGCATCCAAGGATTTCTCGGTCATCGTCGACGAGAGGGCCTTCGGCCGCGACCGTCAGTGGCTCTTCAGTGCGCTCGAAAAGGAGAACATCGGCGTGCGCCGCTATTTCTGGCCGCCCGTGCATCGCCAGAAGCTGTATCGCGAGGTTTGGGACGGCCGCCCGCTTCCTGTTACCGAGCACATTTCCGACCGCGTGCTGAGCCTTCCGATTTACTCGTCGCTGCGCGATGCCGACGTCGATAAGGTGTGCGACGCCATCTGCCGGGCTGCCGACTTCGCAAGGCGCAAAAAAGCCGCGATGGGGCAGAGCGCATGAAGGCCGCTTCGGTTCGGCCGGCGCGGATTCTCGTCACCGGCGGCGCCGGCTACGTGGGATCGGTGCTGGTTGCGCAACTGCTCGCTCGGGGATTCAGCGTTCGCGTTCTCGATTCCTTCCTGTTCGGCGATAAGTCTCTCGAAAGCGTCCGGACGAATCCAGGTTGCGAACTGGTGCCCGGAGATGTGCGCGACGCGGCGGTGGCCGCGCGAGCGATGAAGAAGTGCGACGCGGTGGTTCACCTGGCGGCCATCGTGGGAGACCCTGCGTGCGACGCAAACCGGCAGCTCGCGGCGGAGGTCAACCGAACCTCGACGCGGATGCTCGTGGACCTCGCGCGCAGCACCGGCGTGAAGCGCTTTGTTTTCGCTTCTTCGTGCAGCGTGTACGGCGCGTCCGATTCGCTGCTGGACGAGACGTCCGCGCTGAATCCGCTTTCGCTGTATGCGCGGACGAAAGTCGACTCCGAAAATGCGCTGCTCGCGGCCCGGAGCCGCGGCTTCGCGCCCACGGTGTTGCGGCTGGGCACGCTGTTCGGACTCTCGTCGAGGATGCGTTTCGACCTGGTGGTGAACCTTTTCGTCGCGCGCGCGGCATCGGAGGGACGAATCACGGTCTTCAACGCCGAACAGTGGAGGCCGTTTCTGCACGTTCACGACGCGGCGCGAGCCGTGATCGCTTGCCTCGAAGCTGCGCCGGGCGCCGTCGCCGGCAAGATATTCAACGCCGGCTCGCCCGATCTGAATTTGCGGATTCGCGATGTGGGCGAGGCGATCGGGCGGGCGATTCCCGAAACGGCGATCGAGCACATCGAAAACGGCGCCGACCGGCGAAACTATCACGTGTCATTCGATAAGATTCGGCGCGCGTTGGGATTTGAGTGCGAGAGGAATCTGGAGGGCGGCATTGCCGAGATATACGCGGCAATTCGCTCCGGCCTGATGGCGGATTTCGCGGCGCGCCCGTCCCGCACGCACGTAGTGCGCGGCCCCGCGCCTGTGAACGCTCAAACGCCCGCTGCCTTGCACGCTGAGCAATCGCGCGGCGCCGCCAAACGAACGGCCCAGGCGCTGGCGAGGGCTTCCGTCACGGCGCGAGCTTAGGCTCCCTTGCCTGAGTGAAGCCTCACAAAACTGTAGAACGCGCGGCGAATCTGACGGAGCGCCTCCGGATTGAACTCCCTCGCTTTTTCGAGGTTACGCAAAGACATTTGCTTGAGGCGCTCGGGGGATCGAGCCACTTCCAGGATTTTCGCGGCGAGTGCCTCCGGATTGCGGGCAGGCACCAGGTCATCCGCGGCGAGAAGCTCCGGGATGCCGCCCACGTCCGAGCCGATGGACGGGCAACCGCGCGCCATTGCCTCCAGCAGCGCGCGCGGCAATCCTTCCGCGTACGACGGCATCACGAACAGATCGATCGAATCGAGAAAATCGAGAATGGCCTTGCCGAACGGCAATTGGCCGAGAAACCGCGTCCGATCGGCGATGCCGAGTTTCGTCGCGAAGGATTTCATAGCGCTCGCGTAGCGCCCGTCTCCGACGATCGCCGTCTCGACGTTGAGCCCGCGTGAACGGCACAGCGCGGCGGCGTGCAACAGCACTTCAGGCCCCTTGTAGAGTTGCGCGAGGCTGCCGACGAATCCGATGCGAAATGGCCGGCCGCCGGCGGTCGTCGCCGTCCCGGCGGTCTCTTCGATCCGTGCGTGTCTTTGTTCTACGGCCGCGCGCGCGGCGAAGGCGGAATCCATCAGCGCGTCGGAAAACCCGACGGCATAGGCATTCTTCGCGGCGGGGTAGCGCTGCTGGAGCGCCGCTTGCGTCACGTAGTGGACTGCAATCGCCCCGCGGCACATCGCTCGCAGTTCGTTCGCCGCGACACGCCGAAACACCGGGCGCAGCGCAGTGCGCACGGTTCCGGGGCCAAGCGCGTCCCACGGATCGCCGACAACTTCGAGCGCATAGGGCCTTCGCGATTTGCCGAGTTCGCGCCAGACGACGCGGCCCACCAGTCCCGGCACGCGAAGAATGTAGGCGTCGCACTTCTCGACGGCTTCGCGCACGAGCGCTCTGAGCGCGCGGAGGTGACGCAGGTATTGCCAGGGGCCGCGATAATCCGGCAAGGCAACAAACGAGACGCCCGGACCGTCGGCGCGCGACTCTTCCAGGCATGGCGCGTGGGCGGCTACGCGCGCGAGCACGACGACTTCGTCGAAAACTTCGAGGTAGTTCGCCCACGTGGAGTACTTCGCCGGCCCGTCGACGTACAGGTGCTCACCCGGCCCGCGCGCAAAGCGCTGCTCGGTCGCTACAAGTAGGCGCATCTTGGTCAGGCAGTCTCCGGAACGCCTTCTCGGACGTTCGCAGAAGGCGCAAGGACTAGAGCCAGAACGATCGGGTAAACCGGGAAGCTAACCAGATCAATCGCCATCCCGCCGACGAGAAGAGTGACAAGAAGAGCCAAAGGCAGAGTCGACGCGTCACCCTTAGCAGCGATCCCAATGCAGCCAAGTGCTGCTTGGGCATAGAACGTAACAAAGAGTGCCAGCCCGACGACCCCAAGGTCGCATGCGATGCGCAGGAGATCATTGTGGGAGGCGAAGTACGGGTCAACACGCGAGGGATTGACAGCAGCCATGTGAAGGGCCACTTTGTAGAGCGGCGCGCTGAGATAGCTCACGGCGGACTCGTCGAAGCTCCCGAGACCTCCTCCAATGACGATGATTCTAGTGGAGGACGCGAAGTAGCGGGCTCCGGCCCTCCAAACCATGTCACGTCCGTCCAGATCGCCACGGACGAACCCAGCCTCGTAACGTTCGAGCAGAGTTGCCGAGTTGGAATTCATTAAGGACGGGGCCACGAGGACAACAAGCAGAGCCAGCGCTGGTAGCCACGCTAGCCGCCGGCGTCGGAGGCGAAGCTGTCCCGAGTCGCTCCTAGCTAGCAGAAGCACAACCGAACAGCCTGCGGCTGCCGCGAGAACACCGGTTCTTGAGCCCGACAGGATAACTGCGCCGGACAGCGCAACGATGAACGCGAGTAAGAGTGAGGAGCGGATTCTGTGGCTCGCCCTGCCTTTGGGGTCAGCCGCCGCCATCGACGCGAGTATGACCACTGCGATCGCCGCCTGAACGGCGAACTGATTTGGATCAATACCAGCGGGGAACAAGAACCGGAAATCGTCGACGGTAGGGGAGTCGGCGCGGGCTATTCCCACCGCGCTCATGATCACCAGACCGCCCAAGAAGGAGAATCGGGCAATCGTCCGACGCAAAGGATTGCTCGCTAGCACCTGGACAAAGACAATCACCGACGCAAGGTTAAGGAGGACCAGCGCGCCCTCCTTCAAATTGATAGTCCACGCGAGCGTTAGCGCCCCATCGCAAATCAGAAGCAGTAAGGCTGTCGTGCCCGGAGTGGACGACCAGCGTCGTCGAACGATGGTCCCTAGGGTGAGGAGGAACACACTCGCCACAATCAGATGCTCCACGCGTAAATCCATTATCCGTGCCGATACCTTGTCCTCGCTCGAGTACCAAACAGGCCAAAAGAAAAAATACACCGTTAGGAGCCCGAATGCGGCCCGGTCGGCAAGTACAAAGGGCGAAAATATGTCCCTGTGAGCTAGGTCTTCGGCTGACGGGACATACGAACGTCGTGCTGGGGTGCTTGGCTGCATACGGAGCTAGTCGTCGCTCGGCCTGGCTAGGTGTCATGTATCAACACGTTGTTCCGATCCAGACCGGAACGGGAGATGGGTGGAGCACCGCCGAGGCTAGCATGAGGACGGTGCCAGTTGTAGTCATGGAGCCAGCGCGGAAGATGCGCGGCGCGTTCCTCTGAGGTGTTA
>DATIZQ010000129.1:0-23077 GCA_035517015.1 Candidatus Acidiferrum sp. | reverse complement strand
GGCCGCCCCCTGTCTAATCTGCTTCTAATCTACCCGCCGAAGATTAGAAATCACCGCAACCCGCGCAAGATCAATACGTTGGAAATTTCTAATCTATCCGCCTCCCGGCTCAACGCGTTCCAGCCGGCCATCTCCTTTGCTTCCTTGGCTTCCGTTCTAATCTACGGTACGGGGATTAGAAATCGCTCTAACTCGTTGAAAGCACAGGACCGACCCCATGTCTAATATACGGTTGTCCACGATAACCTCGTGCCGAGCCGCCCGCTGTAGCGTGGCCATCTCCCCAATCCATCTGATTCGCTCGGTTCACACCCTCTTGTCTCTGTGTCTCTGCGCCTCTGTGGCCAATCCTAATCGCCAAATTCGAATATTAGAAACCACCCTAAGTTGTAGAAAACAAAGGATCGGCACCCGTTCTAATCGCCAAAAATCGGGAGATCGCTTGCGCCGTCTCTCCTCCCGTCTGTTCATTTGTGGTTCGAGGTTCCTGACCGGATCCCGCCCTCGCTTGACCCAGGCAACTCTACCCATTACTCTGACTGTGCAAGGCTTACGCCGTGTCGATTTATCTTGATCACAACGCGACTACTCCCGTCGACCCTCGCGTCCTCGACGCCATGCTGCCGCATTTTGCCGGCGCCTTCGGCAATGCCAGCTCGATTCACTCGGCGGGGCAGCAGGCCCGTGCGGCTGTCGACGCCGCTCGCGACTCCGTCGCCGGCCTGATCGGCGCCAAGCCCGCCGAAATCGTCTTCACCAGCGGCGGCACCGAAGCTGACAACCTCGCCCTCCTCGGCATCGTTGCCGCGAGCGCCACGCCCCGCAAGCACGTCATCACCACGGCGATCGAGCACCACGCCGTCTTGAACACCTGCCAGCAGCTTGAGAAGCAGGGAACGGACGTCACCTTCGTCGACGTGGGCTCGAATGGTATCGTCGATCCCGAAGATGTTCGCCGCGCGCTCCGTCCCGAAACGATTCTGATCAGCGTGATGCACGCCAACAACGAAATCGGCACGATTCAGCCCATCGCAGAAATCGGCCGCATCGCTGCGGAAGCGGACGTCTATTTTCACTGCGACGCCGTTCAGTCCGCCGGTAAGTTGCCGCTCGACGTGAATCGCCTCGGCGTCGATCTGCTCTCGCTCTCGGCGCACAAGATATGTGGCCCGAAGGGAGTGGGCGCGCTCTACGTCCGCTCCGGGACGCCGCTCGCGCCGCAGACGTTCGGCGGACATCACGAACGCGACCGCCGTCCCGGCACTGAGAACGTTCCCGGTATCGTCGGCCTCGGAAAGGCGGCCGAGCTGGCTCGCACGCGATTGAACGAAGATTCGCCGCGCGTCGCCGCGCTGCGCGACCGCCTCGAAGCCGCGCTGCTCGCTTCGATTTCGATGGTTCGAGTGAATGGCGATCGCAAGCGCCGCGTCGCGAACACCACGAATCTTGCGTTTTCCGGCGCGGGCGGCGAAGCGCTCGTCATTGCGCTCGATCTTGTCGGAGTCGCGTGTTCCACGGGCGCCGCTTGCTCGTCCGGCGCCGTCGAGCCGTCGCACGTGCTGACGGCTATCGGCCTCTCGCATGACGAAGCGCGCTCGAGTCTCCGCTTCAGCCTCGGCCGCACGACGACGGCGGAAGAGATCGACGAAGCCATCGCGACCATTCCGCGCGCTGTCGAGCGGCTTCGTTCGCTCTCGCCCCTTGCCACATCGGCGGTGACCGCGCGATGAATCCGATGCCAGCGCCTGCTCACACCGAATCGGCGCACGCCGCCAGTGGGATTGCCGTCGCCGTGGCCATGTCTGGCGGCGTGGATAGTTCCACCGTCGCCGCGATGCTCCACGACCGCGGCCAGTCGATCGTCGGGCTCACGATGCAGCTCTGGAATCAGCGGCGTTTGCCTCAGTTGCAGGGCGACGGCCCGGCGCAGCATCGCTGCTGCTCCCTCGATGATGTGTACGACGCGCGCCGCGTCGCCGAGCATTTCGGCTTTCCGTTTTACGTCGTCAACTTCGAGCGCGAATTCGAGCAGACCGTGATCCGGCCGTTCGTGGGCGATTATCTCGAAGGCCGCACGCCCATTCCCTGCACGCTCTGCAACAATCACGTGAAGTTCGATCAGCTTCTTCTCACCGCGCGCCAGATTGGCGCCGGGAAAATTGCCACGGGCCACTACGCGCGTGTTCGCCGGAATGGCGAAACCGGCCGCTATGAACTGCTCTGCGCGCGCGATGAAAGCAAGGATCAGTCGTACTTTCTCTTCGGCCTCACGCAGGAGCAGCTCGCGCGCACGGAATTTCCCCTCGGCGAGCTGACCAAGCAGGAAGTCCGCGAAATCGCCCGCCGCCTCGCCGTGCCCGTGGCCGAGAAGCCGGAGAGCCAGGAAATCTGTTTTGTCCCGGCGGGGAATTACGTCCGGTTCATCGAAGGCTATTTGCAGGAGCAGGGAAGCGCGCTGCCCGCGGATTCCGGCGAGATCGTTTCTGTTTCAGGCGAAATTCTCGGCCGCCACAACGGCCTGCATCACTACACGGTGGGACAGCGCCGCGGCCTTGGATTCGCCACGGGCCGGCCTGTTTACGTTGTCGAAATCGATCGCGCGCGGAATCGCTTGATCGTCGGCGAAGATGGCGATCTGCGCCGCGCCGCGTGCGAAGTCCGCGATGTGAATTGGATTCCGTTCGAGCGCCCCGGCGCGCCCGTTTCCGCCCGCGTGCGAATTCGCAATCGCCACGAGCCTGCGGAGGCGAAAGTCGAAGCCACCGGCGAAACCACCGCGCGGGTTACGTTCCGCCAACCGCAGCGTGCCATCACGCCCGGGCAAGCGGCTGTGTTTTACTCAGGGGAACGCGTTCTAGGCGGCGGCTGGATCCGTTGACGAAGGTGAAGGAGGTATCTCGGGCAGGAAGCTCACGGAATCTTGCTTGGGGCGGCCTTTGCTGCGCTAGCGCGGTCAGATGAAAAGCTCTTCGTCCTGACGCGCCGTTTCCGATCGCGACCGGCCGCGCTTGTAGCCCCGGAGGACGTCGAGTCCCACTTTGAGCCCCTTCAGCAGCGCGGATGCCTGCTGCACGGGAACCCAGAGGGTGCTGCGGAATTTCGAGCCGGTATCTTCGATCACTTCGAGAGCGCCGGTCAGGATTTGGTCGGCCCGAATCACCTGGATGCGGAGCCGCTCGACTGCTTCGGTGAACACGCGGTCGATTTTCTGCGCCTGCCCGCGCGCTACGCGCGTGATTTCGGCGGCGTCGCCCATGATGCTGGCGACTCGGTCCTCGGAATCCTCCAGAATGCGCGCCGTGCGCACCAGGATCGGATCGATCTTCACCTGCAGATCGCCCGCGATCCTGTTGAATTTCTCGATCGACGCTTTCATCTGGATCGCCATTATGGCCAGAATGAACGTCTGGATCACAATGGCGAGCGCGGCGATGACGATGAACGCTTCCAGCCAACCGGACATGGTTACGCCTCTTTGAGGCTAGGAGATTTTCGATTCGCGCTTGTACGTTTCTTTGCCGGCGTCCACCGCGGAAGAGATGGCATCCTTCTGGCGCGACATGATTTCCTTGCTGCGTTCGATCAGATCTTCCGCCCGTTCGCGCAGTTCGCGGGCCTTGCGCTGAGCGTAATCGCGCCCCTCGTCCGCTTTCGTGGAGAGGTACTCGCGCGTCTCTTCGCCGGACTTCGGCGCGAACAAGATACCGAGCAGCGCTCCAATTCCCAATCCGACGAGGAAGAAACTGACCTTCGAGCCTACGTTGTCGCTCATTCGGCACCTCCGAAGGCTACGGTAGCACAGCGCTCCCAAGGGGGCAAGCAAAGTGCGCCGAAGAACACTCCCAGGCTGGAAAGGCTACAAATAACGCGTTTCGAGAAGCGCGCGATGATGCGCAAGGTGTCCCGCAATGATGTAGGCGAGCGCCCTCACGCTGACCGGGTTGTCGCTCGCGATGCCGGTGCGCGCCCACGCTTCCGCAGGAAGGCCCCGAAAAAGCGCTATCGTTCCCAACCGGATCGCGCGGAACTCTTCGATATGGCTTGCCCACGAATTCTCGTCCGCATCGGCGGCGCGCGAGGCAGTGTCCTGGTCGAAGCTCGGCATAGCGGTTTCGAAGTCCCGCGCGAACCAGAGCGCTCGGAAAGTGAAGACGCGCTCCGTGTCGTTGATATGATTCAGGACTTGGCGGATGCTCCATTTGTCCGGGGCATAGCGGTGGAGCGATTTCTCTTCCGAAATTCCGCGGAAGAACGCCAGACTGTCATGCAGTTGTATTTCGAGTTCGCCCTCGATGTCGGGGTTCGTGACCCTGTCGATATACGTGAAGTAATAGGGCGCGGCCTCGCTGCGTTCCGGAATTCCTATCATTTAGCCATTGTACCGGGGGGGGCTTGCGCCATCAATCCCGCACCCGCCATGTTGCCAACTCATGCCTGTGCCGCAACCTTCTGATCGAGATGCTTCAGCACCTTGGGCCAGGCCTCATCGTGACGTCTTCGCGACGCCTCGTCCGGGAATCCGGCGTGCGTGAGTCGAAGTTTCGTTCCGCGGTCAAGCGGAGCCAGCTCGACAGTCACCATGGTTTCCTGCCCGCTCGTTGCCGCCGTGACCCACGTGAGCTCGACAAGCCGATCGCGCTCGAGCTTGAGGAAGCGGCCATAGTGGGGATGCCGCTGGCCTTCGAAGTGAGTCTCGAAAAAGAAAACCGCATTGACCTCCGCTCTCATCAACAGCGACCCTGGCGCCGCGAACCAGAGATCGAACTGCTCCGTCCACGCGCGAAATAACGCGCTGGCAGGCGCGGTCATCACGCGCTCGCAGCAAACTGAAAATGGCCTGGACGAAAGATCCGGTGCAGCGATTGCCGTCGTCATAACGTTTCCCTCTGCGAAGCCGCAGGCGCCGGGGGAATCAGACGCGCTGCGTGTCGCCCTGCGGCTTCGCCGCTTCCGCTTGGTGCAATCCTTCGAACACGCGCCGCGCCTGGCCGCGCGGCAATTCGGCCGCGAGCTCTTCGATCGTCAGTTGCCGCAGCCGCGTCACGCTTCCGAACCTCCGCAGAAGTTTTTGCGCGGTTCGTTCGCCCACGCCCGGAATCTCCGTCAGCGACGTTCGCAGCCGCCGGCTGGAGCGGCGTTGCCGGTGAAACGTGACCGCGAAGCGGTGCGTTTCGTCGCGAATCTGCTGGATCAAATGCAGCACGGGCGAATGGCGCTCGAGCACAACCGGCTGATCTTCGCGGCCGAGCACGTAGAGGATTTCTTCCTTCTTGGCGATGCTGGCGACCGGCTGGTTGATGATCTCGAGTTTGTCGAGCGCCTGCGCCGCCGCGTGAAGCTGCCCGATGCCGCCGTCGATCAAGATCAGGCTCGGCAGCGCCTTGTTCTCTTCCTGCAGGCGCCGGTAGCGCCGTTCGACGGCCTCGCGCATGCTTGCAAAGTCGTCGCGCAGCAGGCCGGCGGACTTTTCCGCCCCATCCGCCATTTCCGCGCCGCGGATGATGAACTTCCGGTAGTCGCCCTTCTTCATCCGGCCGTTTTCCCACACCACCATCGACGCCACCGTGTCCGAACCCTGAATGTGCGAAATGTCGAAACACTCGATGCGCTTCGGCGGCTCCGGCAAGGAAAGAGCCGATTCAAGGGCGTCGACGATCGCGGTGGAGCTCGGCCGCAGCACGCGGAAGCGTTGCGTGAACGAATGCTTCGCATTCTTCTCCACCAGCTCGAGAAAAGCATGCTTCTGGCCGCGCTGCGGATTCAGGATTTCCACGCGGTGTTTCGCCGCTTCCGTCAGCACATCCTCCAGCAGTTCGCGGTCCTCGAAATCCATCGGCGTGTGGATGTAGCGGGGGAAATACGCGGCGTCGAGATAGAGCTGCTTCAGCAGCGACGGCAAAAACTCGGCGGGATCGAATTCTGCGAGGTCCTCCCAGTAGAAATCGCGCCGGTCGACCACGCGTCCGCCTCGCAAGTGGAACAGGTTCACGGCAACCTGCGGAGGCTCCGCATACCACGCGAGCACGTCCGTATCGTCGCCTTCGGACGCGGCGATCTTCTGGCGCTCTTCCATTTCCGCGAGCGTGCGAAGCAAATCGCGGTACCCCGCGGCTTCTTCGTAGTGTTCCTGGTCGGAAGCGCGCTCCATGCGCTCTTCGAGGCTTCGCGAAAGGTCGCTGCGGCGGCCCTCGAGAAACAGGCGCACGTCGTGGGCTGCCTCGGCATACCGTTCGTCGGCAACCAGGTTCTCGACGCACGGCCCCCAGCAGCGGTGGATGTAATACTGCAAGCACGGCCGCGGATGAAACCGCGTCAGGTCCACCGTGCACGACGGCACCAGAAAGTGTTTGTGAATCAGGTGCACGAGCCGGTGGGCGAGGCTTGCGGGAAAGTAGGGCCCGAAATAGACTGAACCGTCTTTCGTCAATCGCCGCGTGACGTACACGCGCGGGTATTTCTCGAACGCGGTGAACCGGATGTACGGATAGGTCTTGTCGTCGCGCAGCAGCACGTTGAATTTCGGCTGGTGCTGCTTGATCAGATTGTTTTCGAGCGCCAGCGCTTCCTTCTCGTTGTCGACCACGATGTAGTCAAGGTCGGCAATTTCGCGCACCAGCGATCCGGTCTTGGCGTCGATCCATCTCGATTCGAGGAAGTACGACTTCACGCGCGAGCGCAGCGACCGCGCCTTTCCGACGTACAGAATCTTCTCGGCGGCGTCTTTGAAGAGGTACACGCCCGGCTGCGTGGGCAGGTTGGCGACTTTTTCGCGGAGCTCCATGAAGGCGCGTTACAATTACGGCAGCGGCTGCTCTTGGAGGACTCTTCCAAGCCCAGTGCAACTTCCATGATATCAAACGCCATCGAAACGCAGCGAAGGCCCCTTATGCGCGGCGTGCGGCCCGGACAAATCGTGACGGCGATTATGCTTGCGATGCTGGCGCTTGGCCCGTTGCACGCGCAGCAGCAGGATCAGAAGCCGCCGCAGACCGGCGCCCCTCCCGCGTCCGCCCCGCCGCAGAAACAAGGACAGCCGCAAGCTCCCCCTCCGCAGAACGACGACCGATACGACGCCTTCCACGCCGAGCAGGACATCGAAGTCGGCACGTTCTATATGCACAAGGGCGATATCGACGCGGCGATCCCGCGCTTCGAGGATGCCGCCAAGCTTCGGCCGAAATACGGCAAACCGCGGCTCCTGCTCGCGGAGGCTTACGAGAAAAAGCGCGATACCGCGATGGCCCTGAAGTATTACAAGGAATATCTCAGCGTCTATCCGAACTCGCCCGACGCGAAGAAAATTCAAAAGAAAATCGAAAAGCTCGAAGCCCAATAGAAGTGCGGCTTTCAGCAGGCGGGAAAGCGCTCGAGGAATTTCATCGCGCGCTTGTAGTCCGCAAACTTCTTTTCCTCTTTGCGAAATTTCGGCGAATGCGACTCGCGCCGGCATCGCTCGAATTTCATCGGATGCTTCAGGTGCAGCATCTCGTGGTAGAGCACGTATGCCACGACGCATTCGGGAACGCTCTGCCGGTCGAGCTGCCGGTTGATCACGATTTGATCGAGCGCGGGATCGAAGCAGCCCAGTTGCGTGCGCCACGCGCGCTTGCTCCAGCCGAGCCGCGGCACGCGCAGCGCCTCACGAAAATACCGCCGGTTCAGCCGCTCGAACATCGGCGCCAGATCGTGGTAGACGCCGGCGGGCCGGTGTTCCGCGCGGCGCGCTCGCTGCTGGCGCAGTGCGAGCAGCCGGCGTCGCGTGGATCGCGCGTAGGAGAACTCCCGGTACATCTCCAGCAAGTCCTTCGGCGGCTTGCGGCGATAGAGCCGTGCGAGCAAAATCGCCGCCGCTGCTTCAACGACCGCACGCGGCGCGGCGCGCAGCACGTCCGAGAGACGCACGTAGGCCGTGTCCTCGCGCAGCCGGATCGTGTGCGTGAGATCGGAATACGGGTGGTACTCGACGACGAAGTTCGGCGGCCTTCCTTCGCACCCGAGCCGCGTATAGATGCGCTGAAAAATCCGCTGGCCGCCCGGGACGGCGCTCTTCACCTCGTTCGTCCGCATCAATTGGGCTTTCTCCGGACCGGAGCCGGAAGCATTTCCTTCTGCGCGTGCTGCGCCTCCGAAATGGCGTCCTTCGTTCCGTCGATCGCGTCTTCGAGCGTGTCTTTGTAGTCGTCGTAAGCGGGCCCGCCGCCCTCGTGGAGTTTTTGCAGGATTTCGAGAAACTCCTTGCCCTTCGATTCCAGGAGTTTCAGCGACGCGTGAATATCGGCCTGTTTCTCCTTCGCGTCGGCGATCTGGTCGGCGGCATCGTCCATGCAAGCGGAGTAGGCGTTCATCAATCCGTTCAGGAGATCGCTCCGGTGGGCGTCCGGCGTCGCGCGCGACAGCTCGTACTGAAACTTCTTCATGCGGTCATCCGCGAACGACACATAAAGGGTGATGCGGTCGGACGGATTGTTCGCCTCCCGAATCTTGTCCGCTTCGGATTCGGTCAAGTAATCCTTTTTGTCCTGCGGCGGATGCGCCGCGCGCGCCACCGGCGCCCACAGCGTCATCAGAACCGCGAAGCTCACCAGAATCGTTCCATGACCGCGCATTCCCAATCTCCTAATTCTTCGGCTTTGCCGCACCGGGAGAATTCCCCGGCTGCGACGGGAACAGCTCCTTGATGAGATGCCGGTTGAGCTGGTCCAGGTCATCTCGAATCTCGAGAAACGGCTTCTGCTCGTCCGCCGAAAGGCTGACCAGCACGTTGTTCAGCCGCCGCAGCGATTCGCGAACTGAAATCTCCAGCTCCTTGAATCCGGCCGAATGTTTTTCGGCGTTGACTCCCAGCGCATCCAAGGACTTGCCGCAGCCCGTGGCGTCGTTTTCGTATTCGCGCAGGTTATCGAGAGCCGCGGAGAGCTCGCTGCCCGAGACTTGCTTCTCGATCTGGTCGAACTCGACTTTCTCGAGGGGAACCATCAGTTTTGCCCGGCGCACCGGGTCGGTCTCTCTCTCGAAGCGCGACCGCACCTGTTGCAGCCGGTCCTGCTGCGAGAATGGAAAAAGCGAAACGGCCAGGATGGCGGCAAACACGCCCCGGATGCGGAAGGTCGCGGGCAAGGCGCTACCTCTTCTTCTCTTTCAGTTCGCGTTCGAGTGTCCGCACGCGAGCCGTCGCCCCAAAATACATATCGCTGTTTTCGTCTTTGTTCAACTGGAGAAACTTCCGGTACGCATCGAGCGCTTGCTCGGCTTCGCCTAATTTGTCGTAGCACGTGGCGCGAATGAACCAGCTCTCGGGCGGCAGTTGCTTCCGTTGCGACAGCAGGTCGATGCCCTGGAGCGCGGCTTGATAATTCTTGCTCAGGTATTGCGCTGTCACGATGTCGGTCACGACGTCGTTTGAGCTCGGATCCAGCTTGTACGCGACGGCGAGAGTTCGTATCGCGTCGGGATAATCCTTCTTCTCGATGTATACGTGCCCGAGCGCGGCGGGGAGCTGGGGATCGCGCGGAGCCAGTGCAGTGGCCTTCTGCAAGACCGGAATCGCGTCGTCGTACCGCTTCAGCGCGAGGTACGCCTGGGCGCGGAGCTTCAGCGCGCGCATGTCCTCGGGCCGTGCTGTTGCCGCGCGGTCGAGTTCCGCGACTGCGTCGCCATATTTGCCCGCGTCCGCCAGAATCGACGCGCGCTCGATGCGCGCATCGGCGTCGTTCGGCCGCACCTTCAGGTAGGCGTCGAGTTCCGCCGCCGCATCTTCGGGCTTCTTCTCCGCAATCAGGCTTTGAACCAGGCCGAGCAGAGCCGGCGCCGAATCAGGCCGCAGCGCGATCGCGGCCCGGAATTCCGCCTCCGCGTCGCTTGCACGGTGCGTTTCCAGCAGAGCGTGACCCAGCGCGTCGTGCGTGTCGAAGTCCTTGCCGTCGATCTTCTCCGCCGCTTGATACTGCTCAATCGCCTCCGGCAACTTCCCGGAGCGCTCCAGCGCCAATCCCAGCAGGAATTTCCCGTGCGCATCATTCGGCGCAAGATCGGCCGCCTTGCGCAGCGGTTCGACGGCTCTTGCCGCATCTCCCAGCGCAATCAGCGTCATCCCGAGATTCAAGTATGCCGCCTGCATTGTCGGATCGAGTTCCACAGCCTTCGCATACTCCGTCTTCGCGTCGGCGGGACGCTGCATGGCGGTGTAGGCGTAGCCCAACTGGAAGTGGGCGAAAGCGCTGTCTGGTTTCTTCGCGAGGAAGCTCTGGTATTTCTGGGCCGCGGTCGCGTAATCCTTTTGATTGAGCGCCGTCTGCGCGTCGTTCAGCAGCTTGTCGAGCGCTTCGGCTTCGGGATCGTGGATGCGCGTGCGGCGTTCGCCGACGGTCTGGGCGCAAAGACTTTCCGCTGCGGCGAGGCTCAGAAGCAGCGCGCCGCAAACAAGCCGTCGCGCAAGCGTTGTGCGGTTCATTCGGTGGACGTGTTGCTCTCCCGGTCGGCTTGCCGGGCCGCCGGGGCTTGATTTCCGTGGTTGCCGCCGTTACGCGAATTCAGAATGCGCCCGAGGAATTTCCCCGTGTGCGATTGCGCGTTGCGCGCCACCTGTTCCGGAGTTCCTGCGGCCAACACGCGCCCGCCCTGGTCGCCGCCTTCCGGGCCCAGATCGATCACCCAGTCCGCGGACTTGATCACGTCCAGGTTGTGCTCGATGATCAGCACCGATGCGCCTCCCTCGAGCAATTTCCGGAACGCGGTGAGCAGTTTCTGAATGTCATCGAAATGCAGCCCCGTCGTCGGCTCGTCGAAAATGTAGAGAATCCCGGAGTTCTCCTGCCGCGTAAGATGCGCCGCAAGTTTCAATCGTTGTGCTTCGCCTCCGGAAAGAGTGGTGCCCGATTGGCCCAGCCGCAGATAGCCGAGCCCGACTTCTTCGAGCACGCGCAGGCGCGAGGTCACCTTCGGAAACGCCGCAAAAAACACGAGCGCAGCGCGCACGGTCATCTGCAGCACGTCATGGATGTTCTTGTCCTTGTAGCGCACGTCGAGGATGCTGCTCTTGTAGCGCGTGCCTCGGCACTCTTCGCACACAAGCTCGACGTCCGCGAGGAACCGCATCTCCACCGTCACTGTGCCGTCGCCCTGGCATGCCTCGCAGCGCCCTCCCGGAATGTTGAACGAGAATTGTCCCGCCGAGAAACCGCGCTTCCTCGCCTGCGGCGTTGCTGCGAAGACCTCGCGAATCGGGTCGAAGGCCTTGAGGTAAGTCGCCGGATTCGAGCGCGGCGTGCGCCCGATCGGCGATTGGTCCACCATTTCGATGGCCGTCAGAGCGGAGTCGCCTTCGATCCGGTCGCAGCATTCGTGCCAGTTTCCGCCGGTGCGCTTGGCTTGCAGCGCCTTGTACAGCACGTCGTAGACGAGCGTGGATTTTCCCGAGCCGGAAACGCCGGTAATCGCGACAAGCATCCCAAGCGGGATCGTGACGTCCACGCCCTGCAGATTGTGGCTGCGTGCGCCGAGAATCTTCACGAACTTTCCCTGCGGCTTGCGGCGCCGCTGTGGAACGGCGATGCGCAAATCGCCACGAAGGTACCGGCCCGTCAGCGATTGCTGGTCCGCGAGCAACTGCTCGCGATTTCCGGCGAACATCAGCGTTCCGCCGTGCTCGCCCGCTCCCGGGCCCAGATCGAGGATGTGGTCGGCAGCGAGAATCGTATCCGGATCGTGCTCCACTACGAGCAGCGTGTTGCCCAGGTCGCGCAGGCCCTTCAGAATCTCGATCAGGCGATTCGTGTCGCGCGGGTGAAGTCCGATCGACGGCTCGTCCAGCACGTAGAGCGCGCCAACGAGATGCGATCCGAGCGAAGTGGCCAGCTGAATGCGCTGCGCCTCGCCGCCCGAAAGCGTTGACGTGAGCCGGTCGAGCGTCAGGTAATCGAGGCCCACTTCGTCGAGGAAGCGCAGGCGCTGCTGAATCTCGACGAGAACCTTGTCGGCGATCTCCGTCTCCGCGGGGCTGAGCGTGAGCGAATCGAAAAACGGCCGCGCCTCCTTCACCGTCATCTGGCAGACTTCCGTGATCGAGCGGCCCGCGATTTTTACCGCGCGCGCCTCCGCGCGCAGCCGCGTGCCGTGGCAATCCGGGCACGTCGCATAGCCGCGATAGCGGCTCAAGAACACGCGCACATGTAGCTTGTACTTCTTGCGCTCGAGCCAGCCGAAGAAGCCCTTCACGCCGACGAAGCCTTCCTTGCGGTCGCCGTCCAGAATCGCGTCGCGCTGGACCGTGGTCAGATCTCGGAAGGGAACGTCGATCGGGATCGCCTTCGTGCGCGCGTATTTCCGCATTTCCATCGCGAGTTGCCGGTAGCGCGGCTTCGTCCACGGTTCGATGGCGCCGTCGGCAAGCGACTTGCCCTTGTCGGGCACCACGCGGTCGAGATCGAAATCGATGGTGTTGCCGAAGCCCTGGCAGCGCGGGCACGCGCCGTACGGATTGTTGAATGAGAAGAGCCGCGGCTCCGGCTCCTGATACGACGCGCCGCATTTCTTGCAATCGAACCGCTCGCTAAAGACCAGCCGCTCCGTTTCACCGCTGGGCGCGTCGGGAACAAACTCCAGAATCGCTTCGCCGTGGCCTTCGCGGTAGCAAATCTCGATCGAATCGACGATGCGCGAACGAATCTCCGCCGAGAGCGACAGCCGGTCGACGAGCACGTACACCGGTTTCGCGAAGTCGATGTCGAGCAGGTCCTCCGGCGTCGAGAATTCGAAAACGCGCCCCGCCTGGTACAGCCGGTTGAAGCCGCGCTTGCGCAGGCTGACGAGCGCCTCGCGAACGGTTTCGTGCGCCGGACGCGGAGCCTTTCGCGCTTTCTGCGCGGCGGCGCCGGCCGGCGGCTCCGGCGAAAGCTTCAGCTCATACAACACATAAAATCGGCGGCCCTCGCCCATCGCCAGCACGCGCGCGGCGATTTCGTCGAGCGTGTCGCGGCGAACTTCCTCGCCGCAGTTCAGGCAGAACGTCTGGCCCACGCGCGCGAAGAGCAAGCGGAGATAATCGTAGATTTCGGTCGCGGTCGCCACCGTCGAGCGCGGATTGCGCGTCGTGTTTTTCTGCCGAATCGAGATTGCGGGGGCGATGCCCGTGATTTCGTCGACGTCCGGCTTCTCGATGCGCTCGAGAAATTGCCGAGCATAGGCCGAGAGCGACTCGATGTAGCGCCGCTGGCCCTCGGCGTACAGCGTGTCGAACGCCAGGCTCGACTTGCCCGAGCCCGAAACACCGGTCACGACTGTGATCGCGTTGTGCGGGATCGTGACGTCGATGTTCTTCAGGTTGTGGACGCGCGCCCCGCGAACCTGAATCTCCTCGGCGTCGGCAGGCGTCGCCACTGCACGCGCGGCGGCAGGCTGGGCGGAGTTTACGGGCGCAGGCTTCTCTGTGGGTTTCGTCGCCATGAGTGTAAACCAAAAATTATACTCGCTCGCATAAACGCGAGTAAACCGTTATCCGGGGTGGGGAAAGCTATACTGTAGTTGGCTAGGCTGCATGTTCGTCGCGTTGTCGCTACGCTAGAATCGCGGGTGAGGTAGGTTCGGGCCGTGAGGCAGTTCCTTTTCCGAGTTGCGGGTGGAGTTCTTGGCTTTTGCGCTGCGCTTGCGGCGCTAGGGTTGCCTCTCCTTTTTGTCTGGAACGAGGTCGAGGAGCACAGATCTGCGCCCCAGTACAATGGCCACATTTCAATTTCCGGAGCAATCGGTGGGTCGATCACCGTGCTATTGTTCGCTGCTTTCTTTGCGTTTATGGCTTTCATCTTTCTTCGTTTTGCGTTTCGTCCCTCGTCTCGCGCCAAAAAGCAACGAAGGGATGTGATGGGAAGAAACGTCCACTTCGAGCGGATGATCTGGATCGTGCTCGACAGCGTCGGGATCGGCGAATTGCCCGACGCAGCCGATTACGGTGACGTGGGCCGCGACACGCTCGGCCACATCGCGCGTTCGCGTCCGCTGACGCTGCCGAATCTGGTGCGCCTCGGCCTCGGCAACATCAAGCCGCTGGCGCACCTCGATCCGCCGTCGCGCCCGTCGGGAAGCTACGGCAAAGGCATCACGGTCTCGCCTGGCAAGGATACGACGACCGGCCACTGGGAAATGGCCGGCATCTGGCTCGACCGCGCGTTCCCGGTTTATCCGCACGGATTTCCGAAGGAGCTGATCGCGGAATTCGAGCGGCAGATCGGGCGCCGCGCGCTCGGCAACAAACCCGCGTCCGGCACGGAAATCATCAAGGAACTCGGCGAAGAACACGTGCGCACGGGCTACCCGATCGTTTACACGTCCGGCGACAGCGTGTTTCAGATCGCGGCGCACGAAGACGTGATTCCGATCGCGGAGCTGTATCGCATGTGCGAAATCGCGCGCAAATTGCTCGATGGGCCGAATCGCGTCGGCCGCGTGATCGCGCGGCCGTTCGCCGGCGCGCCCGGCAACTTCAAGCGCACGGAGCGCCGCCACGACTACGCCGTCGAGCCGCCGCGTCCGATGCTGCTCGACGTGCTCGCGGAGCGGCGCGTGCCGGTGTTCGGCGTCGGCAAGATTCACGACATCTACAACGGCCGCGGCGTCGACAATTACGTCACGACGAAGAACAACGCGGACGGCATGGCGAAGCTCACCGACGCGCTGTCGCGCCAGGAGAACGGATTGATTTTTGCGAATCTCGTCGATTTCGACATGCTGTACGGCCACCGCAAGGACGTGGAGGGCTTTGCGAAATCGCTCGAGGAATTCGACGCGCTCCTCGGCCCGTTCCTCGATTCGATGCGTGCGTCGGATCTGCTCATCATCACCGCCGATCACGGCTGCGATCCCGATCCCGTGAATCCGACGACCGACCATTCGCGCGAGTACGTTCCCATACTTGCGTACAGCCCGGGCGCGCAGGGCGGAGCCAATCTCGGCGTGCGCAATACGCTCGCGGACATGGGCCAGACCGTCGCGGAGAATTTCGGCGCCGCGATTCCGCACGGCACAAGTTTCCTCAATCAGTTGTAGAGTTTCCTCGCGACTGCCCGGTCGCTTCAGTCGCCTTGCGAAGTTTTCTGCGCGTAGTAGCCGGTGCGGGTCCGGACGTTCAGCTTGCCGCGCCCGTGCGGCGGGGTCAGCTGCACCTGGACGGCCCGGAACGTGCCGTCTTTGGCGGTGTTCGTCGGATAGTAGCCGAGAGTGTACTGATTGCGGATGTCGCGCGCGACCTGCTCGCAGACCGGCGTCACCTCGTCGAGGCTGTCGGGGTAGTAGGCCATTCCGCCGGTGGCGTCAGCCAATTCGGTGAGAATCTTCTTCGACCGGCGCACCATCTTCTTCTCGTTCTTGCGGTCGTCCTGGCTGAAGACTCCAATCGCGTAGATCACGGCGTCGGATTCCTCGGCGGCCTTGATCGTGTACTCGAGCGTGTGGCGGCTCGCGTCGTCATCGCCGTCCGTGATGACCAGCAGCACGCGCTTGTCCTTGTGGCCTTTCTTCAGATGATCGAGCGAGCCGACGATCGCGTCGTAGAGCGCGGTGCTGCCGCGCGAATCGATGCGGGAGAGCGCGTCGTTCAGATCCTTCTGGTCGTTCGTGAAGTCACCCTCCGTATCGAGGTAATACTCGTCGTTGAAGTTCACGACGAACGCTTCGTCCTGCGGATTGCTCGTGCGGACGAACGTCATCGCGGCGGCGCTCACTTGGGCGCGCTTCTCGCGCATGCTGCCGCTGTTGTCGACCACCAGGCCCATCGTCACCGGAATGTCCGCGCGTGAGAAAACGGAGATTTTCTGCTCGACCTTGTCCTCGTACACGCGGAAATTATCCTGGAGCAGATCGGAAATGAGCTGGCCCTTGTCGTCGGTCACCGTCGCGTGCAGCACCACCATGTCCGTGCGGGCGACGATGTGATGGCCCTGGTCCATCTGGGCCGGAGGCGGTGGAGGAGGAATGGCGGTCTGCTGTTGCTGCTGTTGCTGCGGCTCCTGCGCCCACGCGGCGGAAACCGCGAACAGTAGAATCACAACCGCGAAAAGTCTACTGCGCATGATTTTGAACAACGCGGTATCAGTGGCCGGGTGCGAAATAGCCCGTGCGGGCGAAGACGTTGAGCGGCGGGAGTCCTTTGGGCGGGCGTAGCTTGACCTTGATCTTTCGCCACTTGCCGTCGTGGAGGTGATTCGCGGGTTTGTAGCCGAGAACATATTGATTGCGCAGCTCCATGCTGATTTTGGTCGCGATATCTGGCAGGTCGTTCAGGCCATGCACGGCGAACGTTCGTCCGCCCGTCATCAGCGTCAGATCGCCGAGAAGGCCGGGGCCTTCCCGTTCTTCGACCGTGGGGCCGCCGTCGGGGTCGAACAAGCCGATCGCGTAAATCTGAACATCCGCTTCCTGAACGAACTTGCGGATATCCGTTTCCGTGTACCGGCTATGATTATCTCCCCCGTCCGATATGATGAGCAAAGCTTTCTTTGTGTTGTGTGCTCCCTTCATCTGGCTCAGGCCGAGATAAATTCCGTCGAGCAGAGCCGTCATGCCGTGGGCGGACGTGAACATCAGGCGGTTCTGCAATTCCTCGACGCTGGCCGTGAAGGGGCTGACGAGTTGCGCGCGATCGTTGAAGTCGACCAGGAAAAATTCATCCTGCGGATTCGCGGTGCGGAAGAATTGCACGGCCGCGAGGCGCGATTTGTCGATCTTGTCGGACATGCTGTTGCTCATGTCGAAGATCACGCCGATCGAAACGGGAACGTCCTCGCTCGAGAACCGCACGATTTCCTGCTCGACGCCGTCCTCGAACACGCGGAAGTTTTCCTGCTCGAGTCCCGTCACCAGCCGCGAATACGGATCCGTCACCGTCACGTTGACGAGCGTCATCTCCGTCTGCGTCGTCAGCGGTTTCCCCTTCTGGATTCTTTGCGGATTCTCTACCGGCGGATTTGCAGGGCCGGTACCGCCGGCTTGACCGAAGGCAGGCAGGGCAAACAGGGCAAACAGGAGAGCTGCCAGGAGCACTAGGGGCGAGCGCAGCGCTGCGGCAACCTGAAACCGCATTGCCCGCGCGGTGCGTTCTCTCAAAGTTCCCCCAAAAGCCGCGATTGCGAAGATTCTATCAGACGTTTGCCCCAAAGCAAGTGGCATCCTTGGCGATTTTTGGGACGTCTTCAAAAGGCCAACTCCCCCCGCCCGGCCGGCCGAGTTCGCCGACGCTTCGCGCGCGGCGTCCTCGAGTGTTAAGATTCACGCCGCATTGGGAACGTGACATGAAGCCGCCTTAATATGGTTGAGCCGGAAGGCCGGCGGGTTGGGAGCCCGCAACTCTTCGAGTGATGAGTGGGACAGGCTGGGGTGGGAGCCCCCGACTTCAGTCGGGGGAGCGGGGCCTTCTAGGCCCGGCGAAAGGAGCCTCAAGAAAAATCTCCGGGGCTTTAGCCCCGGCAGCCGCGCTCTTTGTTGACTGCATCATTTATGACTTCCAATCAAAATTCGGTTGTCGCCGTGATCCCCGCCCGCTACGCGTCCACGCGATTTCCCGGCAAGCCGCTGGCGTCGATTGCCGGCCGCCCAATGATTCAGCACGTCGTCGAACGGGTGCGAAAAGCGGAAAGAGTGGGCCGAGTGGTCGTTGCGACGGAGGATGCGCGGATCAAAGCAGCGGTCGAGGGCTTCGGCGGGGAAGCGCTGATGACGCGCAGCGACCACCGTACCGGTACCGACCGCGTCGCGGAGGTCGCCGCGCACGTCCCCGGGGAGATTTACGTCAACATTCAGGGCGACGAGCCCCTGATCGATCCCGCCACCATCGACGCCGTCGTGGGGGAGATGCTCGACGACGACTCGATCCGCATCGCCACGCCCTGCACCGCCATCCGCCAGCCCAACGACATCATGGACCCGAACATCACGAAGGTGGTCCGCGACTTCGACGGCAACGGCCTCTATTTCTCCCACGCCCCGATTCCGTGGGTGCGTGACAAGGACCGCACTGTCGCCGCCAAGCACTGGAAGCACATCGGCTTGTACGCGTTCCGCCGCGACGCCCTGCTCGAATTCGCCACTCTGCCGCCCGGCGAACTCGAGCGGATCGAGCAGCTCGAACAGCTTCGCTGGCTCGAGAACGGGTTCCAGATTCGCGTGGTCGAGACCGATTACGACGCCGTCAGCGTCGACGTCCCCTCCGACGTCGACCGCGTCGAGCAGCTCCTCTGCGCCGCCAAGCCAAAGGTTTGAACGTAGCGCCGCCCAGTCCTGAGCAACGTCGAAAGGGGTCTTCAGCGCGGCAGCTCTGGTTTTACCAGCGCCGGAGGCGCGTCAGAAGTTAGCCCAGCGCGCGAGCGCTGGGTGCGCGATACATAAAAGCACCCAGAGCGCCGGAGGCGCGACCCAATGAACGCGATGAGATACCTCTTGATAGCGTGTGTCTTCCTGTGCTCTGGTACTGCCTTCGCACAGTCGGCTGAGAAGGAGCCCGTGGCGATCGCGGAGCTTGGGGGCGCTGGCTCCTGGAACATCAAAGACGGGGGAGGAAGTCTCGGCCCCACGGTCGCCGTGGAATTCACGCCGATAGAGAATTGGCTCGAACTTGAGGTCGGAGTGACCCCGCTGTTCGCACGTCATTCCACAGAATGGGGAACTGACCTCCTGTTTAAGAAGCCCTGGACTCTCTCGAAAAAAGCGGAGTTTATGTTGGGAGTTGGCCCGGAGTGGGTTCATGCGCGGAATCGTGGTGTGACGACGAATTCTGTGAGTGTCGAGGTCGCGCCGGATTTCATGTTCTGGCCTTCCGGCAAGCACAGATTTGGCTGGTACCTCGAACCGGCGTACGAGTACAACTTTGCGCGGGGACATGAGCAGTCGCTTGGAATAAGCTTTGGGCTGCTCATAGGAATTCGATGATGTTTCTTGCGGCCGGCCGGATGCCGCAGTGGAAACGAGGCATCACGCACCGGCGAACGGCCTACCATCATCCGGAAGGCAACAGCTATATCGAACGGTTCCATCGTAGCTTGAAAGAAGAGAAAGTCTCGACGGCGGAGTATCGCGGCTTGGAAGAAGCGCGGACCAGCATCGCTCGTTGGATCAAGGAGTACAATAACGACCGGCCTCAGCGCGGAGTTCGAAATCACAGCCCGCGCGAGGTCTTCTACGTGGATAGCGAGTCGGCGTCCACTTCTCCGAGCGCAATATCGAAGGCCTTAGCTAATCCAGAAAAATGTTCCAGAAAGTAGTTCCACGTTTCTGCGTTTCCCAAATTCTCAAACCACGAAGATGGCGCACACAGCAGAACTCCTCTCCGGATGTCTTGTAGCCCCTGTTTCGGCACTTTGGTCGTCATCGCCAACAAATGCAGGAAATAGCGAACGATTTGTGAATCCGCCACTCCACCGCTGAGTGGTCTATCGTGTTTGACTTCGATGTAGATTCGGTTCTCATTTGAACGACTTGAACGAAGAACAATGTCGGGAACGTTGCCCCCAATCACGTCCTGCATGGCCTTCGGGTCAGGATTCCAGTCGCTAGTGTCATGGAAAACAGCGGGGCGATTGCCAATCAGAAGGTCGGCAAGGTTCTCCGCGTTAGTTGTGTGGTTCTTGAATCTTATGAGTTCGGGACGGTGTTCGAGGAGGTAGAGAAACTTCTTCTCAATTACCTTCTCCCTTTGTTCCACGGCCTTCTTCTTTCCGGCTATTCCAAAACCTGGCGGGTAGCCGACCCTTAGTTGTTCGGTGAATTCTCGCTTCCAATATCATGGCGCGGCGAATAAATACCACACCGTGCCGAACCGCGAGCCCACCCTCCCACGCGGTGGGTGCCGCAGCCCTTCGCCGTAAAGGTTTAAACGTAGCGCCGCGGCCTTCAGCGCGGCATCTTTGGGCGCCATGTAGCGTCGTGCGCCGTGTAGCTCAGGTCTTCAGACCTAAGGCCCTCTCTTTCTAGCAGGTGGCGCGGCCTTTGACGTTGCCTCGCAGGAGGCGGGGACTTCAGTCCCCCCGTAACAGCCCTTGCCGTTGACCTTGCGGCCGCCGCATCCTTCGCGAAGTCTGCGAAGGGTGCGAAAAGTGGTGCGTGACAAAATTTTGAATTTTGCGATTAGACTCTCGATTCCCTCCCGCAGCTCAGGAAAAGACTAGGCAGCGAGGAATCTCGATTTCGGGATTTCGAAGAAATTCAGGCCGTCTTACTTAACCTGAGCGAGAGGGATAATGACGCTCCCAGTTTGCGAAGTGGAGGGATCCTGAACTAGGACGCGCAAAACAGCCGTCTCAGGTCTTGGTTCTAGAGATTCACGGAAGGAAATTCCCGACCGCAGATAGGACTGGAATTGCCTCTCGGTGAGTCTCAGGTGCAGGCGATTATTGGCCTGATGGACGACGACGCCGGCAATGTCCTGCTCAATCACATAAACGTCGCAGTTTCCGGTGCGAAGGGAACCGTTTTGCACCAAGCGCAAGCTACCGAGATCAACCGACCCAAAAATCTGGAGTGAGTGAAGTTGATGTCGATCCAGGCGATCGATTCTCACTTGCAAGGGAATCGCTGATGACTGCGCGGGAACGCGAATCGCACTTAGGAGATTATTGCGGTTGTCGTCCTTCGGCGCCGGAGGGTCTTGAAAGGCGAAGTAGCCTCGCGGATAGCGGACGCTCAATCCTTTCCGTTTCACGTGAACCTTCAAGCTGTGGAATTTTCCATCTAAGGAGTCGGCTTCGATATAGAAGCCGATGGTGTAGGTTACAGCCGAGTCCCTCACGACCTTCCGAATGGCTCCGGTGAGGTCGTTCGTGTTGACGAAGGCTTTTCCACCTGTATCGTCAGCCATCTCCTCCATCGTATCTGTGCCAATAGGCTTCGCGTACTGGGCCGGAAGGGGCAGGACCGCGCCGCGCGTATAGGCTATGAAATCATCGGAATCGGCTCCCGAGACGAAGGGCTGACGAGCGAGCAGGCCCCTGGCGTCAATTGGATAAGCGGCTATGTTCGAAGGGTCCAGGATCCGCGCGATTGCCTCACCGGAGAACGGGAGGTTCGCGGTAAGCCAAAGCAGATCCTTTCGTCCCGGGATATCGGCCACGCGCTTCGCTATGGCGTTGAGGGCCGCCATTGTCGTTTGTGCCCGATCGAGGTTGCTGATGCCTGCGAGCCCCAACCGGTCCGCATCCATATGCACGCTCAGCTCTTCGGCGTTCGGTATATGGACGACGCCCGGTGCAGCGACCTCGCGCTGGGTTTTCGATGTTGCGTCATACTTTCTTACGACGGCCACGAGTTGATCGCGGCCGCACGTAAAGTCGCAGAGCACTCGGAGGGAGTCGGAAAGCCCATAAACAGCGATTCTGTCGTCGGGGTCAAGCTGCTTGAGGAACTCGAGGAGATGTTGCTTGGCATTTGCGAGCGCGAGGTCCTCCATCCAGTACGGCGTATCTTCGTAAGGCACCCCCGCCGAGCCAATCAGAGTATTGAGGTTATCGAGAAGGATAATAGTCAAAGGGCCGGACCTGATGGGCGCGTATTGAGGAAGGTCGGAGAAGGTGTTGGGAGGCAGTGTTTGCGGGGACTGCGGCCCCGTGTCCGCGAGTCTTAGAGATTCGCGCTGGAAAACGGCGATCTCTTGGAGTTTGCCGCGATCGGACAGGATGAAGTCGTCTTTCGTCAGATCCGTCACAGGACCGTTGGAGTCGCGGACGATCACGCCGATCTGGACAAGGTGCGTGGCAACGCGGATTTGCGGTGATTGAGGCGGGCTCTGGGCGGCGAGGGCCGACGGCACGAGGAGCAACGCGGCGATGGCCGTACCGCGAGTGTACGTGGATCCCGTAAACGGCTGCATGAGCCCCGCTCCTTGCCACTAAGACGGCATGGAATCTAGCACGGTTACCTCCAGTGCCGGGTGCCGCGGTGCAGACGAGGTATCACGCTCCGACGAACGGCGATCACCATCCGGAAGGCAACAGCTACATCGAGTGGTTCCATCGCACCTCGTAAAGAAGAGGAAGTCTGGACGGCGGAGTATCGCCGGGTGCCCCAGGTTTGCCTTTGGCGAGGTCGAAGCCGTGAGCCTCCCCGTGAATCGCCCTCCCTCAACGAATCCCCCCGGCGGGTGCCCCATCGTTCGCGCCTTTCGAACGGTGGGTCCCTGAATTTCTCTTTCGGGTGGAAGCCTCCCACTTCAGTGGGAGGAGCAGCGCTTCACCGCTGCGAAAAGGAACCGCCCGCGTCAACAGCGTACCTTGCTGCCGTTTACCCTGAGCGCAGGCGAAGGGCACGCCGTCGCGTAGGACGTTAGGTCCGAAGCGACCCCTCAGGAGTTGCAGCTGGGTGCCGCAGCCTCCGCCGCAGAGGTTCGCTCCCGAATTTGCGGGTGCCCGATCCTTCGCGGTTCTCGAAGGATCGGCGCTCTTGGTCCACTCCCGCTGGCTAATAAGTACTGGTACTTGACTTTCACGTCAACATATGCTATAAGCGTTTATCCTCAAAATCAGAATAATTAATTGTGTGCCCGGGTTTCAGGGTTTGTACTTGCAAACCCTGACGTGAAGAAGCCTTCAGGGTTTGTACTTGCAAACCCTGAGCTTAAAGAAGTCCGCGCACGAGCAGGGTAGCCGTGTGTCTAGACACGCCCGGCAGAGAGGAGGAACTGGCAATGCTAGCGGAATTTATCGACCGTCGGCCATGGACCGCGCAATTTCAATCGGTACACTTTGCAAACGGGAATCGCCGCAACTCCTTGCGGTTCAATCACATGAAAATCTTCAATCGGTACACTTTCCGGCCCACCGACGATCGCTATTGCGAGCCGCCGTGCGCCTCCAAAACGCTCCTAATCTATCCCCCGAAGATTAGAAATCAGTTCAACTCGTTGAAAACAAACCACAAAGAAGTTTCTAATCTATCCGTCTCCCGGCTCAACCTGCTGCGCACCTCTCCTCTAGTTGTGACCTTTCAACAGGTTGTCCATTCGACCTGAACGGGAGATGCTGATTGTGCTGAGCAATCAAATCTTCCCGGGAGGTCGAATGGACATTCATAAGAATGCCCGACTTACGGTGCATGGTCGAGAGGCTCT
>DATIZQ010000128.1:0-39624 GCA_035517015.1 Candidatus Acidiferrum sp. | reverse complement strand
GTGCCGGAACATTACTTGCACGCCTCGCTTGGGATGACACGTAGTGAGGCCTATTGCCAAGCATTGATGCCGGGCACGGCATGCCGTGCCCCTACGGAAATCCTCTCATCATGGCGAAGAACGATCTAACGAAAAGCACGCTCGCTCAACTCGGGGCTGATACGCCCGATAAAATTGCGGCGAACTTTGCCACTTTACAGCAGACCTTCGATGGCGAGGCGGCGCAATCGCAGAATCCTGATGCCTGGAAGATCTTTGTCGCGCGCTGGACAGGCCGAAAATCGGGCGCCCTTACGGAGATCACAGAAAATTGGCTCAAGCCCGCCCCACCGGAACTGAAGAAAGTCATTGGACAAGAGCTAAACAAGCTGAAGGCGCACGTCGAAGCGCTTATTGAAGAGAAACGCCGCGAAATGGAGTTGGCGGAAGAGCAAGCCGCGGCGGCCCGTAATCGCATTGATTTGTCGCTTCCCGGCGTCAAAAGAACGATCGGCTCGAGCCATGTAATCCAACAGACCTTCGAGGAATTACAGCGGATTTTTCTCTCCATCGGCTTCAGCGTGGTGGAAGGGCCCGAAATCGAAACGCCTTACTACAATTTCGAGGCGCTCAACATCCCCGAGCACCATCCCGCGCGCGACAACATGGACACCTTCTACATCGAGGGCGCCCGCTCGCCGCATCTGCTGCGGACGCACACTTCGCCGATGCAGATTCGCGCGATGGAAAAGCAGAAGCCGCCTGTGCGCATCGTCGTGCCGGGAAAAGTCTATCGACGCGACAACCCCGACTCGACGCACGGCTACATGTTCCACCAGATCGAAGGCCTCGCCGTCGACACGGACATCACCTTCTGCGATTTCAAGGGCACCGTCGAATATTTCGTCCGCGCGTTTCTCGGCCCCAAGGTGAAGACGCGCCTCCGCCCCAGCTTCTTCCCGTTCACCGAGCCGTCGGCCGAAGTCGACGCTTCCTGCCACGTCTGCGGCGGCAGCGGCTGCCGCGTGTGCAAGCACTCCGGCTGGATCGAGCTGTTTGGCGCCGGCATGGTCAACCCGGCCGTCTACGGCTTCGTCAACTACGATCCCGAGCGCCTTTCCGGCTTCGCCTTCGGAATGGGCGTGGACCGCTTCGCCATGATGAAATATGGCGTCCCGGAGGTTCCGCTCCTCTTCCAGAACGACGTCCGCTTCCTCCGCCAATTCTCGTAGGCGCCAGACAAGTCGCGCCGAAGCATGGCGCCGCTTCACTCCGTTGACGCGCCCGGCCAATTCCGGAAAATCCTGTATGGAACTCCGCGCCGATTCGTCGCACTGTTGAAGTGCACGCAACCGCGTTCAGACTAAGTGTGGGCGATTTCTGGATCAGTCCCGGGAGGAGTGAAAATGCCAAGATACGGGAAAGCAGCCGCCAAGAGCGTGTCTAGAGCCATGCGCCGGCGAAAGCACGGAACGCTTCGCTCCGGCAAGGGCGGCAAAGGAGGCCGCGTCACCAGCCGCAAGCAAGCAATCGCGATCGGCCTCTCCGAAGCGCGCAAGCGAGGCGCGAAGGTCCCGGGAAAATCGCGGTAGCCTCCGTCGCTTCCTCGGTTATCTCGGCCCGGCCGCGTGCATCTCGAATTCGTGCGGCGGCTCCGCTCCCAGCAGGTAGCGCACAAAGTAGTCCCAGCGCCGCCGCATCATGTAGCCGCTCTCTGCGCCGTACCCGTGATGCTGGTTCGGCAGCAGCAGTAGATCGAAGTCCTTGTTCGCCTTGATCAGCGCGTCCACCACCAGCAGCGTGTTGTACGGCGGCACGTTGTCGTCCATCGTGCCGTGCGCGAGCAGCAGGTGCCCCTTCAGATTCTTCGCGATGTTTTCGTTCGCCTGGTCGTCGTAGTTCGTCGTCCCGTCGGCGTTTTTCACCAGCAATCCTTGATAGCGTTCGCCCCAGTCGTCTTCGTACTCGCGGTTGTCGTGGTTGCCCGACTCCGAGATGCCCACCTTGAAAAAATCGGGATAGCGGAACATCGCGTCCGCCGTCGCGTAACCTCCGCCCGAGTGGCCCCAGATTCCCGCGCGTTCGATGTCGATCCACGGATATTTCGCGGCGAGTTGTTTCATCCCCGCAATCTGGTCGGGCAGCGTGTTGTCTCCCATATTGCCGTAGTAAAAGTCGTGAAATTTCTTCGACCGCGGCGGATTCCCCATCCCTTCGATCTGCACCACCACGAATCCCAGCTCCGCCAGCGCCTGGCAATCGCCGCGCGCCTCCGAAAACGACCAGTTCGCCACGCTGCCGCCCTGCGGCCCGGGATATATGTTGTTGACGATCGGATACTTCCTCGCGCGATCCAGATGCGTCGGCTCGTACATTAGCCCATACAAATCCGTCACGCCGTCCCGCGCCTTCACCGTAATCGGAACCGGCGGCTTCCATCCGGCAGCCATCAGCCGCGAAATATCTTCCTTCGCCACCGTCGCCACCAGCTTTCCGTTCTCGTCGCGAACCACCGTCACCGCCGGTACGTCCGGCTTCGAGTAGCTGTCGGCGAAGAACCGCCCCGAGGGCGACATTTCCGCGCTGTGATTCCCCTCCTCCGGAGTCAGCAGCGTCATGTTCTTGCCGTCGAATCCGACGCGGTACAGTTGGCTGAAGTACGGGTTCTCCTTCTCGCGGCCATCGGCCACGAAATCGATCAGCCGGTTCTTCTCGTCGACCCTCAACACCTCCGTCACTGGCCACTCGCCTGACGTGATCTGATTCTTCAGCCGCCCCGTCGCCAGGTCGTAGAGATACAAGTGCGACCAGCCATCCCGCTCCGAGCACCAGATCACTTCATTCGACCCCGGCAGGTAATGCCAGTTCACGCGTCCCTGGCCCGACTCGAACTGCGTCGCCGCGGTTTCTTCGAGCACGTCGCGGACCGCGCCCGTGGCGGCCTCGGCCACGCGCAACTGCTCATGCTTGTGGTCGCGTGACGTCGAAACAAACGCCAGGTGTGTCCCGTTCGCGCTCCATTCCACGTCCGCCCAGTCGCCGCCGCGACATTCCACGTCGTCGCACAGCGTCGACCGGTGCTGGTCGGGCGGCATCTGCAGCCGAACCACTTTGGGCGCCGCCGCACCGCCGCTCAGATCGATGATTACCCGTTGGATCGTCGTCACCACCGGATCGCCCGGCAGGGGATACTTCCACGCCTCAAGCCGCGGATGCCCCACCTTCGTTTCCACCAGATACATTTCGCCGGTGCCGCGCTGGTCCTGCTGGAACGTGGCGATCTTTCGCGAATCGGGCGACCACAGCACGATGGGCCGGTCGCTGTGGATCCAGCCTGCGTTGTCCGTCGCGTAGCCGAAATCCTTCACACCGTCCGTGGTTAGTTGCGTCTCCTTGCTGCTCGCCACGTCGCGCACCCACAGGTTCCAGTCGCGGACGAACGCCGCGCTCTTGCCGTCGGGCGACACCACTTCGTCGCGAGCGGCCCCGAAAGGCCCGGCCATCGGCTCCGGCGCTTTGCCTTCGGACGTGCAGCGGTTCGCTTCGAGGTCGCACTTCCAGTTCTGTCCGCGCAAACTAAATGAGATCGCCTTTTCGTCCGCCGAGAACTCGAACGTCATGAACGGCAGATGCGCCGCGTCGTAAGTCTTGCCCGACGCCGCGGACAGCGCCGCGGCCACCTTCGCGTGATCGAACGCCGGCCGGCGCGTGCCGTGCGCCGCGTCGAACATCACGAACTCGACTCCGTCCGGGCCCTGGTCGCGAAACCAGAAGCGGTCGCCCGCCAGCCACGTCGCACGCACTTTGTGAAATACCAGCGGCGTGGTGTTGTAGCCCAGGAATTTCTGAGCGTGCTCGTAATCCGCTGCCGTGACGGCTCGCGCGCCCGCGCTTGCCTGTTGAGCGGCAGTCGCTGGCGTCGTCATGGCCGCACCCGCAACCGCACCGAGGCAAACCAAAATAAGCGCACACCCTCTTAATTGCATCGCGACCTCCGAATGTCTTTGTCAGCCCGCGCCGGGTCCCTAGTTGTGGCTGCGGTGGCTCAAGGTCCACACGTACGCCGCAACCGCCGAAATCTGCTCTTTCGTAAGCTCTGCGCCGCCCGAAGGCGGCATGATGTTGCGATATTTCTTTGGCTGCGACACTCCCGTCGCGATAATTTTCGTGATTTCCGCATAGCTGCCGTCGCCCCACAGCCACTTCTTCGTCTTCAGCGGAGGTCCCAGCTGCGATCCCTCGCCGTTGTCGCCGTGGCAAGCGGTGCATGGCGCGCCGCCCACCTGGCCTGCATAAATCTTCTTACCGAACTCCACCATCGCAAGCGTCGCGCCCTTGGGCACGGGAGTCGCTGCTGCCTTCGCGGCCGCTCCGGCATTCGGATGCGTGCCCTCGGGCGGTTTGGCGGCCGTCCCGGCGATTTCGCCCGCCGGAGCATTCTCGTTCGGGCAATACGTGACTCCGCCGCTGCTGTTCGCGGAGCCGCCGCGATAGACCACGCGATAGATTCGCCCGCGCACGTCGTCCGAGATGAACATCGCGCCGTCCGGCCCCACCGCCAGGCCGCTCGGCCGGTGCGCAGCTCGCGCGGGCGACTCCGCCGCTCCCGCAAAGCCGTCCGCAAAAACTTCGCACCGTCCCGACGATCGCTCACCCTCCAGCGGCTGAAACACCACGTTGTAACCGCCTTGTGGATATGGCGCCCGGTCCCACGATCCGTGGAAAGCGACGAACACGCCGTGGCGATACCGCGCGGGAAATTTTGTCCCGCCGTAATGCGTCGCATCGTTTGGCGCCCAGTGCGCCGGGAACGCAGCCACCGGTCCCGTCTTCTCCGCGCAGATACCGACCTTGCCCTTCCCGTCGCCGCCGTACTCCGGCGCCAGCACCAGCTTCTCCCGGAACGAGTCGTAGTAGCACTCCGGCCAGCCGTAATCGCCGCCCTTCGTCAGCAGCAGCAATTCCTCGGCCGGCAGCGTCGCCTCTTCCTCCGGCTTATAGAGATCCGGCCAGTTCGCGCGCAGTTGATCTCGCCCATGCTGCGTCACGAACAGGTGCCCGCTCTCGTCGATCGCATACCCCTCGCCGTTGCGGATTCCTGTCGCGTAGCGCTCCGCCGACGAAAATTTCTGGTCCGTTTTGTTCGCGTCGTACCGCCAGGTTCCGCCTCGCGTCTCGAGTTCCGTGCAAGGGTCGGCGCCGGGCGATTTCAGCGTGCGGTTCTTCAGTTGGCACGAATTCGTCGCGCTCCCCATGTCCACGTAGAGATTCCCGTCGGCGTCGATGATGAAGGGATGCATCGGGTGATCTCCACCCAGCGGCAGCCCGGAGACGATTGTCTCCGGCGCCCCCTTCGGCACAATCGACCCGGGGCTCAGCGCGTATCGTACGATTCGGTCGTTGACCTCGGCGTAGATCGCGCCGTTGTAGAAGCCGATGCCCGTGCCTCCCCGACCGCCGCTTGCATCGGTATCGCCGAACCGCTCGATCACGTCTGCCTTTCCCGCGCCCGTCTTGTCCTGGAGCGCCACCAGGAATCCTCCCGGCAGCGGCTTCTCGTTGCCGTAGTAGCGGCCCGACCACGTGTTCACGTACACGACTCCGTCCGGCGCCACCACCATGTGCCGCGCATGACCAATCCCGTCGGCAAAAACCGTCGCGCAGAACCCGGCAGGCAACTTCAAGCCGGCGTCCTCGTTCGGGCACCCTTGGCCCTGCTCTTTCGCAGGCGGGCGAGAAGCCTTCTGTGTCTGCATCAGCCAGCCGGACGACAATGCCGCGAGCACGGCAAGTAGGGCCAACGGAACTTTCGGCAAGTGGGACAAACGCATGGAGCCTCCCTGAAGATCCACGGTAAGAAGCGGAATCCGAGAACCGCAAAAATATACCTCGACCGCGCTGATTGCAACGTGTCCAGAAGCCGCCGACGATATCGGGGAGGCACACGAGCCTGGCTGACGCCCACTGGCGCTCAGTGCCGGTGCTCTTTAGCCACGGGACCGAGTTCCGCTACTCGTACCGCAGCGCGACCATGGGATCGACCTTCGTCGCACGCCGCGCCGGAATATAGCAAGCCAGCAGCGCTGCCCCGACGAGAAGCAGCGTTACGCCGCCGAAAGTCACGGGATCGGTGGCCGTCACGCCAAAGAGCAGCGACTCCACGGTGCGCGTCAGTGCCAGCGACCCGGCAATCCCAATCGCCACCCCAATAATGACCGTGCGCAGTCCCTGCCCCAGTACCATCCTCAGAACGTCGCCGGAGCCTGCCCCGAGCGCAACGCGCACGCCAATTTCGCGCGTACGGCGGCTCACCGAATACGCCATCACTCCGAACACCCCCGCCGTTGCCAGCAGCAGCGCCGCGATTCCGAAGAATCCGATGAGAATCACGTTGAATCTCCGCAAGCCCAGCGAAGCGGAATAGACCTGCGCAAACGTCTGGAACTTCGCCGGAGTTTCCGGGTCGAGGTCGTGCAGGATTCCTCGCGCCGCCGACGTGACGGACCGCGTGTCGGCGTCGCTCAGCATCGTCAAGGTCATCACCGGGCGCGGCCGCTGGAACAGGTCCACGTAGACGGTAGGACGCGGTGGGGCATCAAGGCCATATTCGTGCGTATCGCCGACGATCCCTACGATCGTCAGCAGCCGCAAGTCGCCATCCATGTTTCCGAACTCGATGGTGTGGCCGATCGGGTCCTGATTGGGCCACCGGTCTCGCGCCAGCGATTCGCTGATCACGGCCACGTGCGGAGAATCCGGGCCGTCGCGCTCGTCGAAGATTCGCCCTCGAATCAGCGGAATTCCCAGAGCCTGGAAGTATCCGTCCGTGGCCACGCAGAAGTCCGCAATGCCGATGCGCTCCTTTTGCTGGAGCAGCGCGCCAAAACCGTCCATGGACTTGGGTATCTCATTCTGCGTCGTCAGTAGAAACATTCCGTCCGGAAGGCCGCCTTCCGCCATCGGCAGAGTGCTGGCCGCGCCCACCTTGCGCACGCCCGGGATTTGTTTGAGCCGGTCAATCAGGTTTGAAAAGAAAATCGCCTGGCCCGCCTTTGCTTTCGGATCCTCCACCCACGGAAGCGAAACGTCCATCGTCACGATTTTGTCGACGCGGAAACCGGGATTCACTTCGAGCACTTTCATCAGGCTGCGCCCCAGCAGTCCCGCTCCAACCACAAGCACCAGCGTGATCGCGATCTGCGCCGCCACGATGGCCCGGCCCACGCGCTGGCTGCCTTGCGAGCCCGCTTGCCCTCGCCCGCCTTCCAGCAGGCCCTTGCGCAGGTCGCCGGAAGTCGCCCGCTCGGCCGTGAACGCTCCCAGGCCCGCGGCAACCGCCGTGGCCAGCAAAAACGCGAACGCCAGCACGGGAATGCTGATCGACACGCTGTCCAACCGCGGCAGATTTTCCGGCGCCATCGCAACCAATCCCGCCACGCCCCAGTACGCCCCCAGAACGCCAAGCCCGCCGCCGGCCAGCGACAGCAGGAATGCCTCGGTAAGGAATTGGCGGATCAGCCGTCCCCGCGCCGCACCCAGCGCGCTGCGAACCGCCAACTCGCGCTCCCTCGCCGACGCTTCCGCCAGCAATAAATTCGCCACGTTCGCGCACGCCACCAGCAGCAGAAATCCCACGGCCCCGAGCAGGACCAGCAGCGCCGGGCGAGCTTTGCCCGTGATCGAGTCCTGCAGCGGAATGACCATCGCATCTTTCAGCAGATAATCGCCCTGCTCGCTCGACGTATCGTGAATGCGCCGCGCGATCGTGCTGATGTCCTGGTTCGCTTGCGCCGCAGTCACGCCGTCCCGAAGCCGTCCCACTGCTTTGAAGTTATGCGACGTCCTGCTTGCGTTTTCGCCGCTCAAATCGGCCGGCAGCCACAGTTCCACATCTGCGGGGAAATGAAGTCCCGGTGGGAGCACGCCGATAACCGAGAATGCCGCGCCATCGATTTTCAGATGCGGCTGGGAGAGGTCCTGCGGCGAGCCGAGAGCCTGTTTCCAGTATCCATAGCTGACGAGAGCAGTCGGGCCGGCCCCCTTTTTATCATCGCTGGCGCCGAAATCCCTGCCGAGGATCGGCTGAACGCCGAAGACCTTGAGAAAGTCGGACGAAACGTACGCTACCCTCGTTCGCGTCGGCTGCGAAGCTCCCGAAACCGACACGACGTAGTCACTGTACTTCGCGATCGCCCGGAAGCTGTGGCTCTGGTCGCGAAAGTCGTCGAAGTTCGGGTCCGCCAGGCGCGACGGCCTGCCCTTCGAAGTGACCTCGAAGACGGCCATGATCCGGTTCGCGTCGTGATACGGCAGCGGCCGCAGCAACACGCCGTACACAACACTGAAAATTGCCGTGGTCGCGCCGATACCGAGCGCCAGCGTCAGCACGGCGACCACCGTGAAGCCCGGATTCTTTCGCAACATTCGCAGGCCGTAGCGGACGTCTTGCACCAGGTCCTGAATCCAGGTCACGCGGCGCGTCTCGCGGCATTCCTCTTTGCGTTTCTCGATTCCGCCCATTTCCACCAGCGCGGCGCGGCGTGCTTCTTCGGGCGTCATCCCTTTGGCCATGTTTTCTTCCGTCTTCCGCTCGACGTGATAGCGAAGCTCTTCTTCCAGGTCCCCGTCCGCTTCCCGCCGGCGAAACAGGGAGCGCAGCCTCAGCGGAATCGTGTAAATCCAATGTTCCGGTCGCATGTGCGGCCTCCTGGCGCGCGGTTCAAGCCTCCTTCAGCTTGACGACTCGCGAAATGGCAGTCGACAGGCGCCCCCAATTCTCGGCTTCCTTGTCGAGATGTCTTCGGCCGAGGCGAGTCAACGAGTAGAATTTCGCGCGGCGATTGTTCTCCGTCGTCTTCCACTCGGCGGAAATCCAGCCCTCCTGCTCCAGCTTGTGCAGCGCGGGATAGAGCGAGCCATCGCTCACTTGCAGGATGTCGCCCGAGACTTGCTTCAGCCGCTGGCTGACGGCGAAGCCGTTCAGTGGCTCGAGCGCCAGGATCTTCAGGATCAGCAGGTCCAGCGTGCCTTGCACCAGGTCGGTTGGTTTGCTCACGTGCTCCTCTCGGTTACCGAGTTAGATTACACGCGCTCCCCTCGGTAAGCAAGTGGAATGTCGGTTGGCTCGCGCCTGATCCATGCGCCGGGGTCTACTTCGAAAGATAAATGCGGAAGAGGTTGGTCTTCGCTCCATGTCGCGCGAAGGCGTACACCTCCGGGGAAGTGCTCGGATATGCGTCCACGCCCTGGATCAGCCGCGCGCCTTTCAGCGTCAGCACGTCTTTCTCCGAAGCAAAATTGATCGAATTCAACGCCGTCGGTCCGCGCTCGCCCACCGGCAAAGAGAGCGTCGCCGGATTTTGCATGCCGAAATAGCGCAGCGAGAAGTAGAGGAACTTCCCATCGGGGCTCCATGCTATCAGCGGGGCTTGGGCGCGCGCGGGACCCGCGCCAAGCGTGCAGTTGTCGCACAGAGGAACCGGCTCGCCGCCGCGAAGCGGATACGCCTTCGCGTTCGTCACCCGGTCTCCGTGCCCCTCCGGGGGCGAAAGCAGCACCGCCGCCCAACCTCCGTCCGGTGAAACGGACAGCAGCAAGTACACCGGCGCTGCGTCAATTTCCTCTCGCGTTCCCGTGTCGAGTTTGAGCCGTGCCAGGTGTGACTTCGTCTCGCTCGTCTGGAACACGATCGAGTCGTTTCCGGCGAAGAACACGCGGTCCTCTTTGCCCGTCGTCAGCTGCCGCGGTCCCTGCGTCCCGTTCAAGTCCGCGATCCATATTCCGCTGCGCGGTTCCCCCTCCGCCATCGCGAACGCCACGCGCTTTCCGTCCGGGGAAATCGAGTAGTGTGCCAGCACGAGGCCCGGCAGCACGCGTTCGCTTCGATGGGTCCCCACGTCCACGGCCCACAATTCGCCGCTGATGTAGGAGCGGGAGCCCGAGATGCGCTTCAGGTAGTAAACCGTCTTTCTGTCGGGCGAAACGGTCGGCAGGAAAGCAAAGCCTTCCGAGGTCAGTTGGTGATCGCCGCCGGCGTCGCGCAGCCACACCGACGACTCCCGCGTGCCGGTTGCCGTGATCAGGGATTTGCCGTCCGGCGCAATCGCCAGCCCTTCTTCCTCCGTTGCGCCGGAGGGGGTCAGTTGCTGGGCTTCTCCCGCCGGAAATCTTTGCCGCCACACGTGGATTCCGGAGCCGCGCGTCTCGGCGGTGAAGTACATCCATTTCCCATCCGGCGACCACTGCGCCCACGTGCAGCCGCTCTCCGGCCCCGCTTGCCGCCCCTCGGACGAACCGTCGAACGGCACGACTCTGCAGGGCAGCCACCCGGCGCCGTCCATCTCCACCAGAAGCACCCACTTGCGGTCGGGTGACAATGCCGACCGGTGCACCATCCCCGCCTCCACCTTCGGCACATAGACCTTTCTCTCGTCGGTGCGGCTCGCGTTCGATGTAACCAGGTCCATGTGCATGCCGGAGTCGATCTCAGAAAACAGAAGCTGGTCGGTCCCCAGCCAGCTGAGTCCGGTGGCGTTTTTCAGGAAAGACTGCGGCTGAGGACTGCCCAGCAGCCCGATCTCGTACGTGTTCCACGTAAATCCTTCGTCGATCTGAGTGAAATAGAGCCGCGAGCCGTCCGGAGAAAACGCGGGCGTCTGCTTCCGGTGCGCGTCGTTGGTCAACTGCACGGGATCGCCGGCTGGCAGTTGCTTGATCCAAAGTTGCCCGCGCGCTGTCGATCCGCCGATATCTCCATCGCCGCGGAGGAAGGCGAGCACTCTGCCGTCCGGCGAAAGCGCCGGAACCTCGGCTGAGTCGTTAAACTGCGTCAACTGCTCCCAGCGCAGCGTCGGAACTTCCGCTTCTCTGTCGCCATTGCGCAGCCTCGGAATCAGTCGCGCCGCGGCAAGAACCACGGCGAATACCGCGGCGACCCCGATGGCAGGCAGCATCCACCGCCCGCCTCGTGCGGCGGCTCGCGTCTGGACTGCCGTCGAGCTCCGCGGCGAGGCCGCTTCCATTCGCTTCAGGTCCGTCGCCAGTTCTTTGGCCGATTGGTACCGCAGCTCCGGGCTTTTTTCGAGGCATTTCAGAATGATCCGCTCGAGTTCATCGGAGAGTTTCGGCGCGCTCGCGCCCAGCGCCGGCGGCGGTTCATGAAGAATCTCGTTGGTCAGCTTCGGAACGAGCGCCGCCGTGAACGGTCTCCGTCCCGTCGACAGCTCGAACAGCACAACTCCGGCAGAGTAGACGTCGCTGCGCTCATCCACCTCTTCACCCAGCAACTGCTCCGGCGCCATGTACGGCAGTGTTCCCGATACGCCGGAGGGAGCATCGGCCAGGCTGGCTGTTGCCGTGTTCAGCGTCATCACGGCGTCGCGCGTGAGCGTTGCCAATCCGAAATCGAGGATCTTCAGCCGGCCGTCGGTCGTGACGCGCAGGTTTGCCGGCTTCAGGTCGCGATGCAACACGCTCGCAGCATGCGCCGCTGCAAGCCCCTCCGCCAGTTGGACCCCCAGACGGATCACTTCCTTCTCTGGCAACGCCCCGGCCCGCACCCGGACATCGAGCGACGTCCCCTGTACGAACTCGCTCACCAGCAGGTTGTATCCGTCGACGGTATCGAAGTCGTGGATGGTCTGGATGGAAGGATGGTTCAGGCGAGAGAGGACCAGCGCCTCATTCCGGAATCTCTTGCGTGCGACCGGGTCATCCAGCGCTCCGGGCGCCAGCACCTTGATGGCGAGGTCCCGTTCGAGCTTGCTGTCGTACGCGCGGTAAACCACACCCATCCCGCCCGCGCCGATTTCTTCTTCGATGCGGTAGCGTCCCAGTGTCTGGCCGATGGCAATGGGCACACCTGACCTCCAAGTGCGCGGAATGGTAGCAGTTATACCTTGCTAGGTCATCGTTTGTGTCGGCGAAAAGTTCGAGCTGGACAAGGAACAGAACGGCAGGAAATCGGGTATACTGCCGCAAATTCTTGGCGGCGTATCGCGCTAGGCGCGGCTAACGTCATGCTGAAGCTGATTACCCAGCAGGCTTCGAAGGATTCCCGCCCGGGTACCACGAATCTTCGGCCGGGCGAATCTGCTCCGAACTTCACGCTCACCCGCCATTCCGTCTCCGAAGGCTTCCTCGCCAACCTCAGATACCTGCTCACGGAGCGGCGGGTGACAATCCCGGGGGAGGCAGAAGGAAGCGCGTTTCTCCCGCCCAAGTTCCGGGCTAGCTTCTTCGATAATCTAAAGGAGCATCTCCGGCCAACACCGAAGGTTGCTGGCAACACCGTAGGCTCATTGAGAGGGATCGCTTCGCCGGGGATCAAGATCGAATCGCAACCGCTTTATCGGTCAGTCCTTCTGAATCTTCGCGACGCCGTCATTCCGCCCAAGCTGCCTCCCTTGGAGCTCACCAGCAAACCGGTCGACGTCCCTGAGATATGGAGTGCGCACAAGAGGCTCAGTGGTCCGAACGCGGCATCCGTGCTTCTGCATGTGATTTTTGCCGTCCTCGTGCTCGCGTTCACCGTTCGGCAAGTAACCAATCTCGATCCGGTCAAGCCTGTCACAGTTCTAATCGCGCCTCCCGCGCTGGGTGCTCCATCTCCGCCTCCGCCGGCTCCTGCGGCGGCCACGCATCGAGCGGCCTATACCAAGCGGAAATCGTTCTTCGTCCACGGCAAGCTGACCGCTCCCAGTGAGATTCCGAAACCTGCCAGCGCAAAGCGCCACGCCAGCGATGCAGATCCTCCTGATCTGAGTCTTAGCGGGGTTCCGGGCGGAGATCCTGCCGGGACCCTGGGAGGAATCTTGGGCGGCGCACCCGGCGGCATTCCCGGGGGAGTTCCTGGTGGCATTTCGGTCGCCCCTCCACCGCCGGGTGTTGCGTTGACGAAATCCGGAGCGGTGCGCGTCGGTGGCAGAGTCAAGCAGCCGAAAGCGATCTATGCACCGGCGCCGCAATTTCCTTTATTGGCGCAGCACGCCAAAATTAGCGGTATCGTCGTCCTCGACGCGATCATTGATGAGCACGGCAACGTCGTCAAATTGCACCCTGTTAGTGGAGATTCGCTGCTCATCGGTGCAGCGCTCAGGGCCGTAGCGCAGTGGAAGTTCGAGCCCACGTACCTTGACGGCAAACCAATTTCAATCGAGATGGAAGTCAAAGTCTCATTTCACTTCGTGAATTGATCGCGCGATTGGAACTGACCTGAGAAACGCCGATTTCACTTCAACCTCGTTTTTCGGCCGCTGACCCGCGAACTTCGACCGTTCCATGACTTTTCGTTGCCTCCGCGGCCCTGTTTGCGCTAGCGTGGTCCGATTATGAAGGGCTCAAGATTGAATGCAGGACGCATCGGAGGCGCGAAGGGCATCCAAGCCCGGCCGGGGAGAGGCTCGTCTCCTGGCTTTTCGCTTCCACGGAAGTCGCCCTATGATTTTTTTAATCGCCAAAATGAAATATTAGAACCACCTCTAAGTCATTGGAAACAAACGATGGCGACCTGCTCTAATCGCCAAATTTCGCGATTCCGCGCCTCCGCCGCTCGTCGGCGGGTGTTCCCTACTTCCCCGCTTCCTTGTCTCTTTGCCTCCTTGCCTCTTTGCCCCCTTGCCTCGCGGAGGCCCCGCCCATGAAGGTTCTCTATCCCTGGCTGAAGGACTTCGTCGACGTCACCGCGCCCGCCGCAGACTTGCGCTCGCGCCTCTCCCTCGCCGGCATCGCCATTGATGCGATCGACGACACTCCCGCCGGCCCCGTCCTCGACGCCGAAGTCACTTCGAACCGTCCCGACTGCCTCGGCCACTACGGCATCGCGCGCGAAGCCGCCACCATCTATCGCCAGCCGCTGAAGGCCGTCGATCCGAAGCTGAAAGAGTCCGCCGAGAAAGTCTCCGCCGCGGCGCGCGTCGAGATCGAAGCGCCCGACGTTTGCGGCCGTTTCACCGCCCGCGTTCTGCGCGGAGTCAAGGTGCAGCCCTCGCCCGACTGGCTCCGGCAGCGCCTCGCAGCCATCGGCCAGAACTCGATCAACAATGTCGTCGACGTCACCAACTACGTGATGTTCGAGCTGGGCCACGCCCTGCACGCCTTCGATTTTGACCGGCTGGCCGAGCACCGCATCATCGTCCGCCGCGCCCGCCCCGGTGAAAAATTGCGCACTCTCGACGGCATCGAGCGCACCCTCACGAAGGACATGTGCGTCGTCTGCGATGCAAGTCATGCCGTAGGGATCGGCGGCGTGATGGGCGGCGCGGAAAGCGAAATCAGCTTCAGCACTCGCAACATCCTCATCGAATGCGCCTGGTTCGACCCGATTTCGGTTCGCCGCACGTCGAAGGCGCTCGGCCTTCGCACGGAAGCGTCCTATCGCTTCGAGCGGGGCGCCGATCCGGAAATGGCCGAACTCGCATCCCGCCGCGCCGCTGAATTAATCCATCAGCTTGCCGGAGGCGAAATCCTCACCGGCGTCGTTGATGTCTACCCGCACCGCGAGTCGCCGCGCAAGATCGAATTTGCCCGCAAGGAACTCCTTCGCGTGATGGGCGCGGACGTTCCCGACCGCGACATCGAAGAAATCCTCAGCGCGCTCGGCTTCCATCCCGTCCGCGTCGACGCGAATCGCGGCAGCGCCGGTTCGCTTGCCGCGCGCTGGGAGTGCACGCAACCCTCGTGGCGCCAGGACGTGACGCGCGGCATCGACCTGATCGAAGAAGTCGCGCGCCACTATGGCTACGACAAGTTTCCGCCACGCCTTCCGCCCGCGAAGCAGCCCGCGCACCGCTTGCCGCACGCCGATGCGATGGACCGCCTGCGCGAGCGCCTGGTCGCGCTCGGCCATCAGGAGATTCTCGAAATTCCGCTCGTCGATCCGAAGCGCGACGCGCTCTTCCGGCCGGAGAGCATCACGCCGGCCGTGATCGGCAACCCGCTCGCGGAAGACGCTTCCGTGATGCGCTCGACGGGCATCGTCAGCATGGTGAGCGCTCTCGAATGGAACCTGAATCACGGCCAGCGCAATCTGCGCCTCTTCGAAATCGGCAAGGCGTACAGCCTGCGCAATGGCGAGCCGGTCGAGACGCCCGTTCTCACCCTCGGCGCCACCGGCCTTGCGCGCGAAAAGTCGATTTACGAAGATGCGCGCGAATTTTCCTTCGCGGACTTGAAAGGCAATCTCGATCAGATCGGCGAGCTCGCCGGAGGTTTCGCGTGGCAATCCGGCGGACCCGGCTCGCTTGTGAGCACACGCGCCGCGCAGATATCGCTCGCGCCCTCCAACGCAATCGGCGTTGCCGGCCAGCTCGCGCGCCACATCGCGGATGAGTTCAAGCTCCGCCAGGATGCCTTCGTCGCCGAATTGCAGCTTGAGCCGCTCCTCACCGCAATCGACGCGGCGCGCGCCGCGTTGCGCTTCACACCTTTGCCGCGCTTCCCTGCAATCGAACGCGACTTCTCGCTCGTCCTCGACGACGGCGTTTCGTTCGCTAAAGTCGCGGCGGCCATCCGCGAACTCGCCATCCCGGAACTGCAAGACATCGAGCCTGCCGACCTTTTCCGCGGCGGACAGATTCCGGCCGGAAAATTCTCGCTCATGATTCGCACCACCTTCCAGAGCGCGGAGGCGACCCTCACCGATTCACAGGTCACCGATTTCTCCGCGCGCATTGTCGCCGCGCTCGAGAAGAATCTCGGCGCCACTCTGCGAGCTTCCTGATGCCTTCTCCCAGCGGCCGCACGAAATCTGCTGCTTGCCGCATCGCGCCCCGATGGAAGACAATGGTCCGCATCCGGCGGGAGCGGAAAGATGAAGATCGAAATTTACGACCAGTTTTACAACGTCAACTCGGGCCAGAGCGACGCGTACCTTCAGGAGCTCGCCTCCTACGTGGATGGCAAGATGCGCGAGGTCGCGGAAGCGACGCACATCGTCGATTCGCTCAAGGTCGCTGTTCTCGCCGCTTTGAATATCGCCGACGAGAACTTTTCCCTTCGCCAGCGCCAGGAGGAAATCGAAGGGCCGCTGCGAAAGCGCGTCGAAAAGTGCATCGGCATGGTCGAGAAGGCCATCGAGCGCTCGAATTGAACGCAGCTGCCGTTCTCGCCCACCTTCCACGGGTAACGGCTTCTCGCTCCGGCGCATCTATCGCATATTCAGTCGGTTCCGTCTAGCGGCATCGATGCCAAATCAACGGCCCGTTTCTGCCCCACGTCGCCCTTGCCGCGCGGCGTTCCGACTGACATTTGCCTCGCTAAGTGAAGGTGGAAACGCTCATGTACCTACAACGTGCGCGACTTATTTCATTGTTGGCTGCGGCGTACTTCGCCAGCCTCGCCTTTGCGGGCGCGCTTGCCGCTCAAGCGCAAGGGCCCGTGAGAATCTCCCTCGATGAGGCCGTTCAACTGGCCCTCCAGCACAACCACGCGCTGCAGGCCGCGCGCACCACGATCCAGCAAAGCGAGGCCGAGGAGATTACCGCGAACCTGCGGCCGGACCCGGTGCTGCTGGGCGACGCGCAGTTTCTTCCGATCTTTCAACCCAGCCAGTTCAACTCCGGCTACCTCGATAACACGGCCCAGTTTGACCTCGGTCTCAGCTATCTCTTCGAGCGCGGAAGGAAGCGCCAGCACCGCCTCCAGGCGGCGAAGGACCAGACCGCGGTCACCCGCTCGCAGGTGGCCGATAACGAGCGCACGATCACCTTCCAGACCGCCTCGCAATTCATCGGCGTTCAACTGGCGGAATCGACGCTCGCACTGGCCCAGGAAGACCTGAAGAGCTTCCAGAACACGGTCGACATCAGCGAAGCGCGATACAAAGCGGGCGATATCAGCGAAGACGACAACCTGAAAATCAAGCTCCAGTTGCTGCAGTTCCAGACCGATGTCGCGCAAGCTCAACTTGCGAGAGCGCAGGGGCTGTCAGATTTGCGGCAGTTGCTGGGCTATGAATCGGTGGCGGCGGATTACGACGTCTCCGGCGATTTCGATTACCAGCCGCTGGAAGGGAAATATGGAGGATTTGCAGGCGAAGGCGCTGCAATCGCGGCCGGACCTGCGCGCGGCCCAGCAAGGAGTCACCGCGGCGAAGAGCCAGTACGAGCTGCACAAATCGATCGGCAAGCGCGACGTTACCGGCCAGATCAATTACACCCACGTGAGCGACGTAAACTCCGCATCCCTCTTCGGCAGCATTCAGCTTCCGATTTTCGACCGCAACCAGGGCGAAATCGCGCGAGCGCGCTACGCCATCACGCAAGCGCAAGAGCAGCAAAGCGCGGCCAGTGGCCAGGTGCTGACGGATGTGAGGGACGCCTACGAGGGCCTCCGCGCGAATGACCAGATTGTGACGATCTTCCGTTCCGGCTATCTCGACGAAGCCAAAGAGGACCGCGACATCAGCGAATACGCCTATCGGCGCGGTGCGGCGAGCCTGCTCGATTTTCTTGACGCCGAGCGCAGCTACCGCGTGACGCAGGTTGCGTACCGCCAGGCGCTCGCTTCCTACCTGATCGCTCTCGAGCAACTTCGCGAAGCCGTGGGAACCAGGAGCCTGCCATGAAGGTTTCTCCGCTCGCACGAAGCACTACAGCAACCGCGTCCGGCCTGGCGCTCGGCGCGGCTTTGCTCCTCGCCGCTTGCGGCGGAGGCCAAAGCGCCAGCCAGATGACCTCCTTCTCCGCGAACGCCACGAAATCGGAGACTCCGCAACTCTTCACGATCCCGCAGGACCAGATGTCGCACGTGCAGGTGGTAACTCTCGGGCCGCGGGCTCTGACGCGTTCGTTGCGCCTCACTGGGGCCGTTGCGTACAACGCCTTCCGCACCACGCCCGTAATCACGCAAGTGGGCGGGCCGGTGAGGCGCATCCTCGTCGTGCCGGGCGAGCACGTGCGCGAGGGCCAGCCCATGCTCACAATCAGCAGCCCGGATTATTCCCAGATGCGCGCGGCCTACCTGAAGGCGCGAGACACGTTCCGCGTCGCGGACAAGAACTATGCGCGGGCGCAGGACCTCTACGCGCACAAGGCGATCGCCGAACGCGACCTCCTGCAGGCGGAGTCCGACCGCAACCAGGCGCAGGCCGATCTCGACGCCGCCGAGCAGGCGCTGAAGATTCTGGGCGTCGCGAAACCGGATGACCTCGAGAAAATGCCGTCGACGCCGGAGATTCCGTTGCTGGCCCCGATCGCAGGCGAAGTGGTCGAGCGGGATGTCTCGCCCGGCCAACTCCTGACCCCGGGGACGACCCAGGCGTTCGTGATTTCGGACATGAGCTCGGTCTGGATTCTCGCGAATCTGTACCAGGGGGATCTGGCCCATGTGAAGGTGGGCGATACGGTTTCCGTGACCACCGACTCCTATCCCGACACCTTCCACGGAAGGATTTCGTTCATCTCTCCGGCGCTCGATCCGAACACGCGCACTTCGCAGGCCCGGATCGTGGTGGATAATGCCGGCGAGAAGCTGAAGAACAACATGTACTGCGTCGCGATGGTGACGGCCGGCACCGTGCCTAACGCGATCGCCGTGCCGGACGCTTCGATCCTGCGCGACGACGAAAATCAGCCCTTCGTTTACATCGAGAGCGGGCCGAATCAGTTCAGCCGCCGGTCCGTCGAGATCGGCCAGAGCGAAGCGGGTGTCACGCAAATCCTGAAAGGGCTTTCGGGGGGCGACAGAGTGGTGGGAGACGGCAGCCTGTTTCTGCAGTTTGCCAACTCCCTGCAGCACTGAGGCCAGCGAGTTCTCATGATTCATCGGATCGTCCAGTTTTCATTGAACCAGCGGTTCCTGGTGATGATGTTCACGCTCTTCATCGCCGTAGCGGGAGTGGTCTCGTTCCGGCGCATGCCGGTGGACGCCTACCCCGATCTTTCGCCGCCGATGGTGGAAGTAATCACGCAGTGGCCGGGCCATGCGGCGGAGGAAGTGGAACGCCTGGTCACGCTGCCGACGGAAGTGGAAATGAACGGCGTGCCGAAGATGGCGATCCAGAGATCGATCTCGCTCTACGGCCTCTCGGACGTCATCCTCACGTTCGATGAAGACACGGACGATTATTGGGCGCGGCAGTTGGTGTTTCAGCGCCTGAGTGAGGTCGGATATCCATCCGGCGTCACGCCGTCGCTCTCCCCGCTCTCAAGCCCTTCCGGGCTCGTGTACCGCTACGTCATCAAGAGCCCCGACCGCAGGCCGCAGGAATTGAAGACGTACGAAGACTGGGTGATCGAGCGCGCCTACAAGCAGGTGCGGGGCGTGGCGGACGACTCCGGATTCGGCGGCACCGTCATGCAGTACCAGGTGCTGCTCGATCCGGCGAAGCTCTACGGCTATCACATCACCGTGCCGCAGGTGCTGAACCAGCTCTCGGTGAACAACGCCAACACGGGCGGCGGATTCTATTCACAGGGCGGGCAGTTCTACTACGTGCGCGGGATCGGCCTCATCCGCGACGAGGCGGACATCGGGAACGTGATCGTGGGCACGCAGAACGGCGTGCCGGTGCGCGTCCGCGACATCGGCGAAGTGGCCATCGGCCACGCGCCGCGCCTCGGCGAATTCGGATTCGACAAGACTGACGACGCTGTGGAAGGCGTCATCATGATGCTGCGCGGCGAACAGACGCAGAACGTGCTGCAAGGCGTCGAAGCCAAGACCAAGGAACTGGACGAGCACGTCCTTCCGCCGGACGTGAAAGTGGTTCCGTATTACGACCGCAGCGACTTGGTTCGGCTGACGACGGACACCGTCGAAGCGAACCTGTTGCGCGGGATGGCGCTCGTCCTGATCGTTCTGATTTTCTTTCTGGTGAGCGTGCGCGCCGCCGTCATCGTGGCGCTGACGATTCCGTTGGCGCTGCTCTTCTCGTTCATTTTTCTGCACGCGCGCGGAATTCCGGCGAACCTTCTTTCCATCGGCGCCATCGATTTCGGAATCATCATCGACGGTACGCTCGTCATGGTGGAGAACATCTACCGCGAGCTGGGGCTGCGCGAAGGAACGGAATACAATCTCTACGACGTGATTCTGGGAGCGGCGAAGGATGTGGACCGTCCGATTTTTTATTCCGTTGCCGTCATCATCGCAGGATACATTCCGATCTACGCTCTCAGCGGCCCTTCGGGAAAACTGTTTCATCCGATGGCGGACACGATGTCGATCGCGCTGGTCGGCGCGCTGATTCTGACGCTGACGTTCGTGCCGGTGTTGTGCTCGGCGTGGTTTCGCAAGGGCGTTCGCGAAGCCCGAAATAAACCCTTCGAGTGGCTGAAAAAGACGTACGAGGGCCAGCTCACGTGGTGCCTGGACCGGCCGAAGACGACTCTGATCGCCGCTACCCTCATCTTCGGCGCGACGCTTCTGCTGGTCCCGTTCATCGGCGGCGAATTCATGCCGCATCTGGACGAAGGCGCCCTCTGGGTGCGCGCCACGATGCCGTACACGATTTCGTACGAAGAAGCGTCGAAATTCAGCCCGCAGGTGCGCAATATCCTGATGAAGTATCCGATGGTGACCGACGTCGCCTCCGAGCTCGGCCGTCCGGATGATGGCACGGACCCGACGGGGTTCTTCAACGACGAGTTCTACGTCGGCCTGAAACCGTACGGCGACGCTTCGTGGCACCAGACGGCAATTCACGACAAGGCGGAGCTCACAAAGGACATCCAGAAGCAGCTCGAAGCCTTTCCCGGGGTGATTTTCAACTACACGCAGCCCGCCGAAGACGCGGTCGACGAAGCGCTCACCGGCCTGAAGAGCGCGCTGGCCGTGAAAGTCTACGGCGCGGACTTGAACGTTCTGCAGCGGACGGCGCTCGAAATCAAGAAGCACCTCGAACAGGTACCGGGATTCACGGAACTCACCGTCGTCCGGGAGCTCGGCCAGCCGAGTTTGCTGATCGACGTCGATCGCGAAAAAATCGCGCGCTACGGCATCAATGTGGCCGATGTGGAGGCCATCGTGGAGGCGGCCGTCGGCGGACAAGCCGCGACGCAGGTGATTCAGGGCGAAAAGCTGTTCGACCTGGTGGTTCGCATGCGGCCGGAGTTCCGCGAAAACGCGCAAGCAATCGGAAATCTCCTCGTGGGTACGCCGTCAGGACAGCAAATTCCGTTGAGCGAGCTCGCCAGCATCCGGGAGGCAAGCGGCGCGTCGTTCATCTACCGCGAGAACAATTCGCGCTACATCGGCGTGCAGTACAGCATCGAGGGACGTGACCTCGAGAGCGCGGTGGCGGCGGGCCAGCAGGCGATCGCCGACGTCGAAAAATCCCTGCCGTCCGGCTACCGGCTGGATTGGGGCGGCGAATACAGCGAGTTTCTAGAGGCCAAGCGCCAGTTGGACATCATCGGGCCGCTGGCGCTGCTGCTGATTTTCATGATCCTGTTTGCCCTGTACGGAAACTTCAAGTTCCCGATCACGATTGCGCTGGGCGTCGTGATGACGGAGCCGGTCGGCGCGCTGATTGCGCTGAAGCTGACGCATACGCCTTTCAGCGTTTCCTCCATGCTGGGACTTCTCGCGTTGCTGGGCGTATCCGTGGAAACGGCCGTCATTCTTGTGTCCTTCATCAACAAGCTGCGGAAAGAGGGCAAGGACATCCGCACGGCCACGCGTGAGGCTTCTCTGCTCCGCCTGCGTCCCATCATGATGACGGCGCTCGTCGCCTGTCTCGGCCTGCTCCCCGCGGCGCTTTCCACGGGGATCGGCTCCGACACGCAGAAGCCGTTCGCCATCGTGATCGTCGCCGGCTTGATCTCGCGGCTGTTTCTGGGATTTTTCGTGAACCCGGTGCTGTACGAACTGGTCGCACGTGAGGGCGACGTCTTGCAGGTGTGATCGCCCTGGCTCGCGTTTGCGCTATTTGACTGCTGACGCGGATGAGGGCAGCAAGCGGGCGGAATTCAGGATGAACGCGAGCTCGGAACAAACGTGAATCGAAGCCGCGAGGAGGGGGTTCAGGAATCCGGCTGCGGCGAGACAAATCCCGACGCTGTCCACGAGAAGCGTGCCCCCGAAATTCTGGACGATGATGCCCCGGCAACGGCGGGCGAGGCGGACCGTTGCCGCAAATTTGGTCAGGTCTGAGCCAATCAAAACGATATCGGAGCTCTCACGCGCAACGTCGGTGCCTGACCCCATCGCTACTCCGACCGTGGCTTGAGCAAGCGCCGGCGCGTCGTTGATTCCATCCCCGACCATCACGACCTTGTTGCCTCGGGCGAGAAGCTGCTCGACACGCTGGAGCTTCTGTTCAGGTAGCAGCTCCGCAGAGATCTCGTCTACGCCGAGCCCCTTCCCGACCGCTTCGGCGACAGCTTTTGAATCACCCGTCAATAAGATGGTCTTCAGGCCCATAGATTTGAGGCTCTCAATGGCGGTTCTTGCTTCCGGTCTCAGCAGATCGGCAACATGGATCGATCCAAGCAAATGACCGGCGCGCGTCACAAGCACGGCCCCATCCGAAGTTCCGTGCGTGGCATCTGCACCTTGAATTCTTTCGTCTCGGAGGTGCATCCAACTACCGACCGCGATTTCTTCGCCGCCAATCTCGGCGACAATCCCTCTTCCCGGCGTGTAGTGGAACCGGTCGGGCTGGCGGAAATGAATGCCCATTTGAGTAGCCTTGGTCAAAATCGCTTTCGCAACCGGATGCTCGGACTGAAATTCAGCGATGGCCGCGGCTTCCATCACGCATGCTGCGGTGACGCCGTCAGCCGGCCGAATCTCCATAACTTCGGGCTTGCCGTAAGTCAGGGTGCCGGTCTTGTCGAGAAGAATCGTATCGATCTCGGCGAGTTTTTCAACGTAAAGGCCGCCTTTGATGATTGCGCCGTCTTGGGCGGCCCGGCCGATAGCGCCCAGGATCGCCAGCGGGGTTCCCGCGGCGATTCCGCACGCACCCGCGACGATGACAACAGAGATGGTGGAGCGAGGATTGTGCGTGATGAGAAAAGTGATTGCCGCGGCGGTCAGCGCGAAATACACAAGGTAGCCCGCGAGCCGGTCCGCGATCCCTTGAATCGGGGCACGTGATTTCTCCGCCCGTTCGACCGCCTCAATGATCTTTCCGAACGTCGTATCCCGCCCAAGACGCTCGACGCGGATTTCGAGCGCTCCCGATTGATTGATCGTACCGGCATGAACATTTCCCCCTGCGATCTTCTCGACCGGCATGGACTCACCTGTGATCGACGCTTCGTCGACGAAGGAATGTCCCCCGACGACTTTGCCATCAACCGGAATGCGGGTTCCAGGACGAACAAGCACCTCGTCCCCAGGCGTGATTTCGTCGATGCCCACGTCCTTCCAATCTCCGCGCTGCCGCACTGTGGCAGCATTTGGCAGGAGATCGATGAGACGCCGCATCGCCTGGCGGCCTCGGCCGACAGTCAGGCCTTCCAGAATCTCAGCAACTAGAACAAAAAGCGTGATGACGAGAGCGGTAAAAACCTCGCGAATGACGAGTGCGGCCACGATGGCAATGACCATCGAGAGTTCCATCGTCATCCGGCGCTGGACGATGTTCTCGAATGCCTCGGCGAAGATCGGAAACGCCCCCACGAGCGTGCAAGCGACTCCGATCCCAGTGACGTAGGCGCTGGACTCGCCTCGCAGGAACCAGAGCGCTCCCGCCGCGGCGGCTACGAAGAAGACTCGGTTCAGCTCGCGCCAGTTGAGCACTTGCGCGTGTTCGTGCTCGGACTCGGCGTGTCCGGATGATGCCGCTTCCTTCCGCCGTCCGGCTTCCAACAACCCTCGACCACGCGGCTTGCTTGCGGAGCTTGACATGGAAGAGTTCCTCGCAACCGGTCACCTGCTACTTCAAATAGGCCCTGACAACATCGATTAGTTCTTCAGCGGCTTCGGTTTGGGCGGAGTTCTTGCCGTTGTTGGGAGAGAGGACGTGAAATCGGATGTGTCCCTCCATAACCTCGGCCATCAAACCATTCAGCGCGCCGCGGCAAGCAGCCATGAGCTGCAGAACACCAGCACATTCCTGTTCGGATTCGAGAGCGCGTTCGAGGGCATCGACCTGCCCTCGAATGCGTCGAACGCGCGTCAGAAGTTTTTCCTTTTCTTTGACTGTGTGCGACATACTTTCAGCATACTATAAGGCAGTATAGTATATCAAGGGAATACGCGGGAGGTCCCGACATCGACACCAAGATAGCCGCGGTGGTCCTCAGCGCTTTCGCCATGGCCTCAACGATCTGTGAAGGGTGGGTGGCGAACCCCAGGGATTTGTTCGAAGTTGGCATCCAGGTACCAAAAAACTCGCATCTATTGCGTACGTCAGTACGTCTAAGTACCATGTTGCTTGGGGTGTTTGGGCCGGGTATGTCGCGCAAAACAGCACAACGCCTGCTCGCGGTTCTCCTTGTGGCGGCAGTGTTGGCTTTCGCCTTCGAAGCCGCCGGGCACTGGCACAACGGCCCCTCCGGCGATCAGCAATGCCAGATTTGCCATTTTGCGCACTCGATAGCGGTCGGCCTGTCGCACAACGCATCTCTGGAAGTTCCTGTTGCGGCGCGCCGGCTGTCCGCCGCGACTTCGGTTGATCTGCGCCTCGAGCTTGTATTTCACCAGCTTTCCTCTCGCGCACCTCCCACACAAGCCTAGTCTCCGACTCCGAGCTTTCTCCCAACTCCTGCTTTCACAACGTGATGGCGGAGCCCAATCCATTTTCCAACCCGGCGCCGAAAGCGACCGGAGCACACTCAAATTGGGAGAGGAATTCATGAAACGCTTTGGCACAATTATTCAGGGCTTGATGTTGCTGGCTTGCTGGTTGATCGCGGGGTCGCCTGCAAGAGCACAGATCGGAAACTCGGGCACAATCTCCGGGACCGTCCTTGATCCATCGGGAGGAGCAGTCCCGAACGCCACGGTCACCATTCACAATCCCGTCAGCCAGTATGAGCGCTCAACCACGACGGACCGTTTGGGCAGTTTCACTTTCACGAACGTTCCGTTCAATCCCTACCATCTGTCGGTTTCCATTAACGGGTTTGCGCCCTACGCCCAGGACGTGGACGTCGCGTCCTCTGTGCCTCTGACGATCAAAGTCTCGCTAAAGGTGGCTGGCGCGAACACCACGATTACGGTCGAAAGCGGAGGAGACCTGATCGAGAACGATCCCACCGACCACACCGACATCGACAAGGCCATCGTCGACAAGCTGCCGCTCGAGAGTCCTTCGTCCTCGCTTAGCTCTCTCGTGACGCTCTCAAGCCCCGGAATCGCCGCGGACTCGAACGGACTTTTTCACGGCCTCGGCGATCACGCTGAAAATTCGTTTTCGATCGACGGCCAGCCCGTTACGGACCAGCAGAGCAAGGTGTTTTCGAATCAGCTTCCCGTCGACGCGGTTCAGTCACTCGAGGTGATCGACGGCGCTCCTCCCGCGGAATATGGAGATAAGACGAGCGTGGTGATTGTTGCGACCACGCGTTCGGGCCAGGGCGTCACCACACCCCATGGCACGGTGAGTGCCGACTACGGCACCTTCGGCACGACGAACGGCGCCTTCGACCTTGCGTACGGAGGACAGAGTTGGGGAAATTTCGTCTCCGCGAGCGGTCTCGACACCGGCCGGTTCCTCGACCCGCCGGAGTTCACGGTCATGCACGACAAGGGCAATGAAGAAAACCTCTTTGATCGCTTGGACTATCAGTTCTCGACTGCCAATTCGGTTCACCTCAACCTGCAATACACCCGCTCGTGGTTCCAGACGCCGAATTCATTCGATGCTACATATGCCTCGGCATGGAATGGACTTGTGGGGAGCGGCGGCGAACCCGTGGATTCATCGAACAATTGCGTCATCGCGGCCTGCACGCAGCCGGTGGGCATCACCGACCAGCGTTCGCAGATCCGAACGTTCAACGTCGCCCCTGTGTGGACGCACTTGCTCGGCCAGTCGGCCGTCTTCACGCTTGGCGCGTTCGTCCGGCGCGACCAATACAACTACTATCCGAGCAACGATCCGTTTGCCGACCTCGCTCCGGCGGGGCTGCAATCGCAAACTGTTTCACAGCTTCGCTTCCTGACGAATGCAGGCATTCGTTCGGAGGTCTCTTACGTGAAGGGAATTCACAACATCAAGGCGGGAGTCACGTACGAGCAGACGTTCCTGCGAGAGCACGACAACATCGCGATCGTTGACCCGACGTTTGCCGCGTCGCTCGGCTGTTTGGACGCGCTCGGCAACCCCGAGCCCAACACCGCCTGTGCCTACGACCTGACAAACGGCGGGGGATACTACGGGTTTCGCGGCCGCACGGACGTGAAGCAGCTTGCGATGTACGTGGAAGACTCGATCACGGCGGGAAGCTGGAATTTCAACGTTGGAATCCGCGGCGACCTCTACAACGGGCTGTCGATCGACCGGCAGGCCGAACCGCGGCTGGGCGTTGCCTACAACGTCAAGCAAACGAATACCGTGCTTCGCGTTTCGTACGCGCGAACGCTCGAAACTCCGTTCAACGAAAACCTCGTGCTGTCCAGCATCGGCTGTAGCGATCCGATCCTGAATCCGCTTCTGGCGTGCGCTCCCGGCGGATTGGCATTCACGCCGTTGCGTCCCGGCTATCGCAATGAATTTCACGCGGGGCTCCAGCAGGCTTTCGGAAAACACGTGGTGTTAGACGGGGAGTACATCTGGAAATACACCCACAACGGCTATGATTTCAGCATCCTGGGCACTACTCCCGTCACGTTTCCCGTCGAGTGGAACAATTCCAAGATTCCCGGATTTGCGCTGCGCACCACCGTGACCGATTTCCATGGATTTACGGCTTACGTGGTGATGTCCAGCGTCGCCGCGCGCTTCTTCACTCCGCAACTTGGCGGAGCCGGCGCCGTTCCGGCGGCCGTGGGCCCGTTCCGTATCGACCACGACGAAAAGTTCAACCAGACGACGCACCTGCAATATCAGCCGTGGAAGCTCGGCCCGTGGTTCGGCTTCAACTGGCGCTACGACAGCGGCTTGGTTGCCGGTCCCGTGCCGTGTGCGGGTGGAAACTGCGCGAATGGGATCACCAGCGACACGATTGTGGACGTGTCGGGGATCAGTCCGGATCAGCAGTTCCAGGCCGGGCTGTTTTGCGGCTCCGTCCACGCGACGCCGCCGAGCGCCTCAAATCCGACCGGCACGCCGATCAGCCCCACGAACCAGTGCGCTGCCACGCAGTACGGATCCTCGCTGATTTCCATACCGGCTCCCGGCACGGAGGATGACGACCACAACCCGCCGCGCATCTCACCTCGGAACCTGTTCGACCTCGCTGTCGGCGACGACAACCTGTTCCGCGGTCGCAGCGACCGCTACAAGTGGAGCGTGCAGGTCACCGTGATCAACCTGGCGAATAGGCTGGCGCTGTACAACTTCCTATCGACGTTCAGCGGCACGCACTACGTGACACCGCGAACATTCACCGGTCAGATCGCCTTTCACTTCTAAACCTCAGGATTGCCTTCGCCCGGGCCCCGGATCGTCGGGGTCCGGCGGGGTCTCGTTTCGCCGCAAGACTGAGCCTGCCGGAAGTGTGACTCCAACGCGAACGGGAGGTAAATTTCCAGTTGAAACTAATTTTCAGCTTTGTTCTTGACACTGAGTTTCAACTAAAGTAGCCTCGATCTTCGCTGTTGACACTGAGTTGCAACTGAGAGGCGCCGCCTATGGTCCCTTTTTGCGCTCGGTCTTCGAGAGTCCTGATCCTCGGACTTCTTTCCGTGGGGGGCATCCTGCCGCTCGGTGCGAGGCCCGCTGCCGCCCAGGAGACGCCCTACTTCGTCACCTACTCGCACCATCTGGAAGAACCGGGAAATCTCGAGATCGAATTCAACCCCGTCTTCGGCACGCAGCGCGCCGGCAACAACTATCTCGCTGGCACCACGGAGTTCGAGTACGGAGTGAAAGCTTGGTGGACCTCGGAGTTTTACCTCGACGGGCAGTCCACCTTCGGCGACAACACTGCCTTCACCGGCTTCCGGTGGGAGAACCGCTTCCGCCCGTTGATGCGCGAGCACTGGATTAATCCCGTCGTTTACCTTGAGTATGAAAACGTGAATGAAGCAGACAAGGCGATGATCGAAGTGGTCGGTTCCGACAACGAATCCGATTACGCGCCGCCGAATTCGGTCTTGCGGCAGGCGCACAACTACGAACTCGAGGCCAAGCTGATTCTTTCGAGCGATTTCAAGGGATGGAACATCTCCGAAAATTTCATTACAGAGAAGAATCTCGGACACGATCCGTACGAATTCGGCTACGCCGTTGGCGCGAGCCGTCCGCTGGCGTTAGCCGCGTCTGCGCGGCCGTGTAATCTCTGCCTCGAGAATTTCATCGCAGGAGCCGAAGTTTACGGCGGCCTTGGAACAACCTGGGACCTCACTACGGCCGGCACATCACACTACGGCGCCGCCATCCTGGGATGGCAGCTTCCGAACGGCGCAACCTTCCGGATTTCCCCCGGCTTCGGCCTAAACGAGAACGCTCATCGCTTCATCCTGCGGTGGGGCGTTTCCTACGAAATTCCGGGCATCGCACGGCGTTTGGGGAGGCTCTTCCGATGAGGTCGTGGCTAAAGTTGATCCCGCCCCTGCTTGTCATGACTTCCATAGCGGCGGCCGCTCACTCTGCGAAGACTTGGAAACGAGATTCACGCGGCGTGCTGGTGGCAATCGCCCAGGCGCCAGCCAGCGCGCGCGAAAGGAAGAACCCTTATGAGGGGCATCCCGACGCGCTGCTCGCGGGCGCAAAGCTGTATCGCCGGCACTGCGCGGAATGCCATGGCCTCGGCGGCTGGGGCGCCGAGCGGGCGGCGAATCTCCATGCTTCAGACGTTCAGACAGCGAGTCCGGGCGAACTCGAGTGGTTCCTGCGAAACGGCAATGTTGCTCGTGGTATGCCATCATGGTCCGGCCTTCCCGAGCAGCGCCGGTGGCAAATCGTCGCTTACCTCAAAACGTTGCGCTGACGATTCCTGCTAAAATGAATTGCGGAGATGGCCTGCGACGCAGGTGACGTTGCGAAAGCCTATTTGAACCAACACTGGATCCCCGGGAGCTCACGTCGTCCTGCCGTTGCGCACGCCCCGGCTTCGACCGGGGAAGCCTGAAGCAGGCGCAGAGCACCCACCTATTAGTGGGGTTCAGGGCCTAGTAACGCACGGCGAAGTGGACCGCTCCGCTCTGAGAAACTGTGAACTCAGTCGTTCTGCGTGTACTCTGTGTGTCCGGTGTTCGCGGGCAGCCGGCAAGGAAGCGGGTAAACATCTAGAGTGAGGATCCTTTTCATCGGTGACATCGTCGGCTCGCCCGGCCGCAAGATCGTGCATGACCGTCTTGCGGACATCCTCGCGCAGCAATCGATCGATTTGTGCATCGCCAACGGCGAGAACTCCGCCTCGGGCTTCGGCATCACTCCGCGGCTCGCGGAAGATCTCTTCGCGTCGGGCATTGAGGTGATCACCGGCGGCAACCACATCTGGGACCGCAAGGAGATTCTCGAATTTTTTCCCCATGAACCGCGCCTCTTGCGTCCGGCCAACTTTCCGAACGGCTCGCCGGGAAAGGGACTCTTCATCGGCCGCGCGAAGAACGGCGTCGGCTACGCTGTCATGAACTTGCAAGGGCGCACGTTCATGGCCCCCATCGACGACCCATTTCGCACCGCGGCCGACCAGCTCGCGAAGATCCCTTCGGACGTGAAAGTGATCGTCGTCGACATGCACGCAGAGGCCACCTCCGAAAAGCAGGCCATGGGATGGCACCTCGACGGTAAGGTGTCGGCGGTTCTTGGCACGCACACACACGTTCAGACGGCCGACAACCGCGTTCTGCCCGGCGGCACGGCCTACATCACGGACGTCGGCATGACCGGCCCGCACGATTCGGTCATCGGCATGGAAAAGCAAGGCATCGTGCAGCGCTTTCTGGACTCCATGCCGGCTCGTTTTTCCGTCGCTGAAAACGACATTCAGATGAATGCAGTCCTGATCGACGCCGATGAGGCCAGCGGCCGCGCCCGCTCCATCGAACGCCTTAACTTCCGCCTCGACTGAATCTTGGGTCTGCCGTGCCACCGTCTAGACAGCGTAAACGCGGGAACTTTGCCCAGGCATCGCGGGAATGAATAGACGCATCTTCGTAAAAGTCAAACATAGGCTCCGAGGGGTGGCTTGTGTTTCGTGGGAAGTGGTTGATACTAGGCCAGTTGGTGGCAATTGGGTTGTTGGTTGAGGGGCTCCCGGTTCCGGGCGCTGCGCAGGGTCTCCGGACGGCCATCGAACCGCGCGAGCGGGTATTTCCAGCCGTGGGAGCCGGCGTCACCGCGATCAAGCGCGATTCATCCGGCCGATACTATGTCCTGGCCAAGCCTGAGTCTGTGATCTCCGTCTACGGCCCGGACGGCAATCTCGTGGACCGCTTCCCCAACAGCAAGTCGAACGGCGCTACGATCCGCTACGCCGTGGATATCGATGTGGGCCCGAGCGGCAACCTCGTCGTGGCGGACCGAGGTTCCAATGCCCTTGATGTTTTTGCTCCTGACGGCTCGCTCCTGTCGCGGATCCCCGTCGTCGCTCCCACGTCCGTTGTCGCGCTCGCCGACAATCAGTATGCGGTTGCGAGCCTCACCTCGAAACGACTGGTGCAAGTTGTCGACCAGCGCGGACGCATCGTGCGGACCTTCGGCGATCCCATCGAAGTCGAAGACGCGGGCGGCGAACCCGCTCAGCCGGAGCAGTCCAATAAAGAGAAAGACCCTCTCCAGGATTTCGGAAGAATTTCCGGAGACTCGACCGGCGACATCTACTTCGCGTTTACGTCGGTCGCGGATCCGACCGTGCGGAAGTACGATCGATTCGGATATCTCGGATACCAAGCCTCGATTCCCGAAGCTGTGTTTGGCGAAGGATCCGCGCGGCCTGCTGACCGCGTTCAATTCAGCTTCGGCTTTTCCGACATGTCTTTTTCGAGCCAGACCAGCGCTTTCCTGACCGTCGGTTCCTCCAGTGATGTCCAGTTTGGCGCCGGAGTTGGCGCCGGCTTCGGCGAAGCGATGAGGCGCGGACTGGGATACGGACAAGCCATACAGCAGCAGACGATGCCAAATGGAGGCGGTCCCCTCGGAGCGATGTTCACGGGCCAGGTGTCGAGCCAGGGAACAGATTTTCAGTTGGGGATGGGACGCATGGGTGGATTCGGCGGGCGTGGAGGGCGAGGTCGCGGCGGCGGCGGCTTTGGCAGCGTCAATGACCAGACAACCGGTCAAAACTCAGCTGCTTTGCAGTTTAATGCTTCGGGCAGCGGCTCGGACTTGTCTGACTTCAGCCAGCCCTCGTCCAGCATTGACCCATCGAACATGACGGCCCAGCTTCAAAGTGGACCCTTCGACTCGAGCAGCACCGGGACGCCCAATGCCTCGGGTGTCTACACGGGGCCGCCCATGCCGGGAGGATTCGGCCCGGGCCAGGGAGGTCTGCCAAGTTCGTTCGTCCTCGGCTCGGCGCTAAATTCGTTTGCCTTTCGCCCGCGCGAAACGCAGGGCTTGCTGGGCGCATTCCAGGGACTGCCCGGCGCGGCAGACACTGCCTCCGGTACCGGCTCCGCGCCTGATGCCGGGCACTCGGCGGGCGCCAGAGCGGGAGCACACAACTCTGCCGGCGCTTCACATTTCGACGGGGGATATCGCGGGCGGTTCAGCCGCAATTCCTTCGGCTTCACGGGAGCCATGCGCGTGAACCTCGGTGATCTCGGCCGTGTCTCGGCCTTCGATAGACCCATTATCACGGCGATGGCCGCTGACGCGGAAAACCACGAGATATGGGCCGGCATCGGCGACACGCTGGTTCATTTCAGCAGGGACGGCAGTCCGGTGGGAATCTACTACCTCACATTGAACGGCGGAACACCGGTAAAGCCCGTCGCCGTACTGGTCGAAACGGATCGCATTCTCATCGCCGCCGACCCGTGGGGAATCTTCGAATTCGCCCGGCCCGACAAGCCACTCGCGGCGCCGCCGAAGCAGCAACTCGAGGTCGTCCCGCAGGTCGTGCCGCCGCCTCAGCCTCGCTGACGCGCTTAGTTGCGACCGGCGACTCGGTAGTTCAGGTGAACCACGCCATCGGGAAACCTCTTGGTCGAGAGCAGCTTCAGCGGGATCGACCGATGGCGCGGCGCGATCAGCGGGATCCCTTCGCCGATCAGGATCGGAATCACGTGGATGCTGAACTCGTCGATTTCTCCCTCGTCGAGAAATGACGCGATGATCCCGCCGCCGCCCATCATGAAGATGTCCTTGCCCTTTTCCGCGCGCAACCGCCGTGCGAATTCCTTCACCGGCTCCTTTACGAACTCGAAGCCCGCCACCGGGGATTCTTGCGCCGTGCGCGAAAAAACGTAGTTCCTGATTCCCGCGCCGAATCCCCCGGGCTTCATCCCCATCTCGATCCCCTTGTCGTACGTCTTGCGGCCCCACAGGATCGCGTCGATCCTCTTGAAGAAACCTCCCATGCCGTAGTTGCCCTTGGGCCGGGGACGTTCGAGCCATCCGACATCTCCATCCGGCCGCGCGATGTAGCCGTCGGCGCTCGTGGCGATATACACGATAACCCTTCGTTGCTTCTTCATGCTGTCTCGCCTCCTCACTCCGCAAAATGACCGCGTTCATTGCTTCCAGCTGGTCGGGCAGAAGGAAGTTCGTCGTCTTTTTTGCACCCTATTTGCCGTTTTCCACAAGCTCTGATCGTGCCAAGACTGTGGAAAACGCGTTCGGGCCGTGCACGATGCCCTATGACGTACTCGGCCGAGGATTCTTGCTCCTATCCTCAGCGGCTATTGCCATGTTGCTGATTCTAAAGCGTGGAGGGACATGGCATCCTGTGGAAAATGCCATTTACGCCTCTCACTGCGAACCAATTTGCTGCCTCGGCGATCAGAACTGAGCTGTGGAAAAACTGTGAATCGTTGTGGAGTACTCCTCGCGTGTTCGATCAGTTTTCTCTTGCTCATTCTGTCGCGTTTAGGCAGAATCCCGGCTCGCGTTCGATTGGAAATGGGGCAGGTGGTTGGACGGGTACCAGGATGTCGCGCGACCGGGGCGCTTTACTTGCGGCATCGAGCCTGAAAGTTCCAGTCTAGAAACTCGTTTCCCTTGCGTTGGGGGTTTTCCACAACATTTCCACATCGGTGGAAATTCGGTAGGGGCTGCTTTTTGCTATGACTCTTTGGGACAAGATCCTGCAGCACACAGAGCGTCGCGTCAATCCTCACAGTTTCGCCACGTGGTTTCGCCCCACGCGCCAGGAGCGCGCCGAGGACGACCGCTTGGTTATTCGCGTGCCCACGCGCCTCTTCAGCAAGCGCCTCACCGAGACCTACGGAGAGCTGTTGAAGGCGGTTCTCGCCGAGATCGGCCACCCGCAGCTCATTCTCGAGTACATCTGCCAGGAAACTGAACTTGTGCCGGGCAGTCCGGCAGTTTCGCCCCAGGCGAAACTGGATTTCGAGTCGTCGAACCATCAGCTCAATCCACGATACACGTTTGACACCTTTGTCGTCGGCGCTTCGAACCAGTTCGCGCACGCCGCCGCCAAGGCCATCGCGGAGCAGCCTTCGAGATCCTATAACCCGCTCTTCCTCTATGGCGGAGTGGGTCTGGGGAAGACGCACCTGATGCAGGCTATCGGCCACGAGCTCAAGCGCCGCAATCCCGGCTTGCGCCTCACGTACATCAGCGCCGAGAAATTCACGAACGAAGTGATCGCTTCGATTCGTTTCGAGCGTATGGCCGCTCTTCGCGATCGCTTCCGCAATATGGACGTCCTCATGGTCGACGACATCCAGTTCATCGCCACTCGCGAGCGCACTCAGGAGGAGTTCTTTCACACCTTCAACGCGCTCCACGACCAGCAGAAGCAAATCGTGATTTCCTCGGACTGCCCGCCAAAGGACATCTCCTCGATCGAGGAGCGGTTGCGCTCGCGCTTCGAGTGGGGGCTCATCACAGACATTCAGCCTCCCGACCTTGAGACCAAGATTGCGATCCTCCAGAAGAAGGCGGAAAACGAGCGCGTCCATTTGCCCGACGATGTGGCGGAATATATCGCCCGCTCCATCAAGTCCAATATTCGCGAGCTCGAGGGGGCATTGATTCGCTTGGTCGCTTACGCCTCGCTCACGGGTGTCACGGTCGACCTGCCCACCGCCCAGCAGATCCTGAAGAACATCATTGAAACGCAGGAGAAGAAGGTAACGATCGAGCAGATTCAGAAGGCTGTCGGCGAGCTGTACGGTTTGCGCGTGCAGGATCTCAAGATGCGAAGCAACTCCCGCGAAATCGCCTTCCCGCGGCAGGTCGCTATGTTCATCGTGAAGCAGCTAACGTCCGCCTCGCTGCCCGAAATCGGCAAGCAATTCGGTGGAAAGCACCACACCACAGTCCTGCACTCGATCAATAAGATTGGGACTCTTCGCCAGACGAATAAAGATTTGAACAAAACGATCAACAGGCTACTCGACTCATTCGGATAGGTTTGGGGGCAGGGGACCGGCCGGGCGCCCTTCCGCCAGTGAAAGGCTTGTGGAAGACTTTCGCGGCATCCTCCCCGGCCGGCTTTTTTCCAAGCAGTGCACGGCGCTTCCACAGGACGGCGTTCTCCGCAAGTTCCGCCGCATCTTCAGAATGCGCGGTTTTCCGCAGAATTCACAATTGCGGCGGCGACGGCGGTTTTCTTATATTTATTCAAGATAGAAAAAGCTGTACAGTAGCCGCACGCAAAGCGGACACGAGAGGCTGCACGAAATGGAATTCAGTGTAAAGAAGTACGACCTACTCGAAGAGCTCGACCTCACGCAAGGGGTTGTCGAGCGCAAGACGACGATCCCCATTCTGTCGAATCTACTCTTCGAGGCTAAAGGCAATCGCTTGGCGATTACGGCCACGGATCTGGAGCTCAGCATCCGCACCTCCTGTGAGGCCAAGGTAAAAAAAGACGGCGCTGGCACAATCCCGGCGAAAAAACTTCTCGACTTGGTTCGCTTGCTCCCGGACGAAGAAATCAAGTTCAAGCTTCTTGACAATCATTACGTCCAGATCACCTGTGACCGCAAGAATTACAAGATGGTGGGAATGTCGAAGGAAAATTTCCCGGCCTTGCCGAGTTTCCCTCATGCGCTCGTCAAAGTTCCGGCGAAGCTCCTCGCTGATGTCATTTCAAAAACCACTTTCGCGATTTCACTCGAGGAGTCCCGCTACACGCTCAACGGCGCGCTGCTCGTTCTCAAGCCCAGCTCGTTGACAATGGTCGCCACGGACGGCCATCGCCTTGCCATGGTCGAGCGGGACCACAAGTTCGAAGGCCTCCCGACAGAGACGCGCGTCCTCGTTCCGAAGAAGGCGATGACCGAAATTCAGCGTCTCGCTGCCGACGCTGGCGATGACACCTCCGTCGACTTCGCGCAAGACGAAAGCCACCTCTTCTTCCAATTCGGCAGCCGCCTCCTTACCTCGCGCAAACTCACCGGCCAATTCCCGAACTACGAAGCCGTTCTGCCGCGCGACGCCAGCAAGATCGTCGTCCTTGAGCGTGACGAACTTCAGGACGCCCTGCGCCGCGTTTCCCAGCTTGCCGACCAGCGCTCCCACGCCGTGAAGTTCATGCTCGCGAAAGAGGGCGTCGAAATCTCCGCGTCGAGTCCCGAGTACGGCGAAGCGAAGGAAGCGATCGAAAAGGAATTCAAGGGCGATCCCATCGCCATCGGTTTCAACGCGCAGTATCTGCTCGATTTTCTCGGCGCCGCGGCCAATGGCCCGATCAGTTTCGAGCTTAAGGACGAGCAGTCCGCCGGCCAGCTCCGCCCGCTCTCCGACGAATCCAGCCGCTACCGCTACGTCGTCATGCCCATGCGTATTTGAACCGTCGATTCGTTCGGCGCACGTCTTTTTTCAGTGACCGGCTCACTCGCAGGCGCCCCAAAAATCCAGGTAAAATCGCCTCTTGGACTAACCTGTAAGCCATTGAATTTACGCCATATACTCGCTATCTACGCTTCGACATTTGCCTTGTGAATTTGCCATCATTCCGGTAAAATTCAAGTCTTGGAACGGCACTTCATCCGGACGCAACTTGCCCCCGTTTTTTCTCGTTCGCGCCAGAGCGAGCGGGGCATTCGGCTCCGGTTGTTCCCCTTCCGCGGGGGAAAATAATACGCTTCGCCGCGTCCCTCCGACACTGTCGATATGGGACGGGATGGAGCACTGAAAAACCCTTCGAGTCCCAGCGCGATCCTGCTTCGCAGCGCGAACATGGGGCCAATGGGCAAGGCAAGTGTCGAGCACTTCCGCGCGACCCCGGCCTTCCCGAACTGTTCAGCATTCTGAGGAGACGCACAATTCATGGGTGACAAAGACACTCCCGCTCCCAAGGGCTCTGCCTCGCCCGCGGGCGGCCACAAGTACGACGCCACTTCGATTAAAGTCCTCGGCGGACTCGAAGCTGTTCGCAAACGTCCCGCCATGTACATCGGCTCGACGGGCGAGCTCGGCCTCCATCACCTCGTCTGGGAAGTCGTCGACAACTCCGTCGACGAAGCCATGGCCGGCTTCGCAGACGAAATCAACGTTACCGTGCACGACGACAACAGCGTCACCGTCGTTGACAACGGCCGCGGCATTCCCGTCGACATGCACGCCACGGAGAAAAAGCCGGCGGCCGAAGTCGTCATGACCGTGCTGCACGCCGGCGGAAAATTCGACAGCGAGACCTATAAGGTTTCAGGCGGCCTGCACGGCGTCGGCGTCTCCGTCGTCAATGCGCTCTCCGATTGGCTCGATCTCGAAATCTGGCGCGAAGGCGAAGTCTGGGAGCAGTCCTACGAAAAGGGCGTCCCCACGTCGAAGCTCAAGTCTTCCGGCAAAACGAAGAAGACCGGAACGAAAGTCACTTTCCACGCCGACCCGTCCATCTTCGACCAAATCGTCTACAGCTTCGACACGCTGGCGCAGCGCCTTCGCGAGCTGGCCTTCCTGAACAAGGGCCTGAAAATCACGCTCGAAGACGAGCGCTCGAACAAGAAGACCGAATTCCGCTTCACCGGCGGCATCTCCGAATTCGTCAAGCACCTCAATCGCGGCAAGCAGACGCTCCACGATTCCCCGATCTACATAGAAGGCAAACGTGGCCAGGTGGACATCGAAATTGCGCTGCAATACAACGACAGCTATGCCGAAAACATCTTTTGCTTCGCCAACACCATCAACACCGTCGACGGCGGCTCGCACCTTGCCGGCTTTCGCTCTTCGCTCACGCGCACGATCAACTACTATGCGGGCTCCTTCGGGATGCTCAAGGAGCAGAAGGACGAAATCTCGATCACCGGCGATGACGTTCGCGAGGGCCTCGTCGCGGTCGTCTCGGTCAAGCTCCCGCAGCCGCAGTTTGAAGGGCAGACGAAGGGCAAGCTCAATAGCGATATCAAGGGCCTCGTCGAATCGCTCGTCAACGAACGCCTTGGCGAATATTTCGACAAGCACTCCTCGATCGCCCGCCGCATCATCGGCAAGTGCATTGACGCCGCCCGCGCGCGCGAAGCGGCCCGCAAAGCCCGCGAGCTCACGCGCCGCAAGTCCGCGCTCGATTCCAGCGGTTTGCCCGGCAAGCTCGCCGACTGTCAGGAACGCGATCCCGCTCGCTGCGAGCTCTTCATTGTTGAGGGAGAATCGGCCGGTGGCTCGGCCAAGGGCGGCCGCGACCGCCGCTATCAGGCCATCCTCCCGCTCAAAGGCAAGATCCTCAACGTCGAAAAGGCGCGCTACGACAAGATGCTCGGCCACGAGGAAATCCGCGCCATCATCACGGCCCTCGGCACGGGAATCGGCAAGGACGATTTCGACGCCGCGAAGCTCCGCTATCACAAAGTCATTCTCATGACCGATGCGGACGTCGACGGCAGCCACATTCGCACGCTCCTGCTCACCTTCTTCTTCCGCCACATGCGCGAATTGATCGACAAGGAGCATATCTACATCGCCCAGCCGCCGCTCTATCGCGTCAAGCGCGGCAAGATGGACCGCTACATCCGCGACGAGCGCGAGTTCTCCCGCGAGCTGATGAAGCGCGCCACCGAAGAGCACGTCGTCAAGGGCAAGACCGGCAAATCGCTTGAGGGCGGCGAGCTCACGCAATTCCTGCTCAACGTCCAGGAGTACGACCAGGTCTCCGCGAAGCTCGCTCGCAAGCTCCGCGATCCGAAGCTCGTCGAGTTGCTTGCCGATAGCGACCTCGAAAAGAAGGCCGACTTCGGCGACAAGAAGAAGCTGCAGGAGCTCGCGAAGGCGATCGAGAAAGCCAAGCTCGACGTCGAAACCAAGTTCGTCTATGACGAAGAGCACAGCCTCCACGAGCTCATTCTGAAAAATGGCGGTGAGCACCGCATCAGTTGGGCGCTCGCTGCGTCGCCCGAATACAAGCGTCTACGCACGCTCCGCCAGGCCATTGCGGAAAACAATAAGCCGCCGTTTACCGTCGCCCACAATGGCGACAAGACCACCAAAGACACGGCGCAGCAGCTCTTGAGCTACGTCCTCGAAGACGCGAAGAAGGATTTCACCATCACGCGTTTCAAGGGCCTCGGTGAAATGAATCCCGAGCAGCTCTGGGCCACCACTATGAACGCGGAGAGCCGCACGCTGCTCAAGGTGAAACTCGAGGACGCCGTCGCCGCTGAAGAAATCTTCGCCACGCTGATGGGCGAAAACGTCGAAGAGCGCCGCAAATTCATCGAGGAAAACGCCCTCGACGTCGTCAACTTGGACATTTAGCATGGCTGGGCAGATCAAGGAAAATGCGACAGGGTTTTGTCCGCATTGCGGCAAAGGGGTACAGTTCATCCAAGCTGGCGGAGGTGCTCCCTCGGGCTGGTTCCGTGACTCGAAAGCGGAAAGCTATGCGATGGAAGTCGTGACGGTCACCTGTCCTGCTTGTCAACGTCCAATTGTGGCCCTTCAGTTCCATCGTGACGTGACCGTCCCAGGCGGAACAAACAGACTCTCCTATTCCCAGACCCGTCTGGTTTGGCCGTCCGGGATTACCCGCAAGCCTCTCCCGAAGGGCACTCCCGCACACATCGCCGATGACTACCAGCAGGCCGCACTGGTCCTTCCGCACAGCGAAAAGGCTAGCGCCGCCCTTTCTCGGCGGGGCCTTCAGTCCTTGCTAAGAGAGGCCGGCAAGACGAAATCGAAGGACCTCGCCGATCAAATCGATGAGACCCTGCCCACACTTCCTAGCTATCTGCAAACCCAGTTGGACGCGGTCAGAAACATAGGGAACTTTGCCGTACATCAGCAAAAATCCAAGGCGACTGGCGAGATCATTGATGTCGAACCCGGCGAGGCTGAATGGAATCTCGACGTGCTTGATCTCTTGTTTGACTTCTATTACGAGCAACCGCGCATCGCCCAAGAAAAGCGCGACGCGCTAAACAGGAAACTGGCGGAGGCAGGAAAGCCGCCGATGAAGTGATCAGCAAAGGAGGCCTAGTGTGAAGCCCGACCCCAGCCACCTCTCGAGAGAGGCGCGAGAACTATTGCAGATGATCCCTCCTGACGGCGATTTCATCGGCAACACGAAG
>DATIZQ010000127.1:0-44425 GCA_035517015.1 Candidatus Acidiferrum sp. | reverse complement strand
CAGAATTTACCGAATGGAATTATGAAAGGTGAATATGATTTGGCCGGAAAGGTGATTGGACTGGCAATGAAGGTCCATTCGACTTTGGGACCAGGCTTTCTGGAATCGGTTTATCAAAAGGCTTTGGCGTACGAGTTGACGAAGGCTGGCATCCGATTTGAATCGGAGAAACCTTTGAATGTTTTATATGACGGAATTTTGGTTGGCGAATTTGTGGCGGATTTTCTGGTAGAGAATGAATTGTTAGTCGAGTTGAAGGCCGTTCAGACGCTCGTGCCGGCCCACGAACTCCAGACAGTCAATTATTTGGCAGCCACGGTGAAGGACATCGGTCTATTGCTTAATTTTGGCGCGGAACGGCTGGAGTTCAAAAAGAAATTCCGGCCGCCGAAACCCAAAGTTCATTCCGAACATTCTGTTCATTCTGTCTAAATGAAATTTCTGGCCGAATTCCGGGAGAGTGTGGGCATTTCGTGGGACGCCGTCCGCGCGAACAAGATGCGCTCGGCGCTCGCCACCATCGGCATCGTCATCGGCATTGTCACCGTCACCCTCATGGGCGCGGCCATCAACGGGCTGGATCAGGCGTTCCGGAAGAGCCTTTCGGCCATGGGTGGAGACACCTTTTTCATATCCCGGTCCAGTTGGCTGAATCGTTCCTATGATGAATGGTTTAAAATGCAGAAACGCCGGCCTGTCCGGCCGGAGGATGCCGAGGCGTTGAGACAGCAATTGACTTTGGTGTCGGCAATCGACCCCGCGGCATACGATAACGAGACGGTGAAATACAAGGACCGCAGCGCCGATGGCGTGACCATTATGGGAACCACGCCGGACAATCTGATAACCACCGGCGCCAGCATGGCCCAAGGCCGGTTTCTGACCGCCGCGGACGCCGAAGGCGGCCAGCCCGTCTGCGTGCTCGGCAGCGAGCTGGCCACCAACCTGTTTCGTGATGAATCGCCGCTTGGCAAACGCATCAAAATTCAGGACCAATCCTTCCTGGTGGTCGGTGTCTTGCAGAGTCGAGGAAACCTGTTTGGGGACCTGAACCTGGATTTGCGGGTGGCCATTCCACTCCGGGAATTCCTGGCGGAAATTTGGAACCGGCCGGACATTACCATCGAAGTCAAGGCGAACGGTCTTGCGCAACTCGATGAGACCCGGGAGGAGTTGCGCCAGGCCATGCGCCATATCCGGCATCTGCGACCGGACGAACCCGACGATTTTGCCATCAATCAACAGGACCAGTTCGTGGACCTGTTTCACAAGGAGACCAGCACCATTGCCATCATCGGTTTGTTCGTCACCAGCCTGTCGCTGTTCGTCGGCGGCATCGGCATCATGAACATCATGTTCGTGTCGGTGGTCGAGCGGACGCGCGAGATTGGCGTGCGCAAGGCCATCGGCGCGCGGCGCGTGAATATCCTGATGCAATTCCTGCTCGAGGCGGTGACGCTTGCGGGCATCGGCGGCGTGATCGGCGTGCTTGTCGGTTCGGCGCTCGGCCTTTCGGTCCGGCTCGTGTTCTCCGGCTTGCCGACGTCGATCTCGCTCTTCTGGGTCGCCGCGGGACTCACCATCGCGGCGATGATCGGAATTTTTTTCGGCGTATACCCCGCCTGGAAGGCGTCGAAACTCAGCCCCGTGGACGCTCTGCGCTACGAATAGGAGCGAGAGTGAGGGAATGCGCACCGGGATCACGCGCCCGCCAGTTTTGGCAATGACTCCTCAAACGGCGCGCGCGCGACGCCGCGCTCCGTGATAATCGCAGCGATGAATCGCGCCGGCGTGACGTCAAAGGCGGGATGCGCCGCGTGAACGTCCGGGGAGATGCGGACCCCGGCGAGGTGCGTAACTTCTTCAGGGGAGCGCTCCTCGATGGGTATGTTGTCGCCTGAGGGAATCGAAAGGTCGATCGTCGAAATCGGTGCGGCGACGTAGAACGGAACGTTGTTCTCACGCGCGAGCACGGCGATGCCGTAAGTTCCGATCTTGTTTGCGGTGTCGCCATTGCGCGCGATGCGATCGGCTCCCACAACCACCGCGCCCACTTTGCCCGTCTTCAGGAAGTGGCCCACCATGTTGTCGGTGATGAGCGTGAGCGGAATGCCGTCCTGATGCAGTTCCCACGCCGTGAGTCGCGCACCCTGAAGATACGGGCGAGTTTCCGGAACGAGAACTTCGATTTCGCGGCCGCTGTCGACCGCCATGCGAATCACCCCGAGCGCGGTGCCGATGCCCCCCGTCGCAAGCGCGCCCGCGTTGCACTGCGTCATCACACGGCCGGCCTTCGGGAGCAATTCCGCGCCGAACCGACCGATGCGCTCGTCGGCATCGCGCCGCTCCCGGTGGACTTTCTGCGCCTCTTCGACCAGCGCGGCCTGGATGCGCGGAATGCCGGCTGCCCCCTGTTTCCCGGCGGCAAGCGCCAATTCCTCGAAACGATGCTTGAATCGGTCGATCGCCCAGAACAGATCGACCGCCGTCGGACGAGTGCGCGCAAGCGTGCCGCAAATGACGGAGAATTCCCTGCGCAAATCCTCGAGCGTCCTGGCCTGCGACTTTTCGACGCCGATCGCGATGCCCATCGCCGCCGCAATCCCGATAGCCGGCGCGCCCCGAATCACCATGTCCTTGACCGCCTTCGCGACGTCCCGGTAGTCCGTGTAGGTGTGATAGACCACTTCGCCGGGCAGGCGGCGCTGGTCAAGCATCACCACGCCTTCGCGCGTCCACCGAATTGGTTCGACCGTGTGCAAAATTCCCCTTCCCGCTCGAGGCAAACGGAGATTGTAACCCCTTCCGCCCGAAAGCCTAGTGAGGCAAAGAACGGAGGCCGTGCGAAGCGGTGAGGAACGCGACAAACAGGAATGAATTGTAGCTGAGATGCAGCAAATAGCTGGCGACGACTGTTTTCGTCAGCGCGCGCACCCACGTAAACACGATGCCGACCACGATCAGGAGCCCGATCTGTCCCCAGCCGCCCCACAATTGCTCGGCGTGCAGCAGGCCGAAAAGCGTCCCAGTGGCGAGGATGCTCGCGCCGACGCCGAAGCTGCGCGCGACCACGGGATAAATGTAGCCGCGGAAAACCGTTTCCTCGAATAGCGGCGCGAGCAACACACTCATCAGCATCAGGAGCAGGGCCGTGCGCCGCTCTTGAAAGAACATTTCGATGGGCAGCTTGGCTTTCGTCCCAACAACGCCGGACGCGAGCTGAATCAAAATCGAGAGCAAGAAACCGCTGGAGATGAGCCCCAGATAAACGACGCGGCGCGAAGGAGCCTCGATATTGAGCCCGCGCCAGCCGATTGTCCGCCAGAAAGGCATGCCGAAGCGAAACCGCACCTGCGCCATCAGATAACCAAGAATCAGCAGCGAAATCAGAAGTTGGTCGAAGATGACGAAATATGCTTTCCCAGTCGTGGACCAATGGATGCCAAGCGACTGAATGAGTACTGCGAACAGGACGTTGAGCACCCTGATCCCGCACCACAGGAAGGTGAGGAGCAGGAGATCGACCCAACCCCACGGCACGCGGAGATCTCCGCCGACCAAAGGCGGCGAGCCAGAGGACTCCGCAGGCGACTGCGGCATCTCGTAGGACAGGATCGTCTCCGGAGACAGGGCGGGCCCGCTCGGCAAAGCGGGGGACGGCAGAGGCTCGCGCGGAATCGATTCGTTTTCGTCCCGGCTCATATGCTTCTTCGATTCCGCCTCGAGCTTCTTCGGAAGCGCATGGCTAGCTCGCCGCGGTCATTTTCGCGCCGTTGAGCGCACGCGCAAGAATCTGGCCCGTGTATGACTTCTTGACGCGCGCGACTTCTTCGGGCGTGCCTTGCGCGACGATGCGGCCGCCTGCTTCCCCGCCTTCCGGACCGAGATCGACGATCCAGTCGGCTTGCTTGATCACGTCGAGATTGTGCTCGATGATGAGCACGGTATTCCCGAGCGAAACCAGGCGGTTCAGCACGTCGAGCAGCTTCTTCACGTCGTCGAAGTGCAATCCGGTGGTCGGCTCGTCGAGGATGTAGAGCGTGCGCCCGGTTTGGCGTCGCGAGAGTTCGCGCGCCAGCTTCGTGCGTTGCGCTTCGCCGCCCGAAAGCGTCGTGGCCGATTGCCCGAGCTGCACGTAACCGAGCCCCACGTCGACCAGCGTCTGCAGCTTCTGCTGAATGGCCGGGATATTCTCCATGATTTTCAGCGCTTCCTCGATGGGCAGGTCGAGCAGGTCGGAAATCGAATATCCCTTGTAACGGACGGCGAGCGTTTCCGCGTTGTAGCGCTTGCCGCGGCACACTTCGCAGGTGACGTAGACGTCCGGGAGAAAATTCATTTCGATGCGGCGCTGGCCATCCCCCTGGCACGCTTCGCAGCGCCCGCCTTTCACGTTGAAGCTGAATCGGCCGGGCTTGTAGCCGCGTTCGCGCGATTCCGGCAGCAGCGCAAACAACTCGCGGATGGGCGCGAAGACACCTGTGTAGGTTGCGGGATTCGAACGCGGCGTCCGGCCGATGGGCGCCTGGTCGATCTGAATCACCTTGTCGATGTTCTCGACGCCCATGAGCGCACGGTGCGCCCCAGGCTTCTCCATCGAGCGATACAGCTTCGCGGCGAGCGCGCGGTACAAAATATCGTTGACGAGCGTCGATTTGCCCGAGCCGGATACTCCCGTAACCACGGTCAGCAGCCCCAGCGGAATCGTCACGTCGATGTTTTTGAGGTTGTTGCCGTGCGCGCCCAAAATCGTCAGCGCGTTTCCGTTCTTAGAGCGGCGCGTCTCCGGCACGGGAATCTTTGCGTGACCGGAGAGATATTGACCCGTCAGCGAGGCTGGGTTGGCAGCGATCTCCGCAGGAGAGCCCGAAGCAACCAGATACCCGCCGGCGTTGCCCGCTCCCGGCCCGAGGTCCACCACATAGTCGGCGCGGCGAATCGTTTCTTCGTCGTGCTCGACGACGAGGACTGTGTTGCCGAGATCGCGAAGCGTCTCGAGAGTGGTGAGCAAGCGGCCATTGTCGCGTGCGTGAAGGCCGATCGAAGGCTCGTCCAGCACGTAGAGCACGCCGCGCAGGCGCGAACCGATTTGCGTGGCAAGGCGAATGCGCTGCGCTTCGCCGCCGGAAAGAGTCGCGGCCGAGCGGTCGAGCGTCAAGTAGCCGAGGCCGACGGCGAGAAGAAAATCGATGCGCTCCGCGACTTCGGCGAGCGGCCGGCCGGCAATTTTTCGCTGGCGCAGAGTGAGGTGGCCGCGGACCTTGTCGACGGCGGCGCGAGCCTCCGACAAAGGCAACGCGGTGAAGTCCGCGATCGAAAGGCCGGCGATTTTCACGGCCAGGCTTTCAGGACGGAGGCGCCTCTCATTGCATGCCGCGCACGGCGCCGGAGACATGTATTGCGTCAGCCATTCGCGGTAGGTGTCTGAGTTCGATTCCCCGAGGCTGCTCTCGAGGTGGCCCAGGATGCCCTGGAAATTCAACGCCTTGCCCTGGCCGCCGTTTTCAGGATTGCCGCGGAGAATCAGGTTCTGCACTTTCCGCGGGAATTTCTCGAACGGCGTATCGAGATCGAATTTGTAGGCAGCGGCGGCGATCCGAAGCGTGCGCTGCAGGGACGCCGAGCCGGAGCCGGGACCAAGGCCGCCCTCAAAAAGCGGCTTGCTCCAGTCGACAATCACTTTCGCCGGATCGAAATCGTATTTGGACCCGAGACCGTGACATTCGGGGCAAGCGCCGTACGGTGAATTGAAGCTGAACGACCGCGGCTCGAGCTGCGGTACGGAGATGCCACAGTCGGGGCAAGCGAGCTTTTCGGAGTAGACGCGCTCGTCGCCGCCGACCACCGCGATGGTCACGAGGCCGCCCGTAAGCTTCAGAGCCGTCTCGACCGATTGCTCGAGGCGCTGCGCGACGCCGTTCTTGAGCAGCAGGCGATCGACGACAATCTCGATCGTGTGATTCTTGCGGCGGTCGAGCCGAATCGGCTCGTCCAGGTTCATCAGTTCGCCGTCGACGCGCGCGCGGACGTAGCCTTCCTTCGCGTACTTCTCGAATTCCTTCTTGTATTCGCCTTTGCGTCCGCGCACCACCGGCGCGAGTACCATGATGCGGTCGTCCGGCTTCAGCGCCGCCACCGCTTGCACAATCTGCTCGGTGGACTGACGCGTAATCGGTTTGCCGCACTTCGGGCAATGCGGCGTGCCGATCGCGCTGTAGACGACGCGAAGGTAATCGTAGATTTCCGTGATCGTGCCGACGGTCGAGCGCGGCGAACGCGTCGTCGTCTTTTGCTCGATCGCGATCGAGGGCGAAAGGCCCTCGATCGAATCCACCTCAGGCCGCTCCATCTGGTCGAGGAATTGCCGGGCGTAGGCGGAAAGCGACTCCACGTAGCGCCGCTGGCCCTCGGCATACAGGGTGTCGAACGCGAGCGACGATTTGCCGGAGCCCGATAGTCCCGTGATGACCGTGAGGGTGTTGCGCGGGATTTCGAGGTGAATATTCTTCAGGTTGTGCTGCCGGGCGCCCCGGATAATGATTTTCTTTAGACCCATCGTTAAACGGGGGCCCTATAGAGGAGCCCACCATATGCTGGCTAAAGTAATCCCAGCGTAGCAAACCAACATAGCAGGTGCGGAGCGGCAAGGTCAAGACAAGGTGTCTCGACGCCGGGAAAAGTCGCCTCAGGCATACAGCGATTGCCGGAGAATCCAAGGCGAAGCGGCGGCGCGGCCCGGAATTTTTACTAACACCTGGATTTTTTTACCGGGGGAGATGCGACGAAAGGCCAGCATTTTCAGCAAGTTAGTTTGGTTCCCGGCGTGCGAGGAGGAGTGGCGTCAGGGGGGAGGAAAGCCGAGGATCCCTTAGGGGATTGAGGGCTGGGCCGGCTTCCTTCCCCCGGCCACTTCCTGCCGCCCTCGTTCCGTAGCCCCTCCAAAGACATCGCGGCGGAAGTGCGTCACCCCCCCCCCGCAAATAGGGTCACTCGGTCGGTGCCTCCGACTTCCTCAGATTCACGCGCCGCCGCCGCGAAGAAACTGCAGGCGGGATTTTCGTGAAAATTCGATAAGATTGAGGGACCACTTGATCGGCTCAGGATTGGGGCGTGGTCCAATTGGTAGGACACCTCACTGTTAATGAGGACGGTGTTGGTTCGAGTCCAACCGCCCCAGCCAATCCCAGCCGCCGGACGAGCACTTCGCGAAATCAATCGCGCACGGTGGGGAAACCGGCCTCGGTCCAAGCGCGCCAGCCGCCGTCCATCGAGATGACGTTTGCGTAGCCCATCTTCTGGAGATTGTCGGCCGCCAGCGCGGACCGGAATCCCCCGCCGCAGTAGAGCACGATGGTGGTGTCCTTCTCGGGAATCGTCTTTTCGACGTCGCGCTCGATCACGCCCTTGCCGAGATGGATGGCGCCGGGAATATGTCCGCGGGCCCATTCGGAATCCTCACGCGTGTCCACGAGGATGAATTTGTCGCCGGAATCCATGCGCTTCTTCGTGTCTTGAAACGTTTCTTCCTTGACGCGCTTCTTGGCGTCGTTCACGAGCTTGAGAAAACCTTCCGGATGATTCGGAGCCATTGCAGCACCTCACTTGTTCAATGATAAAAAACTATCACAGCAGCGCGAGGAAACGGAAAAGAGAAAACGGAAAACAGAAAATGGGGAAGACGACCCCCGCGGCTCGCTGGTCGAGATCGTCGCAGTTTTCCATCTTCTCTTTTCCATTTTCCAATCTATTTCATATCGCGCCAATTGGGGCCGACCTTCGTTTCGACCAGCAGCGGGACGCGCAGTTTGTGCGCGCCTTCCATGACTTCCTTGACGAGCGCTGCGAGGTCCGGAATTTCGCCTCCAGGCGCTTCGAAGAGCAACTCGTCGTGGACCTGCAGAATCATACGCGATTTGAAACCGGCGGCGAGGCGCCGGTCGAGCTCGATCATGGCGAGCTTGATGAGATCGGCGGCGGCGCCCTGCATCGGCGTATTCATCGCGCTTCGCTCGGCGAAATTGCGGAGGTTGGGCTGCGGCGAATTGATTTCCGAGATGGGCCGGATGCGGCCGAACAGCGTCTTGCTGATTCCCGTTTTGCGGACCTCCGCGATCTGCTGGTCGAGATACTTCTTGACGCCGCTGTAGCGCTCGAAATAGGCGGCGATGAATTTGGCGGCTTCGCGCTGGTCGATGGAGAGCTGCTGGGCGAGGCCGAATGGCGAGAGGCCGTAAATCACTCCGAAATTGATGACCTTCGCGACGCGGCGGTGCTCGCGCGTCTGCATGAGCGGCGGCACGCCGAAGACTTCCTGCGCGGTCCGCGAATGGATGTCCTCCCCGGCGCGAAACGCGGCCGTGAGAATCGGGTCTTCGGAAACGTGCGCGAGAATCCGAAGCTCAATCTGCGAATAGTCCGCGGAGAGAAGCAAGTGCCCCGGCGCGGCGACGAACGCGGCGCGAATCTCGCGTCCCAGCTCGGTGCGAATCGGGATGTTTTGCAGGTTCGGATTCGACGAGCTGAGCCGGCCGGTGACGGCCCCGGTCTGGCTGAAGCGCGTGTGGACGCGGCCCGTGGCGGGATGGATCAACCGCGGGAGAACGTCCGCATAGGTGGACTTGAGTTTCGAGAGCTCGCGATACTCGAGAACCTTTTTCGGGAGTTCGTGCACGAGCGCCAATTCTTCGAGAACGTCCGCGGCGGTGGAGCGCGACCGCGATTTTCCCCGGCCCTGTTTCGGGCCCTGAAGATTCATCTTGTCGAACAGGACTTCGGCGAGCTGCTGGGGCGAATTGATGTTGAATTCGAATCCGGCCAGCTCGTAAATCGCTTTTTCGAGCGACGCGATCTCCTCCTGCGTTTTCGACGAGATGACGTCGAGCTCCTTCTTGTCGACGAGAACACCCGCGGCCTCCATGCGGGCGAGAACGGGCGCGAGCGGCAAGTCGATTTTCTCGTAGAGCTCGACGAGGCCGAGTTTTTCGACGTCTGCGCGAAGAGCATGCGCGACACGAAAGAGAAAGTCAGCTCGCTCGCCCGGCGCGCCGGAGAGCGTGCGATTCAGATGGCGCAGCACAACCTCCGCGAAGGCGTGATTCGCGGTGGTGGGACGCAGAAGAAAGGAGTAGAGCATGGTGGCGTGGCGGATTCCGGCGACCGCGCCCGGAGAGTCCGGAACGGCGAGAAGATGGAACAGCTTGGGATCGTGAACGATCTTCGGCTGCTTCGGATCGGTGAGCCAGCGTTTCATCGCCGCGAGGGCTTTGTTCTCGAGGTCGTTCGCGGCGATGCGCGCCGTGGAGGATTTCGCCGAGACTTCAACGCCGAGGACGCGCGTGCCGAAACCCTCTTCGTCGGGATCCTCGGAATCGAGGGAGAGCCAAGCGGCAGCCTCGTGGCCGGGCGGAACGGAGGCCAGATATTCTTCGAGCGCGGAGGGGAGATCGAGCGCGGCGTAGTCGGTTTTGTGAGTGTCGACCAGCGGCGCGAAATCGCGCAGCAGCGAGGTGAATCCGATCTCGACGTAGAGCTGGCGGAGAGCGGCCGAATCGGGCTCGGCGATTTGCAGGGACTCGAGGACGAGCGGCACGGGCGCGTCCGTGGGAATCGTGGCGAGCTGCTTGCTGAGCTTGACGAATTCTCCGTATTTCTCAAGCGCCTCGCGATAGTTCGCGCGCTTCACTTCCGAAGCGTGCTTCAGCACCTCTTCGGCGCTTCCGTACTCTTGAATCAACTGGCGCGCGCCCACTTCGCCGATGCCGGCTTTGCGGCGCTCGCCGGGAACGGGCTTGAAGTTCGGATCGCGGGCGCCCGGAATGTTGTCGATCGAATCGCCCATCAGCGCCATCACTTCGACGACTTTCCCGGGCGGCACGCCCATGATCTCCTCGACCTTCTTCGCGTCGACGAGCAGATCGCCTTTCATCGGATTCAGCAGCCGCACGGGACCGCCGACAAGCTGCATCAAGTCCTTGTCGCTGGTTACGATGAAGGTTTCGAGATTCTGCTCGCCGGCCTGACGGGCGAGCGTGCCGATGACGTCGTCCGCTTCGTAGCCGGGATATTCCAGCATGGGTAGCCGCATCGCTTCGCAGTAGCGCCGCACGTAGGGAAGCTGAAGCGAGAGATCTTCGGGCATGGGGGCGCGCTGGGCTTTGTAGGCGGTGAACAGCTTGTCGCGAAAGGTGGGCGCGGACACGTCGAAGACGACGCCGAGGTAATCGGGCTTCCAGTCCTTCATCAGCTTCCGAATCATGTTGGCGAAGAGATAGGGGACGTTGGTGGGGATGCCCTGTGCGCTCTGAAGGCGCTGGGGCATCGGCGCGTAGAAGGCGCGGAAGATGTAGCCCATCGCGTCGATCAGGAAGAGGCGCTTTGCGGGTTTCGTGGGCATTGGAGTCAGAGCCTGCTTGCGACCGCGCCGGGAGGGAGCGAATCGCCGAGTGAAGGCGACAAGTTGCGAAGTATAACATCCGTTGTGCGGAATCGCGTTTTTTGGCGATTAGACGGGGGTGCTGTCGTTTGTTTTCTATGACTTAGGAGGGGTTCTAATATTCGAATTTGGCGATTAGAAATCGGGAGAGAAGACACGTCTGCCACAGAGACACAGAGGCACGGAGAAAGATCGCAGTGGAGAGGTTCGAAACCCCAAAGCCGTGATTTGTTGCGATTAGACGGAGCGATCGTTCTTTGTTTTCTATAACTTAGAGGAGATTCTAATAATGAACTGTTGCGATTAGAAGTCGAGGTGGTGTGCGCCCAGCGCATGGCAAGAGGACTTCGCCGGGCCGGCTGCATTTTTCGTCTCGTTAGTCTGTCATTTTCCTTTCGCAAGCCATTTTACCATGCGAGGCAACTTGACACGGGCGTTTCAGGTCTGCAAGGCGCAGAGAGAATTAGGTTTACGAAATCGGGAATCGTGAGCAGAAACCGAAAAAAGATGAGAAAAAGTTGGGGATCGGTTTGATTGCGGAGTCAAGGACGTAGAGAGTGGCGGTTCCGGGCACCGCACAGAATGCCATCCCCTGACCGGGGCTAAAAGCCTGGAGCTTCTAGTAAGCCTCGTTTCGCACGGCCTACCCTTCCGATGTCAGGGTAAAAAGGCCGTGCTCCCCCGCATAAATGCGGGGTTCCCACCCAAAGCACCTCCTCGCCAGATGAGTGTTCCTCGGCGCCGGGCCACGAGCTCACTGTGACGGGAGGCGGCAGTAGAGGGCGTCGCTGCCGACATCGAAGACGCGATTCCAGCGGGCGCGGAAGTTTTCCTGGGCCGCGTCGGCAGCCAATTCGATGAGCTGTTCTTCGGAGAAGTGACGGCGAAGCTCTGCATAGAGATCGTCGCTGACGCCGACGGGCGCTCCAACCAAGGCATCTGCGAGGTGCAACAGAGCCTGTTCCGCGGGAGAGAATCTCTCGACGTCGCCGCGGAGAACCGCTGCGATCTCGTCGTCACTGAGGCCAAACATTCTGCCGCCGGCAGAGTTGATGTCGACTCAAAATGGGCAGCCGACGCGGACCGCGGTACGCAACTGAACGATGGAGCGCTGGCGCAACGGGACGCCCGCTTTCTGTCCGAGCAGCCATTCGCTGAGAGCGTTCACCCAGAAAACGCGAGGCACGCGCGCCGAGATTTTTTGAGGTGTGATGTCTTTGCCGAAAACTTTGCGGACTTTCTTGAAGATGAAGCGCATGAAGAACGAGGTCTTGTCCGGGTCGATTCCTTGAATGCGGGCCATGAGTCCTCCTTGATTCTCTTTCCTATTAGAGTCCCGAAGGCCTGGAGGCGTCGCAGGAAAAGCTCTGCGGCTTTGCCGACATGCAGCCGTTTGGGCGTTTTTGAGGAGAGATCCTTCGGCGGCGCGTCCCGACGCGAAGATCGAAAGGCGCGATTTTCGCGCGAGTGAACAGCCGGGCTAACGGCTTTGGCCGGCGCGGACCATGCGGATACCGAAGACTCCCGCGATGTCGTTGCCGTTTGTGGCTTCGAAGCGAATCGTCACTTTCGATTTGCCCTGGACGAGCTCGGGAGGAATCGGGTACTCGACATCGAAGAAACGAACGTCCTGCTCGGGAGAGCGCCGCTCCATGGATTGCTCGCCCACTTTCCGGCCGTCCACCAAGACGTCGAAAGTGCGCTTGCGGCCGTCGTTGCTGTACGTGACAACGGCGGTCATGGGATGCGATGGATCGACGGGCAAATCAAACGAGAACCATTTCGTTCCGCGCCGTCCGTAGCGTTGCTGCAATTGCACCGGCGCTGTGTCTTCGCCCTGCTCGTTGAAATCGCGCTCGGTCTGCATCTGGCCGGGCTGCGCGAAGGCGACGGTTGCCGCTTCGAGCTTCCTTTGCTTCTCCTGTTCAGCGGAATAGGCTTCGGATTTCTTCTGCCATTCCTGCGGCGTGAAGACGTCCCAATAGATCGCGTAGCGGCGTTCCGGCAGTTCGTAAAACGGCACGAACGTGATGTCGTCCTTCAGGCCGACGTTCACGGTGCGGAACGTTCCAGGCTTTCCAGCCACCGGCTTCAGCCATTTGCCGACCGGCTCCGAGGTGATGAAGACGGGAGCGGACGCCCCGGAATTCATACGCCGCATTCCGTGCTGTTCAGGACCGAGATCGCCTGCCAGCGCGAGCGGTCCCCACATGATGGCGAGACGAGTTGGATTGTCCGGCAAAGGCTCGGTACGGAGAGTTTTCGGCAAAAGGAGGGATACCGTATCGCCGCGTTTCCAAGTGCGCGCGATTTCAACGTACGAATCCGGCGGAGGAAGATCTTTAACGGCCTTGCCGTTCACCTTCACGCTGAATCCATCGCCGGCCCAGTACGGGCGGCGCAGAGCGATGGTGAATTTCTTCGATGCGGACAGCGTGAGCTTCAAAGAGGCTGATTGGCCAATCGGGAAATCGGTGGTCATTTCGAGCTTTACGCCTTCACTTTGCCAATTCGCGGTCGTGGGAGCGTAGAGGCTGACCCAAAGCTTGTCCGCCGACTCGTAGTAGATGCCGTAGCCGTGAAGGGCGTGGTTCTCCATGCCGGAGCCGACGCAGCAAGTGAAATCCTCGAAGGGGTCCTGATATTCGTGCTGCACGCCGCGCCCGACGGGCACCATGTAGCAAACGCGGCCGTCATTCGGGTCCTGCGACGCGAGGACGTGATTGAAGAGCGCGCGCTCGTGAAAGTCCGCGTAGCGAATTTCGGGGTCGACGGAGAAGAGCTCGCGCGACATTTTCAGCATGTTGTAGACGTCGCACGATTCCGCCGTGCGTCCGTCGACCATGTCGTTGAGTTTGCCAGGCTGGCCGAAATATTCGTTCTTGCCGTGGCCTCCGGTGGCGAAGCTGTGATGCAAAGCGACTTCGTCCCAAAAATACGAGGCGGCCCTGTAGTCGGTTTCGTTGCCGGTATACACGTACCGCACGAGCGAGCCGAGCATCTTCGGCACTTGCGTGTTCGCGTGATGCCCGGGCAGAACATCGTCACCGGCGGCGAGCGGATCGATCATCGCGCGGTGCTCGAATTTGTCGGAGAGGCGCAGCCAGCGGGGATCGCCTGTGTCGAGATACAGGTCGGCAGCGACTTCGTTCATGCCGCCGAATTCCGTGGCGAGCATTTTCTGATCCTGCTCGTCGTCGAGCTTCGAAACGATGCTCTCTGCCCAGGCGCCGAATTTTACTTCGACGTCGAGCGCTTTCTGATTGCCCGTATAGCGATAGGCGTCTCGAAGTCCCGCAAAAATCTTGTGCTCGACGTACCAAGGAGACCAAAGCCCGTTCAAATCAAATCCGCCCGAGCGGATGACGCCCTGGCAAAGTTCCTGAAAGTGGACACGACCGTCGACGCCCTTGCTGTCCGTGAGCGCGCCAATGTACCCGTCGCCGCGCGCGTCCTGAATTTCCTTCAACTGGCCGACGATGTAGTCGGCGCGCTGCTTGAAGCGGACGTCGCCGGTGGCGGCGTACATGAGGCTGACGGCGGAAAGGTAATGTCCCGCGATGTGGCCGGTGAGCTGCCGGCCGCTGCCGTCCCATCCGCCATAAGGCTTGGCTTTGGGCTGAAGGCCAGCGCGTTCGCGAAGGAAAGCGAGCATGCGGTCGGGCTCGAGCTCGAGGAGGTATTTTGCATCGAGATCCTGCGCAGTCTTCAGCGGGCCGCCAGTGAGACGGACAGCGTTCAAGGGCAGCGGGTGGACTTTCAGGATTTTGTCTTCCGAAACCTGAGCGGGATTCTCCGTCTGCGACGGGCTCTGGGCTTTGACGACGCCGCGCAACTGCCAAAGAAGAGCGAGGGCAGAAAGGATAAGGAGAGGGTGGAGAATGCGTTTTGGCACGAGGGCCTCCGGGGCTCTGTATATAGTATACGAAGCGCGCTGCGGGGCAATCAGTGAGTGATGGGCGAGGACTTGCGGCTTATTCGTGGCGTAGGGCGACCAAGGGGTCGACGCGCATGGCGCGGCGCGCAGGGAGGTAACACGCGAGCAGAGCCACGCTCCCCAGGACAACGGAAACACCAACGAGGGTGAGCGGATCGTACGGCGTCACGCCAAAGAGAAGGCTTGCGATCAAGCGTCCCGCGACAATCGCCGCGACCATGCCGCCCGCCAAACCGAGAACCACCGGCATCATGCCCTGGCGAAGAACCATGCGGAGAATCCGGTGCAGGTCCGCTCCGAGCGCCACGCGAATGCCCAATTCCCGGCGGCGCTGCTCAACGGAATAGCCGACGACGCCGAAGATGCCGAGCGAGGCAAGGAGAAGCGAGGAGAAAGCAAACAGCATCGCCAGAGCCATTTGAAAGCGGCGCGCGTCGACAGATTGAGAAACAACCTCTGACATCGGCCGCACGGCAGTGACGGGCACGTCGGGATCAGTCTTGTGGATCACCGCGCGGGCGGCGGCAGCGGAGCCTCGGGGCTCCGTCGAGGTGCGGAGGACGAAGGACGCTGACGCGGGGACGGAGATCTCGTTAAACCAGAAAGGCACGTAGACGATCATCAGGGGAGTTTCGTCGAGCCGCACCGTGCGGACATCGCCGACGACGCCGACGACTTCACTGGGGACATCGCCGGCCCATTGCGTGGTGCAGATTTGGCCGATGGGATTCTTGCCGGGCCAGAAGCGGTCGGCGACGCTCTGGGAAACAACGACGACCTTGCGACCGGCGTCCGCAGCGCTGAATACCCTGCCATGCAAGAGCGGAATGCCCATCGCCGAAAAATAATCGGGGCTGACGGGGCGATAGTTGGCGACAGGCGTTTCCGCGTTTGCCTCCGTGGCGCCCGGCACGTTGATGCCTGTGACGCTGCCCTGGCCATCAAGCGGAGGAATGCTGATCCAGCCGGCGGCGCGAACGCCGGGAAGCGCCTTGAGGCCGTCAAGGACGCCGTCGTAGAAACGCAAACGAGCGGAGGCTTCGGCGTAGCTTTGCGGGGGAAGATCGACGGCGGCGATGAGGACATTATCGACGGCGACGCCGGTGTTCACGCGCAGAAGGCGCGCGAGGCTGCCGGTGAGCAGGCCGGCAAGAATCAGGAGCGCGGCGGTGAGTCCTACTTCGAGGCCGACCAGGCTTTCGCGAAGGCGGCGGGTTCGGCGGCTTTCGGAAGTGGCGGCCGCGGCGGACTTCAGCACGTCGAGAGGCTGAACGCGCGTGATGCGCCATGCCGGCAAGATGCCAAACAGAGCGCCCGTAATGATCGCGATGGCCAAGGCGAACAGCAGGACGCGCGCGTCCATCTGCACTTCGTCGAGGCGAGGAATGTTGGCAGGCACCATGCGCACCAGCCACTCCACCGCGAGACCGGCGATCCAGATGCCCAGCGCGCCGCCCGAAATGCTGAGCAAGAACGTTTCCGTGAGCATTTGGCGAAGGATGCGGGCGCGCGAGGCACCCAGCGCGGCGCGGATGGCGGCTTCCCGCATGCGTCCCGGGACGCGCGCCAACAAGAGACTGGCGAGATTGGCGCAGACAATCAACAGAACGGCGCCAACGGCCGCGAGGAGAAAAATCAGGCCGCGGCGCCCGGGCCCGACGACTTCCGTTTCCAGCGGCAGGAGCGCGGCGCGGAGGTCAGCGCCCGTGTTCGCCTGTTTCGCAATCTGAGCCTGGACGAGGTTCAGCTCCGCAAGAGCCTGCTCGGACGTGACGCCAGGTCTCAGGCGCGCGACGGCGGCAAAGTCGAATTCGCCGATGAGGTCTTGCTCATAGAACTTCGGACCGTTCAACGGTTGAAAGAAATCCTGTGAGTGGGCACTGCTGACGCCGCCGAGCGCAGGAGGAAATCGGAAAGTTGCCGGCAGAACTCCGACGATTTCGTGAGGGACGCCATCGAGCGTGAGGACTTTGCCGACGGCGAAAGGATCGGCATGGAAACGCCTGCGCCAGAAACCGTCGGTGAGGATGACGACATGGCCGCGGCCCGCGTCATCTTCTTCCGGAAAGAATTCACGGCCGAGGGCCGGCCGCGCGCCGAGCACTGCGAAAATATTGGCGGAGGCGCGGACACCATGGATGACTTCCGGTTCGCCTGAGCCAGTGAGGTCCACGCTGGTCTCCTCCGCGATGGCGACATCCGAGAAGGAGTGAACCTGTTGCCGCCAAATGCGGAAGTCCGGCAAGTTGGCCTCGAGCCAGGGATAGAACCTGGCAATCTGCGGCACGATTTCGCGGACAAGGTAAAGCTGCTGGGGATCGGAATAAGCGAGGGGGCGAAGCAAAGCGCTGTTCACGACGGAAAAGATGGCGGTGTTGGCGCCGATGCCGAGAGCGAGCGTGAGGATGGCGACGGCGGCGAAGCCGGGAGATTTGCGCAGCGCGCGAAAGCCATAGCGAAGATCCTGCACCACGGTTTCGATGAAGTGAACGCCGCGAGCTTCGCGGCACTCTTCTTTGGCGCTCTCCACGCCGCCGAATTCGACGCGGGCACGACGGAGGGCTTCCGCGCGAGGCATGCCGCTGCGGATCAGGTCTTCGGCGTAGGCGTCGATATGGAAGCGGAGCTCGGCGTCCATCTCGCGCTCCATGCGAGAGCGGCGGAGAGCGGCTTGGAGCCAAGAACGAAGTCGGTTCCGGAGCATCATGTCTCCTTCCTTTCGTTACTCATGGCGGAGGGCGACCATGGGGTCGACGCGCATGGCACGGCGCGCGGGGATGTATGCGGCGACGGTTGCGACGGCGAGAAGAAGTAGCGACACCGCGGCGAGCGTCAGTGGGTCGGCCGGGCGAATGGCGAAGAGCAGATTCGAAAGGAGACGCGCGAGACCCAGCGCAGCCGGGATGCCCACGGCGAGGCCGACCAGAACGAGCCTTGCCGACTCGCCGAGAATCAGGCGCAGGACGTCGGCCGGAGTGGCACCAAGCGTGATGCGGATTCCGATCTCGTGCGTGCGGCGTCCGACGGAATAGGAGATCACGCCGAAGATTCCGGCAGCGGCCAGAACCAGCGCGATCGCGGCGAAGAGTCCGAGCAGCCAGGTGCGAAAGCGCGGCTGCTGGACGGAGGTGTCGAGAGAGCCAGCCATCGAGCCGATGTTGGTGACGGGCAAATCCTTGTCGACCTGACGCACTTCGTGGCGAATCGTGGCGGAGACGCTCTCCGGACTGAGATTGCTGCGCACGACCACTTCCGCTCCCCATAAAGGCGCCTGCGCGAATGGGACATACATCATCGGGCCGGGATCCCGGCCCAGGGAAACGTCGCGGACGTCGCCGACGACTCCGACGATCTGGCGCGGGATGCCGGGATTCGGCGGAAAGCTGAAGATGAGCTGCTTGCCGAGGGGATCTTGATCCGGAAAATAACGGTGCGCCAGCGCCTCGCTGATAATGGTGACCATCGGCGCAGATCGAATGTCCTGATCGTCAAACGTGCGGCCACGGAGAAGCGGAATGCTCATCACGTGGAAATATTCAGGGCTGATCGAAACGTAGTCAGCGGTTTCCGGAGTTCCTTTCGGCAAGGGCGGATGGCCGGCGATCTCGAAACCGAGAGTGGCGGCTCCCTGCGCGTCGAGGGGTAGAGGGAGGCCGATGGCGGAGTCGCGCATGCCGGGCTGCGCCTGAAGGCGGCGAAGCAACTCGTCCGAGAAGGCGGTCCATTGCTCGGGTTTCGAATATTGAAACTGCGGGAGCGAGATCTCGGCTCTGACAACGTTGCGGGCGTCGAAGCCGGGACTGACCGACGTGAGAGTGAGGAAACTGCGGACGAGCAAGCCTGCGCCGACAAGAAGAATCATCGCCAGAGTGACTTCGGCGACGGCCAGGAAACTGCGGGCGAACCGACGAGCGCGAGCCTCGCCCGCCCGGCCGCCGCTCTCCTGGAGGTTCGACTGCACGCGGGAGCCTGCCGCAAAAAATGCGGGCGCGAGGCCGAAGACAAGACTCGCGAGAACCGAGAGCAAGAGCGCGAACGCGAGGACAGAGGCGTCAACGCGAACGTCGTTGATTTTCGGCAGGCTCGAAGGCAGGAACGAGATCAGGGCGTGGACGCCCCAGTAGGCGAGGAGGACTCCCGCAGCGCCACCGAGCAAACCGAGGGCGGCGCTCTCTGTGAGGAGCTGGCGAATGATGCGGGAACGCCCGGCGCCGAGCGCGATGCGAAGGGCCATTTCCTTGCCGCGCGAAGTAGCGCGAGCGAGAAGCAGGTTCGAAATGTTGGCGCAGGCGATGAGAAGGATCAGGCCGACGGCTCCGAGAAGCACGAGGAGCGCAGTTCTGACGTCGCCGACGATTACCTGCTGAAGCGGTTTGAGGCGGATGGTCCATCCGGTGTTTTCGGCGGGAAACTTCGCGGCGAGACGCGCGGAGATCGCGTCCATCTCGGCTTGTGCTTGCGCGATGGAAACACCCGGCTTCAGGCGCCCGACGATACCGAGCCAGCGAAGACCCTGGCGCGGGATCCACGGGCCGAAGAGCGGATCCTGCGCGAGCGGGATCCAGAATTGTATCGGCGTAGGGGAGAAGAGGGTGGCGGGAGCGGCGGGTACGACGCCGACAACTGTGAACGAGCGGTGATCGAGGCTGACCGAAGAGCCAATGACGTTGGGGTCCGCCGCGAAGCGGTCGCGCCAGAAATTTTCGCTGAGGATGGCGACGGGCTGCGCGCCCTGCTTGCCATCCTCCGAGACGAAGGTGCGGCCGAGGACCGGCTTCACGTCGAGCAGGGCGAAGAGTTCGGGCATTACGTCAGCGGTATCGACGGCGGCGGGATCGCCATGGCCGGTGAGAGTGAGCTGGTGGTTTTGGGCCGCGGCGAGTTCGCTGAAGACGTGATTCTGCGCGCGGATCTCCGTGAAATTGTCGTAGGAAATGCCCGCCGACGGGATTCCCTGTTGTGGCTTCGCTTCGGAGAGGAAGATCAATTGGCCGGGATTGGCGAACGGCAAGGGCTTCAGGACGACGGCATAAACGACGCTGAAGATGGCGGTGTTGGCCCCGATGCCGAGAGCGAGCGTGAAGATAGCGACGGCGGCGAAGCCGGGCGACTTTCGCAGTGTGCGAAAGCCGTAACGAAGATCCTGTACCAGGGCTTCGATGAAGCGCACGCCGAGAGCCTCGCGGCATTCTTCTTTGGCGCTTTCGACGCCGCCGAACTCGACTCGGGCACGACGGAGGGCTTCCGCGCGAGGCAGGCCGCTGCGGATCAGGTCCTCGGCGTAAGCGTCAATGTGGAAGCGGAGTTCCGCGTCCATCTCGCTTTCGGCGCGAGAGCGATCAAGAATCGCGCGAGACCAGGAACGGACGCGAGTCCAGAGCCTCATACTTCCTCGGAGGTGGTTCCCAGGATTCCGGCGATCACGTCGGCCATGCGGTTCCATTTTTCGGTTTCGGCCTCGAGGCGGCGCTTTCCTGCGGCGGTGAGCCGGTAATACTTCGCCTTGCGCTTACTTTCCGACTCGCCCCATTCGCTCTCGATCCAACCTTGGTGCTCCAAGCGGTAGAGCGCCGGGTAGAGCGAACCCTGAAGGATTTCGAGGCGGTCCTTCGAGATTTGCTGGATGCGGAGAAGAACGCCATAGCCGTGCAGCGGGCCGAGGGAGACGGCTTTCAGGATGAGCATGTCGAGAGTGCCCTGGAGGAGGTCGAGCTGTTTGGCCATTGGAAGCGTCTCCTAGACGAGCTAGGAGTGTGGCATCGTTCTCCTAGATTGTCAAGGAGAGTCTCGGCCTTCGGGCGGGCAGAGTTTCCAGGCTTCCGTGGGGCGTTCCCAATTCCCCGGCAGATTTGCTAGGCTGACTCCGGTCAGTCCGGCTGGGCTGACGGGATTTGCGTGACTTACTCCGCCAGGGCACGTTAACCTCTCGTCGAAACAAAAAAGGGGCCAAGTCCGGCATTTTGTAACGTTTGTGAAATATTTGGCAGCGAGCCTACGTATCCACCTATGGAGAGACGCAAGACACCGGGAGAGATGAGCGCCGCAGAGCTGGCGGATGTGCTGGCGCAGGTTCGGGCAGGAGACGCGGACGCGTGGGGCGAGCTGTACCGGCAATACGCGGCCGCGATCTTCCGGTTTTGCAGGCGCGCTCTGCCGACACGTGAAGACGCCGAAGACGCAACGACGGAAGTTTTTATGAAGGTGCGACAGAAACTCGGGACGTACGATTCCTCCCGGCCATTCACGGCCTGGCTCTACAAAGTGGCCAGCAATCATTGCTGGGACATGCTGCGGCGGCGACGCATTCGGCAAGACCTGGAGACGGGCGACCTCGAAACGCTGCCGCTCGAGCATCCCGACCCGGATCAGCTCGAACGCCTGCAAGCCGAACACACTAGCAAGGAAGTGCGCGGCGGCCTGGCGAAGCTGCCGGATCGCGCGCGTCTGGCGCTGGTCTTGCGTTACTACGCGGACATGAGCTACGACGAGATTGCAGACACGCTCGGCGTGCGCCGGGCGTTCGTGGGTGTACTTTTGCTGCGCGCGCGCCACCAGTTGCGCGACGCCTTGAGCGAAGGCGCGGCCGGGACGCGAGGCGCAGCCGCCGGGAGCAACGCATGAACCACTTCGACGAGATGACGGCGCTGCTGTATCTCGAAGGACAGCTCGACACGGAGCACGCGCGCGAGGTGTCTGCCCACGCGGCGGCTTGCGGCGAATGCCGCGAGCTGCTGAGGGCGCTTCAGACGGAGGGCTTGTGGCTGCGCGAAGCCCTGGCGGCAGAGGATGAGGCAATCCCCGCGCGGCTGGCTGCGGTGCCGGAACGCGGAGGCGCCCCGTGGGGTTGGATCGCGACGCTGGGACTCAGCGCGGGCGGCGCCTACACGCTGTGGAGCGGGATCGTCATCCCGTGGCAGACACAAGCGGCGCAGGCGGGTTTCACACAGGGCAATCTTCTTACGATGCTGTTCTTCAGCGGCGCTTTCTGGAAAGGATGGGATGCAATGCGAAGCCTGATGGAATTCATGGCGATGGCCACTCTGACGATTGTCGTGTCCTGGCTGCTGCGGCGGCACTGGCGCCGGCTGACGACGTTCGCGGCGGTGATGGGCGCACTGGTGTTCGCGCTGGCTTTGCCGGCCTCCACGAGCGCGGCCGAGACAAGGCACGGCGATCCGAACTTCACGCTGCCTGCCGGGGAAGAGGTACACACGGACTTGATGGTCGCGAGCGAGCGAACCGAAATAGACGGGACGGTGGACGGGGATTTGATCGTGTGGTCGCAGGTGGTAATTGTGAACGGCCACGTTAAAGGCGACATCCTGGGCTTTGCGCAGGAGTTGCGAGTGAATGGCCCCGTGGACGGCAATGTGCGCGCGTTTGCGGAGAACACCGACATCAGCGCAGCCGTGGGAAAGAACTTGATGGCGTGGACCAAGGTACTGAATCTCGAGCAAAAGGGATCAGTGGGCGGGAGCGTCACCGTAGGTTCCACGGACGCATCGCTGGGCGGGACGATCGGCGGCGACGTGATGGGCTTCACTCACGCGATGGAGATCAACAGCACGGTCGGCGGGAACGTGAAGGTTCACGGAGATTATCTGACGATCGGCTCGGGCGCCGAAGTGAAGGGGCATGTGAGGTACGAGGGCAGGAATGAGCCGGAAGTCGCGCAAGGCGCGAAAGTGGGCGCCATCGAGAGAATCATCGGGAAGTCCCCGTCGGAGCCTACGTACCGGGGAGCGCATTTCTACGTGCATCACATAATCCTGTGGGGGGTCGGCTTCGTGTACGGACTCGCGTTCCTTCTCCTGATGCCCGCTTTTTATGCGGACGCGACGGCTGAGTGCAAGAAGTACGCGCCGGCGGCCGGATTCGGCGTCCTGTTCCTTTTTGCCACGCCGATTGCCGCGGTCATCGCGTGCTGCACAATTGTGGGAATTGCAGTGGGGATCGCAACGCTATTGCTGTACGCGATTGCCATGTACACCTCGACGATTTTCGTGGCAGGCTGGCTGGGCGAAGTGCTGCTGGGTGCAAGGCCCGGAATGGGCGCTGCGATCGGCCGGCTGGCGCTGGGACTTTTCATCCTGCACGTGTTGCGCGTGCTGCCCTACGTCGGCGGCTGGATCCTGCTGGCGGCGATGATCTGGGGCCTCGGCGCGATGGTCCTGACAATCTACAAGCGGCTGCGCCCGCAATTGGCGACAGCGGCCGCCGTATAGCGCTTTCGCCGGTTTGAGACAGGCGAAATCAGGAAACGATGCCGAGATTTTTCCCAACGCGCGCAATGGTTTCGAGCGCCCGCTCGAGATCAGCGCGCTTGTGAGTGGCGGTCACGATCGTCCGCAGCCGGGCCTTTCCTTCCGGAACCGTGGGGAAGCCGATCGCCCCGGCGAAAACGCCCTCCGCGAACAGGTCGCGCGAAAACTGAAACGCTTTTTCCGCGTCGCCCACCATGATCGGCGTGATGGGCGTCTCGCTCCTGCCCGTATTGAATCCGAGCTTCTTCAACTTGCGCTTGAAGAACTTCGTGTTGGACCAGAGCTTCTTGATCAATCGGTCTCCGGCTTCGGAATCGAGCAGATCGAAGGCGGCCTGGCACGTCGCGGTGACCGAGGGCGGGTGCGAGGTCGAAAACAGGAAGGGCCTGCCGCGGTGATAGAGGAAGTGGATCAGGTCGCGCGAGCCGCACACGTAGCCTCCAATCGAGCCGATCGCTTTGCTGAGCGTGCCGACCTGGATGTCGATGCGGCCGTGGCAGCCAAGATGGTCGATGGTGCCGCGTCCGCGCGAGCCGAGGACGCCGGAGGCGTGGGCGTCGTCCACCATCATGATGCAATTGTATTTCTCGGCGAGGTCGCACAGCGCGGGAAGGTCGGCGATGTCGCCATCCATCGAGAAGACGCCGTCGGTGACGAGCAGCTTCTTCCCATTCCAGTTCTCCGTTTCCTTCAGGACGCGCTCGCAGTCCGCGATGTCCTTGTGTTTGAAAACCTTGATGGTGGCGCGCGAGAGGCGGCAACCGTCGATGATCGACGCGTGGTTGAGCTCGTCGGAGACAATCAGATCTTCCTTGCCGAGAATCGCGGAGACCGTTCCGGCGTTCGCGGTGAAGCCCGACTGAAACACGACGCAGGCTTCGACCTTCTTGAACCGCGCGATCTGCTCTTCCAGTTCCATGTGAATCTTCATCGTGCCGGCGATGGAACGCACCGCGCCGGAGCCGACGCCGTACTTGCGCGTGGCTTCGATCGCCGCGCGCCGCAATTTCGGGTGCGTGGTGAGGCCGAGATAATTGTTCGAGCTGAGGTTGATGACTTCCTTGCCATCGAAGACGGCAATGGGCTTCTGCTCACCTTCAAGAACCTTGAGGTGGAAGTAGAGGTGCTTCGACTTCAAGTCTTCCAGGGCATCGTGCAAATAACGAAGCTGCGGCCGCCCCTTGGCGCCCGTTGCCGGTGTGCTCATGATTCCTCCCTATAAAAACATCCCAGCTTACATCTGTTCGAATTCCTGCTGGCAATTATTGCCGTACGTGAACGAATGCAGCCCGAAGCCGGAAGCCTGCGGCTCGAGCGTCAGCAGGTGAGAGCCGAAGGCGGTGTTCTTCACGAGGTAGTACATGCGCGGCTCGCCGACTTCCAGATACGATCCCTGCGAATCGAAACGGACATCAACGCCGGCTTCCGCCTGAGTGAGCGGCTTGCCGTCCTGCAGCAGGTACACGCGAACCGGCTTCCTCGGATTCTTGGCACTCAGCACGGCATAAGCAGACCGCGCATGATAGCGAAGCTCCGCCGTGCTGTGATCTTCCTCGGATGTGATGCCGTCCTGCTCAGTGTCCCATTTGCCGGAAAGCATCACGCCGCCATCCTTGGGCTCTCCGGCCAGGCGAAAATTCGTGACGAAGCCGTCGGCGTAGCCCTGCGGGTTCGCGAGCGCTCCTCGGTGAAACCAATCGCCGACGTAGGTTTCATCGGTGCAGATGCCGCACGAGGGCGCGAACGTATTGTCTGGCGGATCGAGCGGAATCTGATTGACCTCGGGGTGAGCAGGCGCAAGGAGCTCGCGAATCTTCAGCTCCATCGGCCGATTGTCTATCTCGCCCGCGACGTGAAGGACGATGTCGCCGCTCTGGTCGATGAGGTACCGGTTGGGCCAAGACCTCGAATGGTAGGCGTTCCAGATCGAGCCGTGCAGATCGGCAACAACCGGCCACGGCAACTGAAATCGCTTCGCGGCGTCGCGCACGTTGTCGGCGTTGAAGCCCATCGCGAATTCGCCATAATGCACGCCCACAACGTCGAAGCCGTCGGAATGGTATTTCCGGTACCAGCGCTTGAGAACGCTGAAGTCGCGGATGCAGTTGATGCAGGTGTACTCCCAAAAGTCGACGAGGAGGACACGGCCGCGATAACCCTTGATCGAGTGGGGCACCTTCTCGCCGGCCAGCCCGGCATCAATCCATTGTGCGTCGGAATCGAAATTCGGGGCTTTCTGAGGCTTTTCATCTTTCGCGCAGGCGGTACCCGCGAGGAAAAGCAAGACGAAGATGACGAAGGCCGTCCGCATGGAAGAATCGCAAAAATCCCGAGCGGGCCTATTTGCCGGCGCCGTTCGGGTAGAGCAGGATTTTGCCGGCTTGCCCCGACTCGAGGAGCGAAAAGGCGTTCTCGAATTTCTCGAGCGGCAGGCGTTCGTGGAACAGGGGCTCGAGGTTCAGGCGGTGGTGCTTGAGCAGCTCGGTCATGTGGACCCACGTTTCGAACATGCGCCGTCCGTAAATGCCCTGCACGGTGGCTCCCTTAAAGATTACATCGTTGACGAGATCGAGGGTCACCAGATCCTTCGGAATCCCCAGCAGCGACGCACGGCCGCCCTGCCGGAGCATCTGAAAGCCCTGGCGGATCGCGTCGGGATTGCCGCTCATTTCAAGCAGCACATCCACTCCGCCGCCGGTGGATTCGCGAACGTGTTCCACGAGACCCGGCTTCGACGGGTCGAGCGCCTCATCCGCGCCCATCTTCTTCGCCAGTTCGCGGCGGTGTGGATTCACCTCCGTGACGAAAAGAGTGGCGCAGCCGCACGCGCGCGCTACGGCGATGGACATCAATCCGATCGGCCCCGCGCCCGTGACGACGACGTTTTGTCCGGCGATTTCGCCCGCGGTGACCGTGTGCACGGCGTTGCCGAGCGGGTCCAGAATCGCGGCGTAGTGCTCCGGGATCGCCGGATCGATTTTCCAGATGTTGCGAGCGGGAATGCGCACGAATTCCGCGAAGCAGCCGTCGGCGTCGATGCCGATGATCTTCACATTCTGGCAGACATGCGGCTGGCCCATGCGGCACGGGCGGCAATGGCCGCAGTTCACGTGCATTTCGGCGCTGACGAAATCTCCCGGGCGCACCATCGTGACTTCGTCCCCAATCTTTTCGACGACGCCGCAGAATTCGTGGCCAAAGGTCATCGGAGGATGAATGCGCGAGGCGGACCAACGGTCCCAGCCGTAGATGTGCAGGTCAGTGCCGCAGATGGAGGCCGCGCGCACGCGGACCAGCACGTCAGTGGGACCGATCGAGGGAACGCCGACAGACTCGAGTTGTGCCCCGCGTTCAGGACGCGCCTTGCGCAGGGCTTTCATCGTCGCAGCAGGCATCGACTATGCGTGGCGGACTATTGCCATCCAATCCTAGCACACGCCGCCGACGCGCCAAAACCTGCCGGACAGCGGCGCGCCCGCTCCGGGACAATTCGCGCTGCGAACGGAGAATATTCCGATACAATCGCCGCCGACCCTGGCACCCTCTGCGGCTACGCAGCCGCCCTCACGATAGGAGACGCGATTGGACATCCAGCAGCGATTGCGCGAAATCCGGTCAGGGTTTGATTCCGCGTTCTGGATCGCCAATTTCACGGAGATTTTCGAGCGCATCGCCTACTACGCGACGACCGCCGTGCTCGCGATTTACCTGAGCGAGCAGCTTCATTTTTCAAGCCAATTGACCGGCTGGCTGGTGGGGACGTTCGGGCTTGTTGTCTGGTTCTTGCCGATTCTGGGCGGAACGCTTGCCGACCGCTTCGGGTTCCGGCGATCCCTGATGTTCGCTTACCTGGTGATGGCCGTCGGCTATTTTCTGCTGGGCTCGCTTTCCGCGACATGGATGGAGCCGCTGCGCCACGCGTTGACCGACAAATGGCTGGTCCTCGCAATCCTGATGATTCCCGCGATGGGTCCCGGAGTGGTGAAGCCCTGTGTGGCGGGAACGACGGCGCGGGCATCGACTGAAAACGTCAGGTCGATCGGATATTCGATTTACTACACGCTGGTCAATGTCGGAGGCGCGCTGGGACCGGTCATCGCGTTTCTGGTTCGCAAGAAGCTGGGATTGGGAATCGAAAACGTGTTTCGGGTCGCGGCTTGCTCCGTGTTTCTGATGTTCTGGACGACGCTCTTCTTCTATCGAGAGCCCCGAAAATCGGATGAAGGAAAAGTGGCCAGCGTGTGGGTGGCGATCAAGAACATGTTCGTGGTCTTGACCAATGTGCGGTTCGTCACGTTTCTCGTGATCTTTTCAGGATTCTTCATCGTCTTCTGGCAACAGTACATTTCCATGCCCTTGTTCATTCGCGGTTTCGTGGACCCGAAGGCCGACGTCGACCTGCTGCTCTCGGTGGACGCAACCGTGGTCATCTGCTTTCAAATCCTGATTACGTTCATCACACGCAAGATGGGCGCATTTACGGCGATGACCGCCGGGCTCTTGATCACGAGTCTCGCGTGGCTGATTCTGGCGATTCATCCCACTGTGAAGGCAACGGTGGTTGCCTTGGTCTTCGTGGCGCTGGGGGAGATCACGCAGGTGTCGCGCTACTATGAATACGTTTCGCGATTGGCGCCGTCCGGACAGCAGGGGCTGTACATGGGCTGCGCATTCCTGCCGGTGGCGCTCGGGTATTTCATTGGAGGGCCGCTCGGAGGGTATCTGGTGCACCACTATGGAGACGTGCTGCACCGGCCGGCCCAGATGTGGTGGATCGTCAGTGGCGTCGGAGTATTCGCCGCAATTCTCTTGTTGCTCTACAACAAAATCGTGAAGCCCGAGGCGCAGGAGGGCAAAGCGTCATGAGTTCGCCGACGATTGCGGAAGCGTTGGCCGGGCGAGTGATGGGCACGGTGAACGACGACGCGAGAGCCGGATCTGGCGTTAAGCGCTCTCGACGGCGGCCAGGGCCTGGTCTGTGGTGACGAGGCGTGCGCCGAGCGATTGCAATTCCTCGATTGCCTGCCGGCCCTGAACGGGATTCAGCGTTTCGATCGCATCCTTCACAAGGGACACTTTGCGTCCACGCGCGAGCAAGCCCTTCGCGGCCAGCCGCACGCAATACTCCGTGACCACGCCGAAAACGAAGTACTCCGCGTCTTTCTCGAGCCGGTTGACGATCTGATCCGTCAACGGATTGTCGAAGACGTCGAGCGTCTGCTTCTCAATCACGATCTGCTGCTTGCTGAACAAATCATTCGGGAGCTTGAACCCGGGATCATTCGGAACGTCGGCGTGCGTGTCCGCCAGACCTTCCGGGACGATCCGCGCACCCGGCGTGCCGCGGATGCAATGCGGAGGAAAGGTCTTGAACTCGGGATCGTCCGGAGTGTGGCGGCAGGCGTCCGAGACCAGCAGGACCCGCCCCTGCCGGGCGGCATCCACCAGGCGCTTCAAATTCGGAAGCGTCTTCTCCGCTCCGGGGACGTAGAGGCTTCCCCCGGGCAGCATGAAGTCAGCTTGCGTGTCGACTTCCCAGAAGATCGCCTTGCGCTGTGTCATCGCTTGCAAATCCTTCCGGCTAGGGGAACTACTTCATCGCCGAGCGCCGAATCCGGCGCCGCACCTGCTCAAGCATGGTTTCAAGCTGCTTGCTGTGGCGCACGGGATATTCGGCCGAACGATTGATCTGTTTGTATTTCGCGGGGAGCCGCGCAAGAGATTCGAGAGACCGCGACCGCAATTCGCCGATCGCTTCTGCGGGCTTCGTGCGTCGCCCGCCGTGCATCACCTCGACCAGCAGAGGCTGCCCGCCGTTCGCGGCTTCTCCTTCGAGCGCGATCTTGTCGTACTCGAATTCGCCGTCGGAATCCGCGTACCGGAAAACCTGCTTGCGACCCGGATACGTGACCTTCGCCTGGCTCAGCTTGGCCGCCTCGCGGACTTTTCCGCCGCGCTCGACTTCCACCAGCTTGTAAACGAGATTCAGATTCGGCGCGTCACCGGGCGTAGCGAGCGCCGTGCCGACTCCGAACGCATCGATGGCCGCCCCCGCCTTCAAGAGCCGCGCAATCTTGGCTTCGTCAAGATCGCCCGACGCAAAGATCTGCACATCCCTCCAGCCCGCGCGATTCAGTTCGCACCGCGCCCATTTGCTGTCTTTCACCAAATCGCCGCTGTCGAGCCGCACGCCGCCGGGCTTCCGCCTCATGGCAATGATGGTCTTGACGGCGTTGCGCACATCATACGTGTCGAGGAGAAGCACTGCGCCTTCCGGAAAAGCGTCGAGAAAGTAGCGAAACGCTTCCGCCTCAGTTTCGTGCGCCATCACCCAGGAGTGCGCCTGCGTTCCGTACGTCTTGATCCCGAATTGAAGCCCCGCGAGAACGTTCGACGAGCCTTCACAGCCGCCGATCACTGCGGATCGCGCCGCCCAGAGACTCGCGATCGGCCCGTGGCCCCGTCGCGCTCCGAATTCGACCACATCGCGGCCTCGCGCGGCGGTGACCACACGCGCCGCCTTGCTCGCAATCATGGTCTGATAGCTGAGCGTTGCGAGCAGATACGTCTCCATGATCTGCCCTTCGATGATCGGAGCGGTCACGCGCAGCATTGGTTCACCGGGAAAAACGAGAGTGCCTTCGGGCATGGCCCAAACGTCGCCCGTGAAATGGAATTTTGCGAGGTAATCGAAAAATTCGTCGCGGATATTCCGGAAAACGGGATGGCTGCGGAGGTACGCAATCTCTTCCTGCGTAAAGTGGACGTTTTCGAGGAACTCGAGCCCCTGCTCGAGACCTGCCGCAACCAGGTAATTCCGTTCGGGGGGAAGATTGCGAACGAAGAGCTCAAACGTGGCGCGCGCGTCGAAGCGGGTCTGCAGGTAACCCGCCGCCATCGTCAATTCGTAAAGATCGGTTAAGAGGCCCGAATATTCGCGCATTTTCCTCGCGTTAGCCGCGATCGCGCCGCAGTGTGAGCCCGCCGTCGACGAGCAGCGTCTCGCCGTTGATGTAGCCGTCCGGCTCGAGCAAGAATCGCACGGCGCGAGCCACATCTTCGGGACGCCCGAAGCGCGTGATGACGCCGCTCGCGATGTGCCGGTCGTACTTTCCCGCCGCGACGCTCGCCGCGGCCATGCCCGCGACAGTGGCTCCAGGCGCAACCACGTTCACGCCCACGCGGTTCCATTGCTGCGCCAGAATTCGCGCCGCATGGACCAGCGCTGCTTTTGGCGCGGCATAGTTCAGGCTCGATGGGAACGCCGCGAGCGCTTGCATCGTCGTTAGCAGCACGATGCCGCCGCCGGCCTCGCGTTCCATCGCCTCTCCCAAGTCTCTGGCAAGCAGCACGGGACCCACGTAATTGGATTCGAGTGACCGCAAAATGGCTTCGCGATCCAAGTCCTGAAGAGGAACGCGGGCCGGGTCGCCGGAGAAAATCGCGGCACCCGCGATAGGCCCGCCAAGGTGCTGCGCCGTCTCAATGTAGCTTCGGCGGACGCTTGCCTGGCTCAGGTCGCCCTCGACCAGCGCCGGCTTTTGCTTGAATTCTCGTTCGATCGCCGCCTGCAATCGTTCCGCGCGCGCCCTGTCGTGCCGAAAGCCCACCACCAGCCGAGCGCCTTCGCGCGCAAGCAGGACTGCCGTAGCGGCGCCCAGCCCGCCCGTGCCGCCCGCGACGATGATCGTCTTTCCCGCAAGCGTCTTCTCCGGAAACTCGAATCGAAACTCGCGGTAGGCGGCCGCCTGAGCCTCATCCCAATGCGCCGAGGTCATCGCGCTCCCCTTATTTCCCCGGTATGAATGTGAAATTTCGAACTGAAATTGACGCCGAGGCATCCGTCACAGCTGAAAAGACAAAACCCCCAAAGTCCCCGGCCCACTGAAGGGCAGGCCGCGTCTTGGGGGTTTCGCCGGAAATCTTTGCGCCGGTGCTACTTCAGGACGGCGTCTTTGAAAGCCTTAGCCGCACGCAAGCGAACAACGGTCTTCGCTTTGATCTTAATTGCCTCGCCGGTGGCGGGGTTGCGACCCATGCGCGCCTTGCGATGCGCCTTCACCGCGCGTCCCAGACCGGGAATCACGAACTTGCCCGCACTCTTCGCTTCCTTCACGGCGAGGTTGAACAACTCGTCGAAGAAGGACGCAACCTGCTTCTTGGAAACAGGCTTCTCGGGCGTGCCCACCTTCTCGGCCAGGTGCGCAATGATCTTGGACTTGCTCATCGGACTTGCCATTCGCATTTCCTCCTCAGGTGTAACTCTTCATCGGACCCGGCTTCCGGGTTGCCGCGTGGGACTATAGCTGCCCTTGAAATCGAACGCAAGGGAAAACATTGAAAAAAGCCCGAAAAAGCGGGCTTTTTTCCCACAGGCTCCGGCACCTCTTCCGGTCACAGCGAGGCGAGACTCTCGTAGAACACGGCGACCGCCTTGATGCCGCCGAAATAATTCTCGAGCGCGATGTGTTCGTCCGGCGCGTGCGCGTTTTCGTCCGGCAGGCCGAAGCCCATCAGCACACACGGCACTTTGAATGTGTCGTGCATCTGCGTGACGAACGGGATCGATCCGCCCTCGCGGATGAACACTGCCTTCTTCCCGAAGCCCGCCTCGAGCGCATGAATCGCCTTCTGAAAAATCGGATGCGAATACGGCGCCACCCACGGCTTCCCCGTGCTCAGCACCTCGAACTTGCACGTCACCGTCTTCGGCAACAGCTTCCGAATGTGCCGCTCGACGAGCTTCGCAATCTTTGCGGGATCTTGATTCGGCACAAGACGCGTCGAGATTTTCGCGTGGGCCTTCGACGGGATCACCGTCTTCGCGCCTTCGCCCATGTATCCGCCCCAAATTCCGTTGAGCTCCAGCGTCGGGCGCGTCCAGAGCCGCTCGACGATCGTATATCCCTTCTCGCCGCAGAGCCCCGGCGCGCCGACCGTCTTGCGAAATTCCTTTTCCTTCCACGGGAGCGAATTGAGCGCCTTCCGTTCCTGCTTCGAGACCGCGGCAACGCTGGCGTAAAAGCCGGGAACGGTCACGCGGAGATCCTTGTCGTGCAGCTTCGCGATTGTTTCCGCCAGAATCGTGATCGGATTCGGGACCGCGCCGCCAAAAACTCCCGAGTGCAAATCCTGCGCCGGCCCGGTCACTTCAATCTGGTAGTAGTTCAATCCGCGCAGGCCGTAGGTGATCGAGGGCACGCCTTTCGCGAGCATCGACGTGTCCGACACGACGAGAGCGTCGGCCTTCAGCCGGTCGCGGTTTTGCCGGACGAAATCCCATAGACTGATGCTTCCGACTTCCTCCTCGCCTTCGATCATCACCTTGACGTTGATCGGCAGTTTCCCCGCCGTGTTCAGCAACGCTTCGAGCGCCTTCAGATGAATATGGATCTGCCCCTTGTCGTCCGCCGTGCCGCGGCCATAGAGATTTCCGTCGCGCACGGTCGGATCAAAGGCGGGACTGGTCCAGAGATCGAGCGGCTCGGCAGGTTGCACGTCATAGTGGCCGTAAAATAGGACCGTCGGTTTGCCCGGCGCGTGGAGCGATTCTCCGTAGACCAGCGGATGCATCTTCGTCGGCGCGATCTCGATCTTCTCCAGGCCCGCAGACCGCAATTTATCCGCTACCCAGTGCGCCGCCCTCTCGATGTCGGGTTTATGCTCGGTCTTCGTGCTGACGCTCGGAATGCGCAGGAACTCCTTGAGCTCATTCAGATGATCTTCGCGCTTGGATTCGATGTAGTCGATCAGGTTCATTCCGAGATTCCGCCTCTCCTGTCCGGCCCCTTGTGATAAGACCGCATCGGCCCGTTCCGTGCGGCCTGAAACGAACGTCACATATTACGGAACCTTACGCGAATTCAGCAAGCTTTTTGAAAACTGCTTTTTTAGGCACGGACGCATTTCCGCGCCGTTGACTCCGTCATCTCTGCATTGCACGATAGCTTGAGATGATACCGGACGACCCAAAGCAGCGCCGCAGCTCCCGCGTTTTCACGCGCATTCCCGTGCGCGCGGCCGGCAAGGACACGGACGGCCGCAAATTCCGTGAAAACAGCCAGACGATCGTCGTCAACGCGCACGGCGGCTTGTTGTACCTTCAGAAAACGATCGCGATCGGCGCTGAGATCATGCTGATCAATCCGGCCACCGAAGAAGAACAGGAATGCCGCGTCGTCTACCTCGGGGACACATCCGAGAAAGGCACCCGCGTCGGCATCGAATTCCTCTCGCCGAGCCCCCACTTCTGGGGAGTCGAATTCACCCCCCAGGATTGGCCCGCGCGAAGCCCCGCCCGGCCCGTATCCTGATTCCAGTCCTTCCGTCCGACGCACGAACCTCCTGAACCGTTTCTCTGACGGGGATTTCCTGGATGCTGAGATCTGACCGAATCCGGCTAGCGATCGGCGACGAATCGCGCGCAGCCACGCTATTTTGCAAGGGCCGCGTTTGGTGTGTTGTAAGCGGAAAGGTCGACGTTGCGCCACTTGCCTTCCATGATTTCCTGGCGAATCTGGGCGGCTGTCTTGCCTTTCTTCGATTCCTGATAGGCAAAGACCGCTTCCAGCCTGCAGGTGGCGCATCCGGCGGCGTGCCGGTCTACGTAGCAATCGAGCAAGCTCTTGTGGCCGGCTTCACGGTCGCACCGGCAGTAGCAGGGCTGCTGGTAAAGGATTTTCTTCTCTTTCGCCGCCAGCGCGTAGACATTCTGATTCAGCGGATCGGGAAACAGTTTGGGATCGAGCGTCGCCGGCAGCGGATCGTGCGGCGGCGTCGCATGATACGCAGGTATGTCGGCCGCGGCCGGGGTCTGCGAAGCCGGCTGTGCCGCATTCTGCGCCTTTACCAGCCCAAACCCACCGAGCGCCGCGCAGCACGCAACTGCGCCGATCAGAATATTGCGTAGCATTGCCGCACCTCCCGCAGAAACCGTCATCTGCGCATCATTGTACTACAAGCGAAATCACCCTCTCGCCGAAGTTTCGGCTGTTTCCACGCGCGTCTGCCGCACGATTTCCACCAGCTTGCGAGCTGTCTCCGTAATCGCCTCCGGCTTGCGCGCCTTCACCGCTTCTTTCAGGATGAGTTCCCCGCCGACGCCCAGCGCGGCCGACCCGGCGCGAATGAAGTCCGCCGCTGTCGCGAGGTTCACGCCTCCGGTCGGTACCAACGGAATCTGGGGCAGCGGGCCCTTCAGCGCCTTGATGTAACTCGCGCCGCCAACTTGCGAACAGGGAAAGATCTTGACCAGATCGGAGCCCGCTCTCCAGGCCGTGATCACTTCCGTTGGCGTCAAGGCACCCGCCATCATCAGTACCCCCTGCTTTTTCGCAAACGCGACCGTCGGCAAGTCGAGCCCCGGCGAGACAAGAAATCTCGCCCCCGCATCCAGGCAACGTCCCGCGCTCTCCGCATCGAGCACTGTACCGGCGCCGACGAGCAGTTGCGGCATCGCTCGCGTCAACTCGCGAATCAGCTCAATCGCGCCGGGCACCGTCATCGTGATTTCGATGATGGAAATCCCGCCTTGCTGCACCGCTTCGGCCGCGAAACGCGCTTCGTCTGGCGACGCCGCGCGAATCACCGGAACGATTCCCACCTCTTCGACTCGCGCTCGAGTCTCCTGCTTGTCCATGAAACCAGCCTCTCCCGTTCAGCGCACGATCCGTGCTCCTCCGCCCTTCATCACCTGCAGAACTTCCTTGAGCGTCGCCATGCTCGTGTCGCCCGGCGTGGTCATCGCCAGCGCGCCGTGCGCCGCGCCGCATTCGACCGCCCATTGCGGATCCCGGCCGCTCAAAAAGCCGTAGATGAGTCCCGAGGCGAACGAATCCCCACCGCCCACACGATCGAGTATCTCCAATCCGTCGCGCGGCGTCGCTTCGTAGAACTTCCCTTCGCAATAGCAGATGGCGCCCCAATCGTTTCGTGTCGCGGTCCTCGCCTTTCGCAGGGTCGTGGCCACAGCACGAAACGGGTAGTCCTTCACCAAGGCTTCAATCATCTTCTTGAAGCCGCCCACGTCGAATTCCGAATGCTGCTCGTCCATTCCGGGGACCTCATAGCCCAGCGCCGCCGAAAAGTCCTCCTCATTCCCCAGCATCACGTCGACGTGCCGCGCGACCCTGCGATTCACCTCCTGCGCGCGCTTCTTCCCTCCGATCGATTTCCACAGCGACGCGCGGTAGTTCAAGTCGTATGACACGATCGTCCCATGCTTGCGCGCGGCCTGCATGGCTTCGATCGCAACTTCCGGCGTAGTTTCCGAAAGCGCGCAGAAAATGCCGCCCGTGTGGAACCAGCGCGCGCCGAGCGTCCCGAAAATGTGCTCCCAGTCAATTTCTCCCGGCCGAAGCTGGGAAATGGCCGTGTGGCCGCGGTCGGAGCATCCCACCGCAGCGCGCACGCCGAATCCGCGTTCGGTGAAATTCAGGCCGTTGCGCGCCCTGCGTCCTACGCCGTCGTCCTCCACCCATCGCACGAGCGACGAATCCACACCGCCCTGATTGATCAAATCTTGCAGCAATTTCCCCACGGGATTGTCGACGAACGCGCTGACGATCGCGCCAGTCATTCCGAAGCACCTCTGCAGGCCGCGCGCGACGTTGTATTCGCCGCCACCTTCGTACACGTCAAACGCGCGCGTCGTCCAGATTCGCTTTTCGCCGGGATCGAGTCGCAGCATCACCTCGCCCAGCGCGAGCAGGTCCCAGCGGCATCGTTCTCTAGATTTGATTTCGAACGCCATCTTCACCTCACCGCCCCACACCAAACGCGCGCTTCATTTTACACGCCCAACACGCACCCAGCCCGGTAGTGCATACCAAAAATGCGACCATCAAAGCCAGCATTGTCACTAATCCTGGCCGGACGCTACAATGATTGCACCGCTGCGTTTCGGAGGGGTGGCCGAGTGGTTGAAGGCGGCGGTCTTGAAAACCGTTAGGCCTCAAAAGGGTCTCGTGGGTTCGAATCCCACCCCCTCCGCCATCAAGTTCATCCGCGCGTTTCGCCTTCAGGTTCCATTCACGTTGCATTTCTAGAATGGCTCTTCGAACTTGGATCGGGGGCCTCGCGGTTCCACGGTAAAATTGTGCAGGTGTGTCCTGAATGAAGTTCTCCCGGTCATCCGCTCTGATTCTGGGCGCGTGGATAATTTTCGTCGGCGGGTATGCTGCGGCCTCGCTGCTGCTTCCGCACGGCCCTGCGCTCAAAACCCTGAGCGACCTCGCCGAAGCGTTCGTCGCGCTGTTCGCGAACACCTGCCTGCTATGGAACGCGGCTTCGCCCTATCGCCGGCGCAACGCGTTCTGGATGCTGCTGGCCCTTGGTTGCACCCTGTGGCTGGCGGGCCAGCTTCTGGTCACCTACGAGGATTTGGTTCTCCATCACGAAGCCCTGAGCCCGTTTCCGGGCGACCTTCTCTTCTTCCTTCACACCGTGCCGTTCATGGCCGCGCTGGCGCTGGTGCCGCACGCGCGAAAAATGCGCGAGACGCTTCGCTACGGCTCTCTCGACCTGCTGCTCCTCGCGATTCTCTGGCTTTACATCTACATTTTCGTGGCCATGCCGTGGAAGCTGATCTCGCCGAACCCCGCTCTCTTCCACGTCCGCGACCTCGAAACCTACATGGTCGAGAATCTTGTCGTCGTCACCGGTTTCGGGATCCTGTTTCTCCGCGCGCGAGGATCGTGGCGGATTATTTACGGCAACGTGTTTGGCGCGATGGCTCTTTACGCCACCGGCTTTCTGCTCGCCGACCGGGCCACGTTGGAAGGCCGGGTCTACGTGGGCAGTCTGTACGCTGTGCCGTTCATCGCCACCTTCGTCTGGCTCGCAAGCATCGGCATCCTCGCGCGCAAGCTGACGCTCGAGCCCGAGCCTCTGGACGCGGGTCTGCGTCGTGACACACAGTTGCCGTCCCGCGCGGCGATGCTCGGAGTCTTGGCCGCGGTGCCCCTGGCCTATTGGGCTGTCTTCGTCAGCGGTGCGCCGGAGGCCGTGCGCCTGTTCCGGCTGCTCTTGACGCTCGTCACGCTCTTCGTGTCCGCGTCGCTCGTCTTTCTCCGGCAGCAGCTTGTCTATCGCGAGCGCACACAGCTCGTCCGCGACCTGTGGGAGTCGCTGGAAAATGTGAAGCGCCTGCGAACCCACTTCGTGCAATCCGAAAAACTCGCGTCGCTCGGACAGTTGGCCGCCGGCGCCGCGCACGAAATCAATAATCCGCTCACGGCGATTCTCGGCTACGCCGACGTCTTGACCCAGGAGCACGAGCCCAACACGCGGCCCTACACCATCGGCGAGAAAATCCGGGAGCAGGCGCGCCGGACGAAAGATCTCGTCATGAATTTGCTCAGCTTCGCGCGCCAGGTTCCAGCCGAAAAGCAGCTGCTCGATCTCAACACCGTTCTCGCCGGCGCCGTCCAGCTTCGCAATCTCGATTTGCGCGAGAAGAACATTCGCATCGAGCTCGAAAGCCGCAGCGTGCTGCCCGCCGTCCGCGGCGACCCGAACCAGTTGCTCCAGGTCTTCTATCACCTCATCAGCAATGCCGTCGACGCCATGGACACAATCGGCGGCGGCGTGCTGCTCATTCGCGCGCTGCGCGAGAAGGGCAATGTCATCATCGAGTTTTCTGACACCGGCCCCGGAATGCAGGATCCCGAGAAGGTTTTCGACCCGTTTTACACCACGAAGCCGGTCGGCAAGGGCACAGGCCTCGGCCTGAGCATCTGCTACGGCGTGATGCAGGAGCACGGAGGCCGCATCATCGGCTTCAACCGCCCCGAAGGCGGCTGCACGTTCCGCCTCGAACTGCCCGCGGTTCTCGCCGTGTTCCCCCAGGTGCCCTCGACGCCCTCTGCGCCTACGAACGCACGCTCCTGATTCCCAGCTCTTGATTTCGAGGTTTACCGCTGTGATTTCCGGCGCGCCGCCACATCCCGGTTGAACTCGCCGGATTTGTTGCGCGGCACGGTCAGTGAAGTCCAGCTTCTCGTCGCCTTCGCCGCAGAGTGTTTCGCGAGAAATACGATTTGGCCCACGTGGTACGAATAGTGGGCGATCTGCCGGTTGATCGCCTGCATCACGGAGTGCGGATCCAAGCGAATCGTAACCGTGCGCGTCAAATCGGCTTCCGTGAGCGGCTCCAGCGCGTCGAACAGCACTCTCCACCCGCGCTCCCACATCGCAAGCAATTCGGCTCGGGTTGTCGGCGGCTCTTCGAATTCGCTGTCGCGGTTCCGGTCCGGCTTCTCTCCGTCCGTCGTCAAAAAATCCGTCCACCGCGACCGCATGTTCCCCGCCAAGTGTTTCACGATGATGGCGATGGAATTCGATTCGACATCCAGCGGCGCGAAAAGCGCTTCGTCCGGGCACTGTTCCATCGCCCGTTCCGCGAGGCGCTTGTAATACCGGAATAGGTCCACAGCGTCTTTCGTGTAGGAAGTGGTCAAATGATGTGCCATTGGCGAATTCTGCTGCGAGCTTGGCCTTGAAATCAAGGGCAGCCGCGCGATCGTTACGGCGGCCGGCCGTTCATTCGAACGACGCGCGATTATGCTAGAGTCGGAAATCCATGGACGCGCCCGCCATCGCGACTCAAGGCCTTACCCGCCGGTTCGGCGAGCTCGTCGCGGTGTCGGATGTCAATCTTCGCGTCGTCCCGGGCCAGTTTTTCGGATTTCTCGGACCCAACGGCGCCGGAAAATCCACCACCATCAAGATGCTCACCGGCCTGCTCGCGCCGTCCGCCGGAACCATTCAGATTCTCGGCCACGACCTCACCGCGAATCCCGTCGAAGTGAAACGCCAGATCGGCGTCGTGCCGGAAGGCATGGCGCTCTTCGGACGCCTCACTGGCTCGGAATATCTGAATTTCGTCGGCCGCATGTATGGCCTCGATCGCGAAACGGCCGCGAAGCGCTCGGCCGAACTCCTCGAATTCATGCAGCTCGCCGACCAGCCGAAGACGCTCGTCACCGACTACTCGCACGGCATGCAGAAAAAACTGGCGCTCGCCGCCGCTGTGATTCACGGCCCGAAAATTCTTTTTCTCGACGAGCCCTTCGAAGGCGTCGACGCCATCGCCTCGACCACGCTCAAGGCGATGCTCCAGCGCATGATCTCGCGCGGCGCCACCATCTTCCTCACCTCGCACGTACTCGAAATCGTCGAGCGCCTCTGCAGCCACGTCGCGATCATCCATCGGGGCCTGCTCGTCGCACAGGGCTCGATCGAGGAGCTTCGCGCCGGCGTCGAAGCGCAATCGGCCGCGGCGCTGCAGGCCGGCGACGCCCAGGCCGCCCCGCCCTCGCCGGGCGAAAAACTTACGCTCGAGGAAATCTTCCTTCGCATCGTCGGCGGCGCGCGCCTCGCCGACCAGGAACTGTCGTGGCTGGGCTGACCCTCTCTCGCGAAACGCGCGGCCAGTTCGCGGCCATCGCGCGCGTCCGTTGGCAACTCACCTTCAATTCGTTGCGCACGATACGCGGCCGCCTCGAAATGGTGTCCCGCGTCTTGATCGGATTTTGGTTTACGCTGGGAGGTATCGGCGGCGCGATCGGGCTCGCCGTCGGTTCGTGGTTTCTCGTTTCGAATGAAAAGATCGAATGGCTCGCCCTGATGTTCTGGGGCATTTTCCTCTTTTGGCAGCTTTTCCCCGTCGTGGCCAGCGCCTTCATCGAAACTTTCGACTCCTCGAATCTGCTGCGCTTTCCGCTCAGCTACCCCGCATTCTTTGCGGTGCGTCTCGTCTACGGCTCGCTCGACCCCGCCACCCTGCTCGGCTGCCTTTGGCTGCTCGGAATCTGGACCGGCATCTCGATTGCGGATCCGCGCCTGCTTGTTGGCGCTGGGCTCGCGCTGTTCGTGTTCGCGGCGGCAAACATTTTGCTCGCGCGCATGATATTCGCGTGGGTCGAACGCTGGCTCGCTCGCCGTCGCACCCGCGAGATCATGGGCGTTCTCTTCTTTCTCATCATCATCAGCTTTCAATTCATCGGCCCGCTGGCCGGCCGCTTCGGCGGAAAGGCTCACCCGGACGTCGCCCGCTTCACCGATTTGCTTCTGCCTCTCGAACGCCTGCTTCCGCCGGGACTGGCCGCATCGGCTGTGGCCGGCTTCGCGCACGGAAATTTTCTCGGCGGCGCGGCTTCCTTCGCCATGCTCTGCGCCTACGTCATCGCATTCTTCTGGCTGCTCAACGCGCGCATGGTCGCCCTGTACCACGGCGAAAATCTCAGCGAAGGCCTCGCCCGCGTCAGCCCGAAAAAAGAGAAGGAGAAGTTGCCCGTCCGCGTCGGGTGGAACGTCCCCGGAGTTCCCGGCCCCGTCGCCGCCATCTTCGAAAAGGAGTGCCGCTATCTCTCGCGCAGCGGCCCGATGCTTTTCACCCTCATCATGCCGATCGTGATCCTCATGATTTTCCGGCTCACTCCCTTGAAAACCGACCGCGACAGTTTTCTCCTCCGCGCGCCCGACTTCGCCTTTCCCATCGGCGCCCTCTACGCGCTGCTCATGTTGACGAACCTCGTCTACAACAACTTCGGCGCCGACGGCTCCGGCATCCAGTTCTTCTTCGTTGCTCCCGTCCGCTTCCGCGAAATCGTCCGCGCGAAAAACCTCGTGCACGCCTCCATTCTCGCGCTCGAAATGACGCTCGTCTGGCTCGTCGTCTTCTTCGTCTTCCGCCCGCCGTCCCTCGACTTCACGCTCGCGACGGTCGCCGGGATTCTCTTCGCCGCGCCCGTGAATTTCGCCGTCGGCAACCTGCTCTCGCTCTACACACCCAAGAAATTTGATTTCGGAACCTTCGGGCGCCAGCGCGCGGCCAACACCACCACGTTTGCGAGCCTCGGCGTGCAGGCCGTCGTCTTCGGCATAGCTGCGGCGGCGATCGTCCCCGCCTACTTCCTGCACAGGATGTGGATCGCCACGCTCGCTCTGCTCACGCTCGCCGCCATCGCGTTCGTTTTCTACGAGTTTGTGCTGAGCCGCGTCGACCGCATCGCGATCGCCCGGCGCGAAACGCTCATCTCCGAACTTTCCCGCGTGTAATCTCCGGAAATTTGCCGAAGAGTCGCTACTGCCGGTAGGCCGCCCACATGTCGTCGATGAACGTGTACTGAGGAAACTCGCCCTGCAGCCAATAGCGCGTCTGGCCCTGACGGTCCCAGTTCGCGCTGTAGTCGAATCCGCTTTGCGCCTTGATCTCCGCCACCGCCTGCGTGTCGTCTTCCGTCATCCAGCGGTCGACGTAATCGAAAAACGCCGGATAGTTCCACACATTCTCCGCGTGCATGATGTGCATCGTCAGCGCTTCGCCGACCCACGACACGGAAGTACAGCATCGCCGGTACGCTTCGCCGAGCTGCTCGTTTGGGTTGATCAGCGGCCAATTCGCCGGCTGCAGTTGTTCGTATGGCCCGTACAGGCCCGGACTCACCACCGAGCCGTCCGCGTTCACCCCGTAGTGCCCGCCATAAATCACGGTCGCGCCCTGCCACGCCGCCAGATAACTCCCCGCCGGCGGCAGATTCTTGATGTACAGCGTCTGCATGTCTTCGCCGAACTGGTTCGGATAATCCGCCGAGACGTTCATCATCCCCGCGTTGTTCAGCAGAATTCCCGCGAAGAGGATTGGCAGTTTCCGCCCGCTGCGATGCCCGCCGAACGCCGGCCATCCGTATCCCGCCTGGACGCAGCCGTACAAGTCGATTCCGTACTGCACGAAATAATTCGTCAGATTCACTTTGTTCGCAGCGGGAAAATTCAGCATCAGCAGCAGCGACGCGTACGAATCCGCGAACGCGATGTGCTGCCCGTAGCTCGGCATGTAATCTGCTGGCGCATCGAACAGGAACGGATTCGTATCGATCCACGGCCGCCGGTAGTAGCCCTCGAACGTCGCCAGCGTCGGCGTTCCGGAAGGATTCGGCGGAGCAAGCGACGGCAGCAGGTTCCGCTGCAGCGCGTCCGCGTGATAAATCGCCTGGCTCCGATCGCAGTACGACGGTCGGAACGCGTCCGCGCTCGGCGCCGTCGCCAGCACCGTCAGCACGGAAACGCTCGCCACCGGGCTCGCGCTCATATCCGACGCCCGCATCACCTCCGGCGCCGAATGAATTGTCGGCAGGCTGATCGACGACACCAGCGCATCTCCCGGCTTCACGCTGATTGGCGGATACGACCGCAGCGTCGCGTCGAACCACCACGATTCATCCGTCCCGTCGTTCAGCCGCGAATCGAACCCGCTCTTGCTGTTCGCCGTCGGCAGATTCTTCACTGACCCGTTCTCGTACGGCGACGAGGTTGTCGGCGGCGGATTGATCGCCGTGATCGTCACCGGACCCACCACGTAGTAGTCGCCGTTCACGAACTGCCCCACGGGCACGGCCTGGCTGAACGTCCACGTGATTCCGTCTTTCGTGATCGACGTCGCGGTGCCCGGCGGAGGCGGCGTCCCCGACACCGTCACCTGCGCTTGCCCCGATTTCGAGCCGTCCGCCGCGCTCGTCGCCTTCACGCTGAACGTTCCCGTGCTGTTCCCCGCCGTGAACAGCCCGCCCGTCGTGATCGTTCCGCCGGTCGCCGTCCATGTGACCGCCGTGTTCGACGTTCCGCTTACCGTCGCCGAAAATTGCTGCGTGCCGCCTTCCACCACCGACGCCGGATTCGGCGTAACCGAAACCGCGATCTGCGGTGGCGGGTTCTCGCCCGGCGGCGTCCCCGCGGCCCCAAGGCACGCCGCAAGCCCCACCGTCGCGAGCAATATGCAGAGAAGCCCGGCGATCGCGCGCGGCGTGGCAACGTGCGCGCCGCTTCTGTAGCGCTGCCCTTCAGGGCAGCGTCTTCCCTCTTGCATTCGGCGAGCGTCAGCCATCGGCAACACCTCCGGCCTTTGACACAGGCTAGCGCCCGCAATTTCAATGGTCTACTGGTCAGGAGGACGGTTTTGGCACAGGCCTCCGCCGCGCCGGAGGTCCCAAACTCCCGATTTGTCGCTGCCGCACAAGCGAAGCTGATAGACTGCGCGTAGCACGATGGACTGGACACGGCTCTGCGCTTCTAGCGTCCGGCCGGGCCCGGGAGGTATCGAGTGGTAGATCTTCGGAACAATGCAGTCTTGCTCGCCAGAATGGATGAAGCCTTCAGCGATTATTCGCGCGAAGCCGAGAAGCTCAGCGTCCTGCTGGCCGAGCGCAAGGACCCGTCCAGTTGGACGGGATATCACGACCTGATGAAGCAGCGGACCGCGGAAGTGGCTGCGTACGAAAAATATCGCGCCCTCAGGGACGAACTCTTCAAGCTCATCAACCCACCCGGCGACCTCGATCGCCCCGAATCCAGCGTCAACTAAACTAACCGCCCGCGCGGCAACACACAAGTAGCCTGCCCCGCTCCTGTGAAGGGCTGGGGGCGACGTTAGCGGAGCCGGAGGAGTTGCTAACGTCGCCCGAGCGAGAGAACGGCTAGTGCTGCGGGTGCGGCGGCTTGGGCGGATGCGCCTGAGGCCGCGGCTGTTGGTGCTGCTGCATGGTCCGCACCTGCTGCTGATGCTTCTGGAGCAACTGCTGCGTCTGCTGCTGGTGCTTCATCTCGAGTTGCTGCTGCTTCTGGGCGTTGGCCTGCTTGGCCATTTGCTGATCTTGCTTTTCCTGCCGCTGCTCGAGCTTCTGGCGATCGTTTTGCTGCTTTTGTTCGAGCTTCTGCTGCTGTTGCACATATTTCTGGTCGAGCTTCGGATTGCCGGTGTTCGGAGCCGCGGGATGCTCGATCGGAGGCAAGTCCCGGGCATGAACCGCAGGCCGCGAGCCGGGATTGGCTTCAGGACGGGCGACGTTCGGTTCGGGATGCGCAGCGCCGCGCTCTTCGGGCCGCGCGGCGGGCTCATGAACGGCGCCCGCTTCGCGAGCCTTCACCACGCCTGAGGCCTTGAAGTCGCCCGGCTTGGGAGTCGCGGCGACGGGAGGCAGTCCGTGGTTTACGGAAGCGCGGAAGTCCCTATCGGACCGGGCCTTGTCGACTTCCTTGACCTGCGCGGAGACGGGACCGACGTGGCGTTCGCGCGCGGCGGCTTCTTCCTCGGCGCTGGCGCGAGCGTTGATTCCGCCGTGGCCTCCGTTGAAGCTGACGCGCGTTTCGTGGACATTGTTGACTTCGGTGCGGTAGGTGTTGTGGATGACGGTGACGTTCACGTTGTTGACCGCGGTGTTGTAGTAGAAGTGGCGGCCCTCCCAGCGTCCGCCTTCATAGCCGTGGCCGAAGTAGCCGAAGCCATAATCAATGCCGCCGTAGAAACCGACGACGGGGCCCCAATATCCGGCGTTGAAGACGTAGCCGCCGCCATTCCACGCCCAGTAGCCCGGAGTCCAGAAGAAGCCGACTTCAGGCGGTTCAACCCAGGTGCCCGGGACCCAGTAGTAGTCTTCCCCGTCCCAGGCCCAGTAGCCCGGAACCCAGATGTACCCGTCGCCGGGGCAGACGGGCTGATCGTAAACGGGGAGTTCGGGCGGCTCGAGATTGACGGCAACTCCCACTCCGACGCTGAGTTGCGCGAACGCAGGTGCGGGCGTCAGCAGGAGGAGCGGGGTTGCCAGGAGCAGAGCGAGCGAGAGCGAACGAAACATCGATCTTGTGCGCATCAGATTGTATTAGTCAAGAGAGATCCCTTACAGGTTCGGATCGAGACGGCTGAGCGAGTTCGCGAACTCGCTCAGCAGGAGTTTTCCCCTTGAGAGCAAGATGGGGCCGATCCTCGTTGTATTCCTTCTCCCAGCGTTTGATCTT
>DATIZQ010000126.1:0-30202 GCA_035517015.1 Candidatus Acidiferrum sp. | reverse complement strand
GAGCCTCTCGACCATGCACCGTAAGTCGGGCATTCTTATGAATGTCCATTCGACCTCCCGGGAAGATTTGATTGCTCAGCACAATCAGCATCTCCCGTTCAGGTCGAATGGACAACCTGTTGAAAGGTCACAACTAGCGGGCATCCAGGACGCTGAATCGCGCGAAGTGCAGGAATATGCCGGGAGAGCCGTGACTTTCGATCATTGTTGAGGAACGATGTTGGCATGCCGTGCGACTTCTTGCCAGCGGCCTTGCTGTTTCATCCAGACAGCGGTGAATCGGAGGTGCTCGGTTTTTCCAGCATTTGGCATTTTCCCGCCCCAGACCACGGTCTCGCTTCCGGCCACGATCACAGTTTCGCCATAAACTCGGACATACTCAATCTGTCTATCATAGGGATTGATCACCAAGAAGCCGGATTCGACCATTCCCAAGACCTGCTGCTTGTTTACAAATTTGTTCAAGGGGTTGGTGACGACGAAATCATCCGACCACAAACGCGCCATCGCTTTCGGGTCGTTGTTGAGAAAAGCTGTGACCTCTTCCGCGTTCAGCTTCCGGATCTGCTTCTCCGGACCGTCTTCGGTGGTTGGCTCGTCATTCCGCGCGCGAACAGAAGCGGTGGCGACAACTGCGAGCGAGGCGAGGAGCGCGGCGTAAAGAAGCGACATTTTCATGGGTCAATTCCTTTCAGGTATGCCGGAGTTTAACCTACGATCAGCGATTCGGAAACGTCCCAGAGTGACCGCGGGCAAGTTGAGATTGCGACGGCCAGCCCGGAAAGCGGCCCGCCAAGCGAGACAACAGCGAGACATAAGAGAAGAATGCGGCGGTGGGCGTCTAAGGGTAGACTCGGACGGCTGTAGACTTGCTTTTATCTCGCAGCGGCTAAGGCCGCGCGAGGAACGGAACCGTTTGCGAGATACATTCGTTTCACCTTTCGGAGGATTTGCACATGAAGCGATACCGAAATTATGCCGCGATGCTGGCGGGGGTTGTGTTGCTGGCGGGCTTCGCGTACGGGCAGGCGAAGCACACGCCGACGATTGATGAGTCGCTGAGCTTGAAGGGCGTGGGCTCGCCGATGATTTCGCCCGACGGGCGGTTCGTGGCGTACCGGATGGGCGAGACGAACTGGAAGGACAACGAATTCGTGTCGCAAATCTGGCTGGTGAATCTGGCGAGCGGCGCGAACTTTCAATTGACGCGCGGCAAGCACGGGCCGGGCGCGGCGGAATGGTCGCCGGACGGGAAATGGCTGGCGTTCGTGGCAGAACGCGAGGCGAGCGCGGTCGAGCCGCTGGCGGAAGAAAAGAAGGAAGAGAAAAAGGAAGAGAAGAAAGAGGAGAAGAAGGAAGAAAAGAAGGACGCGAAGGAAGGCGAATCGGGGGGCGGAAAGCCGGCGGCGCACCAGATCTGGCTGATCTCGCCGGAGGGCGGCGAGGCGTGGCAATTGACGAAGTCGCCGACGGACGTGGGCGATTTCGAGTGGTCGAAGGATTCGAAGTCCATCGCGTTCGCGGCGAACCCGGCGGAAACGAAAGGCAGCAAGGACCGCAAGGAGAAATACAGCGATTTCGAGGTGTTCGAGAAGGACTACGATCAAAATCAATTGTGGCTGGTGGACGTGAGCGCAGCGCTGAAGGATTTTCTTCCCGCGGACGCGAAGCAACTGACTTCGGATTTGTCGCTGAACGTCAGCTCGTTCGCGTGGTCGCCGGACTCGACGCGGATCGCGTTCGGCGCGACGCGAAGTCCGCTGCTCGCGTACTTCGGCGACGAAGACATCTACCTGCTCGACCTGACGAAGAACAACCAGGTGAAGAAGATCGTGGGGTTGCCGGGGCCGGACGGCTCGCCGATGTTTTCGCCGGACGGCAAGCAGATCGCGTTCTCGACGGCGCTGGCGCAGCCGAATTTCTTCTACGCGAATTCGCACATCGCGGCGGTGGACGTCGATGCGGTGCTGGCGAAGCCGGCAACAACTCCGGCGGATGTTCGCGACCTGACGGCGAAATTCGACGAGGAGGTGGATCCGATCGACTGGGGGCCGGACGGGATCTACTTCGAGGCGCTGCAACGGACGAACGCGCACGCCTTCCGGCTCGATCCACAGTCGAAAGAGATTCGGCGAATCACCGAGCCGGACACGTTTTTCCTCGGCAGCGCGTCGTTCACCAAGGATTTCAAGACGATGGCTTTCGCCGCGGACGACGGGACTCATTTGAACGAGGTGTACGTCTCGCCGGTGGCGGACTTCGCTCCGCGGAAGCTGACGGACATGACGGCGCAGGTGAAGGATTGGAATCTGGGAAGGGGCGAAGTGATTTCGTGGAAGAGCCAAGACGGGGCGGAGATCGAAGGCACGCTCTACAAGCCGAGCGATTACGATCCGTCGAAGAAATATCCGCTGCTGGTGATGATCCACGGCGGGCCAACGGGAGTTTCGCAACCGACGCTGGTGGCGCGGTCGTACGCGTATCCGACGCCGATTTTCCTAGCGAAGGGCGCGCTGGTGCTCGAGCCGAACTACCGCGGAAGCGCGGGATACGGCGCGGCGTTTCGCGCACTGAACGTACGGAACCTGGGAGTCGGAGACATGTGGGACGTGATGAGCGGAGTGGATTCGCTGATCGCGAAAGGGATGGTGGACACGAGCCGGATGGCGTCGATGGGATGGTCGGAGGGCGGATATATTTCGGCGTTCCTGACAACGCACACGGACCGGTTCAAGGCGATCTCGGTGGGAGCGGGAATCAGCGACTGGATGACGTACTACGTCAACACGGATATCACGCCGTTCACGCGGCAATACCTGAAGGCGACGCCGTGGGACGATCCGGAGATTTACGCGAAGACGTCTCCGATCACCACCATCAAGGATGCGAAGACACCGACGCTGATCCAGCAGGGCAGCAACGACAAGCGCGTGCCCGTGCCGGACAGCTACGAGCTGTATCGCGGACTGCAGGATGAGGGCGTGCCGTCGCGGCTGATTTTCTACATGGGATTCGGACACGGCGTGAACAAGCCGAAATCGCAGCGGGCGCTGCTGCAATCGAACCTCGACTGGTTCAACCACTACATCTGGGGCGAGGCGTTCCCGAAGGATTCGCCGCTGTTCGGCTCGAGCGAAGTCAGCGAGAGCAAGTAAGGCTTTCGAGGGCGCGGCGAGTTACATGCGCACTTCGTAGGCGGCAAATAGGAAGGCCCGCGCGGAACGTCGTAAAGGAGGAAAATGGCGTTGCGCGGGCCCGTAAGAGAGAATTTGAGTTGCTTTCTGAAAAACATTCTTATCCAACTGACGGCGCCGCGCAAGGGAAAAAATGAAAAATTATTCGGGCTAGCTCCGTCTGACGGGCTAGGGAGCGATACGGAAGGTGCCGTCCTTTTCCGCAAAGCCGTAGGCCATGCGGGGAGTGCTGAAGGCCGCAGCGGGATTGCCTTCGCTATCGAGAAGGATGAGTCCGCCCGCGGAGTGCACGCGGTGCGCCAGCTTGCGGACGCAGGCATCGGCCACGAACTGGGCATGGTTTCGCTTTGACTGTGAGCCTTCGGGCCTCGGGCGCAAGGGGTAGGGATCGTCGGGAGGCGGCGCGGCCAGGAGGTCGACAGCCATTTTTGCCATCACGATTCTCATAATGCCCTCGCCGTGGCCCGTGCAGGAGACGCCGCCCCATTCCGCGTCGGCGTAGCAGCCACAACCGATGAGCGGGGAATCGCCGATGCGGCCGGCGTGCTTGCAGCACGTTCCGCCGGTGGAGGTGCCGGCAAAGAGGCTGCCGTGCGAATCGAGGGCGACGGCGCCGACGGTTCCGTGCTCGTGGCCAAGGTGATGCTCGGCGGCGTGCGAATCCTCAAGACACTTGCGCCAGGCGGCGCGTTCGGAGTCGGTGATCAACTCGTTCGGATCGACAAGCGGGATGCCGTTCTCGGCGGCGAACTGCTCGGCGCCGGATCCGACGAGCATCATGTGCTCGCTCTTCTCAAGGAGGTAGCGAGCGAGGGAAATGGGATTGCGGATGCGCTCGACGGCGGCGACGGCACCGGCCTTCAGCGTCGAGCCGTCCATGAGGATCGCGTCGAGCTGGACGCGGCCGTCGCGGTTGAGATGCGAGCCGACGCCGGCGTCGAAGGTGAGATCGTCTTCGAGGGCGACGATGGAGGATTCGACGGCGTCGATCGCGGCGCCGCCGGCCGAGAGAATTCTCCAGCCGACTTCAAGGGCGCGCTGAATGCCGCGGTGGCAAGCATCAACCGCTTCGTCGGGGATGTTCCAGGCGCCGCCGTGAACGATGAGAGAAGGTCGCAAGGTCCGATGCGAATCAGAGGTTCGTGTAAAACATAAGAGTCAGGCCCAGAACGATGAGGATCGGGCCGAGAAAGAACGTGAATCCCATCCCTAGGAGGAAACGAATCGCGCCGTGACGCTTCTCGGCGGCCTCCTTCGAGGGAAAGACGCGCAAGGGCTCCTCCTGGCGGAGCATGGCGCGAAAGACGCTGAGGTAAGCCGCGATCCAGAAACGAATCTCGTGGCGGGACTGCCAGAGAAGGTCAAGTCCCGCGCAGATGACGAGCGCGCCGATGATGCCGAGCAGCCTGGGCATGTCAGCTCCCTCGGCCCGCGGTGCGGGTGAGAATCGGCCGCGGTTCCCGCGAATCGCGCGGCCTGGATTGGACGGCGGCCGCTACGCCCGGAGCCGGATGGCCGGCAGTTTCGCGACGCCGCTTGCCCTCCGTCTGCTGCCACGTGTGCACGATGCGATGAATCACGGTGATGTTCGGTCCAATGGCCAAAACCCAGAGCACGAGTTCCATCTGGTTCGTGAGCGCGCCCACGATCATCAGGACGAACCGCTCGGGGCGCTCCCAGAAGCCGACATCAGAAGCCGGGACGAGAGATTCGGCGCGGGCCTTCGCGTAGCTGACCATCACGGCGCCCGCCATCGCAACTCCGGCAAGAATCGCGTACGGGAAACGGTTGACGCTGACGTAGTAAACGAGCAGGCCGAGAAAGAGCATGAGATCGGAATAGCGGTCGAGAACGGATTCAAGGAAGCCGCCAAACTTCGAGACCCGGTTCTGGCGGCGCGCCACGGGTCCATCGAGCAAATCGCAGAGGCCCGCGAGAATCATGAGCCCGCCAGCGGCCGCAAACCGGCCCGCGGCAAACAGGATGCAGGCCCAAAGATTCAGAGCGAGAGCCGCCCAGGTGATGACGTTTGGCGGAATGCCCGTCGAAGCCAACAGGAACGCGAGACGGTCGATAGGCCAAGAGAGGTAGCGGCCGATGGTCCGCGTCAGCATGGAAGCGATATCACTCCGTCAGTCCTCGTCGTGAATGGTGCTGAGCCGAATCACTTCGTACTCTTTCAATCCGGCCGGAGTCGCGACCTTTACTTCATCGCCGACCCTCTTGCCCAGAAGGGCGCGGCCGATGGGCGAGCTGGTGGAAATCAATCCCTTGGACGCGTCCGCCTCCTCGACCGTTACGAGCTTGTACTCGATTTCGGCGTCCTTGGCTACATCCAAAACGACGATGCGCGAACCGTAAGCGGCACGGTCCTTCGGGAGATTGGTGAGGTTCATCATCGAGATGTCGGCCATGCGCTGGTGGAGCTGGCCGAGGCGCGCTGAGACGTAGGCCTGGCGCTCCTTCGCGTACTTGTACTCCGCGTTCTCCGAAAGGTCGCCGTGAGCCCGAGCTACCTTGATTTCTTTGGGCAGCTCGCTGTGGAGCTCATGCTCCAGGGCGGCGATTTCGTCCTTCAGCTTTTTCTTAATTTTCTCGGCCAAATCGGTCATGGTGAGAGGAACCGGAACGGCCTTGGGCCGCTCCCCGCAGCACCCTCGCGCGGACCCGTAAATTATAGAGGATTTGCGCGGGTGGCCGCAAATGGGAGGTTCGGAAAGGGTTCGGGCGGCGGCCCCGGGGCGAATCTCCCGTTGCAACTCTATATAACAAAGTACTTGACCATATGAACCTGCTCGCGTAGGATGCTCTTGCGGCGGAGAGGGCTGGGAACCCCAGCCAAGGAGCTGTCTATGTTCAAACGCCTTGCCGCAATCGTCTTCATCTTCGTCTGCACGGCCGTTGCCTGGGCCATTCTCGGAAGCACCATTTTCTACCGAACCTATTCCTCCGATTCAGAGCTGCGGGGGCGCGTGGCGTCGACTTGGGGAGCGCCGCAGGAACAGGCGCCGCCCACGGCGACGTATGTTGTGGTAACGCCGAAGATGGTGACATCCACCGAGAACGGCAACGTGATCACGCGCACCGTGGAGGAGGAAAAGACTTATCCCCTTCCCTTGCAAAAGAGCCGCGTGGACGTGGCACTCCACCTGGACTACCGCCGCAAGGGGCTCCTCTGGTACAGCACGTACGGCGTGCGATTTGCGGGCGCGTACCAATTCACGAACATCGACGAGAAGCCTCACGACGTGCTGTTCAAGCTCCACCTTCCGGCCGAGCAGGCGATCTACGACGACGTCGTCCTGACCGTGAATGGGACCCCGCTTTCCATATTGAGCGCGAAGGCGGACACGTACGGAACGGCCATAATGGGGCCCCATGAGACAGCGGTTCTGAACGTTTCTTACGGCTCGCAGGGGATCGAGAGCTGGAAATACAATTTCGGCGACGGCGTAAACCAGGTGCGGGACTTCGAACTGCGCGTGACCACAGATTTCAAGGGCTTCGATTTTCCCGAGAACACTCTTTCGCCCACACAAGAACGGCCGATTCCAAACGGCTGGGAACTGGCGTGGAATTACAAGAACCTGGTTTCGGGCTACACCATCGGCATCGCGATGCCGCAAAGGCTCCAGCCCGGCCCGCTGACGGGGCGAATCAGTTATTTCGCGCCGGTCTCCCTGCTGTTCTTCTTCTTCGTCCTGTTCACGCTGACCACGATTCGAGGGATCGAGCTCCATCCCATGAACTACTTCTTCCTGGCCTGCGCGTTCTTCTCGTTTCACCTGCTGATGGCGTACCTGGTGGATCACATTTCGATTCACGCGGCGTTCCTGATCTGCTCGTGCGTGTCCGTGTTTCTGGTCGTGAGCTACCTGCGGCTGGTGGTCGGCATGCGATTCGCTGCGGTGGAGGCGGGGCTCGCGCAATTCGTGTACCTGATCCTCTTCTCGTATGCGTTCTTTTTCGAGGGGTTCACGGGTCTCGCGATCACGATCGGCGCGATCCTGAGCCTGTTCGTGGCCATGCAGGTGACGGGGCGGATTCGCTGGACAGAGAAGTTCGCCACGCGAGGCGCGTCGGCGGGTTCTTTGAGCTAATTCCGATTTGCGTTTGCAGCCGAGGAAGCTCGTCAGTTCGTTTGTTGCGGCGGCCGCGCGGCGGCGACCGTTCTTACAATCTGGCCGGCCATGATGCCGACTCGATCGGTTCCTGTGTACACGTGGAGGACCGAGCCGTCCGGGTCCAGGAAAACGTACCTCGGAATAATCATCTGCGGCCGCGGGGCGAGGCCAAAGCTGTGATAGATGTCCGAGTTCTCGTCCCAGATTTGAGTCCAGCTCATCTTCTGCTGGGAGATGAAGCTCCGCCACGCGTCCCGATTGTCGTAGTCCTCGTCGACGCTGATGAGGGTGAACTGGTCCGGCGGGAAGTACGTTGCGAGCTGCCTCACGATCGGAAGCGCATGGATGCAGGGGCCACACCAGGTGGCCCAAAAATCGAGCAGGACGAACCGTCCGCGCTGTGCAGCCAACGAGACGGTCGCTCCATGACTGTCCGTGGCGGTAAAGGCCGGCGCGCCGGCTTGTGGACGAAACGGAAGATCGACAGCCGACGCCGGATTTTTGCCGGCGGCTTCGACGGAGCTCTTGAACGCAGCCGCGGCGCCCGCGTCCTGGCCCAGTTGCGACAAAGCAGTGCCCAGATTGAAGTAGGCGTAGTCAAAGAAGGGATCAATGGCGACCGCCTGGCGAAACTCCTGCTCTGCAGCCCGCAGCTTGTCCGCATCCGACGGCCCGTCGCCTGACTCGCGAAGCCAAGCGGTGCCGATAAGGTTGTGGGCCTCGGCGCGCTCGTGAGGGTGTGAGACAAGTTCCAATACTTTTCTCTCGCGCTGGCGGGCGGCTTCGTACTGACCCAACTCAAGATCCGCCATTGCGAGGCCGGCATCGACTTCGGCGACATTTGCGCCGGGGAGCTTTTCCGCCTGCTCAAAGTACGCCTTTGCCTCCGCATATCTGTTTTGCCGGAGCGCGGCTTCACCCTGCGTAATGTACTGATCCGCGGTCGTTGCCTGCTCTTGCGGCCGTCCAGCACCGAAGGCGAGGCAAAGCAAGAAAAATGCAAGATACGCGGTGCGGATCATAGCGTCGTGAGAGGAATCACTTTGAGGCACGGTTGGGCCTTATCTTCGCGCTGAGACGGCATCCTACACCGAGCCAGACCACACTCGAACCGGAATCAGACGCGCGTTGCTGAGAAGGCCCGGGCGGACGCCTCAATGAACTTCCAGCGTCAGGGTAGCGGTCTTGGTGTTGCCGTGACCATCCTCGGCGGTAAGGGTATACGTCGTAGTTTTCTTGGGGCTGACGTCGAAACACCGGTTGACGGAGGGCCACACGCCGCGCTTCGTGTCCGGCTCAATCTTCACGCTTTGCGCATTGGCGACGCCGTAGCAGAGCTCCGAGGCATCACCGCGATGCACAGTGCCCGGCGATGCGTAAAAAAGCAGAATCTTGAATTCGGTGCCGCCCATGTTCTCGAGGGAACGCTGATCCTCCGCGCGGCGCTCGGCGGCGGCACGCTCCTTGGCCCTGGCGGCGAGGTCGCGATCTTCGCTCCACCGCGCATAGAGCACATAGCCCGCCCAAATCATCGCGAGAAGAATCGCGATCGGCGTATAACGCAGAGCCTTGCGGGCCAGGGCGGCAAACTGCATTGTGCGCTGTGCAGGCATGCTGTCGAATTATAGCGCGGCGAACGGAAACGCAAGCATTCGGCGAACGGACGTTGTCCGAAAATTCCCCAACGGGGCGCTCGCGCTGCGGGCGCCGAGAGGACGCGGCAAATTTCCGGGGCTTTACACGGTCGGATGAGAATGATATGACCTGCACCTCGCGCTGCGCGACGTGCTAGAAGCGGTGCGTGTCATAGGTTTTATGCGGTGCGAATGACGGAGGCGGAAATGCCATCAAAGAATTGTCGGCTCTTCGTTCTGCTTGTAATTCTGTGCGGGCTGCTGAGCGGCGCGGCGCCACTTTCAGCGGGTGACGACCGGCCGGTGCGGGATCCGAAGCAGCCGGTGGACGAGGAATACACGAAGAAGATCCTCGAGTACACGACGGAGCCGTTTTTCCGTTCTCCGCTTGTCGATTACCTGCCGGCGTCGAAGACCGTGCCAACGCCCAAGGTGGTGCTGGGCGACGTGGCAGGCGCGCCGGGAATCCTGCCGTATTCGAGCCAGGTATACGAGTACATGCGGATGCTCGAAAAGGCGAGCCCGAGGGTGAAGGTTTTCTCGATCGGCCACACGGAAGAAGGCCGCGAGATGATCGCGGTCGCGGTCTCGTCCGAAGCGAATCTGGCAAAGCTCGAGGAAAACCGGGCGCGGCTCGCCAAGCTGGCCGACCCGCGCACGATCAAAATGGATGACGCGGAAGCCGACCGACTGGTGAGCGCTTCCGTTCCCGTCTATTACATCACGGGAACGATCCACTCGCCGGAGACCGGCGCGCCGACGGCGTTGATGGAATTGGCGTACCGGCTGGCGGTGGACGAAAGCCCCTACATTGCAGACATTCGCAACAACGTCGTCACGCTGATCACTCCGATTGTCGAAGTGGATGGCCGCGACCGCATGGTCGATATCTACCGCTGGCACCTCGCGCATCCGAAAGACAACTGGCCGCCGCTGGTTTACTGGGGCCACTACGTGGCGCACGACAACAACCGCGACGCGATGGGGATGACGCTGAAGCTCACACAGAACGTGCTGAACACCTACGTTGCGTGGAAGGCGCAAGTGCTGCACGACCTGCACGAGTCGGTGCCGTTTCTCTACGACAACACGGCCGGAGACGGTCCGTTCAACGCGTGGCTGGACCCGATTCTGACGAACGAGTGGGAAATGATTGCGTGGCGGAACGTGCAGGACATGACCGAGTTCGGGATGCCGGGCGTCTTCACGCACGGAGACTTCGATACGTGGTCGCCGGGATACCTGATGTTCATAGCGGCCACGCACAACGGCATCAGCCGGCTCTACGAAACGTACGGGAACGGCGGCGCGGACACGGAGGAGCACACGCTCGAGCCGGAGGAATACTCGCGGACGTGGTACCGGCAAAATCCGCCGCTGCCGAAGGTGATGTGGTCGCAGCGAGACAACAACAACTACGAAGAAACCGGGCTGCTGACCTCGCTGCACTACTTCTCAGAGAACGGCAGGATGTTTCTCAAGAACTTTTATCTGAAGTCGAAGCGCTCGGTGCTGAAACCTTCGAACGAAGGCCCTGCGGCGTATGTTTTCCCGGCCGATGATCCGAGGCCGGGCGCGCAGGCGCAACTGCTTTCCGTATTGAGGATGCAGGCAGTGGAGGTTTCGCGCGCGAAGACGGCCTTCAGTGTCGTAGAACCGGCAAAGAAGGAAAAGCACGCGGGCGCCAAAGACGCGAAGGAGTCCGCCGCAGCAGGTGGAACGGACGCGCAAGCGAAAGCTCCAGAGGCCAAGGAGAAGGAACCCGCGACCACGACCGTGCAGTTCCCGGCGGGCAGCTACATCGTGCGAATGGACCAGCCTTATTCGCGCATCGCGGACGCGCTTCTCGACCACCAGTATTGGAGCCCCGAGGATCCGCAGAAAACACCGTACGACGATACCGGGTGGACTTTCCCGGAGCTGTTCAACGTTCGCGTGACGCGCGTTGTGGACAAGAACGTCCTGGACGTGCCGATGGAGCTCGTGCCGGACATCAAAGCGCCAGGCGGCGTGAACGGAAGCGGAGCTGTGTTCGTCATCAACAACAATGCGGACACGGGGCTGGCGACGCTGCGTTACAAACTGAGGGACGCATCGATCGAGGCGGCCGAGGAGCCTTTCGAAGCTGCAGGGCGCAAGTTCAATCGCGGCTCGTTCATCGTGAAAGGTGTCAGCGCGGACGACCTGAAGACCGCTGCGGCGGAACTCGGCCTCGAAGTGTACGGGGCGGATGCGCCGCAAGTGAAGACGCATCCGGTGCGCGCGGCACGCGTCGCGCTGCTGCACACGTGGCTGAACACACAGGAAGAAGGCTGGTGGCGGCTGGCGCTCGACCAGATGCACATTCCCTACGACTACATCAGCACACAAGCGGCGGAGCACACGACGGACCTGCGGTCGAAGTATGACGTGATCCTTTTCCCGCCCGTCGGGCGAGGCGATCCGATGTGGGTGATCAACGGCCTGCCGACCGATTGGGGAAATCCGCTGCCGTGGAGAAACACGACGGAAACGCCGAACCTCGGCAAAACGGACGAAACGGACGACATCCGGCCAGGCCTTGGATGGGACGGGCTGGCGCATTTGCAGGACTTCGTGAAGCAGGGAGGAGTCCTAGTGACGGCCATGGACACGTCGAACTTCGCCGTGACGCTGGGAATCACACGTGGAGTCTCGGTGGATCATCCGCGGCAAATGAAAATCATCGGGAGCGTGCTGAAGGCGCGAATGGTGGACTCAGCAAGTCCGATCGGCTACGGGTTCGGCGATACGCTTTCGGTTTTTTGCGACAACGGGCCGGTCTTCGACGTCTCGAACACAGTGGGAGGCCGCCGTTTCCGCCGCCTGGGCCCGGAGCAGACGGAGCGGCCGACGGGCCGAGGAAGCATGGACGATCCTGATTTCACGCCGGGGCGTCCGTCTGCTGCCGCTCCTGAGGAACCCCACGCCGAAGCGTGGCAAGCACTGCCGTTGACGCCCGATCAGTTGCGGAATGGAATCGGCGTGATTCCGCCGGCCGAGCGCCCGCGCGTAATTCTCCGTTACGGAGACAGCAAGGAATTGCTGGTTTCGGGCTTGCTCGAGGGCGGGAATGAAATCGCGCAGCACGCTGCCGTCATCGACGTTCCCAACGGGTCGGGGCACGTCGTTCTGTTCTCGAACAATCCCGTCTACCGGGGCGAGACGATCGGGAGCTATCCTCTGGTCCTCAACACGATCCTGAACTTCGACAGTTTGAACGCCGGGCGGAAGCTCGACGCGAAATAGCGGGGCCAAAACAAAAAGTTGTAGCTCTGCCGAACATCGCGCTGTAGGATTGCGGGCGCCGATTTCCCGGGGTGGGTGGAGTGCCGGTTTGTGCTGTTGTCGCTTGACGATGCTCGTCGAAGTCGAAATCTGCACTCGAAACGGCCATCCAAAAATCTTCTGGCTCGTCTGAGGCACAAGGTATGGTGTGCGAGCCAGGCTGCGCTCCGGGGTGGATCGCAGAACCGTTCATAAAGCTGCCAGCTAAGCGATTTGTCTGAAAGAAGGAGCTGACCGAAAATGCTTCGCAAGCTTTCGATGATTCTTGCGGCCGTGGCTTTGGTGCCTCTGGCGGCCCACGCGCAAACTGTCGATGAAGTGATCGCCAAGAATGTTCAGGCGCACGGCGGAATGGGAAAGCTCAAGGCCATCCAGAGCGTCCGGCTGACCGGGAGGATCAACGCGGGCTCGTTCCAGGCCAAAGTCCTCGAAGAGATCAAGCGCCCCGGCAAGGTGCGCGAGGAAGCGATCATTCAGGGCATGGCCCAGGTACAGGCCTACGACGGCAAGGCCGGGTGGCAGATCAATCCCTTCGGAGGCCGCCGCGATGCCGAGCTGCTCTCCGACGACGACTCAAAGAGCCTGCAGATCGAATCCGATATCGACGGACCGCTGGTCGACTACAAGGAGAAGGGCCACCAAGCGGAGCTTGTGGGGCACGACTCCGTGGAAGGAACCGACTGCTACAAGATCAAACTGACGCTGAAGAACGGCGACGTTCGCTACTACTATCTCGACACAGACTCGTACCTCGAAATAAAACTCGAGACCCAGACGTCCATCCGCGGCACGATTCGGGAGAGCGAAACCTATTTCGGGGATTATGAAGAGGTCAACGGCGTCTATTACCCGTTCGCGTTCGAAACGGGTCAGAAGGGCGACCCCTTCCGTGTGCAGTACACGGTCGAGAAGATCGAGCAGAATGTTCCGCTGGATGATTCGCTCTTTTCGGTACCTGTGACAAAACCCAAGCCGGGCGGCCTGTGAGGGCTGGCCCTTCCGGTTCTAACTGCTCCCATGTTTTCACAGTGAGGATTCTCGATGAATAAACTGCGTGTGAATTTTGCGGCTTTGCTGAGTCTCGCAGCCGGCCTGGCGCTGGCGGCGCCGGGCTTCGCTCAGGACGTGAAGGTCGACTCGGACACGATCTCGGGCCTCGGCGCGCGCAACATCGGCTCCGCGGAGATGAGCGGCCGCGTGACGTCGCTCGCCGCGGTAAGGGAAAAGGGGAGGCTGACGGTTTACGTGGGAGCGGCCAGCGGCGGCGTATGGAAATCGATGAACGGCGGCACGACGTTCAAGCCCGTTTTCGACAAGCAAACCGCTCAATCGATTGGCGCCATCGCCGTTGATCCCTCCGCACTGAAGACGATCTGGGTGGGCACGGGAGAAGCCTGGACGCGGAACAGCGTGTCGATCGGCGATGGAATCTACAAGTCAACGGACGGCGGCGACAGCTGGACGAACATGGGGCTGAAGGATTCCGAGCGCATCGCGAAGATTCTGATCGACCCGAAAGACGGCAACACGGTCTACGCATGCGTGCCGGGAAAGCTCTGGAGCGACAGCGACGATCGCGGAGTCTACAAAACTACCGACGGCGGCAAGACGTGGGACAAAATCCTGAAGGGCGCCAACGCTTCGACGGGATGCTCGATGATGTCCATGAGTTCGCAGGATTCGAAGACGATCTTCGCCGGAATGTGGGACTTCCGGCGCAAGGGCTGGACGTTCCGGTCCGGCGGCGAAAACGCCACGGCGCCCAGCGGCAGCGGGCTGTTCGTGACGACGGACGGCGGTTCCACGTGGAACGATCTTGACGAGAGGAGCGCGAAGGGTCTGCCTCCGAAACCGTGGGGGCGCATCGCCGTGACGATGGCGCCGTCGAATCCGAAGGTCGTGTACGCGCTAATCGAATCGCCTGACAGCGCGCTCTTCCGCTCGGACGACGGCGGCAAGACATGGGATCGGCGCGATGCCAGCCAGATGATGGTCTGGCGGCCATTTTATTTCGCGAATCTGATCGTCGATCCCAAGGACGAGAACAAAGTCTACAAGCCGGACGGCGGCTTGATTCTGAGCACGGACGGCGGCAGAAGCTTCAGCGGAATTTCCGGCGGGGCGCACGGAGACTTCCACGACGTGTGGATCGACCCGGACAACACGAATCACGTGATCACCGGCGATGACGGCGGCGTCTGGTATTCCTACGACAGCGGCAACAATTGGTGGAAGGCCGACAATCTGCCGATTTCGCAGTTCTATCACGTGAGCGTCGATATGGACGATCCGTATCACGTCTTCGGCGGGCTGCAGGACAACAGCGTGTGGATGGGCGACTCCGCCTATCCGGGCGGCATCACGAACAGCCGCTGGATCAATCTTCTCGGCGGCGACGGATTCTGGGCGTTCCCCGACCCGGCGGATTCAAATTACGTCTACGTCGAATCGCAGGGCGGCGAAATCGCGCGCGTCAATCGAGTCACGCTGGAGGTGCGCAGCATCAAGCCGCAACCGAACTACGGCGAGGGGAAATTGCGCTTCAACTGGAACACGCCGGTTCATATGAGCCCGAACGAGAAGGGCACGATTTACATCGGCGCGCAATTTCTTTTCCGCTCGCGCGATCACGGACAGACTTGGGACCGGATTTCGCCCGACTTGACGACGAACGATCCGGAGAAGCAGAAGCAGGAAGAATCCGGCGGCGTAACCGTGGACAATTCCGACGCCGAGACTCACACCACGATCTATTCCATCAGCGAATCGCCGCTCGACGGCCACACGATCTGGGCCGGCACGGACGACGGCAACCTTCAGATCACGCGCGACGGCGGAAAGAACTGGACGAACGTCGTCGGCAACGTGCCCGGCCTGGGGAAGGCCTCGTGGGTGTCGTGGGTGGAGGCCAGCCGGTTCGACGCGGCCACGGCGTACGCGACGTTCGATCGCCACACGTTCGGCGACATGGACCCGCACGTCTTCAAGACCACGGATTACGGGAAGACGTGGACGACCCTCGTGGCGCCCGGAAGCGGCGTGCGCGGATATGCGCACGTGATTCGCGAAGACACCGTCAAGCCAAACTTGCTCTTCCTCGGGACCGAGTTCGGGCTCTGGATTTCGCTCGACAGCGGCAAAGAATGGGCGCAATACAAGGGCGGGGAGTTTCCCGCGGTCGCAGTGCGCGATTTGGTGGTGCAGCCACGCGACTCGGACCTGGTGATTGCCACGCACGGGCGCGGAATCTGGATCGTCGATGACATTACTCCGTTGCGGAATCTCACACCGGATGTTCTGGCGCAGGATGCGGCTTTCGTGCAAGGCCGCAAAATCCAGCAGCGCCTGAGCGCCTCCGGCGGCTGGGCGGAAGGAAACGCCACGTTCGTCGGTGCGAACCCGTCGGACGCCGCCCTGATCATCTATTACCAGAAGAAGCGTCACATCTTCGGGAAGATGAAGATCGAGGTTTTCGACGACCAGGGCAAGCTCGTCGATACGGTTCCGGCGAGCAGCCGGCGCGGCCTGACGCGAGTCGAATGGCAAATGCGGCGAAAGGCGCCGCGCGTGCCGCCCGCTGCGACCGCAGCGTTCGAGGCCGCCCAGGGACCCCGCGTGCTGCCCGGCACGTACACAATAAAGATGACGCGCGGAAAGAAAACGTACACGACTCAGCTCGTGGTCGGGATCGACAACCGCGTGAAATACAATTTCGACGACCGGAAGCTTCAATACGATTCCGCGATGCGCGTCTACGACCTCCTCGGCGACATGACGTTCGACGTCGACCGCATCAATGGCGTGCGCGACGGCCTGACCTCGCGCGCCAGGCAGCTTGCTCCCAACGACCCGCTGCGCAAGCGCTTAGCCGACCTCGGCAGCCGGGCCGACGAGTTGCGAAAGAAGATCGTCGCAACGAAGGAAGGCGGCGCCATCACTGGCGAAGAGCGCATCCGCGAGAAGACGACGCAACTCTACGGCTACATCACCTTCTATGACGGGCGTCCGGCAGACTACCAGGTGGCGCGCATCGATTCGCTCAAACATGAACTCGATGACGTCGCGAAGGACTTCGACGCGCTCGTGGCGAAGGATCTCGCCGAAGTGAACGCGTCGCTTGCGAAGAAGAAGCTGCAGCCCATTCATCCGATGACGCGCGAAGAATGGGACAAGGCCAACGGCGACTCGGAAGGCGGCGCGTCGGCGATGGGCACCGTAACTCTCAGAGCGGATCCGGCTACGCCGCGGGCGTCGGCCGCGCGAGACGCATTGCTTCAGCGGTGACGTCGGTATATTTCAGTCCCGCACCCGTATTGAACAGGACGACGCGTTCTTCGGGCTTGAGGAAGCCGCTCGCGAGCAAGTGATCGTAGGCAGCTGTGGCCGTCGCACCTTCGGGCGAGAGAAATATCCCTTCGTTCTGCGCCCAGTCCTTGAGTGACGCAAGGATCTGGTCGTCGGGAATCGCGACCGCCGTGCCGCCCGAATCGCGCAGGATTTCCAGAATGATGTAGTCGCCGTAAGCTTTGGGAACGCGCAGGCCGGACGCGAACGTCGCGGCGTTCTGCCAGGCTTCACTCGCTTTGCCTCCCTGTTCGAACGCGCGTACCACAGGCGCGCAACCCGACGATTGAATCGCGATCATGCGAGGTCTCTTGCCGGGACGCACCCAGCCAAGCTCCTCGAGTTCGGCAAACGCCTTCCACATCCCAATCAGGCCCACGCCGCCGCCCGTCGGATAGAAAACCGCGTCAGGATATTCCCAGCCGAGCTGTTCGACCAGTTCGTATCCCATCGTCTTCTTGCCTTCGACGCGAAATGGCTCCTTCAACGTCGAGATATCGAACCAGCCTTCCTTCTCCTTGCGCTCCGCGACCATGCGGGCGCAATCGGAAATAAGTCCGTTGACCAGAGTCACCTTCGCACCGTAGGCTACCGCCTCGACGTAATTGGCGAACGGCACGTCGCGCGGCACGAAGATGTGGGCCTCGATTCCGGCGGCGGCGCAGTAGGCGGCGAGCGCTCCGGCGGCGTTCCCGGCCGAGGGCACGGCAAGCTTGCGAAGCCCATAGTGGCGCGTCATCGTCACCGCGAGCGCCAGTCCTCGCGCCTTGAACGAGCCGGTGGGGTTGGCCCCTTCTTCCTTGACGTACACGTTCGCGTAGCGGCGGCTGCGCAGCATCGGCGTCCAGCCCTCGCCGAGCGTGACCGGCTTCACGTCGGGAAGCACGGCGCGGTAGCGCCACATTCCCGGCCAGGGTGAGCGCGAAGCTTCAACGGGAATCGCGTCGCGCGCGGCTGTGCCGCGGGCCGGACTCAGGTCATAACGAACGTACAGAGAGCCCGCGCATTTCGGGCAAAGCGTCTGCGGAACGTTTGCGGGAATTGTGGCCTTGCATCGGGAACACTCGAAACGAGCGATTGTTGGCATGACGACGAAGATAGCAAACCGCGCGAATTGTGAACAAGCGGGGTCTCGCGTCCGGCGGACAGCGACTGAATGACAGGCTCAACTCAAAGCGCCGCGCCGCGGGAACGCCGCGCACCCGCCTTGCGCTGGATGGCCACGCTCGGTCTGGTGCTCTTTTTCGCCGGAGCGGCGCTTCCGATCTTCCTCGGCGCTCACTCGTGGATTGCTGCCGTGCGCTGGGCCGGACTCGCCGCGATTGCCGCCAGCGGCTGGCGGCGGTCGCTCACCTACTGGATTTTCTTTTCCATGCTGCTGGGCGCGGAGATTGGCGTCGACAGCCCACCGTTTGCCGAGCACTTGCGCCTGCTGAGCGATATTTTTCTGCGGCTCATCAAGGTGATTGTCGCGCCCCTGATTCTCGGAACGCTCGTCGCGGGAATCGCGGGCCACGGAAACCTGCGGAGCGTTGGGCGCATCGGCCTGAAGAGCCTCATCTACTTCGAAGTGGTGACCACAATCGCTCTGTTCATCGGAGTGGCGGCCATCAACATCAGCCACGCTGGTGTGGGGCTTTCCATGATGCCCTCTTCGGCCCAGGCTGCGGTGCAACCGGCCGCGCCGATGCATTGGAGCGACTTCGTCCTCCACATTTTCCCCGAGAACATCGCCAAGTCCATCGCCGAGAATCAGATTTTGCAGGTGGCCGTCTTTGCCGTGCTGTTTGGAGTCGCGCTCGCGCGTATCTCCGAAGCGAAGCGCCGGCCGATGCTCAACTTCTGCGAGTCGCTTTCTGACACGATGTTTTCCTTCACCAATCTCGTGATGTACTTCGCGCCCTTCGGCGTGGGGGCCGCGATGGCGTACACCGTCGGGCACCTGGGAATCAGCGTGCTGCTGCCGCTGCTGAAGCTTCTGCTGACGGGCTATGCCGCGCTGCTCGTGTTTCTTGTCGCCGTGCTGCTCCCGATCGCATTGATCGCGCGCCTGCCGCTGCGAAGGTTCCTACAGGCCATCGCCGAGCCCGCCACGATTGCGTTCGCCACCAGCACGTCCGAAGCTGCCTTGCCGCGCGCGATGGAAGAGATGGAGGCGTTCGGCGTGCCGCGGCAGATCGTGGCGTTCGTGATCCCGGCGGGATACAGCTTCAATCTCGACGGCTCGACGCTGTATCTCGCGGTTGCGTCGATTTTCGTCGCGCAGGTTGCCGGGATTCACCTTACCTGGACGGAGCAATTGTTCATGGTTTTTGCGCTGATGTTGACGAGCAAAGGCGTCGCCGGCGTGCCGCGCGCGGTCCTTGTGGTGCTGCTTGCAACAGCTTCGACATTTCGCCTGCCCACGGAGCCCATCTTCATCATTCTCGGGATCGATGCGCTTATGGACATGGCGCGCACGGCCGTGAACGTCATCGGAAATTGCCTGGCATGCGCCGTCATGGCGCGCTGGGAGGGCGAACTCGCACCCGATCACTGACCGGGAGATCGAAGGCCGGCTGCACCTTTGGCGAGCCCACCGCGTATCCCCCGCTGTGGTAACTTATCGGCGGGAGAAATGCCGGATGCCGAACCGCGAGGATGCCTGGAAACTGTTGTGCGAGTATACGCAGAGCGAAAGCCTCCGCAAACACGCGCTGGCCGTCGAAGCCTGCGTTCGAGCTTACGCGCGAAAGCTCGGCGGCGACGAGGAGCTATGGGGCCTGGCGGCGTTGCTGCACGATTTCGATTACGAGCGCTGGCCGAACGCCGACCACCATCCGACGCAGGAGCATCCCTTCGAAGGCTCGAAGATCCTTCGCGAGCACGGCTACTCGGAGGAAATGATTCATGCAATCCTCGGCCACGCCGAATACTCGGGCGTTCCGCGAGTTTCGCCGCTCGACCACGCGCTCTTCGCCTGCGACGAGCTGGCCGGCTTCCTCACCGCCTGCGCCTTGATCAAGCCCTCGAAGAGCATCCATGAGGTCGAAGCGGCCTCCGTGAAGAAGAAGCTGAAGGACAAAGCCTTCGCCCGCGGCGTGAACCGAAACGATGTCTACAAAGGCGCTGAGGAGCTGGGGCTGCCGCTCGAAGAGCACATCGCGTTCTGCATCGAGGCCATGCGCGCCATCGCCCCCCAACTCGGCCTCTCCGGCGTAACCTCGTAGCAAAGAACAGGCTCTCCCTCTTCCACGCAATTCCATCATTTGCAAGGAGTTGTGCGTTTGTCCGTCGGCCTCGGGAGTTACTTGCGCGGAACATCCTGCCTTGTTAATCAACACCATCGAGTTGAGGATATTACAATTTAGAAAGCCCTACACATGCTTGGAACTGCCCAACTCGCCGCGCGAGGCAAAAGTGTGCGTGCGATCCTTTGGCTCTGCCTCTTCCTTTCGCCGGCTCTGGCTGTGCGGGCTCAGGAACCGTCGCCGGACTGGCAGCGCGAGGTGCACCGCTACTCGCAGGCACGGGATTGGGCGAAGGCCTTCGAGGTCGTGAATGCCGTACTGGCGCGCAACCCAGCCGATGTCGATGCCCGCGAGTCGCAAGCGTGGCTTTTTCTCTGGTCGGGCGATGTTCCGAAAGCGGAACAAGGGTTCCTGGCTCTCACGAAGGACTCACCCAAAGACCCGGACATGTGGCAAGGACTGTCGAGCGTCTACGAACGCCAGGGGCGCTGGCAGGAAGCGCTCAAGGCCATCGACCAGGCCATCCAGCTGGACCCCCACCGCACGGACTTGCGCGAGCAACGCGCAGCCGTCCTGCGGGCGCTCGACCGGCGGCCCGAAGCTCGCCTGGAATTCATGCGCGTTCTGGAAATGGATCCGTCGAGCACGGAGGCCAAATCGGGCCTGCTCTCGTTGCAGGAACCACCGAAACACGAGCTGCGTATCGGCACGGACGAGGACCTCTTCAATTACACCGGCGCGTACGGAAGCGAATGGGTGAGCCTCGTTTCGCGCTGGAACTCTCACTGGGACACCAGCATCGCCGGAGATTTCTTTCAGCGCGCCGGTTTCGGGGCCGGCAAAGTGATTGGGAGCGTCACCGGCAAGACTCGCGCGTGGGGCGCGTTGACGGTGGGTGGAGCCGTGGGGCACGACAACACCATTATCCCGCGTAGCGAAGCGTTTTTTGGATATGACCGCGGTTGGCGAATCAGCGAGGATCGTTTTGTCCGCGGCGTCGAAGCGACCTACGACCAGCACTGGTATTGGTACTCCTCCGCGAGAGTTCTGACTCTTACTGGCGGAACCCTCGTCTATTTGCCGCGCGACTGGTCGTGGGCGATCGCTCTCACCGGTGCACGAAACTCCTTCCCGGGGCTCGCACCGGGATGGCAGCCTTCGGGAATCACGCGTCTGGCCTTCCCGTTGGCGCATTGGGGCGAACGGCGACTGAGCGGCAACGCGCTCTTTGCGGTGGGCTCCGAGGATTTCGCTCTCGTCGAGCAAATCGGCAGTTTCGCGTCGCAAACCTGGGGCGGCGGATTCCGCTTTCAGTTCAATTCCCGGCAGGACGTGACCGGCTACGCCGCCTTTCAACAGCGGACGCAGGACCACACGGATACGAGTTTCGGATTCAGCTATGGGATACATTTTTAGTCTAATTCGGCGGTTGGGGCCTGCCGGCGTCGTCCTGAAGGCGATCTTCATCGCTCTGATTGGAGACGCCCTGCTTCTCGCGTTCATTCTGCTCCGGCGTACTTACCGGAAACGCTATTTCGCCCGCCGCGATTCGCGCGCCGTCTTTTTCCAGAAGCTCTGGTCGGACCTGATCACCGGAAAAATCCCATACGAATCGTGGCGCGGCAAGCCGTTTGACCGGCGCGTCGTCGAATCCCTGGCGCTCGACGCGCTCGAAGCGTCTCCTCCTGCCGAGGCAGCCCAGGTCCTCAAATTTCTCCGTGCGAGCGGGCTTCTCCAGAAGCGGATTTACGAGGCGGAAAAGCACCGGGGATGGCGGCGCCGACGCGCCCTTGTGGCGCTCGGCCGCACGCGTGCACCGGAGGGAATCAACGCCCTGGCCGAGGGCTTGCGAGACCGCGACATGGAGACGCGCCTCGCCTCGCTGCGCGGCTTGGGGAGAACGGGGCTCCCCGACGCTGCCGAGGAGATTTTGCGCTGGGTGGGCGAGGTCGGATTGGTCGTTCCCGCGCTGCCGCTCGAGAATGCGCTGATCAATTGCAGCCGCGAGCGTCCTCGCGTGCTGCTCCCTTACATGAACGGCGGGAGCCAGGAAGTCCGCGAAGCGCTCGCGCGCGTTCTCGGCGAGGTCGCATCCGCAGCCCTTGAGACCGATATCATCGAAATGGCCGGAGACGCGAGCCCCGAGCTGCGCGCCTCCGCTGCACGTGCGCTGGCGCATGCCAAACCAAGAATCGCCGTTCCCGTCCTCGGCAAAATGATTGAGGATCCCTCCTGGATCGTCCGTCTCCGGGCCGCGGTAGCGCTTGGCCAGATTCACAGCGCGCTGGCGATTTCTCCGCTTCTGAAGGCTCTCACCGATTCGCATCGTCTCGTGCGCCTGCGCGCGGCCCAGGCCATCGTCGAGCAGGACGAGGATCCCGTGAGTACCTTCGAGCGCGTCGTCGCTACGGAAGATGTCTACGCCCACGACGCATACGTCACCGCAGCGGAAAACGCGGGCACGTACACGGCGTTGCTCGAAGCGATCGAACAGGCGCCGAATCTCGAGGAACCCCACCGCCAGAAGCTTCTCGCTGCCGCCACGTTCCGCCTGAATGCGGGAGACAGAAAGGCCGGCGCCCCCGAGCCGGATGCGGTACCTCGTTGATCCATATCCTCGACGTGGCGAACAACAGCCTGTTCATTTACTACCTGCTGAGCAACCTCATCTACCTGGCTCTGCTCATCACGGCCTTTTATACCAGCGCGATGCATCAGCGGCGTCTCGAGAGCCATCGCCTGGAGTGGATACATTCCTCGGTTCTCTCACCTCCAATCACGATTCTGGCTCCCGCCCACAACGAGGAGAAATCGATCCGCACTGCCGTGCAGTCGCTGCTCGCCCTCGACTATCCCGAACTCGAAGTCATCGTCATCAACGACGGGTCGAGCGACGCCACTCTGCAGGAGTTGACTGAAGGCTTCGGCCTGCGCGAAATGAATGCTCTCTATATTCCACAGGTCTCGAGCGCCCCCGTGCGCGGTCTCTACCGCAGCACCGTCGATCCCCGGCTTCTCGTCGTCGACAAGGATCCCGGCGGCAGCAAGGCCGACGCGGTGAACGCCGGCCTCAACGCCGCAACCTCGCCGTACGTCTGCGTGGTGGACTCGGATTCCGTGCTGGAATCCGATGCGCTGCTGCGCATCATGACGCCCGTCCTCTCTGACGCCGAGCGCGTCATGGGCGCCGGAGGCATCGTCCGCGTGCTGAACGGCTCGAAAATTCAAGACGGGAAAATGAAGACGGTGCGTCTGCCCCACAAACCCATCGAAGTGATTCAGGTGGTCGAATACCTTCGAGCCTTCCTGATCGGCCGCGAAGCCTGGGCCAAGTTGAACATGTTGATGATCATTTCCGGCGCGTTCGGAGTCTTCCGGACGGATTTGGTTCGCGCAATTGGAGGCTATCGCTCCTCGGCCATCGGCGAGGATTTCGACCTCGTCGCGCGCATGCATCGTTACCTGCTGGATCACCGAAAGCCGTATCGCATACAGTTCGTTCCCGATCCAGTCTGCTGGACCGAAGTTCCGTCCGATCTTCGCTCACTTGGGCGCCAAAGGGCGCGCTGGCAGAAGGGGCTGCTCGACGTGCTCTGGCCGAGCCGCAACATGTTGTTTCGGCCGCGGTACGGCAGGATCGGCTTCGTTGCGCTACCTTATCTCTGGATCTTCGAGCTTCTCGCTCCCGTGATCGAGCTGGGCGGCATGGTCACAATCATCGCAGCCGCGGTGCTCGGCGTCCTGAGCCGCCAATTCTTTCTACAGTTCATGCTATTCGGCTACGCCTTCGCAACGATGATTTCGATCGGCTCAGTGCTGCAGGAGGAGTTCACGTATAAGCGCTACAACGATTGGAAAGATGTCGCCCGGCTGATCACCTTCTGCTTCCTCGAACATTTCCCGTACCGCCAGATGCACATGTTCTGGCGGCTGCAAGGTCTCTGGCAATACCTCCGCGGCGACATGGCCTGGCGGCCCCTCAAACGCGCAGGAATCAATCCCTCGAGTGCGCTGTGACGCAGGTGCTGAGTTCCTGTCGGACGAGCTAGGACTCTCCCGTCCTTCGTCGCAGCAGCATCAGAGCGCCTACGCCAGCTGTCAGCAGGAGGATCGTCGCGGGCTCAGGAACACCAACTGGGTCGTTGGGCCCGCCGGTCTTGTTCTCCGTGCGCCAATCGCCGCTCCACAGTCTGTGGTCGAACGACGGGGATGCCGCCACAAGTTCCGTCCCCGCGATTGCCGACGCCGAGTCGCGGCTGCCGTCAAACTCGCCGAACATCAAGAGCGGCGCGTCTTTGAAAGAAACAGGCGCCCCTGTGTTAGGTGTTACCAGGACGTTCTGCGGCGTGCCCCCTGATCTCTCGGACATCCCGGGAGTTTTCCCTGAGATTCCGTCAGCGAAAGAAATCCCCGCGGTACCGAGCATCAAAACGATTGCGAATCCGACCGAATATAAACCCCATTTCTTGTTTCCCATGTGTCTTGGCCCTCTTTAAGTCCCGGGATCGAACAGTCGACCCACGTGTCTGCATCGTCATGAATAGCCAACAAGAGGCACAGACGTCTACCGGGCTGTCACCTTAGATTCACGGATGATTGGCCTAGACACTTTGTGTCGCGAGATCTGAGGGGCAGCGAAAGTTCTTGTGACAAAAGACGTTTCGTTTGCGGGGCGAATGGGCGCGGGAAGGGGCGAATGCCGCTCGAATGCGACTCACGTCTGCAAGACAAACTTCGCGGCAAGAAATTCGCTGGCCGACGCGACGGTCGCACGCTGCGCAAACAATTTGTCGACAAGACACGCGTGAACCTCCGCGTCCTGGTCCGCGCAGCAATCCCTGATCACGATCAACCGGTAGTCGGCGTCGAACGCATCGATCAGAGTCGAGAGCACCACGCCGCTCGTGGCGATGCCGAACAAAACCAGCGTGTCGACCTCCTTCGCTCTCAGGATCATGTCGAGGTCGGTTCCGAAGAATGCGCTGACGCGATGCTTGACGACAACGATGTCCTCTCCTTGCGGCGCCACCGCCGGATGGATTTCTCCCAGCTCGCCTTCGAATATCTGGCGGTGTCTCTCATTTTTCTTGATGGAGCTGAACAGAGCGTTGCGCTCGCTGATTTCCGGAAAGCCGGGACGGAACCCAACCTTCACGTGAATCACGGGCGCTCCCGCGGCTCGAGCGCGCTTCAGCACTCTCGCCGCGCGCCCGAGAAACGCCGCCTGATCCTTCGCGTAAATCGAAACGATTGCCGCTTGCATGTCCATGCTCAGCACCGCCGTGCGGCCCGGGTCGAACGATAGCTGTTCCGTCATCTCTCGCTCCTCATGCGACAACAAACTCCCTCTGCCACAGATTGAATCACTTGCCCAAGCGCGCGTCTACGGTGTGCCATGAAGAACAAGATGCTGCTTGACGTTGCATGGCGCGCGCAATACATTGAGGCCACATTATGTCTAGCCCTTCCGGGATGTGGCCTAACGACAAGCGCCGCGAGCCACGCCATTTCTTCATCGCCACGGTCGAACTGCTCGAAGCCGACGTGCAGGCGCGGATTCGTGCCCGAACCGGAGACCTCAGCATCAATGGGTGCTACGTGGACACGCTGAACCCGTTTCCGGTCCGATCAAAAGTGAAGGTGACGATCACGCACAACGAGGAAGTGTTCACCGCGCTCGGCACCGTTGCACACGTCGAGCCGAACATCGGAATGGGAGTCTCGTTCATTGAGGTGGACCCGAAGCAGAAGGAAATCGTGCTGAAGTGGCTGATGGCAGCGCGCAGCAGTTGAATGAAAAAACGTGGCCCCGCCGTCGCCACTCCCCTTTGGAGCCATCGCCAACCCATCCTCCAGTCCTCGGTCTGCCCATGTCGCAATTTCCCTTGACAAAATGGTGTATTAGTACAACTATATGTACATGACATACAGCTCAGTGGACGCGCGGAATGGATCTCCGCTGTTCAACCGAATCGCCGTCCTGCGCGCGGAGCGAGGCCTCTCGCGCAGCCAGCTTGCAGAGGCCCTCGATATCAATTACCAGACGGTGGGCTATATCGAACGCGGCGACTTCAATCCCAGCTTGGAGCTGGCATTTCGGATTTCCGAATTTTTCGGCCTGCCAATCGAAGCGGTTTTTTCACGCAAGCCCCTCCGGCCTCTCAGTGAGGAGGTATACGGTAATCGAAATCGCGCGGACGGGGGCGTCTCCACGTGACGCAGGAGGTCGTTATGATGAGAACTCGGGAGTTCCTGGGTTTGTCCATGGCGGAGCGAAGTCACCGCCGGATACTGGTAATGGTAACGTATCTCGTTCTCGCCATTCTGATGGGCTCGATCATCGCTGCTTCGGCGAACACGGCGGTTGTAACGCTGGCGTGCGTCATCCTTGCGTGGAACATTGTCAGTGGATCGATTCTGGGACGATTGGTGACGAACACCTCGGTACCCCAGAACGTGCGCTTCGGAGAACTGATAGATCTCGGGCTGGTGCGCAACCCGCGTGATGCGGATGCCATGGACGAACGTGACGTGGCAGTCAGAAACGCAGCATGTTTCAAAGCCTATCGGGTAATCGGCATCTACACACTCGTATTGGTACTGCTCGCTCCTGGCCTTGGGACAATGGCAACTGTGCGCATGTTCGAGGCGCTGCTCGCACCCCTGCTCGCAATGATCCTGACGTTGCCGCAAGCCATAATCCTCTGGACGGAGCCCGACGTACCGGTGGAGGCGCATGCTTAAAGGAAGCTTTGCCCGAGGCATTTGGTTTAACAGAGCGGCGCGGGCTTCGGGCGATTAACACAGTAACCGGACGATTGACGCGGCGCGCCCGGAGACGGCACCGTCGATAATGGAAATTCCCGTTTGATACGCAGGTCATATGGGGAATGTCGGCTAACTTATAACGGACGCTGCTGATGCGAGTCGGATTGGGAGATGCGCAATGAAAACCGATTCATCGCCAGCATTAACCTTGGGTACGCGGGACCGAAACGAAACTCCGGCGCGGGAGATCGCGCTGTGGCGAATTTATCTTCTGAGGGCCGGGTACCTTTTGATTGCCGTCGGCATGGGAATGCAGAAGGTTCCTGCCTTCCTTCATCACAGGCCTTGGGAGCTGATGCATGGCGTGGTCAATTCCATGCTGCTCGCGCTAGTGCTGCTCGCGGTCCTAGGGCTGCGCTATCCCTTGAAAATGCTGCCGCTTCTGTTCTGGGAAATAGCATGGAAGGCCACATGGCTTCTCGCGGTCGCGCTGCCTGCCTGGCAGAACCACACCATGGACGCAGACACCTGGGACACAACTTTTGCCTGCCTGATGAGCGTGATCTTCCTGTTCGTCGTGCCTTGGGACTATGTCAGGCGGAATTTTGTCGCCGCGCGCGGTGACCGCTGGTGGTGAACGCTTTGCGGCAAGCGTCCCCTGATGGCGCCGCGCGGGACTGGAGGATAGCTGCTTCACGGGATAACTTGCAAAATCCAACTACCCCGCCAAGAACGCCTGATTGGGGTCAATGAGCGACAACGCCCGATACACCATTGATCCCTAGTTTGCTGAAATCGGCCACACCTTCGTCGACTATCATTGGACGATGGCAACGGTTCCTGCCCCTTTACTCGATTTGCAGAACGTCACGGTGATGCGAGGGCAGAAAGTCGCCCTCGACGGCCTCACGCTTCGGGTGCAACTCAATGAACATGTCGCGGTTCTGGGCCCGAACGGCTGCGGTAAATCCACGCTCATCAAGACCATCACCCGCGAGTGTTATCCGCTGGCCCGCAGCGGCTCGAGCATCGCCATCCTCGGCCTGCGCAATTGGAACGTTTTCGAACTGCGCTCCCTGCTCGGCATCGTCTCGAACGACCTGATGTCGTCCTGCACCAGCGATGCCAGCGGCTTCGATGTCGTGCTTTCCGGCTTCTTCAGCAGTACCCGCATCTTCCCGAACCATACCGTTGATCCCCAGCACCGAGAGTTAGCGGAGGCGGCTTTGCTGCAACTGGGAATCTCTCATCTCGGCGAGCGGGCCGTGCAGGAAATGTCCTCGGGAGAGGCGAAACGCGTCTTGATTGCGCGCGCCCTGGTTCACAAACCGCACGCCCTCTTGTTCGACGAACCTTGCAACTCTTTGGACATATCCGCCCAGCACGGCTTGCGCCAGACCATGCGCGCGCTCGCCAATTCGGGAATCGGAATCATTCTGGTCACGCACGAACTTTCCGACATCGTTCCGGAAATCGAGCGCGTCGTGCTCCTGTCCAATGGCCGCATCGTAGGCGACGGACGCAAGGAAGAAATCCTCCAACCCCAGACCCTGAGCCGGTTGTTTGGCCTCCAAGTCAACCTCGTCCAGCGCGACGGATACTACTACATTTCGTAACGGGATTCGCCCTGTTGGGTGCCCCGGGTTAGCGCCCAAAGAACGGGCGCGAACCAGCTAGAGAATTCCACCGTCTCTACGATGTTTCCCATTCACTCCCTCTCTCGCGGTAGACTCTGCTGATGACCGACGCTTCGCGCAACTCCCTTGCCCGTGCTTCTTCTTCCTATCTGCGCTCGGCTATGCATCAGCCTATTCAGTGGCATGAGTGGGGTGAGGAGGCGTTTGCTGCGGCCCAGCGGGAGAACAAGCCGATGCTTTTGGATATTGGGGCGGTTTGGTGTCACTGGTGTCATGTGATGGACCGCGAGTCGTATGACGATCCGGAGGTGGCGAAGATCGTCAACGAGAACTTTGTGGCGGTGAAGGTGGATCGGGACGAGCGTCCCGATATTGACAGCCGGTACCAGGCCGCGGTGAGCGCGCTGACTGGGCAGGGCGGGTGGCCGTTGACGGCGTTTCTTACTCCGGAGGGCAAGCCGTTTTATGGCGGGACTTATTTCCCTCCAGAGAATCAGTACGGGCGGCCGAGTTTCAAGCGCGTGCTGGTTTCGATTGCGAACGCTTATCGTGAGCAGCACGGCGATGTAATCGAGCAAGCCAACATGGTGGCGAACGCGATTTCGCAGGCGGAGTCGTTTGCGGGACGAAGCGGGAAGGTTTCCACAGCGGTTATTGAGGCGATCAGCGAGTCGGCGCTGAAGATGTTTGACGAGCGCCATGGCGGGTTTGGGAGAGCTCCGAAGTTTCCGCATCCGGCGGCGCTGGATCTGGTGATGGATCAGTACGTTCGCACAGGGAACGACGAGTTGCGGAATGTTTTTGTCAGCACTTTGGAGCACATGGCGCGCGGCGGCGTGTACGACCAACTGGCGGGGGGATTTCATCGGTATTCGGTGGATGAGCGCTGGATCGTGCCGCACTTCGAGAAGATGTGTTACGACAACTCGGAACTGCTGAAGAATTATGTGCACGCTTATCAGGCTACGGGCAACGAGTTCTTGGCCGAAGTGGCGCGTGACATTATTCGCTGGATGGATGAGTGGCTCAGCGACCGGGCGCGCGGCGGCTTTTATGCTTCGCAGGACGCCGACTACTCGATGGAGGACGACGGCGACTACTTCACGTGGACTTTGGATGAGGCTCGCGCGGCGCTGACAGAGGATGAGGCTGCGGTCGCTTGTCTACGCTACGACATCAACGAGATTGGCGAGATGCATCACAATCCGGCTAAGAATGTGTTGTTTGTGCGGGCGGGGGTAGAGGAGATTGCGCGGCGGATTAGTATGACGGAAAGGCGCGTGCGGGAGTTGCTGGCTTCGGCTAAGCAGAAGATGTATGCGGCTCGGCTGGCGCGTCCTACTCCTTATATTGATAAGACGGTGTATGTGGGCTGGAATGCGATGTGCGTTTCGGCTTACCTGGAAGCGGCGCGGGTGCTGGATTTGGCGGAGGCTCGACAGTTTGCTTTGCGGTCGCTGGATCGGGTGCTGGCGGAGGGCTGGAACTCTGGGAGCTCGCCAACTTTGGCGGACAAGAGTGTCCGCCCCACACTTGCGCATGTGATTGCTTACTCGGATCCTGCGGCTCAGCGGCGGGAAACTTCGGGAGTGCTGGATGACTATGCTTTCAGCGTGATTGCTTGTCTGGATGCTTATGAAGCTACGGCGGATATGAGTTACTTCCGGTTTGCTCGGGCGATTGCCGACGCCATGATTGCGCAGTTCTTCGATCCGCTGGCGGGCGGATTCTTTGATGTCGGCGGGGCAGCGGCGGGCGGATCAGCCGAGGAATCGGATGCTCTCGGCATTCTGGGGACGCGGCGGAAGCCGTTTCAGGATTCGCCTACCCCGGCGGGCAATTCGGCGGCCGCGATCGCGCTGTTGCGGCTGCATGGATACACCCACGAGGAGGCGTATCGAGACAAGGCGGAGCAGACGTTGGAAGTCTATGCGGGGGTCGCGGGACAACATGGAATTTTTGCGG
>DATIZQ010000125.1:0-98968 GCA_035517015.1 Candidatus Acidiferrum sp. | reverse complement strand
CTATCGCGCGCGAGCCAGCGAAGTTTATCTCGTCGAACAGGCGATGGCCGCAGCGATCGGCGCGGGTCTTCCCATCGAGGAGCCTTCGGGCAACATGGTCGTCGATATCGGCGGCGGCACCACGGACATCGCCGTCATTTCCATGAGCGGCATCGTCTATTCGCGCTCGGTCCGCGTGGCCGGGAACGAGATGGACGAAGCTGTAATGCATTACCTGAAGCGCAAGTACAATTTGCTCGTCGGTGAACGCACCGCGGAGCAGATCAAGATCGAGATCGGATCCGCATACCCGCTCGAAAAGCCGCTCACGCTCGAAGTGAAGGGCCGCAATTTGATCGAAGGCGTCCCGCGTACGGTCACGATTGACGACAGCGAGATTCGCGAGGCCCTTTCCGAATGCATTTCCACAATTCTTAACGCCATCCGCGTGGCTCTCGAGCGTACTCCTCCCGAGCTCTCTGCGGACATCAGCGACCGCGGCATCGTCCTCACCGGCGGCGGCGCACTGATCAAGAACCTGGACAAGCGCATTCGTGAAGAAACTGGATTGCCCGTCTCGATCGCGGACGACCCGCTGGCTTCGGTGGTGCTCGGAACCGGCAAGATGCTCAGCGATTTCCGCTTACTGCGCCTCGTTTCGATCGACTGAACGGCGGCAACGTGAAAGAAAATGCTCGGAATTCGTCAACGCCGCCAAATCGCGGCTTTCGGTTCCAGATCTCGAGTCGTGAGTTTCTAGCATGATTGACATCTCCTCTCGACACCGCCCATTGGCCTTGCTCGCCGGCGTCGTGCTTGCGCAGGTGCTGATGATTGCGATTCAAGTCCGGCGGTCCGACCGCGGGCCTCGAGAGGTCTCGCTCGTCCGTTACTGGGTCGTCGAGCTGATCACTCCCTTCGAGCGTGCGGGTACGTGGACGTTCCACAAGATCGGCGGCGTCTGGTCGGGTTACATCGGCCTCCGCAACGCGCGCGCGGAGAACCTCCGCCTTCTCAGCGAGAATGATGAGCTAAAGTTGAAGAACCGCGAACTCGAGAGCCAGGCGGCCCAGGCGCAACGCCTCGCGGCCTTGCTGGATTTCCGCCAGGCACATCCCGAGGCGCCCATGGTCGCCGCGCAAGTGATCGGTGCGAGCGGACCCATGGTCGCGGCGCAGGTGATTGGGGCGAGCGCAGACCCGAGTTCGCACATCATCTTCATCAATCGCGGCGAGCGCGATCGCATCCGCCGCAACATGGCCGTGATCACTCCCGACGGCATCGTGGGAAAAATTGTCGAAGTTTTCCCCAACGCCGCGCAGGTCTTACTGATCAGCGACAAGGAAAGCGGAGTCGGCGCTCTCTTCGCCGATACGCGCACGCACGGAATCATCAAGGGCACCGGCGATCCCGACCCGCACATGGACTATGTGGTGAATGAAGAGAAGGTCCAGCCCGGCGAAGTCATTCTCACGTCGGGAGACGATCGCATTTTCCCGAAGGGCTTGCCGGTCGGAACCGTCGCCGACGTGAAGGCTGCGAGTCCGTTTCAGGTGATCCGCGTCCGCCCTGCTGCGCGGCTCGATCGGCTCGAAGACGTGCTCGTCCTGATGACCATGCAGGAGCTGAATCTCCGGAAGCTCGATGAATCTTCTCCTGCCCCAGCGCCGTCAACCGCGGACGCGCCTTCGCATCCATTGGCGCCTCCACCGCCTTCACATCAGACGCCGAAACCGCAGCCCTGAAATGTCCTTCATGCTCAATCCCGGTATGCAGTCGGAAGGCAACGTCGAAGTCCACAAGTATTACGGCGGGACGGTCATCGGAGCCGCCATCCTCGCGCTCGTCCTGCAGATGTTCCTCCACAAGTACGGATACTGGTCCGAGTTGATCGAACTGCCCTTGCTCGTCACGATTTATTTCGGCGTCAGCCGGCGAAATCCGGTGTCGGGTCTCTTCCTCGGAGCGGCCATCGGCATCTTGCAGGACGCGCTCAGCCACGACAATCCCATTGGACTTTACGGCATCGCCAAAACGCTGGTCGGCTATCTGGCCTCCTCGGTTGGCGGCAAGATCGACACGGAACACCCGCTCAGCCGCTTCGGTCTCGTTTTCATCCTGTTCCATTTTCATCAGGTTGTGCTGGCGGTCACGCAGCGCGTCCTGCTCAGCCGCAGCGCCCCGCTGTTCAATCTGCATCTCTTCGTCGATTCGCTCGTCAGCGCCGGCGCCGCCGTCCTCCTTTTCGCCCTCCTCGACCGCCTCCGTCGTCCTTCTTAGCCCTCGAATTGCCGGGCCGGACTTCCGTACAGGCCGGTACAGGCCTGGTGCAGGTGGCTGGGCAGGCGTTTACAACATGGACATTCGGTCGCTTGCGGCCTCCTCGCCGCAGGTGATAGCTTAGACTCCACTTCGAATCGCAGCCGGATTCGACGCGTAACGCGCATTCGGGCCGTGGCACGACCCCCCGCGCTGGAGTTTCGTTGGCACCGTGGACCGTTAGCGACACAAGAATTCCCCAGGGACGTTTGGCGCTGGTTTCGTATTTATCCGTCTTCTTCGTCGTCATGCTCCTCGTCGGCTTCTGGAAATTGCAGGTCGTGCAGTCCGATCACTTTGCCGACCTGGCCGAGCGCAACCGCATTCGCTACATCCCGATCATCGCTCCGCGCGGCGCCATGCTCGACCGCGAAGGCCGCGTCCTCGTCGACAGCTATCCTTCCTTCAGCATTCTCCTTCTGCGCGACGAGCCCAAGCTCCTCGAGAAGAGCCTGCCTCAGATTGAAGAGGGCCTCGGCATCACGAAAGAAGACCTGATGCAGCAGCTCGAAGCTGCGAAGCTCGAACCCAAGTTCCAGCCCATCGTGATCAAGCCCGCCGCGAGCGACGCCGACATCGCCTTCGTCGAATCTCATCGCGCCGATCTGCCCGTTCTCGAATTGATGATGGTGCAGCGACGCCGCTATCCCCACGGCGAAATGCTCGCAAACACCATCGGTTACGTGGGTGAAGTTTCCCCCGAGGACCTCGAAAAGAGCGACGGCCACTATCGCCCCGGCGACATCGTCGGCAAGGCCGGCCTCGAGCGCGAATACAACGACACCCTCGAAGGCACGGACGGCCTGCGCCGCGTTGTCGTGAACAGCGTCGGCAAGCCCGTGCGCACCCTCGAGGACGTCGAAGCCGTTCCCGGCAAACCCATTCAGTTGACGATCGATTACGACTTGCAGGCCGTCGCTGACGCCGATTTCGCGAACAAGGAAGGCGCTCTCATCGCCATGGATGCGCACACCGGCGAGATCCTCGCGATGGTGAGCCGCCCCACCTTCAATCCCAACGATTTTGCTGTCCGGATTCCTCCCCCGGAGTGGGCCCGCCTCAACTCCGATCCGCACACTCCGCTGCTGAATCGTGCGATTCAGGCGCAACTCGCTCCCGGCTCCGTCTTCAAAGTCGTCATGGCCACCGCCATGCTCGAGTCCAAGGCAATACCGCCGAGTTACACGGTGTACTGCCCGGGTTATGCTACCTTTTACGGACGCTTGTTTCATTGCGATCACGCCCACGGCTCCGTCGACCTGCACAAGGGAATCGTCGCTTCCTGCGACGTCTACTTTTATAACGTAGGCAAACTGCTGGGGATCGACCGGATCAGCTCCTACGCCAGCGGCCTCGGTCTGGGCCGCCGGACCGGCGTCGACTTGCCCAGTGAAGAACCGGGGCTCGTCCCGTCCGAGGCTTGGGTCGAACGCGTCTATCATCACAAGTGGTATCCGGGCTCGACGATTTCCGTGGCCATCGGGCAGGGCGCCGTGATGGTCACTCCCATTCAGCTGGCTCGAATGATTGCAGGTGTCGCCAGCGGTGGAACCTTGATCCCGCCGCACCTCCTGAAAAACGCCACCGGCCTGAAGCCAGGTTATTTCCCGCTCTCGGATGACACCGTCCGGCAGGTCACCGACGGCATGTGGGGCGTCGTCAACGAGCCGGACGGCACCACCTCCGGTCTCGTCAAGCTCCAGAACATCGACTTTTCCGGCAAGACTGGCACGGCGCAGACTGAAAGCTTCGAACTGCAGAACAAGCTCGGCAAGAAACTGAAAGAAAACGGCTGGTTTGTCGGCTACGCGCCCCGCCGGAACCCGGAAATTGTCGTGGCCGCCCTGGTGCAAGCTGGAGGTTGGGGCAGCACGTCAGCCGCCCCCATCGTGCGCGACGTCGTCAAGGCCTACTACGACAAAAAGAGCGGCCATCTGGCCCAGCCGTCGACCGCCGAGAACGCCGCGCCGCCTCGCCCCCTCGTTGCCGCGGTTGGAGCGCAGCGTCCATGAAAGATCGGCCCCGCGTTCACGACTTCGACTGGACCCTCCTCGCAATTGTCGGCGCGATCAGCGGGCTCGGAGTGGCGGAGATCTATTCCTCGACCCACGCCAGCGGCATGGCTGGCATGCAGTATCGCCAATTGATTTGGATCGGCGTCGGAATCATCGGCATGTTCCTGATTTCCCGCATCGACTACCACACGCTTCTTGACCAGGCCCCGGCCCTCTATGTCTTCGGCATCGCCACTCTTCTGATCGTCTTGGCGATCGGCCATTCCCGCTTCGGAGCCAAGCGCTGGGTCGCGCTCGGCGGCGGCGTCAATTTGCAAGTGTCAGAGCTAATGAAGTTGATTATAATCGTGGTGTTGGCGCGTTACTTCAGCGAGGTCCGCACCGACCGCCTGACTTTCGGGGATTTGGTCAAAGTTGGCCTCCTGACCCTGGTTCCGGTCGCCTTGATCTTGAAGCAACCGGATCTGGGAACAGCGATGGTGCTGATCCCGGTCGCCGTCGTTGGCATATTCCTGGCGGGCGTCGAATGGAAGCACGCCGCCATCGGAATCGTGCTGGTAGGCATCTTGGTCCCGCTCGGTTGGCACATGCGGGGCCACTTGAAACCGTACCAGCAGCAGCGCATTGAGACGTTCCTCCATCCTGAGGAGGACCAGCGCGGCGCGGGTTATCAGATTCTGCAGTCGGAAATTGCGGTTGGCTCCGGTGGGTTTTGGGGTAAGGGATTTGGCAAGGGCAGCCAGAACCAGTTGGGCTTCGTGCCCGTCCGGTATTCGGACTTCATTCTGGCCGCGCTCGCGGAAGAACAAGGGTTTATCGGAGTTTGCGTCGTTCTGTTATTGTATCTGGGTCTGATTCTGCGGCTGGTGGATAACGCGCAGAAAGCGAAAGACAAGGCCGGAATGTTCGTTGTGATGGGAGTCACGGCCATATTGGGATTCCACGTCCTGGTCAACGCTTCGATGGTGATCGGCTACATGCCGGTCACCGGCATTCCCCTGCCGTTGATGAGCTACGGAGGATCAGCAACTGCCTTTGTGTTTCTCGCTTTGGGTTTGGTGATGAACGTCCGCATGCGGAGATTCGTCAACTGAGTCCCCGCTGTTTTGTGCCCGCGACGCCTCGCGCGATGACGGCGAGCGGCTGTTTCAGTTTTGCGAAGGAAGCATCGGTGAGGAAAGCAGCACATCAACACATGCCTTTCCTGAGTGGCCCGCGGCCGTCACATGCTGCCGCCCGTTCCGCCGGCCGAAGCGCGCACCGCGCTTTTGTGTGCCGCCGCGCTCCGATGCGCCATGAGGAGTTTTCAAATGTCGAAGGAAATGGTTATTTCGGCGAACCCCCACGAGACTCGGGTCGCCATTCTGGAAGAAGGACAGCTTTGTGAGTATTACGTCGAGAGGGAAAAGGAATTTGCGTTAGTCGGAAGCATCTACAAGGGCCGCGTCACTCGCGTGCTGCCAGGCATGCAGTCGGCCTTCGTGGACATCGGCCTCGATAGCGACGCCTTCCTGTACGTCAGCGACTTCCTCGAAGGCATCGAGGAGTTCGAGCCCATCGTCACCACCGTCGAGGACAAAGTTCAGAAGATGGAAGAACAGGGCGGCCAGGTTTTTGCTGCGGCCGATGCTGCGGCTCCCGCCATGGAACCGGCGGATGTCGAGCCTGCGCCCGCTGCCGAAGCGCAGCCCGCTGACTTGAACTCGATGCCGGCGCCCGAAACGTCGGCGCACGCAATCGCGCCGCCCGTCTCGCAGCCGCATCCGCCTGCCCGCAGTCCGTACGGCTCGGACCGCCCCCGATTTGATCGCGGCCGCGATCGCCGCGATTTCGGACGCGGAGGCGGTGGTGGTGGCCGCGGACGAGGCCGCCACGGCGGTCGCCGCGGTGGTCATGGTGGTGACCGCGATCGCCGCTACGGGCGCGAGTTGCCGCCGTCGAAATTCGCCGCGCCGCGCTCCTACGACGAGCGGCCGGGCGAGTCCGTTCCCAGCGATTACGTCCCCATCATTCTGCCGGGCGAGTCGCTCGCAAAGTATCGTGACCGCGCTCCGTCGGCCGCCGCTCCCGCTCCAGCCGAAGAGTCCCTCGTCGCTGCGCCGCCAATCGCGCCGCAGGAAGAGCCGCACATCGAGCCGGTGCCGCCCCGCGCGGAATTTCATGCTCCGGCTTCAATGCGCCTCGAACCCCTCCCTGGCGAAACGCTTTCGAAGTATCAGCCGAACGAGCCTGCTGCCGCGGTGAATCCGCTCGAAGCCGAGGAGCAGGCCGCGCTCGCTGCGCCGCACATCGAGGAGCCGCACCCTGCGGCGCCCGACGTCCACGACACTGCCGACCTCAGCGAAGACCAAGCCGCAACTTTGGCCGCCCACGTCACCGAAGCTCAGAACGAAGAGGTCGAGGCCGAGCACGAGGCTGATGCCTTCGCCTCCGCTGAAAACGGTATCGACGAAGATTCGGCCGAGCCGGAAATTTCCGCGATGGAGCATGAAGACGACCTCGAGGACGACCACGACCTCATCGACGAAGAAGCTCAGGCCGAAGCGGAAGGCATGATCGCGCCTTCCGAAGCCGAAGAATCTCCCGAGCACGAGCGCATCGCCGCCGAAGGCCTCGACGCGATTCAGGCTGCCGCCGAAGCTGCCGGACCTGAACCCGGCAATGTAGCGCCTCGGCCCCCGCAGGAGAATCAGCCGTGGAAAGCCCGCGTTCGCGGCGACTTCCGTTCGCGCATGCAGCATCCCTCGCGCCGCGGTGGACGCGACCGCGGACGCCGCGACGATCGCGATCGCGGCCGCCGTCCGCATCACGGTTACGGCCACGGACATCGTCCGCAGCCCCGGCGCCCGCAGCTCATTTCCGACATGCTGAAGCAGGGCCAGGAAATCATCGTCCAGATTGCGAAGGAGCCGCTCGGCAAGAAAGGCGCGCGCATCACCAGCCACGTCGCGCTTCCCGGCCGCTTCCTCGTCTACATGCCGACCCTCGACCACACCGGCGTGTCGCGCAAAATCGCCTCCGCCGAAGACCGCGCCCGCCTGCGCCATCTCGTCAACGAAGCGAAGGGCTCCGCCGGCGGTGGCTTCATCGTTCGCACCGCCGCAGGCAGCGCGAGTCCCGACGAAGTCCGCGCCGACGTCGAATTCCTCACGCGCACCTGGTCGGAAATCAAAGCGCGCTCCGAACAGCGCAAGGCGCCTTCGCTCCTCCATCGCGATCTCAACCTCGTCGAGCGCATCCTCCGCGATTACGTCAGCAACGACTTCGGCGCCATCTGGGTCGATACCGAGGAAGAATTCACGAAGGTCGTCGACTTCATGAGCCGCTTCCAGCCCGAGCTCGTCAATCGCGTGAAGCTCTACACGAAAGACACGCCCGTCTTCGAGGAATTCGGCATCCAGCAGGAAATCGACAAAGGCCTGCGCCCGAAAGTTTGGCTGAAGTCCGGCGGCTACATCGTCATCAACCACACCGAAGCGCTCGTCGCCATCGACGTCAACACCGGCAAGTTCGTCGGCAAGGGTTCGACGCGCCTCGAAGACACCATCGTCCGCACCAACCTCGAAGCCGTGAAGGAAATCGTCCGTCAGATGCGGCTCCGCGATTTGGGCGGCATCATCATCATCGACTTCATCGACATGGAGGAACGCCGCAATCGCGAAAAAGTCATGGCCGCGCTCGAAGACGCCCTTCGCGCCGACCGCGCGCCCTCGAAGGTTCTGCGCTTCAACGAATTTGGCCTTGTCGCCATCACCCGCAAGCGCACGAAGCAGGCCCTCGAGCGCACCCTCTGCCAGCCCTGCCCGTATTGCACGGGCTCCGGCATGGTGAAGTCGATTCCGACCCTCTGCTACGAAATTCAGGCCGAAGCGCGCAAGATGGCTCCGGACATGGATTCCGGCAGCCTCACCCTGCGTGTCCATCCCGAAATCGCCAAAGCCCTCAAGACGCGCGAGTCCTCACTCATCGAAGAGCTTGAGCGCTGGGCCAAGAAGAGCGTCATCATCCAGGCCGACCCAACCCTCCACTGGGAGCAGTACGACATCTACTAGCCGCTCCGACACTTCGTAGTGGTGGCACAGGCGCCTGTGCCGCTTTTGCATTTTTCCGCGTAGGGGCACGGCATGCCGTGCCCGCCGAAGCGTTTGCCCTGAGGCAACGCCGAAGGGCTCCCCGCTTGCTCTGAGCTTCGAAGGGCTTTCTCTTCGCCGAAGCTGGCTTCGGCCGGGTGCCCCACAACGTGCCCGACGCCTCTGGCAATCCCATTGAATGCAAGCTCCAAACGCAGCGCTCACCCCGACCAAGAATGCAGCCGCAGGGTGCCCCACTGTTCGCGCTTTTCGAACGGTGGGTCCCTTTGATTCTTCCCTTCTTTCAAATCTGAAATTTCCAATTTCAAATTCCCAGGGTCATTGACATTCCCTCCCATCCGTCGCACCATCCCTCCAACAAAATGGTGTACGATGGTCCCAGGGAGAAGTCCTCTGATGGCAGCACTCGATTGGTCCCAATGCCCCGCGGTCGAAAGCATCCCGGGAAAAGTAAGCGGTGCCTGGGTCTTTCGTGGCACGAGAATGCCTGTCGCTACGGTCTTCGAAAATCTCGAAGCGGGAGCCACCATCGAGAACATCATGGAATGGTTCGACCTTACGCGAGAGCAAGTCACCACAGTGCTCGACTTTGCCGCGCGCAGTCTCGAAGCCCCCGCCCACCGCTAGGGATGCTCATCCTCTTTGACCACGGCACGCCTGCCCCTCTGCAGCCGTTTCTCGCCGGCCACACGGTCAAGAAAACGAAAGATCTCGGTTGGGACGCCTTTGCCAATGGCGCACTGCTGAAAGAGGCGGAGAAAGCCGGCTTTGAAGTATTTGTGACGACCGACAAGAACCTCCGCCACCAGCAAAACCTCACGCACCTCAGGCTTGCAATCGTGGTTCTTGGCAATTCGCGCTGGCCAGTCGTGCAACGATATGTCGACCGAGTCGTAGCGGCTGTCAACGCGGCAAGACCTGGTTCGTATGTCGATGTAGAGATTCCGGATTCCTGACGGCTTCGGCCCCAGCGGCCGGGTGCCTCGGAATTCGCACAAGGCTGCGCATTCGGCGATCCCGTCAAACGCAAGCCTCTCACTCAGCACCACCTCAACCAAAGAATCCGGCCGCAGGGTGCCCCACTGTTCGCGCTTTTCGAACGGTGGGTCCCTTTGATTCTTCCCTTCTTTCAAATCTGAAATTTCCAATTTCAAATTCCCAGGGTCATTGACATTCCCTCCCATCCGTCGCACCATCCCTCCAACGTCACGCGAGCACCCCCAGCGCTCGCTCCATCAGGAGAGAAAATTCCATGCCTACCGTTACAGCAAACGGCGTCACCATGAACTACGACCAGCAGGGCTCCGGCGAACCTCTCATCCTCATCCCCTATCTCGCCGCCGACCACGCCTGCTACGCCTTCCAGGTCGCCGAGTATGCGAAGCACTTCACCTGCATCTCTCTCGACCTTCGCGGCACCGGCGCCTCCGACAAACCCGCCGGCCCCTATTCCACCGAGCTTCTCGCCGACGACGTTGCCGCCTTCATGCGTGCCCTCGCCATCCGCAAAGCCCACGTCTCCGGCCTTTCTCTTGGTGCGGCAATTGGCCTGTGGCTCGCCGCAAAGTATCCCGACATGGTCGCTTCATTGTCTGCCCACAGCGCTTGGCCGAAGACCGACCCGTTCATCGAGACCGTCGTCAAGAGCTGGCAGGTCGCCGCGAAGGCGCTCGACAGCGTTCCCGAAATGGTGATTCGCGCCCTCTTCCCCTGGTGCTTCACGCCCGAACTCTACGCTGCCAAGCCCGACTTCATTCAATCCCTCGCCGACTTCGTCCGCAGCCGCCCCGCTCAGTCCGTCGCGGATTTCATGCAACAATCGAACGCCGTCCTCGCTCACGACGTCGAATCCCATCTCGCCCGCATCACCGCACCCACGCTCATAACGTTTGGTCGCTTCGACATGGTCACCTCGCTTCGCTTCGCCGAGCCCATGAAGTCGAAGATCCGCAATTCCAGCATGCTCATCTTTGAGGGCGCTTCCCACGCCGCGCTCTACGAAAAGGTTGAGGAGTTCAACGCGAAGACCCTCAACTTCCTGCGGTCACACTCCGGCACCGGCGCCGCCGCTTCCGGCTCCGCCTGACGCCGCAACCCGGATGCGTTGCTGAGGAGGTCGGAGCTTCCTGGGAGCGCCAATCTCCCGATTGGCGCCTTTCTCCCAGCTGCCGTTTACCCTGAGCTAGTCGAAGGCCGTTGCATAGGCCGCCCCGCGGCAGCGACACTCGGCTCCGAGTCTCGGCGCGCGGTAACCGGCCGCTTCAAAGCGCCTTCGGCATTAGTCACCGAAGGTCATGCGTGCCAATTCCTTCTTGATTCGCTGCCGCTCGACGGGATCCGTAGACTCGGACAGCCGGTTAGCGAGAGCGAAGAACCGCTCCTTCTCGGATTCCTTTGACTGAAGGCCGGCCTCGATCAAGTCCACGAGAACTCGATTCGCACTGGTCTTCCGAGTCTTCGCAATGGCGTGCACGCGTTTCGCGGTGCGTTGTGGAAGCGATACGCTCTGACGGACGGCTTTCTCTGATTTAGCGATGCTCCTTATTTTACACCATTCTGCACCACAGTGCACCACGCCTCAGGTTCTGGCGCCGAGCCGCCCGGCCTGCATATCGAAGGCTTGCCGCGCCCTTGTGAGGGCGCAGCGACAAACAAGGGAATCGTTCCCTAGGACCCTGGTTCTAGCCGTACTACTCAATTTTTGAACCTGTTCAGGATTTCTCTTCCGTGCTACCGTGGCTCGTTTTCGTGCTCGCTGAAGTGGGCGTCAGAGGGAGGAAGCGGTGTTAAGGGAACTTGGGGCCTCAGGTTCGGCGAGTTCAGTGCGCCGCCCTTCACGGGTCGCGGACCACGGATCGCGGGTCGCCGCATTTCTAATATACAGTTCCGCGATTAGAATTCGCCCTAACTCGTTGAAAACACAGGGCCGGCACCATGTCTAATATACAGTTGCGCGCGATTCCGATACCCGCGGGCCGCTTGGCTCTTTGCTTCCTTGTCTCCCTGCCTCCGCTTTCTAATCTGCTTCTAATCTACCCGCCGAAGATTAAAAACGGACTCAAGCCCATGAAAACAAACCACAAAGAAATTTCTAATCTATCCGTCGCCCCTGCCAACGAATCGGCGGGCATTGGATCGCGGCTCATCTCCTTGCCTTCGCGCTTTCCTGCCTCCGCGCCTCCCGAATTTCTAATCTACGGTTCGGGGATTAGAAAACGCTCCAACTCATTGAAAACACAGGGCGGCCACCATGTCTAATATACGGTCGCGCGGCCCGCGCCCTGACCTCCCCAGTCCTCTGTGTCTCGGTGCCTCTGTGGCAAATCCCCAATCGCCGTTGCCCGAAACCCGAAATCAGGCGAAGATGGCGCGCCTTCTCGAAGGAGCAGCTCGCACATGCACGCAATCATTGTGATCCTGCTGGGCTTGGGAACCGGCATCCTCGTCGGCCTGATGGGAATTGGCGGCGGGATCGTCGTGGTTCCGGCGCTGGTCTATCTGCTGGGTATGGACCAGCACATGGCGCAGGGGACCTCCCTCTTCATTCTTCTCCCGCCCCTCGGGCTTGGCGCGCTCGCGGTCTACTGGAAGAAGCACGACGTCGACCTGCCTGCGGGAATCGTCTGTGCGGCCGGCTTCCTGGTCGGCGGCTATTTCGGCGGAATACTCGCGCTTGGGATTTCTTCTCGCATCCTGCAATCGCTGTTTGGGTGCTTCCTGATCTTTTCCGCGGCGATGCTCTGGCGGCAGACGCGCCGGCTCGACCAGACGAGGGAGCCCGATGCCTAAGCTGACCCTGCGCCTTTGGGGAATCTTCGCTGTCGCGTTCGTTGTGGGAATCTGCAGCGGCCTCTTCGGCGTCGGCGGCGGAGTGCTGCTCGTTCCGCTGCTCGTCCTGGTATTTGCGTTCGACCAGCATCAAGCGCAGGGGACTAGTCTCGTCGCCCTCGTTCCGCCCACCGGCTTGCTGGCTTTCCTCACCTACTACCGCGCGCACGAAGTCGACGTCAAAGTCGGTCTGCTGATTATCCCCGGCATCTTCCTCGGAGGAATCCTCGGCAGCAAGATCGCCACCTCGCTCAGCCCCCGCCGGATGCGCATCACGTTCGCGATCTTTCTTTTCTTGCTCGGCGGATGGCAAGTCTTCTCGGCGTGGACCAAATAGGGAATCGCCCCTGACGATGATTCTCGCCCGGCTCGCGCTCGTCGATGCAAAGCCCGCCGTGTCAGTAGTTTACGGCCTTCCCTGCGAACGCGTTTCTGCTCCTCGTGGCTTCTCGATTGCCGGTTGCTCTGCTGTGGAGAAACTCGCAATCCGAAAGCGCCTCGACGCACTCGCCCGAATCGCCATGGCGCTCATTCTCGTAGCACTCGCCGTCGCAGCCACGCGCCAAGGCGTCGCATCCTGGCTTGGCAGCGCCGATTCTCTCGCCCGCGTTCGCGCCGCCGAGAGGTGGGACTCGTCAAATCCGGATTTTGCGGTCACCGCCGCTGAGATCCTCTCGCGCACCCCGGACGTCCCTTCGGCCGGAGTCATCTCCTCGCTCGAACTCGCCGCCCGCACCGCGCCGAACCGTGCTCTCGAATGGGCCATGCTCGGCGATGCCTACGGCACGGCCGGCGACGATTCTGCGGCGAATGCTGCATTCCGGCACGCGCTCGAGCTCTTTCCCCGCTCGCCGAAGATCAATTGGATGTACGCGAATTTCCTGATTCGCTCGGGAGACATCCGAAGCGCGATCGGGCCGTTGCACCTCACGATCGAAGGAGACGAGGCGCTGCGGACGGGCGCGTTCGATCTCGCGTGGCGCGCCGGCCTGCCCGAAGACCGCATTCTCGCCGCTGTTCCTGAGCTCCCCGAAACACTTTCTGCGTATCTTGATTATCTGGTTCGCACGAACCGGCTCGACGCCGCTGCGACCGTGTGGCCGCGCCTGCTGGCTCAGCCGGGCCGCATGGATTTCGACGCGGCGTTCCGTTATTTCGACGGGCTGCTCTACGCGCACCGCATCGACGACATGGCGCGGCTTTGGTCCGATCTCGCCCGGCGCGATCCCTCGCGGATTCCGCCCGCCGCGAACGATTCGAACCTGCTCCTCAACGGCGGCTTCGAAGCCGCACCTTTAAACGGTGGCTTCGACTGGCACCTCGTCCCCGTCCAAGGCGCCGAAATTTTCGAGGATTCGACTACCGCCAGCAGCGGCTCGCACTCGCTCTGCATCCATTTCGACGGAGAACACAATCTCGAGTTCACGCACGTCGTCCAATACGTTCCCGTCGTCCCGGGCGTCCGCTACGCTTTCACCGCGTTCGCGCGCGCGGACAACATCACCACGGATAGCGGCCCGCGGTTTGCGATCTACGACGCCTTCGATCACAAGCAGCTCTCGATCGAGACCCCCGGCATGGTTGGAACGTTCGGCTGGGAAAAGCTGCGCGTCGAATTCACAACGGGCCCGGCAACGAAGCTTCTGGTGATTCAGATCCTTCGGCCGCCAAGCACTAAATTCGACAATCAAATTGCGGGCGCGCTGTGGGTGGACGATGTTTCGCTCGTTCGGATGCGGTAATGCCATGCGTCGGCGGCGCTGTCCTCGAGCGGTTCCTTCAGCGGAACCGAGCAGCCGATTGCCAGCACCACCGCAAAAACGAGCGCGTTCGCGGGAATATACAGGTTGAAGTCGGCGGCGCTGTGAACCAGCAGCGCGATCGCCCCCGCAGCGGCGCCGGAGCCAAGCGCTCGATTCAAACGCGATTGGGTTCGCAGCGCGTTGCGCAGCGCGCGCACCACCGCGAAGAAAAGGAGGAATACAAGAAGCGCCGCCGCCGGCACGCCGAGCTCGACGGCAAGCTCGATGTAATCGTTGTGCGCGTGATCGATGACCAGAGTGAGTTGGGTTGATTGCACTCGGGTGAACGCGAACTCGAAGCACCCGAGCCCGGCGCCGGTTAGGGGATGCGCGCGAATCAGTTCGGCGGCGGCGCGCCACAGCGCCATGCGGCCTTCGCTCGTTCCTGCGGCGAGCGGTTCGTCGTGCGAGAGCTGCTCGAAGTGCTCGACCACGGGCCCGGGCCCGATCCACGCGGCAACGGCGACACCCACCGCCAGGCAGGCGACGACGATCTTCGCGTCGCCGCGGCCGAGCCGCCGGCCCAGCCAAGCAAGCGCCGCCAGCACCGCGAGCGAAACGGACGCCGAAATCAATCCCATTCGCGAAAACGAAAACACGATCGCCACAAAAAAGAGGACGGCAACAAGAGCCAGCACAACGCCTTTCATCACGTCGGGCTCGCCGAGCCGTTCGAGGAAGTGCCGCAGCGGCCGCCGGCGGGAATGCCCGGCTACCGTGTTCCATTGATACATCGCGAGCGCAACACAGAAAGGCAAAATCATTTCGAGCAGGCCGGCAAAATGGTTGTGGTTAATGTACGTGCCGGTGGCGCTGCCAGTGTAGAAGCGGCGGCGATAGCCCCAAATGAATTGCCAGCCGCCGAGATATTGCGCCAGGCCGTACAGCGATTCAAACAGCGCCAGGCCGATCAGGGCAAGCGCCAGCCGCTTGCGCGCTGCGCGGTCGCGCGCCACGTCCCGCGCGACGAAGAATCCCGTGACGCTCGCAGCAAACGCCAGCCCGCGCGCTTCGATCGCGTGCGCATCGATTCCGATTTTCCCGTGCCGCGCGCCGAGCCACTGAACGACGATCCACACGCTGAGCGCGGCGACAATCCACAAAGCCGGGCTCTTTGTAACGGCGGTTCTTGCGCCGGGCTGCAGCACGAGCAACGCCCCAAGGAGGAAGATGAGATCCTGCGAAATGGTCCAGGAAACCGGCTCCGTGCCTCCAAATCCCGCAACGGCAAGGAACACGGAGGCGACGAGTCCGATTTCGAGCGTCTTGCAGAACATGTCAATTACAAACGCGGGAAGCGAACGCGACGTCTGCGCCCTCGGCCCGATGCTCGCTCGCGTCCATCACACTGCGGCCGCTCGCTTTTCCTCGATCTCGTGCAGCTGGCCATTCGAATTCGCGGTGACGGATTCCCACTTCATCTCCGCGGCTTTGAGTGCCGGATGCGAAACCAGCAAATGCCACACGACAGCCTGAAATGCTTCGGTGTGCGGAGTGACAGCGTCACGGTTGGCGACCGGAACGATCACGCACGCGTCCGCCACCTGCGCGGTGTACCCGCCATTCGGGCCGACGACGCCTCCGACCGCGCAACCGATTTCACGCGCGTACTGAACGGCGCGCACCAGGTTCGCGCTGATGTTCTTTTCCGCGTCGCCGCCGCCCACGGAGAAAACCATGACCATGTCGTCGCGGCGGAGGCGGCTGCCGCTGAGCCAGTTCCGGTAACTCGTCGCCCAGCCTTCGTCGTTCACACGCGCCGTGAGTTCGGAAACATTGTCCGTCACCGCGTAGGCCTCGAAACCGGCGATCTTCCGGAAGTCGCACGCGGCGTGCGATGCGTGGCCCGCGCCTCCGCCCACACCGAGAAGAAACAGCCTTCCGCCGCGGTCACGGACGGACTGAAGCAACTGAGCGAGGCGTTCGATATCGTCGGAATCGACGGCAGCAGCGATCTCGGCGGTTTCGCGAAGAAACCGGCTGGAGTGGGTGTTCTCACGCGACGCGAGCAGACAAGGCTCCGGAGCGAATGTTGGAGCGGCGACGGACGATTCGCGGTTCAGGAGTTCATCCACGACGGTTGCGGCCTCCTTCAGGTCGCGAACGACGCGATCGGGATAGGCGCCGCGCGACGAAAACTCTTCGCAGACTGTGCAACGGTGGGGCGAGACGAGAAGCGTAGTGACGCCGGCGGCGCGGCCGGCGAGCACGTCGGGGACGTCGTCACCGACCATGAAAGATCCAGACAGGTCGAGGTTGTGTTCCTTGGCGGCGCGAAGCAGCAGTCCGGCTCTCGGCTTCCGGCAATCGCAATCCACGCGGTATTGGTCAAAGACGGCTTCCGGATGGTGGCGGCAATACAACACTCCATCAAGCCGCGCGCCCGCGAGCGCCAGTTGCGCCCGCATCTTTTCGTTGATGGTGTCGAGCAGCCACGGAGTCAGCTTGCCCTTCGCGATTCCGGGCTGGTTCGAGGCGACGATCACGCGGAGCCCGAGCTGATTGAGTTCGGCGACGGCTTCCGCGACTCCCGGAAGCAAATCGAATTCATCCGGATGCGCCGGGGAGTCCACCGTGCCGAATTCGGTGTTGTAAACGTACCGATTCAGAACGCCATCGCGGTCGAGAAACACAGCCCTGTTTTTCATTTCCGTTGCTCCTGGGATTCGGCGTCACGCGCCGACGGTGGCGCGAGCGAGCGCGCGTTCCTTCTGATTCTGCCGCTCGAGATGCGCCAGGCGACCGTCGCGGGTGACGATATCGAAGATCACCTTGCTTCCTTCGAAATCGAACCGGAAATGCAGCTCGCGCAACCCGGCGTTGCGCATGGCCTCGCGCAATTCCGCCTTGCGGCCCTCGCAATACAGCATCAGGAATCCGCCGCCGCCCGCGCCCGAAATCTTTCCACCGATGGCGCCGTGGCTCTGCGCAAGCTCGTACCAAGCGTCGATTTGGGGATTCGTGATGCCGCTCGAAAGGCGCTTCTTCGATTGCCAGTGAACGTCCAGCAGCTCGCCGAGGCGGCGCAGCTTGCCTTTCAGGATCGAGTCGCGAATTTCAATACCGATGTCCTTGATTTCGAGCAGGCTCGAGACGACCACTGCGTCGCGGCGTTTCGTGCTCTGGTCCTGGTGAGCGAGGATGGACGTGGCGTTGCGCGTCTCGCCCGTATAGAAGAGGAGCAAATTGCTTTCGAGTGCCTCGACCAGATCCGTTTCGAGGTCGAGCCGCGTCGTCCGTACGCGTCCCTCGGAGTCGATGTCCAGCGCCGTGATACCTCCAAACGCCGCCATGTACTGATCCTGCTTGCCGATGGGCTTTTTCAGGACATCGAGCTCGATGTAGCACGCCTCTTCCGCGAGCAGGTTGGCGCCCGCCTGCCGCTGAGTCAGCGTGTGGAGGCCGTTGAGCAGGCCGACCATGTAGCAACTGGACGAGCCGAGACCGGTCCCCGCCGGAATGTCCGCGATCGAATCGATCTCGATTCCGTTCTTGATGCCGAAGTGGCGCAGGCCCTCGCGCGCGAGCGTATGCTCCACTTCGTCCACGCTGTCGACGATTTCAGAGTTCGTGTACCGAATGCGGACCTTGTCGTCGACGATCGGCGTATTGATGTTGACATACATGTATTTGTCGATTCCGACAGCAAGAATGAAGCCTCCATACTGCTGATAAAACGAGGGCAGGTCCGTGCCTCCTCCTCCCAGCGTCAGTCGGAACGGCGTTCGCGTAATGATCATCGTCTCTCCTCAGAATCTTGCGGCACCGGGCGCGCTTCAGTAGGCGCCCTTTGCCCGCAGGACCTCCCAAAATGTTTTGGCCATGATGACCAGGTCCAGCCAGATGGACCAATGGTCGATGTAGAACATGTCCATCTGAATTCTCTCGTCGTAGGTCGTCGTTTGCCGGCCCATCACTTGCCAGAAACCCGTGAGGCCGGGCTTCACGGAGAGCAGTTTGGCGAGAAGGGGCCCGTAGCGTTCGCGTTGCGCCCAGGAAATCGTCCGCGGACCGACGAATGTGAGTCTTCCGGTCAGGAGACTGAAGAACTCGGGGAATTCATCGAGGCTGAACTTTCGCAGGAACCGGCCCACGCGAAGGATGCGCGGGTCGCGCTTCAGCTTGAACGACTGCTCGAATTCCGCCTTCAGCGCAGGACTGTTTTCGAGAATTTGGCGCGCGTCAACCACCATCGTGCGGAACTTCAGGTAGTGATGAACTTGCCCGTCCGCTCCGATGTATTCCTGGCGGTAAAGGATGGGGCCGCCGTCTTCCAGTTTGACGAGCAACGCCACGAGCGGCATGAGCGCGATCGCCCCCAGACTTCCGACGAGCCCAATCAAGATGTCGAGCCCGGTTTTTACCGCGCGTTGCGCCGCGCGCGACCACTGTGGAGGCGCGTAGAAACGGAAGTAGCCGGAAAACTCGTCGCGTTCATAAAGGAGCCCGGTGGTTCCGAAAAGGCGCGAGAAGACTTCGACTTCGATTCCCGAAGCCTGGCACGCGCGGATGATGTCGAAAAGACGCACGGAGGAATTCCGCTCCGAGTCCTCCAGGTTCACGATCACCACCTGGGCGCGCGCCGATCGGGCCATCTCCTCCCAACCACAGGCCGTCTGGACCAGCGCCGAAGCAGCACCGGCTTCCGCCGCAGCCTCAGGAAGCACGGCCACGATTTCATGCGGCGCGCACCGCTGAATCGCGAGCCGGCGCTCGAATTCCGCGAGGCCTTCGGTAGAGCCGAGCAGCAGCGCCCGTTGCCGGGCGATGCCCCGCCGCCAGAGAGCTCCGTAGATCGAACGCAAGCCGAATCGAGCGCCGAGGAGGAACAACAGCGTCAGCACGTACCAGGAAACGAGGAGATACCTCGAAAAGCCGGAAGCCTTGAACAAGACAAAATTTGCGCAAGCCAGCGCGACGAACGAGATGGAGACGCCCTTGAAGAGAATTTCGAGCTCTTTCTCCGGGCGGCGCAGATCGGGGCTTTTGTAGCCTTCGAGCAGGTAAAGCATGGCGGTGAAAAAGGGAATGTAGAAGAGAAAATAATTCGACGGATTCAGGTAGGCAGCGGGAATGTGGAGGAGATGGCGCATGGAACTTTCCGCCAGCTCGTGCGCGGCCGCGACCGCGGCCACGTCGCCGGCAAGAAACAGCAACTTCTTGATGTGCGGCCGGCTGAGCGGAGCGAGCCTTGCTGCCAGGCTTTCGCGGCGGCCGTCGCTCGCCACCGCGGGGCTTGCGACTCCTACAACCGGATGCGAGATCGGTTTCGTAGCCATAGGTGCCTATACGACGGCGGCCGTCTCCTTGCGGCCGGTCTGGCGCACGACGCCCGAGCGCTGCATCGCCTCGAACGCCGTGGTGACGTAATCGCCCGTATCCGGGACGGAATCGAGCCACGCCAGATAATCGTCGAAGATTTCGCTGAGACCCTTCGTGCACTTCCAGCCGAGCGCCTCGAGTTTCGCCGAGCTCGAAACGGTATGCCGAACATCGCCGACCCGATACGCGCTAGTGACTTCGGGGCCGCACGGCGCGTTCATTTTCTTCCGGAGCAACGACGCGTATCCGAGGACCGTGGTCGGCCGGCCGCTGCCGACGTTGAAAGCCTGGCCGCTCGCGCGGGGATCGTCGAGCACCACGAGGTTTGCGGAGACAACATCGGACACATGGATGTAGTCGCGCAATTGGTTCCCGTCCTCGAAAATCACGGGGGACTTGCCGCTTCGAAAGGCGCGGGTAAAGATCCGGCAGATGCCGGAGTACGCGTTGTAAAAGGACTGGCGGCGTCCCTGAACTATCGAATAACGCAGCGCTGCGGTATGAATTCCGAGAAGCTTGCCGAGCCGAAGCGCCACCAGCTCCTGCGAGAATTTCGAGACGCCGTACGCGCCCGCCGGATTCGGATGCGACTCGACGAGCGGAACGGGCACAAGAGCGCCGCGGCAGCGCGGGCATTGCAGATCCCACTCACCGCGGTCGAGCTGCTCGGTGGGCCGCGCGTCGGGAAGAATCAAGCCGTGACTCTTACACTCGTACTGCCCCTCGCCGTAAACCGATTGCGAGGACGCGACGATGACTTTGCGCACCGGCAGGCGCTTTTCGCGGATAAGCTCGAAAAGTATCGCCGTGCTGACCACGTTCGAGTGAAAGAACTTGCTGTAATCCGGCATGTAATCCTGATACGCCGCCTGGTGAAACACGGCTTCGACACCGTCGAGGGCGCGCTCGAGCGTGGCGCGATCGCGCACGTCGCCTTCGATGAATTCGATCTCGCGGTGGACGTACTCTGGACGGCCTCGCGGATGAACGCGGGGCTCGAGGCTGTCGAGGACGCGGACTTCGCAGCCTCTCGCAAGAAGCGCGTCCGCGACGTGCGAGCCGATGAATCCGGCTCCTCCCGTGACGAGTGCTTTCACGATTGCTTCCTCCTCATTTCAATTCGGGTCCAGCAAACGCTCCGTCCGCTGCCATGCAAAGTCGCGCCGCCCGCGCGTCCATTCGAGCCACGCGGCGCTCAAGGCCAGTTGCGCGAAGGTGAAATAGAAGGGGAAATAGAAAATCCTCGGACGAAAGCCGCGGAGCGCCAGCACGAATCCCGCAGCCGCCAGGAAGTAGAACACCACCTGCACCAGGAACAGCACGCGGTAGAACGGACTCGGGCCCGCGAGCGCCGCCGAGCTTAGTGCGAGAACCACCATCGCCGGCGGCACCGCCATCCGCAGAACGTGATGCGAAATCAACTCCCACCAGAGCGGATTGCGTCCCGGCACGAGCAGGCTGCGAAGCTGCCACGCATTCAGGAGGAAGGAAACGTGGGAACGGACCTTTCTGCGGAATTCATGCGCCAAGCCGCTGGCGGCGGGCACGATGGCGATTGCCTCCCGGTCAAACACAACTCGAAGGCCGCGCGACGCCATGGTCATGGGAATGAAGAAATCTTCGCCCCCCTTTTCGACACGCGCCACTGCAGCCCGGCGGACGGCATAAAGCTGTCCGTCAGCGCACGTGCAGGAGTAGAAGCGCGTCTCGTTCGCCTTGATCCACGAGTCGTATCTCCAGTAGATGTTTTCGCCGAAGCTCGGCGCGCTTCGTTCCTGCACGGCGCAAACGCGGCGGCCCGCCACGCAGCCCACCAGCGGGTCAACAAAATGCCGGGCCATGCAGCGCGCCGCCTGGGCGTCGAGCATAGCGTTGGCGTCCGTGAGCAGCAAAATCTCCTCCGGAAGCTGCGGAATTACGCGATTGAACACTTCCTGCTTGCCGAGCCGCGTTGAAAACGAAATCACCTCGACGCCGCGCGTCGCGTGGCTGCGCGCAATCTGTTCCGTGCGGTCCGTCGAGCCGTCCGACGCGACGACGATGCGGAGCTTTCCCGCGGGATAGTCGAGCGCCAAACTGTTTTCAATCTTTCGCGCAATCCACCGCTCTTCGTTGCAGGCGGGAATAAGAACCGCGATACGCGGCCAGGCGTCCCCTTCGATTGCAGCCCGGCGAGGCTGCGGCTTCCTTCGGGCGGCGGCCGCGATCAGCAGGGGATATCCCGCGTAGACGTACAGAATCACGCCCAGGGATATCCAGAGGAAAGCAGCGGTCATGCGCGGCCTCCAGCAGCAACGGCGACCGCACGTCCATCCACAACCGGCAAAGGCTCGGCGCACGAAACACCGCGCACATAGAGGGCGAGCCAAGTCCCTTCGAGGTGGTAGATCGGCCAGCACCGGCCGAGTTCGACTACGGCGCGCGTCACGTCCTGCGCATTGCCGAAGTCGTGCCACAGAATTGTCCCGGTGTCGCCCAGCAGCTCAAAGGCCTTTGCCGAATCGGAGAGAACATAGTCGTAGAGATGGCAAGCATCCACGAGCACAAGGTCCATGGAATGGCGGTAGGGCGCGTAATCGAATGTCCGCGAATCGCCCCAAAGCTGGTGGATGCGGCAATCCTGGCCATGGCCGCGGTAGAGTCGGCCGATCGAGTCCTTCGACTGGAGTAGAGCGGCTTCTTTGGGAATGTACCGGTCCAGGCCGGCGGCCATCTCGCGAGGGAGATCGAGGGTGCAAATGTCCGCGTCGGTATTGGCCGCGAGTTGCGCCGTGGTAGCTCCTTGGAACGTGCCGATCTCGAAAATACGCCGTGGCGCAATCCAACGCGCGACGCGCAACAACGCGCAAAGGTCTTGCGAAGGCATGCCGCCGTACCCCGAATCGAGGCCCAGTATCCGGAGCGGTTCCTGCGGAGGAGGAATAGAAAATGCGGACATGGTTCCGACGCCGGGATGAACCAGCATGTCGCTAACTCGGCGGAGTTCCGGCATGACGCGCCGAAATCGCTTTGGCGCAATTACCGCGTCAAGAAAGGCTCTCCTCCAAACCGTCGAAACCGTCTGCACTGCGTCTCCCCACCGAATCGTTTCCATATAATCCTCGATCTCTCCGATCTCAGCCATCTGCCGCCGGAAGCGCTGCGGCGATCACTATGGGCATTGATCACCTTCCGATGCCGCCGCCCTGCGCGATTCGGACAGAACCAGAATCGCCGCAAGCGCCGTCCCGAAAAAGCCCGCGCTCGTGAAATGCAGGAATGCCGGACCGCTCCAAGAAACGACGAGGCCGAATACGAGCAGACCCAGAAGCGCCATGCTATTGGCGCGGAGAGTTCCAGCGGCGGAATGGAGCAGGCCGCGCAACGATTCGCGCAGCAAAAGAGCGGTCAGGCAAATGAACGCAGCGAGCCCCAGCAGGCCCATTTTCAGCATCACGTAGCCCCATCCGTTGTCGACGGAGGTGACCCGAACGCGCCCTTCCACCGGTGCGAGAAACTTGGTCTCGCTTCCCATACCGGCGCCGAGCACGGGGCGCCGGCCCACCGTGCTCACCACGGCGTCCATTTGCGCCATGCGTCCTTGAAACGAACGGTCTTCGGAGACTTTAATGATGAATCGCCGGGCGATGTCGCCGCCGAGTCCCCGGCTTTCGAGAAATCGATTCCCGTAATAGAACCCGCCGGCTATCGCGCTCGCCACGACGACCGTCGCGAGCGTCATGGCGAGCCATCCTCGTCGCCGCACACATACGATGACGAGCAAACCGGCCGCGACCATCAGGCTCGCGAGAGCCGCGCGGTTGCCCATCATCACAATCGCCAAAGCGCATGCGACGACTTGAGCGAGAGCCTGCAACCATCGCCAGGGCTTTCGGTAATCGATCAGGATGGCGAAGCCGATCGCGCCCACCGCACCGGCATACGTCGTAATAGGCGACTGCTCGCGGAAGTAAGCGCCCAGTGCGAGGCTAGCGAATGAGAGCTTCTGGGCGTACCACAGCGCGCCGAGCCCAACCACCCACTTAACGGCCGCAAGCCAGCGGTCCACATCCTGCGGAGAGCGAAATAACGCAAGAGCCGCGAAGTAATACAGCGGAAGCAACAAGCATCCGAAAAGCTGCCGCGCGACCGCGAAGGGTTGGTTGCCCAGAAACAGCCCGTTGGCTGCCGCTCCGACAATCACGATCAACATCGCCCACATCGCCAGACTCGGCCACGAGGTCATTCGCTTTCGGACGAGGGTCCACGATGTCGTGCTCGAGAACAGCGCTGCGCCGCAAATCCCGGCGGTAATCAAGGCCAGCCCTGCACCCCAGAAAAAGAATTCCTCTGGCAGCTCTTCGCCGAGCGGCGCTTCTCTCTGAAAGAAGACAAACAGAAAAATCATGAACGCGGTGGCCTTCCACAACGCGGCTCGCGGCTCGACGAATGCCCAAAAAGCGATCAGCAGCGCAAGCGAGATGGTCAACGCCTCAATTTCGCCAAAGTGGAACGCGACTCCCCCAATGACGCCGCCCGCGATCCAATAGACAGGGCGCAGAAGTTGCAGGCCGGACGGCGGCGCTACTTCATGACCAGCATCAGAGGCTCGGCTCGCGCTCATGTCGCGCCGGGTGGTTATCACTTCCATTGCAGTGAGTGACGACATAGGTCAAAGGTCCGCAATCGGCGCGCGAAGTTCGCGTGCCGCGTCAACTCCGTCGCGGCGCGCACTGCGCTTTTGGCGCCACGCTCGCAATTGATTTCGAACGGCGCGCACGATCCATTGCGGTGCAACGCGCGCGGGAATCAGAAAAAGCCAAAACGCCGGATACATCCAGCACGTCTCAAACATCGCCGGAAACGTGCGAGCGAGCTCCGCGGGATTCTCCGCACGCCAGGAAACAACGAAACGGAGGTATTGGCCCGCAACGATTGAATTCATCGTCCGAAAGATGGTGTGCCGCGGATAACCAGTCCGGCGCGCCGCCGCAAATACGCGGGCCGCCTGCCGAACGAAGACTTCCGCATATTCCGAACACGCGGAAGGATTCCGCCGGGCTCGAACCAAGGGCTCCGCAACGAACTCCAAAGCACCGCCGACGCGCAGCGCCGACAAGTACAGATGGAGGCTCACCCAACGCGAACCGACGAAGTCCGCGGCGTCGTCAACCGACAGGAGATTTTCCCGCCGCACGATGCACGCGGATATGTAGCCCAGCTTGATTCCGAGCCGTGGAACCGCCCGCCATCCTTGCATGTAGCGGCGATCTCGCGACGCAACGAACTGAGAAGAGATCAGCACCTTGCCGGCGCTGTCCATGATCTCGTGATTGAGGTAGACCATTGCGGGAGGCTCGGGCGCGCCCACGATGCGCCTTCGGATTTTGTCGATGGCCCCGGGCTTCAGCACGTCGTCGCTGCCGAAGAACCAAACGTACGCGCCACGGCTCTCCGCGAGGAGCAACAGCAAAGTTTCATCCACTCCGAGAATTTCTTCCCGGCGGAGGTAGCGAATCGTGGGCCAGCACGCGACCATCTCCTTCATGAGTTCGCGCGTGCCATCGGTCGATCCCGTGTCGCAGACAATCACTTCGACGTCCGAGCCGAGTTGCGATGCGAGGCTGCTGATAGCGCCCTTCAAGTGCTCCGCGCGGTTCAGCGTGGGAATGCAGATCGAAAGAAGGGGAACAGCGTGTGAGTCCTGCGCGGGACGTGGGAAGGCCGCGCGCTCGACCGCGTGCTCCGGCATCATCGCTCTCCTGCCGCGGCATACGCCGCCGTGAAGAATCGCTCTGCGCAGCAGCCCAGCGCGTTGTTGATTCGGTGCAGCGACGCCGAATCCGACGCGCTCAGCGGCTTGAGCAGCGCCAGCGACGCGACAAACGCGGCGGTATAAAGTGCAGCGGCCCCCGCGAGCCCCGCAATCGATACGGGGCGCAGCCAAACCGTCGCGGCAAGCGCCACCACAACCGCCGCCGCCACTTTCCCGAGAAACGTCGCAGGAAAACGGAACGGGAGGCACAACCGCGCGGCGATGGCGCAAATCATCGCGAGCAGCACAAACGACAGGCCGGTGGCCCACGCCGCTCCTTCCATCCCGATGCGGCGGACCAACACAATTTCGGAAACGATGTTGAACGTTGCCGCAAGGCCGAACGCGGCGCAGGCAAGCCGTTCGCGGTTGAAGGTGTAGAGCACGCCGCCGTGGATCGACATCCCAAACACGCCTGCGCACGCAACCAGAGCGCAGAGAATCTGTGTCACCGGGACGCTGCCAGCATACGCAGGCGAGAAAAGCAGCGTGACAACCGCGCGCGCGTAACGAAGCAGGAAAAGCAAGGGCGCAATCACCGAAAGCGCGACAAACTTCCATTCGGCCTCGAGCGCTCTTACCAGGCCGGCTGCCCCTTTGCGTTGGAAGGATTCGGACAGCGAGGCCACGTTGACCAGTGGCGCCCATCCAAGAAGGAGGCCGGTGATGCTGAAGACCACCTTCGCGCCGACGGTGTAGTGTCCGATCGCGGCGCGGTCAGGAACAAGCCAACCGAGAAGCAGGACGTCCGTGCTGTCACCCAGCACGTAAACGAAGAAGTTTGTGACCCACGTGAACATCCCGAACGCCAGGATTCTGCGGATCGGAAGCTGCTCGTGGTCAAACGCAGGGGAACGCTCCGCCAGCAACGGAGCTCCGAGGATCAGGATGCCCGCGAGCGACCCGGCGGCGACTGAAACCCAGGCTGCGGTTGCTCCCGCATGCCCCGAAATCAAGAATCCGAGGAACACCAAGGGAGCCACCGCGGCTGCAACAAGCTTGGCGAGCGCGACGCGGCGAAGCTCGAGCAATCCCGAAAAAAAGTACGTGAGCAGGTCGAGCACACTCCGCGCGGCGAAGACGAGCAGCACGGCCGCAAAGGATTCAAGAATCAACGGAAAGTGAAATCGCGCCAGAATCGCGTTGCGGAAAGCGAAGAACAGGCACGCGGCCAGGATGATTGCAACTGCGCGAATCGCGAGCAGCGCGCGCAACAATCGCGCGGCGCGGCCGCGGCGGCCGTTCGCCGTAAGTTCGGGAAGGAACCGCCCGAGCGTTTCGGGACCAAGCCCGAGCAGCGTCAGGAAGGCGAACACGCCTGCAAGGCTCATCCCCAGCGCGTAGAGTCCGTACGACGAAGGTCCCAGCACGCGCGCCAGCATCAAAGAAAAAAGGAACAGGATGGCGGCTTCCGCGAGGCGTCCCGCCTGACTCCAGAAAATTGCCCGGCCGATGCGCGCCGCAAGGCTCATGCGAACGCCTCCCGGTGCGCGTGCGCCGCAGCTTCCCTCTGGCTGCACAAAACGCCTTCGAAAACTCGCAGAAGGTTCCGCGCGTAGGCCTCCCAGGTGATTTGCTCGAGCACGCGCACTCGAGCTTCGCTTGCCAAGCTCCTGCCGCAGCCCGGCATGCGGGCGAGGTCGGCGAACGCGCGAGCCAATTCTTCGGGAGAGCGCGGTGAAACCAGCAGCGCCGTCCGCCGGTGTTCGAGAACTTCATGCGCGCCGCAACTGCGCGATACGATGACCGGAAGATCGCACGCGAGCGCCTCAAATACGCCGAGGCCCCAGCACTGGTTCTCCGCGAGATACACAAGCCCGTCCGCGGCGGAGTAGTAGTCCGCCATCTCGCTTTCGGGAACAGCCTCGAGATGAAACTGCACGGCACAGCTGAGCTGGTAACGCTCCACGAGTTTCTGAAGCCGGCGCGCGTACCCCGGCGCAATCGCCGCCGAGCCCGCAATCAGCAGGCAGAACTGCGTCTCGCCGCCCAGGTGAAGCAGGCGCAGCGCTTCGATCGCGTCTTCCAGCCGCCGGTGCGGCTCGAGAATCCCCAGCCAAAGAAGCAGAACATCCGTTGCCGCGATTCCGTGCCGCGCGCGAATCTTCCCGCGTGCGTCCGGCTGCCGTTGAAACGAAGCCGCATCAACGCCGCTGCGGACCACTTCGGCAGGGCGTCCGTAATAGCGCTCGATGATGGTCTTGACGCGATGATCGAGAGTGACGACGCGGTCGATTTCGCGTACGACGGGCCGCTCCGCCTGCGCCATCACCCGGTCGAAGAGAAATTGAACCGGCTTCGAATAGTACGGACGGTAGCCCGGCTCCTCCCAGTTGCGCGCGTCCTCGCACATCCACACTACCGGGACGCCCGTTCGCCGCTTGCACAGGACTGCCGCACGCGTCGCGCCGCGCACATGCGGGTTCAGAATGTCGCAGGACTCATCAACCAGGCGCGCGAGCCGCCGGCTGGCCAACAGGTGGCGCTTCGCGCCGCGAAGGAGGTTGTGGTGCCGTTCGCGCGTCCGCTTGCGGACGTCCGCGAGCGAAACACGTTCGACCGCGCGGATGTCCACCGAACGGGCAATCTCCGGATAGCAATTCTCCGGGCAGTACTCGATCGCGTATACGGTCGCGCGATGACCGAAGGCTTCGAGCCATTGCGTCAGCATCAATGCCTGGCGCGCCGCGCCGCCGTTGGCAATTAGTTCTGTCGTGAGAATCCCGATTTTCATGACAGTCGGTGCGTCCCCGCTGAATCGATGATCCGCGGCTCCGGAAGCGGCGCGACCAGCTTCCCGCCGCGTTCGAGAAATTCCCTCTCCCGGTTGCGGATCTCCGTCAGGAAATGCCACGGCAAGACCAGGAAATAGTCGGCGTGGGCGCGGGCTTCGGCTTCCGAAACGATGGGAATCCACGTTCCCACCGTGTACTTTCCCCACTTTTCAGGATTGCGCTCGGCCGCGGTTCGAATCATCGTGCTGTCGAGGCCGAATACCTGCAGCAGCGTATTGCCTTTCGTGGAAGCGCCGTAGGCGGAGATTTCCTTGCCGCGAGCGCGCTCTTTCTGCAGGAACGCGCGCAGCCGCTCGCCCATGTGGCGAACGCGAGCGCCGAAGTGCTCGTAGGTGTCCGGTTGTTCGAGCGCCAGGCGCCGCTCGGCGGCTCTCGCGCTTTCAACGCGGCCCCAACGTTCGAAGACGCACGCCGCGGGCGATCCGCGGTGAACGACGTAGGCTCGGACACTCCCGCCGTTCACTTCGTTCAAGTCCACATCCGCAACTTCCAGCCCGTGCTTTGCGAGAAGCGCTTCGAGCGAATGCAGCGAGTAGTACTCGAGATGTTCGTGGCAGACCGCATCAAACGCGTTGCGCGAGAGCGTCAACGGCAGATAGTGCATCTCGATCACCCACACGCCATCTTTGGCGAGAATGCTCGCGATGTCGGCCACAAACGCGTTCGGATCCTCGATGTCGTAGAACATCGCGATCGAAGTGATGACCCGAAACTGCTCATCGGCCACCGGCCGGGCGCTGAAGAAATCGTTGATGATGCGGTCCTTGTCGCCGGCGGCCTCGCACGCCAGGTTCTCGGCAGGCTCGAAGCCTACGCGCTCGATTCCGGAGGTTTGATACGACCGCAGGAGCGTGCCATCGTTGCATCCGATATCGAGAACGGAATCGCCGCTTCGAAGGCCGACAAATTGCGCGGCTTTGTTCGCGATGTCCGCCAGCGCCGCGCGCATCGCCGGGTTCACTCCGGACTTGTACCAGTAGCGCCGGTAGAGCCAGTCGCTCGGAGTCGTGTGGCGAAGCTGCAGCAGCGTGCAGTCGGCGCACAGCACCAGTTCCAGCGGCACGCGCGGCCAGTGCGAGGCGTCCGGCACGTCCGCGAAATTCGAAACGAAGGGATTTCCGAAGTCGAGCACGTCGACGAGCTGCGAGCTTTGGCAGCTGCGGCACGACGCGCGCGTCTTCACTCCCGCCGGCAACGGTTCCTTCTGCGTCATTACTTCCGCCACCGCTTCCTCCTTCGCGCGTCCTACGAACCGGACGCCACCGTCTGCGCTTCTCCGGCGGCGCCCTGCGGCTGCCGCTCCATCCGGTACCAGTCCATCGTTTCGCGCAACCCGTCGTCGAGATTCCATTGAGGCGCAAAACCCAGCTCGCGCCGCGCCCGCGTCGTATCCAGCACTCGGCGCGATGGGCCGTCCGGGCGTCCGTGATCCCACCGGATTTGTCCCGAATACCCGGCGAGGTGCGCAATCTTGCGGGCCAGGTCGTCGATGCGGGTTTCCGTTCCGCTTCCGAGATTCACTGCCTCGGGCCGATCGTAGCGCTCGAGCGCCAGCACAATTCCTTCAGCGCAGTCTTTCACATGCAGGAAATCGCGCGTGGGTGAGCCGGAACCGCCGAGCGTTACTTGCGAGCAGCTCGAATCTGCGGCCTCGACGAACTTCCGAATCAGCGAAGGAATCACGTAGCTCGTTTCGGGATCGAAATTGTCGCCCGGACCGTAGAAATTCGTCGGAATCAGGAAAATGCAGTTGAAGCTGTGCTGTTTGCGGAACGCCTGCGCCTGAATCAACGGCAGGCGCTTTGCGATTCCGTGCGCGGCCCGCGACGCATCGGGCAAGCCGTTGAAGAGATCGTCTTCGCGGAGCGGCACCACTGCGCCTGCGGGATAGGAGCTGGCGCTGCCGATGCAAAGCATCTTGCCGACGCCGCGTCGCCACGCCGCGTCCATCAGCTGCGTCGTCATCAGCACGTTGTTGCAAAAGCTTTCCGCGGTGTCGCCGCTTCCTGCCGGGTTGTCGACCGTCGCGGCGAGATGCACGATCGCGTGCGGCTGCACGTGATTCAGAAGGTGGAGGATGTCGCTCCGCCTGCGGAGGTCGCACTGCGCGCGGCGCGGAATCGTGACCTCGCGGCATCCCCGTTCGCGAAGCTTGCCCACCACGGCGCGGCCGAGAAAGCCGGCGCCGCCCGTCACGACGACGCGCTTCTCTGCAAGCGATGCATCGAAATGCGCGGCGCTGGTGTTTGCGCTCATTCGCCCGCCCTCGCGTACATTTGCCGTTCGATTTTTCCGCTAAGCGTGTCCTCAAGAAGGCGGACGTCCGCTTCGACCATGATTTTTACGAGGTCGCTGAATTTCGTGCGCGGGCTCCAGCCGAGCTTCGTCCTGGCTTTCGTCGCGTCTCCGAGCAGGCGGTCGATTTCCGTGGGCCGGTAATACTGCGGATCGATTTCGACGTATTTGCTGGAGCTGAGGCCCACGTGCGCGAACGCCAGGTCGACAAACTCACGCACCGAATGCGTTTCTCCCGTGGCCAGCACGTAGTCGTCGGGCTCTGCTTGCTGCAGCATCCTCCACATGCCTTCCACGTATTCGGGGGCATAGCCCCAGTCTCGCTGCGCGTCGAGGTTGCCGAGAAACAGTTTGCCCTGCAGACCGTGAAGGATTCGCGCCACGGCCCGCGTGATTTTGCGGCTGACGAAAATCTCCCCGCGCCGCGGCGATTCGTGGTTGAACAGGATTCCGTTCACGCCGAACAGCCCGTAACCGTCGCGCGCGTTGGTCGTCATCCAGTAGCTGTAGAGCTTGGCGCAGCCGTAGGGGCTCCGCGGGCGAAACGGCGTCCGCTCGTTTTGCGGGTATTCGCCGGACTGCCCGAACATTTCGCTGCTTCCCGCGTTGTAAAAACGCGCCTGGATTCCGGATTCGCGAATGGCATCGAGGAGCCGCGTGGTTCCCAGGGCCGTCACGTCGCCCGTGTATTCAGGGATGTCGAAACTCACCCGCACATGGCTCTGCGCCCCGAGGTGGTAGATTTCGTCGGGCGCGAGGCGATAGAGAAGCTTGACGAGGCTGGTCGAGTCCGAAAGGTCGGCGAAGTGGAGATAAAGCCGCGCATCGCGGTCGTGCCAGTCCTGCAGCAGATGATCGACGCGGCCGGTGTTGAAGCTGCTGGAGCGCCGCTTGATGCCGTGAACCTCGTAGCCCTTCGAAAGCAGAAACTCGGCGAGGTACGACCCGTCCTGGCCGGTGATCCCGGTGATCAGCGCCTTCCGCTTCGCATGGGAGGCGAGCGGCGTCATGCGAGCCGCTCCTCGTCGCGCGAAAGCACAATGGCCGCGTGATCTCTCATCGGCTGTTTGACCCCGACGCAGCGGCTGCGCGCGCTTCGGACATTTGCGCCAGCGCGCGCTCCGCATCACGGTTGAATTGCAAAACGGTCTCGCGCGTGTACTTGTGGTCCACCATCTTCGGGAGAAACTGCGGTGGAATCGTGATGATGTGCGCGCCCGCCAGCGCGGCATTCTGGATATCCAGCACGGTGCGGATGCTGCCGACAATGATCTTCGCCGTGTACTCCCACTCGTCGAGCCAGGCGCGGACGTTGCGAATCACGACGCAGGGATCGCTTCCCTCGTCGGCGATGCGCCCCGCGAAAATGCTGACGTAGGCCGCACCCGCCTTCGCGGCCAGCATTGCCTGGTTGAACGAGAGGATGGCCGTCGTGTTGACGGCGATTCCTTCCCGGCTCAGCGCATGAATCACGCCGAGGCAGGATTCACCGCTGGCATTCGTCACCGGAATCTTTACGACCACGTTCGGCGCGCGCCGGGCGATCGCGCGCCCCTGCGAAACCATCTGCGTGGGGTCGTCCGAGGTGACTTCGACGCTCAGCGGACGCTCGCCGAGCAGTTTTGCCAGGCGCTGCGCTCCCTCTTCGAGGTCGAACACACCATCCTTCAACAAAATGCTGGGATTCGTCGTGGCGCCGTCGATGATTCCCGCCGCCGACCACTTTTCGATCTCGCGGTGATCAGCCGAATCGAGATAGATCTGCATCGTGTTCTCTCCCTCCGAAGCTTCCGCTGGTTGCCGGAGAGCCGGAAACTCAGTGCGCCGCGTCGCCTTGCTGCGGCACGCTGTCGTACGCGTCGTAGTGATAGTGCTGGTAGTAGTACTCCTCGCGGTGCAGGTCCACGTTGTTCAGCACGACGCCAATCACGCGCGCTCCCACGTCCGATGCGTAAGCCTGGGCGCGGCGAGCCAATTCCCGCGGCGTTTCGCCGCCCTTGATCACGAGCACGACGCCTTCGACCAGCGTCGCAAGAATGCGGCTGTCCGCTACGTTGAGCAGTGGGGGCGAATCGATGACCACGAACTTGTATTCTTCAAGCGCCTCCGCCACCAGTTTCTTCATCCGGTCGGACGAAAGCAGCTCCGCCGGATTCGGTGGAATCGGCCCCGAGACCAGGACTTCGAGCCCGGGAACAGAAATCTTTTCCACAGCCGCGCGCCAGTCCTGCTGCCCGGTAAGGAAACTGACGATGCCGAGGCTGTCGCGGACGCCAAACGCGCGATGCACGCTTGGCCGCCGCAGATCGCCGTCGATCAACAGCACCCGCTGGCCGAGCTGCGCGAGTGATATCGCGAGGTTGGTCGAGACGGTCGTTTTTCCCTCGCCGGGCTGCGCGCTCGACACCAGCAAGGAACGCGGAGGGCAATCTGCCGCCGATAGCAGCACGGACGTGCGCAAACTCCGGAACGCCTCCATCAGCGCCGAATATTTCGGCGAGAGATCGTCGATCAGGTACCAGTGAGGCAGGCCGGACGCGCCGGAACCGGTTTTGGCGGCTTCCGCCGCCGCAGCGACTCCGTTTTTCGCGCCGGTCAGCATGCGGTCGCCATTCGAAGCGCCCGCATGGTTCCCGCGCCCGTTCAGCGACTCGACTGACGGAATCATCGCCAGTGCGGGCACCTGTAGAATGCGCTCGACCTCTTCCGTCGTCTTCAGCGAATTATCGAAGTGCTCTTGCAGCAATCCGGCGCCGAGGCCGACGCTCAAACCCAGGAACAGGCCGAGCGCAAGATTCAGCGCGACGCGCGGCTTTGCCGGCCGCGTCGAAGGCACCGCCGCGTCGACGATCCGCACGTTGCTTTCCTTGAGCCCCGCGGAAATTCCCGCCTGCTTCAAACGTTCGAGCAGGCCGTCATACAGCTGGTGGTTGGTGTCGACCTCGCGCTTCAAAATCCCGTACTGAACCGACTTCTCCGCCACCTGGTCGGCATTGTGCTGCGCGCTCGCGAACGCGTCGTTCAACAGCGATTCGCGGCGCACGGCGGCTGTGTAGTCGTCTCGGATGCGCGTGGCCGCGCGGTTGCGCTCCGCATCGAGCATTCCCTGCGCTTCGTCGATTTCGCTTTGCACTTGCTTGAGCTTCGGGAAGTCCGGGGCGAACGTTGTTGCCAGTTGCGCGCGCTGCGTTTCGAGGTCCGAAAGCCGCAGCGTCAGCTCCTGCAGCTCGTGGTTCTCAAAAACCGTGGGGAGCGCGCCGTAGTCGCCCGTTTCGATGAGCCGGTACAGCGACTCCTTTTCGAAGCGGTCCGCCTGGGCCTTCGTCAACTCCGCCTGCAATTGCCGCAAGCGCGAATCGATGATGTTTTCGGTCGTTCCCTTCTCGCTCTCGAGGAACAGCAGGCCGTTTGCGCGCGCATACGCCTGCATGTCGTCCTCGGATTTTTCGAGTTTCGCCTTCACTCCCACCAGTTGCTGCGAGAGCCATTGCGACGCTTTCTGCGCGGCGTCCCAGCGCAGCTCGAGGTTCTGGTCGACGTAGTTCGAAGCGATTCCGTTGACGACCCGCGCGGCGAGGATGGGATCCTGGGACTCGAACGACACCTCGACGAGGCGGCTTTGCTTTACCGGGTCGACGCTCAGCCGGTCGTTCAGCGTTTTGAGCGCGTTGTGAACCGCCTCAGAATCGGGCCGAGGCGCGGTCGGGTCCTCAGAAGCCGAAATCGCGACCGCGTTTAACAACGGCAGCGACCACCAGTGCCGCGGCGGGTTAAACTCCGGCAGTGTGTCCAGCCGCAGGTCGCGGACCACGCGCCGCAGCACGCTCTCGCTCTCGAGAACCTTGTATTGCGTCTCGAGAAACGTGTTCGACACGTTGTCGATTTCGAACAGGTCCTCGGCCGTGGGAATGTTGGGATTCTCTCGCTCGATTTCGATCAGCGCTTTCGCTTCGTACAGCGGCTTTTCCTTCACCGTGACGATTAGATCGACGGCGAAAATCACCGCGAGGATCGTCAACACCGTCCAGCGCCGCTTCCGCAGGACGATCCAGTACGAAAGCAGGTTGACCCCAGGCGCCGCCTCCGCTTTCAGCGTCAGGATTTGCGGCTGCCGCCGTTCGATCGCGCGCGGTACCGGCTGCAAGAGCTCGATGCGGTTTTCTATTCCCATATCACCACCGGTAGACGGCCACGCCGGTTCCGACCGAGATCACCGCGTCGATGCTGCGATACATCGCCGTGCGGCCCACGCTGTTGGGCACGAATACGATGTCGCGCGGCTCGAGCATGGGATCCGCAACCTTTCCCGCGAGCACTTTCTTCAGGTCGATCGGAATTTCCTCGCGCTGGCCCGTTGCAGGATCCGTGCGAATGATCCGCGACCGCGTCGCCGCCGACGTGTGCGTCAACCCCTGCGCCAGGGCCACCGCCTGCAGCACGGAGATGTTTTCGTTGGTTTTCAGTTGAAAGCCGCCCGGCTTGGCCACTTCACCCACTACGTAGACCAGCTCCGCGCGCGTCACCTTGACGACGTCGCCCGGATACACCGCCACGTTCAGCTTCGAGTCGCCCGTCGCCAGCAGCTTTTTCAGATCGATCTGAACGGTCGTCGAAGGAGCGGCTTCGTTCGCGCCTCCGGTTGCAGGCTGCGGTGAGTCGTGCGACACCTCGGCTTCGGCTGAGCTGCGAGGGGCATCCTCGGCGGCGTCGCTCGGGTCCTGCGCCTCCACGCCACTGGTAGCGGCGGCATCTCCCGCAGACCGCGCCTGCCCAACCTCGTCGTGCCGGTCGATGATGACGGTGTCGCCTGCATCCTCGTCGAGCCCCTCCGCCATCGAAAGCATCTCGATCACGGATTTCGGCCCTCGGATCTGGAAAACGCCCGGCTTCTTCACCGCGCCGAACACGGATACGGGATGGCTCTGCATTTCCCTTATCTGGACCGTGACGTGCGGGTCCTTGATGTAGTCCCGGCGAAGAATTTCTTCGACCACGGCGCCGAGCTCCTGCGTGGTCAAGCCCGCGGCTCGTACGGTGCCGACCAGTGCGAGCGCAACGTTTCCCGTCGCAGAGACGCGTGCCGTTCGGTCGAGCTCGGGAGCCTCCAGAATCGACACCTCGAGCAGGTCGTCGGGGCCAATGCGGTAATCGCCCGCCAAACTCGCGACGCCGCCCGGCGAATAGGCTCGGCTTAGTTGCGTGAGCCGCCGGTTGTAATCGTCTGTCGTTTGCTGATAGCCATCGGAAGCCGAATCGGACTGCGCCGTCCTCGCCGTTTGGCCATGCAATGCCAACGGACAGAGCAGTGCCGCCGCCAGCCCCACCAGCCACGCGCCGCTTCGCTTTCCGCCCACCTGTCTTTCAACCAATGCCATCTCGATTCTCCGAACCGCCCGTGGTACCGACACACCCCGAGCGTTGACTCAACTGCAGGGTGTAAATTCGACCCCCCAAGGGAGGTTCCGCGCAATCTCCCGGACCTCCCGCGTGACTTGCTGCTCCGCGCTTGCGAACTACATCTAGTTATTGGCTGCTGGGCGAAGAGCTGCTGCCCTTCGTCGCTTCGTAGATACCTACGCCGAGTCCCGCTGCCGCCGCCGCTCCAACGGCAACCCAGGTCCACGTCGCAGTTGACCAGCCGCCACCCCCTCCTTGCGGAGGCTCGGGAGCAAACGTCGCGTCCAGCGCCGTTCCCGGCTGCACGTTCCCGGCATGGTCCGCGGCTTCCACGTGCGCCGACCCGCGAGCCGCCACCACGCGCAACGAATTGCCGTGCAATACGACGCCGTAGACCGCCGGCGTGTCCGTGTTGGCCTGAATGCGCGCTCCGAGGGCTTCGATCACGATCGGCGTCTTGCTCTTGCTCACCACCGAAATCGAGCCGCCCTCCAGCTTGACGACGAACTTTCCGTCCTTTTCCGCCAGCGTCGCCTTGCTCAGCTCCGGAATTACGACGGAATCGCCGCTCGGAAAGCTGAGAGACGTGGTGCTGGCCTTCTCCGTCGCAATCCGGTCTCCCGCGAAGACCGACGTCAGCGCCGGAGCCGCCACGCCGTTAATCTCCGCTACGCCACGAGTCGTCATCTGGCCCGCCACCGAGGAACCAGCCGCCGGAACTACCGGGAGCAATACCAACAGGGCCGACAGAACCACTACGAACGTCCCTTGCAGTTTCATGGACACGCCTCCTGTTTCGTTCTCTTTCTTCCCCACGGAAGGAGGTGGGTGTGAATCAGTTCCGCCAAAACTCAATTGTGATGGTCATGAGATAAAGCGACTCCGGAACCGCAAAAGGCGGCCTGGACAGCAGACTCCTTCCATCCCACAGGCCTGGGCCGCTCCCCCTATTCCGAAAATGAAACTGTTCCACTCAGTTTCGCCTGTCTACTTGCAAGAGCGTTGCCAATGGGTGTGGTTCGCTTTGGCGCATCCCAAAACGTCTTCTCTCTCGATTGTTATCCGTTCCACGCTGCGATATTCTCGACTTCACATGGTCGATATTCATTGCCACCTCCTTCCGGGGCTGGATGATGGTGCCGAGTCTGTAGAAATTGCCCGCGCGATGGCCGAAATGGCTATTGCCGATGGGATAACTCACGTCATTGGCACGCCGCACGCCAACCAGAATTACCCGTTCGTTCCCGAATTGGTAAAGCAGCGCCGGGATGAAATTCAGGCTATCTTCGAAGGCCGCCTCGTCTTGGCCACGGGCTGCGACTTCCATCTCAGTTTCGAGAACCTTCAGGACATTCGCCACGACGCTGCGCGTTACACGCTCAACCAGAAGAGCTACCTGCTCGTGGAGTTCGCCGAGTACTCGATTCCGCCGTCTCTCGACCAGGCGCTACACCAACTCCAACTTGCCGGCCTGCGTCCGGTCATCACGCACCCGGAACGCAATCCCTTGATCCGCGCGCAACCGGACCGGCTGGTCAAATGGCTTCAGCAGGGTTGCTACGTTCAGGTGACAGCGCAATCGCTGCTTGGAAGGTTTGGCAAGGCGGCGCAGGAAGCGGGGGAGCGGTGGCTCGATGGCGGCGCGATCCATTTCCTCGCGAGCGACGCCCACAACATCACCTCGCGCCCGCTCAAACTGAAGGAGACGTTCGACCTTGTCGCAGCGCGGAGGGGAGAAGACGTCGCGCAGGCCCTGCTGACGGATAACCCGCTCGCGGCGTTTGAAGGACGCGCGCTGCCGTACGTCCCGGAAGTGTCCGAAAGTTTGCAGGGGCAAGCCAATGGGGGGCACTCGCAGCACCGCAAAAAGAGGTTTTGGTTTTTTTGAGGTTCCAGCCGGTCTTCAGTTCAGCAACTCCAAAATTTCTTCGTAACGTTTGAACGGAGGAATCAGATACGCCCCGGCGATGCCGCAACTGCGCGCGGTACGCGCCCAATCCAGCATGACGCGAGCCAGCGCAAAACCGCGGTCGCGCGCGGCGTCTCCGGCCTTTTCCATTTCGCGCAGCGTCGCTTCGGGAATCACGATGCCCGGCACTTCGTTGTTCAACCGCAGCGCCTGTTTGTAACTCGTCAGCGGCCACAAGCCCGCCAGAACCGGAATCGGCGGCTTCCCTCCGAGGCGTTTCAGAAACGCGTTCCAGTGCTCGGGGTCGAAGATCGGCTGGGTCATCGCGAAGTGCGCGCCCGCTTCGATCTTCGCTTCGAAGCGGCGCAACTCTTCGTCGAGATCTTCCGCCACCGGATTCACGGCCACGCCGATGGTGAAGTTCGTCGCGCCGCCAAGATTTTTCCCGGCCCAGTCGGTGCCCTGATTCAGTCGCGCGAGGACTTTCACCAGACCGATGGAGTCAAGCTCGTAGACGCCCGTCGTTTCGGGATAATCTCCAACGGAAGGTGGGTCGCCCGTAATCGCGAGCACGTTGCGCACGCCTCCGACGGCCCAAGCGCCGAGCAGCATCGCTTGCAGGCCGATGATGTTGGCGTCGCGCGTCGTCAAGTGCGGAATCGTTTCAAAGCCGTGCGCTTCCAGCGCGCCGGCGAGCACGAGCGCGTCCATTCCGACGCGCGCGAGCGTTCCGCTGTTGATGTCGATTGCATCCACTTCTTTGCAGGACATCACGCGCGCCACTTGATCGACGATGCGCTCGACGGTGACGCCCTTCGGCGGATCGATTTCGACCGAAATCACGAACTTCTGCGCCTGAATCTTTTTCCATAACGCGCTGTCCGGCTCGCGCGCGGCGATGCGGCGGAAGCGTTCCGCGCGCTCGATCACCTCCACCGATCCGGCGCCACCTTCCTTGCCCGCAGCCAATTTCCCTGGCCGCAGCTTCTTTACGGCCTCCGCCATCGCGCGAATGTGTTCCGGCGTGGTTCCGCAGCATCCGCCGAGGAGGCGGGCGCCTAGTTCGGCAGCGTCTTGCGCAAAGAGCGCGAAATACTCCGGCGAAGAGCGCGGATAGACGATGCGGTCGCCGATGCGCTTCGGAAATCCAGCGTTGGGCATCGCCGAGAGCGGAAGCTGCGCGGCCCCCGCCAGCTCGCGCAGGACCGGAATCAAGAGTTGCGGACCCACGGTGCAGTTCGCGCCGATGGCCTGGATATTCTTCTCTTTCAGCGCCTCCCAGGCGTCCTGCGGACGCGTGCCGCCGATTGTGGTGCCTTCTTCGGAGTAAGTTAGCTCGGCCACAATCGGCAGACGCGAGAATGAGCGAATCGCGTCGAGCGCAATCCGAAGTTCTTCGATGTCGCTGAATGTCTCGAGGATAAAGAGGTCCACGCCGCGCTCTTCCAGCGCGCCTGCCTGCTCCTTGAAGATGGCGAAAATCTGGTCTTCCGGAAGTTCGCGAACGTGCAGCGCGAGTCCGAGCGGCCCGATCGATCCGGCAATCAGCACTTCGTGCTTCGCGGCTTCGCGGGCTTCGCGCGCGAGTTTTACACCGCGGTGATTGATCTCGGCGACGCGGTCGGCGATGCCAAGCTCGCCGAGCTTCTGCCGGTTCGCGCCAAACGTGTTGGTCTCAATGAGCTGGGCGCCCGCCTCGATGTAGGCCTGATGCGCACGAAAAACCTCTTCCGCGTGAGTGGCGTTCAGCTCCTCGACGCAGCGCTGCTGGCCGGCGGCCTCGTAGAGGAGCGAGCCCATGGCGCCGTCCGCCACCAGGATCGACGTGCGCAGCCGTTCGCTAAAGTCTTCAATTCGCATTAGGTTCAGCCCTCAGCCGGCGTACCTACGGCGGAGGAAGCCAAAAAGTATAGCATTGCGGGCGATGCGGACGAGGTCCGGGTTTTGTATCGATTAGAATGCACCGCGGTCCTTTGTTTTCTAGAAGTTAGGGCCAATTCTGTTTCCACTTGTGTATCGATTAAGAGAAAGGAAGCAGAGGAGGCAAAGGAGGTAAAGGAGAAGCAGATCCCTCGGCTCCCGGTGGTCGCTCGGGATGCCGATCCTCGCCGGGTCGTCATTTTGCTGCGATTAGACTTTGGCAGGAGGCTTTGTTTTCTATGAGTTAGGCGGAATTCCAATCCTGAACTGTTGCGGTTAGGATCTGTAGGCTCGAAGGTGGACGCTGGAGGCTGGAGGTCCAGAACGCCGTGCCGGAGCTCGTTGGCCGGGGAGGCGGATAGATTAGAAATTTCGAAAGCGTTGATTTTGCACCGGTTAACGTGAATTCTAATCTTCAGCGGATAGATTAGAAGCGGAGGCAAGGATGCAAAGAGGCAGAGAGGCAAGGAGAGGCCTCCTGCTACCGACATCGCGTGCAACCGTATATTAGACACGGGGTCGGGCCTTTGTTTTCAATGAGTTAGAGCGATTCCTAATCGCGGAACTGTATATTAGAACGGGATGGAAGATGCTGCCCTCAAGGGCAGCGCTACATTTACACCCCTGGCGAAAAGACCGGCGGCCGCTCGCCAACTTGCCCTCGTCTGCGATCCCCAGTTTCCCTTGCAACATCTCTCCCCTTCTTTCGTTCAGGGTTTGCCCCCACGGGGGCAGGCAAGTACAAACCCTGAAACCCGGCCTGCGCTCGATTTTGCTGAGCGCGAAAACGAGCCACGGTAGCACGGAAATCGAATCTTGAACAGGTTCAAAAATTGAGTAGTACGGCTAGAACGAGGGTACGGGAAGGCGCACGGGCGAGACTGAATGCAAGGAGAGACCCACCGTTCGAAAAAGCGCGAACGATGGGGCACCCGACGGTGGATTCGTTGAGCGAGGTGACTGATCGAGCGGAAGCTCACGGCTTCGAGATCGCCAAAGGCAAGACCTGGGGCACCCGGCAAACCCCGCAAAGAGTGCGGCACCCGCAACTTCAACTGCTAAAAGAGGAAGAGTACTCCTGTGCCAATCTCACGCTGGTATCATCTGCTCCGTCGGTGAGTCAACGAACGCTTTGTGACTCCAGAAAGGGTCGGCCGCCCGCCCGACAACGTCATCTAATCAGCCCATAGACAAGATGTCAGCTTAGTACTTGCCGTAACTTCGGACATGCTCCCCCTTTGGTTTTGACCTAATTCGATATAGTGTTTCTCTGTGAAGACTCCAGTTCGGCCTGCTGCGCCGAGTTTCTGGCATCGCTACAAAGAGGGGCTGGTCATCCCTGCAGCCTATTTGCTCCGTGACGCCACAATCACTATTATTGCGATTGCTGCCAACGCTCTTATACTGCTGGCGTCCAAAGGTTTTGAGGCGATCGGTGCACCGATTTGGTTCACATCTAATTTGGAAAAAATCGACCTCGCTTTTGCCCTCATAAATGCTTCGCTGCTGGCCTTCGATACGACAGCTAAGCTCTTTGTGACTGCTGTGAAAGGGTTTAAAGAGTGACAGAGATATTTGATTTCCTCTTCACGAACGAGCGACTTCGGTGGAAAGTGTATGGGCTTTCCATCGGAATCGCGATGTCGTATGTCGCTGTCAATCTCTGGGTATTGCACCGCACTGAGGGCCGTGTATTTTCGGAGATTATCTGGGTACTTCTGGCTTCGATCGTCATTCTCGGACTGCTCTCGGTTGTATGGCGCCGTCTAACTATTAGCAAAGTCCCAGTCGGTCAGGCGAGCACGTTGGGCATGCATAAAGTCAATAGGGCCTTCGTCATCGTCGGCCTCTTGTCGGCGATTTTCCTTACTAACATGATGAACATAGATGTGCGCGGTTATCAGGCTGTCGTTGCGAATGCCGCGCTAGACTACATGGCGACAAAGTTCAGTTCGGTCCACGCTGCTGCTCTTTCGGCCAATCAAGTTCAGGCAAACTCGCGAAGGCTGCAGCTAATTGCCCAAAATTCAGTCAGAGACAAGATCCCAGTTAATCCTGCTGGCTTGGTGAAGGCGGAGCAGTCGCTGTCCGGGTACTTAAGAAGACAGACACAACTCCCAGCACAAACCACGCAGGCGGCCTATTCCGCCACCATTGATTTGCAAACCGCCGCGTTTAAAAGGCGGGTGGAAGAAGGCGATATCAAGCCTCGTGAAATTTCTCAGCAAGGGTATCCGATAAATTCGGTTCTGACCTTAAGTAGGAGCGTGTCTTTCTCAGGGAACCACAGCCTTTTCATACTGGGTGATGATGTTGTCGCCAAGGATGGAGCACACGTAGTTTTTAGCGGTATAGACTTTTTGCTGAGGGGTGGCCGTCTCTTCGTTGAGCCTGGTAGCAGCATTCTTGTAACTGACGCTATTTTTCGAGACGGTGACCAGTATCTCGACGACGTTACCTGGGCGAACGTCGAGTTTCGCAACACGCTTCTCCTGTATCACGGCGGCCCGATCCGCTTGCGCAACGTAACGTTTACGGATTGTAGGTTTGGCTTTCCACCAATTGGTCTGCCAAGTGACCTCGTGGATGCTGTGACTAACAATCTGAAGCAACCTGTCAATTACGTCTACGAACCGGCAGTTGGGAAATGACCTTTGAATCGGATCGATCTCGCCGTTCTAAGCCACCGGACGCGCGAACAGACCAGCCCGCACTTGACTTCCACCCAAGTGAGATTAGCGGGCTTGTGGGGGGCTCCGCGGCCGCTAACCTAGCTCTTTCGACTTCACGCTTCCCGCAATCACTGCCTTCTGATACTTGGGCGTGTTGAACCACTGCGGTCTGCTGTCCGCCTGTTCGAATCTTTTGCAGGGCCAGAAGCTCCTCTTGAAACACCTGCATCATGCGAGCGGCAGCATTTGAAAGACGGGCCACTTCAATGGGAGATCTACGGGGCTTTGGCGGCGATGACGCCGATGTTCGCGATGCCGTCGCCCTTCTTGAGCGAGGGAACGGCGTCGATGTGCAGGATGACGCCGGCCGCAGGGGCGCGGGGTTCGAGAACCGTCTTGCCGAAAAAGTCGGTAACGTAGCCGAGCTTCATTCCGGCTTCGACGTAGGTGCCGCGCTTGACGAGGGGATAGAAAATGCCGTCGACGTCGCTCGTGACTTCCACGACCTTCTCCAGCCACACGGGATTTTCGATCGGGTGCGGCGCGCCGGGCAGCATTTTCAAGGCGCGCATCGTGCTGTAGGTGCCGTCGACGAGCAGCGCCACGTCGGCCGGTTCGACGGTTCCCGCATAGCCTGCCTCCACGACGATCGACGGTTTGCCGCGAACGGAGGCGGTGTTGTCGAGGTAGCGCGTGGCGGCGCGGTCCGTGGGGCGATCGGTCCAGATGATGATGTGGTCGAGGCCGAACGCGAGAACGATCTCCTTCGAGACGCGGTCTTGCGCGGCATTGCCCGTGGGTCCCCAGTAGGCGTAGGGACGCAGGCTCTCATCGAGGTCGCCGCCGTGATAGTCGATAAGGTAATCGCAGCGATCGACCACCTGCTGGGTGATGAGGAACGAGGCGCGCTCGGTCTGCGTGCCGCCGGCTTTGCCGGGATAGAAGCGGTTCATGCTCTTGTTGTCGACGGGATTCACGTGCGGGACTTTCTGCTCGAACGAGGCGATGTTGACGAGAGGAAGCAGAATCACGGTGCCGGAAATCTGCGCGGGATCGAGATCGCGAATCAGCTTCTCGACGGCGATGATGGAGACGTATTCCGTTCCGTGCGCTCCGGTGACCAGCGCGAGGACGGGCCCCGGTTTCGCGCCGTTGATCACGACGATCGGGATGTTCGTGGCTGCGTCAACGCCGGCGGGAACTTCGAGATAGCCGGTAGCTTTCTCGCCGGGCGCGGCGGCGGCTGTTCCCACCGTGAACGATTTCTGCGCGTACGCAGCTGACGCGAAGAGAAAGACCGTGGTCGCGAGCAGAATCCGTAGCAGGCGGCGCATAGGAACCTCCTAGAGGCGTGCGAGGATAGCGCGACGGCGTTGCGTCGGCAACCGTGCGGGCCGCTCGGCGATGCGGATTCGCGGGCCGCGGGCCAAACGCCCCTTGAAACGGGTGGCGAATTGTGTGACGGTAGGCGGACGATGATGCGTTTGAAAGGATGGGCGGCTTTGGTGAGATCCATGTTTTCGGCAGGGCTGATGCTATCGCTGGCGATTCTGCTTGGCGCCGCGACTCCTCTGGCCGCGCAGCAGAAGATTGCCCCGCCGAAGACGCCGCCAACCGCTGCGCGAACGAGCGAAGCATCCGGCGACCCCGTGCTCGCGGCGATGGAGCAGGAACTCGAGCGTTCAAAGTCGCAATTGAAGATGGAGAACGTCCTGGCGCCGTACTACATCGAGTACCGGCTCTTGGACGTGGATTCGTACGAAGCGGAGGCTGCTTTCGGCGCCCTGCGCCAGAACCAGCGCATCCATGCGCGAAGCATTCGCGTGGTGGTGCGCGTCGGAGATTACAAGCTCGACAGCTACTACGGCCCCGGCATCGGCGTGGTGGACCTGGCGCCGCTCGACAACGATCCGCTCGCGCTGCGGCGGCAACTGTGGGGAGCAACGGACAGCGCTTACAAAAGGGCAAGCGAGGCTCTGGCGGCGAAACAGGCACTGTTGCGGCAGTACGCGTCCGAGCAACCGTTCGACGATTTCGCGCACGCGTCTACATCGCGGTCAATCGCGGCGCTGGCGAAACTCGACTTCGACCCGAAGCCGTGGACCGAGCTGCTCGAGAAATCGACGGCGCTGTTCCGCACGGATCCGAAACTCGAATCGCTCGCGGCCCAATTGCGGTTCCGGTCGATGAACCAGTATTTCGTGAACACCGAAGGAACGGTCGAGAGGCATGGCTACTCGGTGTATTCGCTGACGCTCGACGGCTCAACGCAGGCGGCGGACGGAATGGCGCTCGAACGATCGCCGTATTACGTGGCGGCGAATATCAAGGAAATGCCTTCGTCCGAGGTGGTGCTGGCGGACACGGCGAAGATGATCGCGACGCTGAAGGCTCTGCGCGAAGCGCCGGTGGTGGAGGAGGACTATCGCGGGCCGGTGCTTTTCTCGTCCGATGCGTCGAGCGACATCTTCTACGGGATGATCGGCGAGAACGTGCTGGGAATCCGGCCGAAGCCCGGAGATTCCGCGCGAACGGTGGGCGATTTCGCGTCGAACTACAAGAGCCCGGTGCTGCCGGCGTTTTTGACGGTGGTGGACGATCCGACGCTGAAGACGTTCGGGGGCAAGACGCTGACCGGCGCGTACGATTACGACGACGAAGGCGTCCGCGCGGCGAAAGTGCCCGTGATTCAAGACGGCGTGCTGGTGAACTACCTCATGGGACGCCAGCCGATTCGGGACTTTCCGGAGTCGAACGGCCACGGGCGCGCGGCGGGAGGACAGGCGCCGTCGCCGACGGTGGGAAATCTGATCGTCGAGGTGAAGCAGCCGGTGTCACCGGACGAGCTGAAGAAGAAGCTGATCGAGATTTGCCGGCAGGAAGGGAAGCCGTTCGGGTACTACGTGGAGACGCTCGCGGGATACAATCCGCGGCTGTTGTACCGCGTGTATCCGGACGGGCACGAGGAGTTGGTGCGCGGAGCCGTGTTCGACGAGCTCGACGCGCGAACCCTGCGGCACGACGTGGTGGCGGCGGGGAACGACCCGCTGGTCAGCAATCGCGAAACGGGCGTGCCAAGCACCGTGATCGCGCCTTCGTTCCTGATCGACGAACTCGAAGTGAAACGCACGGACGCAAAGAACGCGAAGCTGCCCGAGTATCCGCCTCCTGACCTTAGCGGCAAGCAATAATTCGCTGCGACTATCTCCGCGGAAGTTGAAGGCGCACGCCGGCGCGCACCGCGATCGGCAATCCGAGCTGCGGGACGGGCGTGGCGGCCGTGTAATATTGCGCGTTCAAGAGATTCTCTGCGGCGACGAATAGTTCGACTCCGCGCCCGATTCCGCGCCAGGCCATCGCGTCCAGCACAAAGAAGCGATCGAGCGGAAATTGATTTTGATCGTCGTCGAACTGCAGGCCGACCATGCGGCCGTCCACTGAAAAATTGATGCGCGAGGGATTTTCATACTGCGCTTGAAAAGTGAGGACGTGATGCGGGACTTGCGCGACCCAGAGCCCAACGAGCGCTGAATTTGCTGGGAATCTCGTGACCGTGGCATCGACGAATTGATAGCCCGCAGTCAACTGGAAGTGACTGGCGATTTGTGCGGTGGCGTCGAACTCGACGCCGGGCGAGCGCGTTCGCCCGAGATTCTGGCGCTGGCGCGTGATGAGCGTCGGCGTCGTGGTGAGCGTGACGTTGGCGATGGGGTCGATGATTTCGTTCACGAAGACGGTGCTGCGAACCTGCAGGCGGCGGTTCAGAGCATCGATGGAAACGCCGGCCTCGCCGCCGGTCAAGTGTTCCGCGGTGAGAGCTGGATTCGATTCCGTGAGCGTGTTGCCCTGACGGAACGAGCGGTAGAGCTCGTTGAGAGTAGGAGCGCGAAACGCGCGGTAGATGGAAGCGGACCAGGAGACGTGCGACGTGACGCGATTGACCACGCTCAAGCGCGGGCTAAATGCGTTGTAGGACAGATCGGCATACGGCGTCGTGGTTCCGCTGGCGGGCGAACCGATCGGCGCGCTGTAGAGCGAGGCGTCGAAGTTGCGCCAGTCGTCGAAGCGGGCGCTCGCGGCGAGCAGCCAGCGCGGCGTGATTTGGATGAGGTCTTCGCCAAAAAAACCGATGGTGCGCTGGCGGCCTCCTGCGGACGTGTACCTCCCGGCGGCGACAAGCATTTCGTTGCTGTGGCCAATTTCCTCGTGAGCGTCGAAGCCGGCAACGAGGGTCTGCCGCTTTCCGAGGCCGCGCGACCAGACGGCGGAGCCGCCCGTGCCTTGCGAAGGGACCGCCTGGATGTCGGTGAGAGTTTCGCTGTTGCGATCCGCCGCGACCGATGAAAACGTCTGGTTGTAGGTTTGGGCGTCACCATAGAAACGGAGAGTGAGCGAACCGACGGAGCCCAATTGCAAGTTTGCGCCGAGCGCGCCTTGCGCAAGGCGGGTATTGTTCACCTGATCAGGTGTTCCGTTTGCGCGCGAATCGTTCAGAAACCAGCCGCGCGCGAAGACTTCACTGTCGTTGCCGATTTTGCGACCAATCATCCAATCGGCGGTTCCGTGCTCCGATCCCGCCTCTGTATCGACCGAGCCGCGGTCCGCCCCGGGGACCAGAATGTAGCCGTCGGTGTGAAAAACGTCTCCGGTAAATGAAGACTCCCACCGTCCCGCGGTTCCGCCGGCCCACAGCGAGAGGTCCGGAGTGTTCTGGTTCCCATAGGAGGTTTCGAGCGAAATTCCCTTCTGCTCCGGCGAGCGCGTGAGGAATTGGACGACACCGCCAAGAGCATCGCTGCCGTAGAGGCTCGATCCTCCTTCTTCGGAAACTTCGATGCTATCGATGGATTGATTCGGGACGCGATCCCAGTAGACCCATCCGCCGAACGGATCGTTCAACGGGATTCCGTCCTCGAGAATCAGCGCGCGGCTTGCACCGCTGGCGCCAACGCCTCGAAGCGACACGCCTTGCGTGGTGGGATTTGAAGTGCGGCTGCTGGAACGGCGAAACGTGCTGAAGCCAGGGACCTGGCGCAGGACGTCGTCCAGGGTGAGATTAGGCGTGGCCTGAACGTCCTCCCGCGTGAGGTCCGTGATGCTCATCGGAGATTCGCCAAGCGGCGCAGGGGTACGCGCCGCCGTGACGACAATTTGTTGGGCCACAGGGGCGGGGCCGAGAATCATGTCGAGTTCCGCCGAGGCAGTCGTTCCCGCACTCCAAGTGCGTTCGACGCTTTGAAGCCCGCCGGCGCTGACGGCAATCGTGCCGGATGATGCCGGGACGTGCTCGAAGGCAAAGGTGCCAGCCGACGACGTCCTGGCCGTTGCGGAATACGATTGGGCGTGCAGCTCGACCTTCGCATTGGCGACGAGAGCACCGAGCGAGTCATGCACGGTTCCTTCGACGCGAGTGCCTTGCGCGTGCACAGGCACGCTCACGAAAATCGCAGACAACACCGCCAAGGCGAGCCGAGGCAGGATCATGAGAGGGGTTCTCAGCCAGCGGTGTGAAATGCGCCTCATCCAGGCAGCCCCAGTCCCAGAGTGGGACAAATCGCGAAACGGAGGTCTACCCAATGATATCGAATTCATTGGCTCGGCGAAGTTAAACATTCGAGAACCGTTTCCGCACGTCAGAATTCAGCGGGCGGCTCCTATGTTATCTTGGAGATTCCGGGCACAAGCAAAGCGGGACCTCGAGGAGGGTTTGAATGTCACTGCCAGCGCTGCGTCGCACCGACCGCGTTTCGCTCACTTTGTTGCTGGAGGCTTCCGGCCGGGACGCCAACGGGCAGGAGTTCAAAGACTCGGCGCGCACGCTCCTGATCAATCGAACGGGGGCCGTGGTGGTGCTGGACCGCGAACTCCAGGCGGAGCAGCAGGTTCGCCTGCGCAGACTCGCGCCCGCCGAGGCCCACCGCGAGGGCGACGTGCGCATCGTGGGCCAGTTCGGACGGCAGAAGGACGGGTACCTTTACGGAGTCGAGATCCTTGACGACCAGAAGGATTTGTGGGGAATCGAGTTCCCGTCGATCGCCGAGTCCACTGAAGCCGTGGCGCGGATGCTGCTGGAATGCAGTTACTGCCACAACCGGGAAGTGGCGTATCTAAGCAATATCGAGCTCCACGGGTTCGAAGCGAACCGGGGAATCGCGCGCCATTGCAAGAACTGCGGCGTGCCAAGCATCTGGGTCCAGGCGGCGCACGAGGACGAAAAGAAAATCGCGGCGCGCAACGCGCGGGTGCGCAGGCCCGCCGAATCGCCCGCGGCGCCTCCCGACGAAGAGCAGCGCGAGCGCCACCGGCTGCGGCTGAAGACGCGCTTGACCGCCTGCGTGCGGCAGGCGAATACCGATGACGAGCTCGCGGTGTGCGAGGATATTTCGCCGATCGGGATGTGTTTCCGCAGCAAGCGACGCTACGACGTGAACACGCCCGTGGAAGTAGCCGTGCCGTACTCGCCGGACGCGGCGAACATCTTTCTTCCCGCCCGGATCGTCTACTCCGAGGAAATGCCCAAAGCCGGATTATTTCGGCACGGAACGGAATACAGGAGAATCGGCCCGCGGGCGCGGTGATTCGCAGCGCGAGTTCGGCTGCGGAGAGGCTTTAGCGAACGAAGACCGCGGAGCGTTCGTGGCTTCGGCGCGTGTGGTAGTGCATCGCGATGTTCAGGTGCACGTTGCCGCTGGGCGTCTCGAAGCGCAGGACGGTCGCCTCGGAGTTTTGCCCGGCCTTTTCGCCCTGCTCCTGCGTGAGCATCTGCGGAGGAAAGACCTTGAATTGAAATCCGCGATCATTGAGCTGCGTGACCGCGTTGCCAATGACCATGTTCGCGAGTTCGCAAACCGCTTCCGAGACGATCGCGTCGGAAGGATCCACTTCGCCTCCGGCAAGAACGCAGGCGACTTTCGCAGCGGCGCTCGGCTCCATATCAAGAACGATCCGGCCTTCGATCTGGCCTTTGAACACCACGACTGCAGCAAGGCCTCTCTTGCGATAGCCTTCCTCTTCCATCGTGAGGCCGGCAATCGTGGCCGGACATTCCATCATCTCCGCCAGGACAGCGTCGAGCGAACCGATGAACGGCTGGATCAAGTCCATTCGCATCTCTAGCTCTCCCCTCGCGCACCAACGGGCGCGGTGACGCCATCGTCATTCAGAACATAGCGAATGATTTCGTAAAGGGCGTCAGGCTTGACCGGCTTCTGAACGAAGTGCCGCGCGCCTTTTTGGAGCGCCGCCAGGATGTTGTCCTGGTAGCCCACGGAAGACACCATCACCACGCGAGCTTCCGGATGCTCCTGCACGATGCGTTCGACGGCCTCGATGCCTTCCATCTGCGGCATCGTAATGTCCATCAGGACGATGTCCGGCTTCGTGCGCGCGTATTCCGTGATGGCCGTGCAGCCATCGCCGGCTTCCCCGGCCACTTGCCCGCCGAACGACTCGACCATCTTCGCGAGACTCTTCCGCGCAAAGACCGAGTCGTCCACGATCAGGTAGCGGACGGGCTGATTGTCTTTCTTTCGCGTGAGTGCCTCGAACTGTTTCATAACTGCCTCCTCCCCCTATTTCCTTCGAAAAGCGCCTTCTCCGGCTGTCTCACTGGCGACGGATGCCGGTTCATTTCTTTCGTTCGAATTTTCGGCCGCGCACCTGGCCTGCAAGACACTCGCCAGGCCGGACAGGGCCACAACGCGCGTTGCGAAGCCACGTTCAATGGCGGAGCGCGGCATGCTGTCCACAACGCACGTGTCCGGGCTTTGTGCAATGGTGAATCCTCCGGCTGCTTGCACCGCGCCCATCCCGGCGGCGCCATCTTCGCCCATACCCGTCATCAGCACGGCGACGCTCTTCGCTCCAATCTCCTGGGCGACGGATTGAAACAGGACATCGACGGAGGGGCGATGGCCGTTGACGCGGGGCTGGTCAACCAAAATCGTGATATTACCGTGCTCCATTCGACGGACCTTCATGTGGCGATTGCCGGGACAGATGAGGGCGCGTCCAGCAAGCAGCAAATCGCCCGATTGCGCTTCCTTGACCTCGATCGCCGAGGACTCGTTGAGCCGGCGCGCGAACATGTCCGTGAAGCCATCGGGCATGTGCTGCACGATAAGCAGGCAGCCGGGAAAATCCTCCGGAAGCTGGGCAAGGAGGTACTGAAGCGCGTTCGGCCCACCGGTGGAGACGCCGATGGCGACAACTCGAGTGGGCCACCGCGGTCGGGTAGAGAATGGCTTGGGTTCCTTTCGCTTGGCCGTCGGAACCGTAATGATCATCTTCGGCGCGCCGGAACCTGCAGCGACTTTTATTTTCAGCGCGAGTTCGGCGGCGATTTGTTCCAGGCGGCCGGAGGCCGCTTCCTGCGGCTTCGTGACGAAGTCGAACGCACCGAGCGAAAGCGCGCGCAAGGTGATCGAAGCGCTGCGTTCCGAGTGCGCGCTGACGACGATGACGGGAACGCGATGCTTGCGAGTGATTTCGCGCAGCATTTCGATTCCGTCCATGCGCGGCATTTCCAGATCGAGCGTGACGACGTGGGGCTTCAGTTCCTCGATCTTCTTCAGTCCGATCGCGCCGTCCGCGGCGGTGCCGACAACCTCGATCGACGAATCGCGCAGAAGCACCTGCGGGATGAGCTTCCGCATCAGCGCGGAATCGTCCACAACGAGCACACGGATCCTGCTGCTCATGCCGTGGCTCCCACAGGCGGAATTCTCGACAAATACGAAATCACTGCCGGAACGTTCAGAATCAGAACCACGGTTCCGTCGCCAAGGATGGAAGCGCCGCTGACCAGCGGAGAAGCCACGAGCTGGTCCTCCAGCGCCTTGATGACGAGCTCTTCTTCGCCCATCAGGCTATCGACGGCGAGTCCGAACCGGCGGGTGCCCGCGCCGATGATGATGACGAAGAGGCGCCGACGATGGTCATCGACAGCGCGCAGACCAAGTTTGTGCAGGCGCACGAGTGTGAGGACCTGTTCCCGCAGCTGGAATACTTCCGTGTTGTCGACGCGATGGATCTCCTGCTCGGTGACTCGCGTGATCTCGACCACCGATGCAAGCGGCACGGCATAAAGCCGCCCATTCACCCTGAACAAGAGTGCCTGAATGCTGGCGAGCGTGAGCGGAACGAGCAAACGGAAGGTCACACCTCTGCCGGGTTCGTTTTCGATCTCCACGGAGCCCTTCAGCGCTTCCAGGGAAGTCTTGACCACATCGAGACCGACGCCGCGGCCTGAAATCTCCGTGACTTCATCGGCGGTGGTCAAGCCGGCCGCGAAAACCAGTTGGAGCGATTCCGCCTCGTTCAACCGAGAGGCTTCCTCTCTTTCGACGATTCCGGACTCCACGGCGCGCCGAACGATTTTGTCGCGGTCGAGCCCACGGCCGTCGTCGGAAACCTCGATGCAAACGTGATCGCCCTCGTGATACGCATCCAAGCGAACCGTTCCGCGCGCAGGCTTCCCGGCAGCAGCACGCTCCGGGGCCGGCTCGATGCCGTGGTCGGCGGCATTGCGAACAATGTGCGCCAGCGGCTCGGCAAGGGCGTCCAGAATCCCCTTATCCAGATCGGTGTTCTGGCCGGAGACCTCGAGGCTGATGTCCTTGTTTCGGAGCTTGGCTACGTCGCGCACGACGCGGGGGAATCTGCGAAAGAGCTGCTCGACGGGCACCATGCGAATTTTCATGACGGATTTTTGCAGCTCTCCGAGGACGCGCGACTGAAATGCCAGGGCGTCGGAGAATTTTCCGCGCAGGGGATCTTTCGAATGGAGCCGCTCAAATTCGGCTATCGTCCGCTGCAGCATGGATTTGCCGATGATCAGTTCGCCGACCAGGTTCATTACCGTATCAATTCGTCCGGCATCAACGCGGAGTGAGTTTTCCGCGACTGCGTGAGCGAGCCCCACCGGGGTTGCAGATTCGGCGCCTTCGTCTCCCGGCAAAACAGACGGTTGCGAAGCGCTTGCTTTGACGCCAGCGGAGACGGCTGCTGCCTCCGACTCCAGGAGGATTTCGAGCAGATCCCTGGGCGCCGATTGCGGCGCGGCAACTTGTTCGACATCAATTTTCGTGACCACGGACGGGACGTGGCACCGTTGGCGAATCCAGTCGAGCGGCTTCTTGCTGGAGAGCGCGGCCTCAATCAGCTCCACGTGGTCCGAGGCGCCAACGCTCTGCGGGTGGAGCGCCAGGACCGTTCCAGCTCCGTCCAAAGCCTTGCGAACAAGTTCGAAAGCCGCGGCTGGAAGAAGCGCTTCGGTGTCCAAGTGCAACGCGATGCGGTAGACATCTTCCTTGCGGCGAAAAGCCTCCGCGATCATGAGGCTTTCGTATTCGGTCCATTCGAACTTTGCCTTGGCGACTGTTTTCTGCGCAGGCTTTCCGGGCTTGTTGAGGAGGCGGCGAATGTGGTCGCGCAGGGCTTCCCCTGAAGGCGGTTGAAGATTGCTGCGGTACGCCGCGAGCATTTCGTGGAACGTGTCGGCGGCGGTGAGAACCACTTCCGCGATGGAGCCGGCGTTCTCCTTGGCCAACTCGGGGACCAGAACGTCTTCGAGTTCGTGGGCCAGCTCACTCAACTGGCGAAAGCCGCATGCGGCCGAATCACCCTTCAGCGTGTGTACGGCCCGGCGAACGCTCCGCAGCTTTTCGGCGTTCTTGGGATTCTCCTCGAGCGCAAGGCCCGCTTCGTTCATGCCCTGGAGAATCTCCTCGGCGCTCTCGAAGAAGAGCTCGCGGAGTTCGGAGGAGCGATCGTCGGACGAAAAACTCACTGCGCCGCCTCCATCCGCTGGTACACGGTTGCGTTGTTCTCGTGAATCATATGAAATTTCGTGGTGAGGCCGAACAAGCTCTCCGCGTGCCCGACGAAGAGGAATCCCTCGGAATTGAGGCAGCGGTAGTACTTCTCGATGAGGCGCTTTTGCTCCGCCTCGTCGAAATAGATCATGACGTTGCGGCAGAAAATCGCGTCGTTACGCTGCGGGAGGTATTCCGTCTTCAAATTGTGGAAGTCGAACTGGACCAGCTCCTTCAGCGAGGCCTTGACCGCGTACTTGTCACCGACCTTTTCGAAGTAGCGGAGCCGGCAGGTGTAGTCCACCGATTCCATTTGCGCTTCGGTGTAAAGGCCCTGCTGCGCGGTGAGCAAAGCCGAATAGTTGATGTCGGAGGCCAGGATTTCCACCTTCCACGGAGGCGGAATGAGCGGCTTGGGAGTCGGCATGTCGAATGGAAGCGGGTTTCGCAGGTAGTAGTAGGCGAGCGCGTCGCAGACCAAGATTGCCAGTGTGTACGGCTCCTGGCCGGTGGAACAGCCGGCGCTCCAAATCCGCAAGGACCAATCGCGACGCTCCTGCTTCTTCTTCAGGAGCTCTTCCAGCACGACCTTCTGAAAAAGTTCGAGCTGAGGACGGATCCGAAAAAAGCTGGTCTCGTTGACGGTCAGATTCTCGAGCAACGCCGTCAGCTCCTGCTTGCCTTCGCGGCTGGTGAGCAGGCGATAGTAGCTGTAGAACGACTCCATCTGGCAGGCTTTCAAGCGCCGCTGCAAACGATCGCGGAGGAAATGGGTGCGGCGTTCGTCGAAATACATGCCGCATTCCTGGTAGACCAGGGTTTGCAGGAGCTTCAGTTCCGCGTCCGTCAGCGGGACCTGCGTGGTGAGTGTGGACATTGATTTCTCGGTGCCTCGCTCTGACTCGGTTAGAGATTTCGCTCAGCGCTGCCAGCAGGAACAACGGTGGCCGACTCCGCAAACTCTTCCAGACGGCGCAACTCGCCGCGTTGAAGAATGCGGGCCAGATCCAGCAAAATGACCAATCGCCCCTTCAGTTTTCCCACGCCTGTGATGTAGTTCAGCTCGCCTTCCTGGAAGACATTCTGCGGCGCCTCGATTTCGGACGGCGGAATCCGGAGGACCTCCGACGCCGAATGCACCAGAAGACCGATGGCGCGATGCTCCATCTCCACCACGACGATGCGGTTCTTCTTGCTGGCTTCGAGCGACGTGTCGCCGAAGCGTTTGCGCAAATCGACGACGGGAATGATGCGTCCGCGGAGATTGATGACGCCTTCGATGTAATCGGGAGCATTGGGGACGGAAGTGATTTCCGGAACGCGCACAATTTCACGGACCATCGATATCGGGAGACCGAACGTCTCACGCCCGATGCGAAAGCCGACGAGCTGGAGTTCCTTTTCCATGGCCGGCGCGCGCGCCCCTCAGGAACGAACCACTTCTGCGTACTCGGAAGCTTCCGCCCGGTCCGACAGCGACCTTCGGGAGCCGCCTCTGCGGGCGTCCCCGAAGTGCTCTTCGAGGGCGAACCGATCCATCGATTCCAGCAGATTGCGCGAGAGCTTCGACATCTGTTCCGCCGCGGCCGCAAGCTCGGTAGAGCTCGACGTCGACTGCTGAACGAGTTCGCGCATCCTTTCCATCGCGCGGACCACGGCCTGTGCGCCGGAGGCCTGCTCTTCGACGGAAGAATTGATCTCCTGGGTGATTTCGGTCAACCGGTTCGTCGCCTTCGCGATCTGCGCTGAGCCGTTCGACTGTTCCATCGTGGCGGCGCCGATTTCCTGCGAGAATTTGTAGACCTCGGAGACGACGTTCGAGATTTTCTCGAGCGCGACGCTCAAGTCCTTGTTCAACGTGAGGCCTTCCTGGACCATGGTCGTGCTGTGCTCCATGTTTTCCACGGCTTCGCGCGCTTCTTTTTGAATTCCCTGAATCAGTTCGGAAATTTCCTTGGTCGACTGCGTGGACTTTTCCGCGAGCTTGCGGACTTCTTCGGCGACGACGGCGAAACCGAGACCATGCTCGCCTGCGCGCGCCGCTTCGATTGCGGCGTTGAGCGCGAGCAGGTTCGTCTGCTCGGCCAGATCGTCGATCACTTCGATGATCTTGCCGATATCGTCGGCCCGGCGCCCGAGAATGTCGATGATCTCGGCGGAAGACTGGATCGCCTGGCTGGTGCGGTTCAGCCCCGCCGTGGCCTTGTCCATGGTGACCATGCCGGTTTGCGCTTCCTCGCGCGAACGGTGCGAAATATCGACAAGGAGCTTGGCGGTATCGGCAACGCGCTCGATCGAAGTGACCATTTGGTCGATCGACGCGGAGGTTTCCGCGACGCTCGATGCCTGTACCTGCGTATTCTTCACGACGTTTTGCACGTTGATGCTCATCTCGTGCATCGTGCTGGTAACTTCATCAATCGCGGAGGCGGCCTGGACGCTGACCTTCGCCGATTCGTCCGACGCGCTCGCCATTTGTCCCGCACCGCTGGCGACCTGCGCGGCGCTGTCGCGAACCTGCCGGACCATCGTGCGCAATCCCTCCGTCATCCGCGCGAAAGCCTTTGCCATCGTGTCGCTCTGCGAGCGCGGCTGGATGGTTACGGAAAGCTGGCCTTCGGAAATGGCCGTCGAGACCGAGGCCATCCCGCGGAGGTGAGTGATCATTTTGTTGAAGTTGTCGGCCAAAGTCCCAACCTCGTCGGCTCGGTGAATGTCGATCGTTTGATCGAGGTCCCCCGTTTCGCCGATGCGGTGGGCGACTTCAATCAGGTGATAAAGTGGATCCTTGATGGACTTTGCTGTGCGGAACGCGATCAGACCGCCGAGAACGATCGCGAACAGGGTTCCCGAGGTGGTGATGACCGCATTGAAAAGAGTCGCCGATTTTGCCGATTCGTTGGCCTCATCGAAGGACTTGTGAACGTTGCGGCTCGCATCATCCAGCACGCCAGCCGATTTGTTCACCCACGAAGACGGATCATGCTGTAGGTAGTAGATCTGCAAGTCGGATACGGTTGCGTCGCCCGCGTCCACCTGGTGGCGCTTGGCGATCATCGGCTTGGCAAAATTCTCGGCCCAGTCGCGTTCGTTCTGTTCGACCTGAGAAAGAGCGGTGCGGAGATCGGCATCCGTCGCCTTCGCCTCACTGAGCTTCAGGGCGTCCTGAAGATCGTTGATGCCCTTGTTCGTCTTGTCCTCGTCGCGCAGGTCACCGCTCAAAAGGTAGCTTCCGAGGAACAGCCTGTTTTCCATCAATTGGTAGCGAACGCTTTCGATCGCCTGAACGTCTCCCAACAGCGAGGTGACAGTCCCGCGCGCGCTGTACTCGCGCGCCACCGTGATGACGTTGATGAGGAACAGGACCAACATAACCGCCAGAACGGCGCCAAATCCCACATAGAGTTTCTTGCCAATCGTCATTGCTAAGCCTCCACTCCCTGCCCTTCAGGAAGCACCCCTCAGCGTTGAACTTCCGCTAGTTCTTGAATGGGGCGAAATCGACTTCGATGATTTCCGTTGTGTCCTTCGGAGCCGGTTCGAAGCGCCATTTTTTCACGGCATCGACCGCGGAACTCGCCAACACAGGGTTGCCCCCCACGACTTTGGTCCCGGTAACGCGCCCGTCGGCCGAAATGGTGGTTTCGATCCTCACCTTGCCGGTTAAGTTCAGTTGCCTGGCGATTTGCGAGTACTCGGGGACCACCTTGGTCTTCACCTTCCGTTTTGCGGCGTCCGTTGCCGAATCCTGCGCAGCCACTTTGGGGGCTAGCATCGCTGAACCGCCAACGAGTAGGGTTATCCCAAGCCCAAGCCCCGCCAATCCGAGTCGTCCCTTCATGCAGTCCTCTCCTCCCCAGAGCGGAAAAGCCCCGCCTGCGGAAAGTGCAACGCCAGTGCCACGCGGCGAGCGTTGTTGCGCTCCCTCGACGACTCTCCAACAATGTCTGCAAGTGGTAGTGCGGGCTTGACTTAGGAGATGATGGTTAGGCCGAGTATCAGCGCGACATAGACGGATTCCGTCTCAAGGAACCAGCGAATCGCGCCATCGAGTCTCAGCTTGCGACATTGCCTCGATTGCCCCTTAGAGCAACACCCGCCTGGCATTTCTTGACTCAAATTGAGAATGAGACGTAACGTCGTTCTGAAGCAGACGCTTCGCAGACACAGCCCTGGCCTCGATGCGCACAGTGAAAAAGACCGTGGAAATCCCCTCGCGGCTCACCGGCCCCTTTGAGAGCCTGCTCGCCCAGTTCTCCGCCGCCACCCTGGAACTCAACCCATCGATTGGCATGCCGGAGTTCGCCCGGCGACTGACCTCGCGCGCCTCCGAGATGCTAGGTCCGCAGACGGCTGTGCTCGCGCTCCGCCGAGCGGCCGGGTGGGAGGTCGCGGCTGTGAGCGGGCCGGCGGCGCGGTGGGATTCCGAGCTGCGATCGCGGCTCGCGAGCACGCTAGCCGAAGAAGCGATCGCGCCCACGGAGTTGAGGTCCGGCTCCGCTGCCCGCTTGCTGGGCCATGAGTTGGCTAACGCACTTAACTGGAAAGAAGTCGCATTGGCGCGCCTGACCAGCAGCGAGGGCGAAGCACTCGGCGTGCTTTGCCTGGTGGACCTCGATCGAGAGCTATCGGCGACGGAGCGGCAACTGCTCGAAGCCCTGGCAAGCCATGCATCCGTCGCGATCGAAAACGCTCAACTGTTTTCGCGCGTCGAGCAATCGCGGAAGCAGTGGGTGGAGGATTTCGACGCGATCTCGGATTTCATCATCGTCCACGATTCGAAGAATCGCGTGCTTCGCCTGAACCGCGCCCTCGCAGATCAGTTGGGAGTCCGGCTCACCGAAGCAATCGGACAAGAGATCGGGAAATTGAACATCCTCGCGGCGGCTTCGCAGCCGGGTGCATGCCCGTTCTGCCGGGAGCCGCACGCGGAACGCGAAGAGCACGTTCATCCCGCGCCCGAGCGCACCTATCTCGTTTCGACCTCCAGGATTCGCACGCAGAACGAAACTGAATTTCGCACGATTCACGTTTTGAAGGACATCACGGACCGGCGAGAGGCGGAACGCCGGTACCGCCGCGAGCGCGACTTCAACCGAAATATCCTGAACAACACGCAGAGCATGATCCTCGTGCTCGACACAGCAGGTCTTATCAGCTACGCGAACCGGCGTTGTTTTGAAGCGGGATACCGCGAGCCCGAACTTCTCGGGCATCCGTTGACGGAGATGGTGCCGTCGGCGCGCCGGTCTCTCATAGCCGAATCGCTCGAGCGGGCCTTGCAGGGCACGCCAAGCGACAATCTGGAGATTCCGATCTTCCGCGGTAACGGCACTCCGGGCCAGTTCTCCGTCAGCCTGAGCCCGATGCGCGACGATCACGGCGCCATCAACAGCGTTGTCGTGGTCATGACCGACGTTACGGACGCCGCGGATTTTCAGGCCAAGCTGATGCACACGGAAAAAATGGCGGCGCTGGGGCAGCTCGTTTCCGGCGTGGCACACGAAGTGAATAATCCTCTGGCCGCGATCGTGGGGTTCACCGATCTGCTCCTCGAAAACCCGGATGTTCCCGAAACAGCGAAAGAAGAACTCCGCGTCATTCTGCAGGAAGCGCAACGCACTCGCGCGATCGTGCAAAATCTTCTGAGTTTCGCGCGCCAAATGCCGGCGCAGCGCGAGCCCGTCCAAATCAATTCCGTCCTGCGGCAGACCATGAGACTTCGCGCCTACGATTTCTCGAATCACGGAGTCGAGCTGAGGGAAGACTACGAACAGGACCTGCCGCTCGCGCTCGGAGATTCGCACCAGTTGCAGCAAGCCTTCCTGAACATCCTGAACAACGCCTACGATGCGGTGCAGGAGATTCGCAGGCCGGGAAAAATCGAAGTCCGGACATCGCACGGCCCAGACCACCTGGAGGTTTCGTTCCGCGACAATGGCCCCGGAATTTCGCACCCGGACCGCATTTTCGATCCGTTCTTCACGACCAAGGAAGTCGGCAAAGGAACCGGGCTGGGACTCAGCATTTGCTACGGCATCGTTCGCGCGCACAAGGGGGAAATCATCGCCCGCAATAATGCCGACGGAATCGGATGCACGTTCGTCGTCCGCTTGCCGGTTGCGACAAACGCCGCGGAACTGCTGGCCAGCGAGGCGGAACGATGACGCCATCGACCGGTACCTCGGCTGCGGCGCGGGCCAGAATTCTGGTGATCGAGGACGAGCCCTCCGTTGCCGCATTTCTCCGCACCGCGCTCGAACGCCGCGGCTACGAAGTGGTGGCAGCGCCCTCGGCGGCAGACGGGTTGCAATTGCTCGCTTCCGCCGATTTTCGTGGCGTGATTTCCGATTTTCGGACGCCCGGGGGAATCAACGGCGCCGACGTGCGCGACTGGCTGCTGCGTCACCGGCCCGAACTCGCCGCGCGCATCATCTTCATCACCGGCGACACGGCCAGCGCCGAGACAATTTCCTTGCTCGCGCAGGCGGGCACGCCTTGCGTCGAGAAACCATTCCGCGTCCATCAACTCATGGCCGCAGTGGAGAAAGCGATGGGCAAGCCATGAAAGACGAGCCGCGTCTTCGATTGCTGGTTGTTGACGACGAGCAGAGCATCCGGCGGCTGTGCATGACGGTCGGCCAGGGTCTTGGGTTCCTCTGCACCGAAGCCGAAACTGCCGAGGCGACCCTCGAGGCGGTCGAAATAGCGCCTCCCGATCTGGTTGTCACGGACCTGAAACTGCCCAGCCTTTCCGGCGTCGACCTGCTGAGGAAGATCAAAGAGCTTCTGCCGCGCACTGAAGTTGCCATCATGACGGGCCACGGTTCGATCGAGTCCGCCGTCGAAGCGATGCGGCACGGCGCGTACGACTACATCGAGAAGCCGTTTCGGGTCGAACGATTGCGCCAGCTTCTGCAACGCATGGCGGAGAAAGTGCGCCTCGTGACTGAAAACCAGTTTCTTCGCGAACGCGTGAATACGGACGCCAAACTCGAAGGGATCATCGGCTCGTCGGCAAAGATTCAGGACGTGCTGCGCATGGTGTCGCGGCTGAAAGACACGCGGACTCCGGTGCTGATTACGGGCGAGAGCGGCACTGGCAAAGAGCTCGTCGCGCGAGCGATTCATTTCCACGGCCCCCTCGCAACAATGCCGTTCGTCGCGGTGGATTGCGGCTCGCTGGTTCCCACGCTGATGGAAAGCGAGCTTTTCGGCCACGAAAAAGGCGCGTTTACCGGCGCGCTCAAGAACAAATCGGGCCTTTTTCATTCCGCGAATGGCGGAACGATCTTTCTCGATGAGATTGGCGAGCTGCCGCTGGAGATGCAGGCGAAATTGCTGCGGGTTCTGCAGGAGAAGGAAGTGCGGCCGGTCGGCAGCAACGATAAGATTCCGGTCGACGTGCGCGTGATCGCCGCCACGAACCGCGATCTCGAGGCCGCTTACCGGGGCGGGACCTTCCGCAAGGACCTCTACTTTCGCCTGAACGTGGTCACGGTTCATCTGCCCGCGCTGCGCGAGCGCCGCTCCGACATACCCCAGCTCGTGCACTGCTTTCTCGACCGATATGCTCCAGGTGAAAGCACTCAGGTCGCACCCGCCGCTATGAAGAGCTTCCTCCAATACGACTGGCCCGGCAACGTGCGCGAGCTCGAGAACTGCATCGCTCGCGCGGTGGCCCTCGGCGATCATAGGATGATCGATGTCGGCGACCTGACTCCTGAGATTCGGGGCGCGAGCGATCCGGCACTGACCCGCGAGGACGCGGCTGCACTCTCCACCACCGCACTTGCCGACCTCGAGCGCATGACGATCCTTCGCGTCTTCGAGCAGGCCGGCGGCGACAAAGCGCTTGCGGGAAGAATGCTGGGAATCAGTCGCGCGACCCTCTATCGGAAACTGAAGCGCTACAACATTCCGCTGCGCACCTCGCACAGGCAACTCGTCGAAAGCGTGCACGAATAGCCGAAACCTGCTTGCGCCGCCTGACTGTCTCAGAGCTGGAGCCTTCTCGTCGCTGTTCCTAAGCGCCTGTGAGACTGTTTGTGTCAGCCTGAGACGTTGCTGCGCCAGGCCCGAGACTTCGCCTCGTGTAAATCCAACTGAATGTATCACTTAGCGTCCGGCGCCCCTGAAAACCTTTGGCCGTCCTCTTGCAATCCATCTCGCGGGCATTCGTATCGGTCCATTTGCGCCTGGCCGACTTGCGAGAAAATTCGCATCGTTTGCGTAAAGCAGCCGGGCGCCCGAGGGTCTCGTGGCACACCAAGTTGAAGTTGCTTCGGCCGCAACCGGTCAAACATGTGTCGAGAAGCTGGCGCAGCTTTTCCCGAGCGCCTCACCCGTGCGCCTTCCGGTGCGCGTGATGACAACCCGCGCGGGACGGCGTCTGCAGGAGAACACGATCATCGAGTTCGGGACAGCGCATGAAATTCTGTTCGCTTCGACGCTGCCGCTTGAGTTCGAGGATCGTGTGCGCGTCGTCAACTCGGATGGTTCGCTCGACGCGCGCGCCAAGGTGGTCGCCGTCCGCTACCACGACGGCAAGAAGGCTGTCGGGGCGCGGTTCATCGGTCAGGTGGAACACTGGATCATCAAACTATGAGCCCGAAAAATCCTGTTACGACAATGAACCCCGCCGCAGGCGGGAAAAATGCCGCGGCTTCGAGCGGAGCCGAATTCGCAGCTCAGTGGAATGAAGCGCGGCTCGCCTACCCGTTGTATGCGGCACTCGCAAACCAGTTCGGCTTTGCGCCGCCGCCGCACCCCACCGGAGAACTGCCGCCGCTGCGGCCTACCCGCGACGTGTTCGACCGGGATTTGGCGTGGATGGACTCCGTCGACGAGAACGTGCGCGCTTATCAGGTTCGGCAGCTTCCGCCCGAAACCCTCAATGCGAGCGAGGAGACGCTCCGCGCATTCATTCACCGCCAGTTGCGAAAGCCGGACAAGACAACGGTGGATCGCGACAAGATCGATCTGCTCCTCGTGCAATATTTCGCGCTGTGCGCACCCGAGGACCTCTATCGGAGCGAAATCAGGCTGGAAGACGTTGCGGACGTTCTGCGGCCCGTGTTGGCGCAAGCGGATCCTACGCCGCTTGAGTGGTGCCAGCCGCTCGACCAGATTCTCGAGAAAGTCACGCAGTGCCATAGCTTGCGCGACATGCTCGAGGCCGGGTTGCTTGAGCAGGGCCGTCTGCTGAAAGATGCCGCCGGCTGCATGTTCTACGATCCCGCGGCGCTGGTGGCCTTCTGCCGGTTCAATTTTCTTCTGCGACGCGCGTTCATCCACCTGCTGCATGCGGACCTGAGTGCCGTGCGTCAAGCCGTCGAGGCACTCGATGCGAGCGGAGTGAAGACAGTCGATTGCCGGCGCGCCGGCTTCTCTGCCGCGGAGAGCACGACGCAGCTGCGGTTTTTCTGCGAGAACTGGCGACAGCCGTTTCAGAAAGATTACACGGAAAGCTCGGTTTCGCGGGCGTTTGAACAACTGCTCGCCTTGCGCACAGACCTCGAAGAGGGCCTCGGCCGCGTTCGGTCAGGCGCTCAACCAGAGGAATTTTTTGCGGCTGTGGAGACCGCACCCGCGGCGCCCGAAACGCAAAAGCATGATTCGGCGCCGGAGGCCGTTCCCGCGGCACCTGCTGTGGAGGAACAGGTTTCGCCGACACCGGCTGCGGCGACGCCTGTGAAGCACGATGCTGTCGCACCCGCGCCGGCCTCAAGCTTGCACGCACTCGCAGCGCCAGCAGCGGACGTCCCGGCATTGCCAACCGCAGCGGCCGAAGCCGAGAAGTGCCTCGAAGCAATCTGGGAGCAGCTGATCGCAGCTCCGCCATCTCGCGGGCGCTCGATGTCGACCGTCGTGCTGCAGGATACGAAGGTTCTGCTCTCGTCATGGGAGGTCGCGGCGTTCGTCGCGGAAGGCGGCCAAGAATCGGAAGATCTGCGCCGGGCCGTGGTCGCGCGCGCATTACTTTCCGTCGCCATGGATCAAAGGAAGCGCTCCGGGGAGGCGACCGCGCTCGCCTCGGCGCTCGTTCTCGCGCGAAGCGAGGTCTCGTACTTCCAGGGGCGAGTCGAGCAGGCCAAGCGCGCAAAGAACACCGAAGCCGCCGTCAATCTCGGGATCAGCACCAAGCGTCTGCTTTCTGTCATCGAGGAAGCGGAAAAGCTCCAGCCCTGATCGAGGAAGGGAACGCGCCGTTGAGCCAAGCCAGCGTCCTCATCATTTCGGACGACACGGAATTTGCGCGCACTGTTGCCGCGGGTTGGCAGGCGGAGAAACACCTCCCGGAAATTACGCTGGCGACCAGCGACGTGTGGTATCCCTCCGGCGCGGATGGATACGGACTTGTGATCGTCGGCCCGGTTCACCACCTCAAGCCTTCTGAGATTTTTTTGGCTCTGGGTTTCTCGCCCACGACGGCAGTGCTCTACGTGAGCGGCGACGAAAAGGAGGCTGCTCTTCTCCGCGCCGACTGTCCGCAGCTCCTGATCATCCCGCGGCACGACGGATGGACTCGAAATCTGATCACCGTCTCGAGCGAAGCGCTTCGGCGCGTCGAGGCCGTCAGTCGCGCCCAGCGCGCCGAACGCCAGGCGCTCGAATCCCAGCGTTACGCGACGCTCGGCCGCTACATGCTCGAAGTGCGCCCGAGCGTGAACAATGCCCTGACGTCCGTGGTCGGCAATGCCGATTTGCTTTTGCTCGAGCCAGCGCGAATCTCCGGCGACTCGCGGGAGCAGGTTCAAGCAATTCACACGATGGCGTTGCGCCTCAACGAGATCATGCAACGGTTCTCATCGCTGGCGAGCGAAGTCAGGGCGAGTGAGAAAGAATCTCAAGGTGAGACGGAGGGAACCGTCCCAAGACTTCTTGGCCAGCACTGAACGCCAACTGCCTAGGGCGTAAGTTGCACAGCCACAAGGAGTTCGCGCGAGGGTCGCAAAACGCGAAAGGCGTTCGCCGGGTGGCTGCGGAGTTGCAATCGTCTTCAAGGGGATATCTCTGTCGAGGAGGGACGACTGTGGTGAAGAAGGTTTTGGTGGTGGACGATTCACAAGCGGAAGTGAAACTGATGCAGTCGATGTTGCAGCAGGGAGGCTTTCATTCGGTCGGCATCTCTGACCCGACGCGGATCGAAGAGGCCATCGAAGAAGAGCGGCCCAACGTGATTCTGCTCGATGTCGTGATGCCGCAGCGCAACGGTTTTCAGGCGTGCCGCGAACTGAAGAGCCAGGAGCCGTATTCGAAGATTCCCGTGATTCTGGTGACGTCGAAAACCGCGCTGAGCGACCGCTATTGGGGTGAGCAGCAGGGAGCGAATGGCTACGTCACGAAGCCGTTCACGCCCGATGAGCTGATCAGCGCCGTGAAAAGGTTTGCCTGATGGCGGACGCGCACGACAACGCGGCGTTGCCGGTTGGTTTCGACGACGGCGGCGAATTCATCGAAGGCGAGATTTTCGCCGAGGAGCGCCGCCCGGAACGGCAGTACTGCGTGTTTCGCGCGGGCCGCGAGCGGTTTTGCCTGTCGGTTCTGGAAGTCGAAGAAGTCGTGGATTGGCCGATTGTGACGCGAATTCCACTGGCGCCGGCGTTCCTGATGGGAATTTTCAATCTGCGCGGGACCATCGTGCCGCTCGTGGATATCGCGTTCACAGAAGGCAGGCGTCCGGGGTTGCTGCCGAAGCACGTGGTTGTGGCGGCCCTGAAAGGGGACGCCCATCGAGAGGATCTGCGGCTTGGCATCGCGGCGGACGAGGTGATTGGCACGTACTCCGCGACCGAGGACGCCTTGCTCGACCAGGCTCCGAACGAGGTACCGCATTGCCGCGGAATGTTGCGCCATGAGGACCGGCTGGCACTTGTCGTCGACCTTCGGCGCCTGACCGACGTTTTCCCGGTGCCCGTAATTTGAAAGCTGGAGCAATGATGACTCTGGGTTGTGACGTCCGAAATTCTTTGGGCCATGCGATTCCGCAGTTCGCGAAGACCGCTCAGCGGCAGGCGGGCGTGCGCGCTTTTGGGAGGAAGTCATGAAATCTCGTTTGAGTTCGACCATCTGGCTGCTGGTCTTTTGGATCGCCACAGCCCTGTTCGGCGTCCTGGGACTCGGCTATTACGCCGGCCAGCACGCTACCGAAGCAACATCCATGCCCGGAGGCGCGAATGGAGCACTGCTCGGAGCGGTCGCCCTCGCGGTCCTGGGCGCGCTCTCGATCATTATGGTCATGAGCAAGCGCGTGCTGAAGCCGGTCGATGAGCTCGCCAAGTTTTCCGAGCGGCTCGTTGCCGGAGACGCGCGGGCTCGCGCCGACATCCAGGGCGACGACGACTTCGCTTTCATCGCGGAGAATTTCAATCGCAGCGCGGCCAAAGTGGCGCACGCCGTGACGAACCAGCAGGCCCAGGATTCCTTGCAACGCAGCATCACCGACCTGCTGAACACGATCAACCAGGTGGCTCGCGGCGACCTGACCATTCGCGGCAAGGTGACGAACGACGCGCTGGGCAACGTCGTCGACTCCGTGAACTTCATGCTCGACAACTTCACGAAAGTTCTCGAGCGTGTCCGCAAAGCCGCGATCGACGTCAGCGGCAGCGCCAACCAGATTCTCGAGGCCGCCGACGAAATGACCGCCGGCGCCACGCAACAGGACCAGGAAATCACGAACACGTCGTCGGCCGTCGAAGAACTCACGGTATCGATGAAGCAGGTGTCGAACAACGCTGAGGCAAGCGCCGAAGCCGCTCGCCGGGCCCTCGACGCCGCCGAATCGGGCAACCGCGCCGTGCGCGATACGCTCGAGGGAATGCAGCGCATCCGCGCTTCGGTGCAGGCGACCGCCAAGAAGATCAAGTCCCTCGGCGATCGCTCACTCGAAATTTCGGAAATCATCAACGTCATCAACGACATCACCGAACAGACGAACTTGCTCGCTCTCAACGCCGCCATCGAGGCCGCGCGCGCCGGCGAAGCGGGCCGCGGTTTTGCGGTCGTCGCCGACGAAGTCCGCAAGCTGGCCGAACACTCACGCAGCGCAACGAAAGACATTGCGGCTCTGATCAAGGCCATTCAGGCCGAGACGAACGAAGCGGTGGTCGTCATGGAGGAAGGCACGCGCGAAGTGGAAGTCGGAGCCGGCCTTGCCGACCAGGCCGGAAAAGCACTGGAAGCGATCTCGAGCGTCGTCCGCCAGTCCGCCGAGTTGGTCCAGGAGATTTCGCTCGCCTCGAAACAGCAGGTGCGCGGCACGGAGGGCGTGGCGAACGCGATGCAAATCATCTCCGGGATTACGCGGCAAACGACGCAGGGCGCGCGGCAAACGGCGTCGACCGTAGGAAACATGGTGAAGCTCTCGGAGCAACTCAACGAGGCGCTCGCGCAATTCCGGTCGCAATCCGGGCGTCCCGCTGCCGAGCCTGCGGAGGAACCGCGTCCCTCGGTGCCCGTGGGCGCTCACCGGTAACGCCACCTTTCGCTGCGGCGTGAAGGCGTGCGCGCTGAAGCGTGCCGGCCATGAAACAACATTCGGTAACCAACGCGAAGCTCACCGAGTCCGAGCTCGACGATCTCCGGACTTTGATCGAGCAGCGCTCGGCAATTTTGTTCGATGCTTCGCGCGAGCGTTTTTTCTCGACGCGCGTCCGCGAGTACGTCGACGAGAAAAGCTGGTCCGGCGGAAGCGACCTGCTCTCGCACGTTCAGGGTTCCAGCATCGAGTACGAAGCGCTGCTGGAGCGGCTCTTGACGCAGGAGACTTCGTTTTTCCGCTATCCGGGCGTTTACGAGGCGCTCGAGAAAAAGATCCTGCCCGAAGTGCAGGAGAGAAAGTTTTGGGAAAGTCCGCGAACGCTGCGGATATGGAGTGCGGGCTGCTCGACAGGAGAGGAGCCCTACTCCATTGCAATCACGCTTTGTGATTCGCTGAAGTTTGCGGAGGCTTGGGAAATCGAGATTCTCGCGACGGACATCAGCCGCCGCGCGCTGCGTCACGCGGAACGCGGCGCCTATTCCCGGCGCAGCTTGCAGGACGTGCTGCTGCGGCAGGTGGAGACCTATTTCACCGCCACGAAGCACGGCTTTACGGTGAAGCCGCGCATCCGGCGCATGGTTTCGTTCGCGCAGATGAATTTGGTCGAGCCGGTATACGTCGGAAAGTTCGATTGCATCTTTTGCATGAACGTTCTGATGTATTTCTCGGAAGAACGCCGGCTGGCCATCCTGCGCCGCTTTTACGACGCGCTGGAGCCGGGCGGATACTTTTCGCTGGGTCATGCAGAGACGCTGACGAACGTGCCGGTGAAATTCGAGCCTGTCGTTCTGGGTGATTGCCGCCTGTACCGGAAGCCGGCCGCTGGCGGAACTCGCCAGGCGCCTGTGCTCGTGGAGGGAAGGCTGTGAGCGGGCCGAACCAGGAATCGGTTGAGCTGTTCCTGCAGGAGGCTTCCGAGAACCTCCAGTACCTGCGGGAGTACTCCGGCCTGCTGCAGGAGCCTCAGACCAAGCCGGAAGATCTCGAGAAGCTTTACATCGCCGCGCATACGCTGGCGGGCACGTCCGCCAGCTACGGCTTCCCCCAGTTTTCGGAAGTCGCCGCGAAGATGGCGCACGTCTTCCACTACGCCATGAACGCGGCTCTGACTCCGGACATGCACGGGCCGCTCACCGAATTCATTTCCGACGCGATTTCCGTTCTCGAGTTCGACTTGCTGCAGATCAGTTCGACCGGGCGGGAAACGGTAGACGACATCGGAACATTCAAGCAGCGCTACGCCTTCGCGTTCCCAGCGCCGCCGCCCCCGGATGCTCCGGACAATGAACAAGCTCCTGAAATTGCCGCCGCCGAATCCGTTCCGAGCTACCCACCTGCGCCTTCGTACACGGCGACCTTGCCGCCCGATGGCGAAGTGCCGGACGAAGTCCTCGAATTCTTCATCCCCGAGGCGGAGGATCACCTCCAGGCCGTGACGGAATGCCTGCTGGCCCTCGAAGCGAAACCGAATCCGGAGGACGTGCATCGCCTGTTCCGCTCGATGCACACGGTGAAGGGCTCGGCGGCGCAAGTCGGCTTGCACCGGATTTCCGCGATCGCGCACCGCGTTGAGGACCTCGTCGGCTGCCTTCGCGAAGGCGTGCTTCAGCCTAACAAGGAAATCGTCGACGTTTGCCTCGAAGCGGTTGACGTTCTCAAGAAATCTCTCCACCGGCAGTGGACAAGCGACGCCGAGATGGCAGCGACCGTTGATCCTCTGCTCCGGCGCATCGTGGAACTCACGCCCGAGGTCTCCGAAGCGGCACCGCGCGAGGACGCTCCCTCCGCCTCCGCCGAACCGGCACAGCCCGAAGGGACTGCGTCCGCACAGGTGCAACACTCGGCCGCCGCTCAGTCTTTGCCCCAGGCTAAATCGGTGCGCATTTCGCTCGAACGGCTCGACCGGATGATGAACGCCGTTGGCGAGCTCGTGATCAATCGTACCCGCATGTTGGGGCGCCTCACCGAACTCTCGAAGCTCGTTGAAGTCCTGAATTTCTCGAAGGGCCGCCTCTCCGGGAAAATCTCCGAGTTCCAGGAAAAGCACGAGTTCAATCGCATCAGCAGCTCGCTTGTGCCCGGCAGCCAGCCGCCGCAGAAGGACACGCTGCGCGGAAGCTTCGCCTCTGCGTCGCGAATCATGTCGAACGATCTGCTCGAGTTCAGCGAACTCGAAATGGACCGTTACGACGACTTCAACATTCTGTCCCGCTCGCTCACGGAAATCTCGGCCGACGTCACCGAAGTTCTCACTCAGCTCGAATCGTTCATGGGCCGCGTCGATTCGGATATCGACGACTTCACGAAGCTCGCGCACAACCTCCAGGACGAGATCACCGCCGCTCGCATGGTGCCGATCGGCAATCTTTACACGCGCCTCTCTCGAACCGTGCGCGACGCCGCGAAGGCCGCCGGCAAACCGGTGGAGCTCGTCCTCGAAGGCGCCGAAACCGAACTGGACAACAACATCATCCAGCACATTTCCGATCCTTTGATTCATCTCGTTCGCAACGCCGTTGCGCACGGCATTGAGACCGGCGACCGTCGGGCGCTTGGGGGAAAGCCTGAAAAAGGCCGCGTTACGGTGCGCGCCTATCATCGCGGCAACCACATCTTCATCGAAGTGGAAGACGATGGCCGCGGGATCGATTACGAGCGCGTCCGCCAGGGAGTCGCCGAGTCTGGAGCGCTGTCGCCCGCTGTCGCGTCGGAATTGAGCGAGCGCGAATTGCGCGAGTTCCTGTTCCGTCCGGGATTCTCGACCGCGTCCTCCACCTCGGAACTGGCTGGCCGCGGCGTCGGACTCGATGTCGTCCGCGCCAACGTGCACGCCCTGAACGGCGAAGTCGAAGTGCGCTCTGAAACGGGCCAGGGCGCGTGTTTCACGGTCAAGGTGCCGCTGACGCTGATCATTTCCCAGGCGCTCTTTGTGCGCTGCGGCACGTCCGTCTACGCGTTGCCGCTGGCGGTGGTCGAGGAAATTCGCCGCCTGCGCCCCGATGAAATTGAAGACGTCGGCGGCAAACTGCTCACGCGCGTGCGCGACGTGATCACGGAAGTCGTCCGCCTGGATCTTCAGCTGGCCCTGCCTCCGCTCGAGCCGCTGAACGGTTACTTCCACATGGTCATCGTGAAAGTGGCGGGAAAGCAGGTGGGCCTGGTGGTCGAGGAAGTCCTCGGCAAAGACGAAATCGTCATCAAGAATCTCGGCGATTACCTGCGCCGCGTGAAATTGTTCCCCGGAACGACGATCTCCTCCGATGGCAGCCTGATCTTGCTGATCGACCTGAATCGCCTCATCTCCGCGGACACTGCGGAACGACATGCGCTTCCCGCCTCCTCGCCCGCGGCCCGTGTGTTCGCGCCGGGAGCGGAGGCGGTGGCGGCCGGCAGCATTCCGTCCGAAGCGGTCGACCCGGTCGAGAACGATCGTGTCGTCGTGGTCGCAGACGATTCCATCAGCGTGCGCAAATTCGTCGGAAGGATGCTCGAAAAGGCCGGCTACCGCGTGAAGCTCGCGTCCGACGGGCTCGAAGCGTCTGAGATCGTCGCGCAGGTGGGATGCCATCTCGTGATCACCGACCTCGAAATGCCGCGCATGAACGGCTACGAGCTGATGGCTCATCTGCGCCAGAACCCAGTCACGCGCCGCATCCCGGTCCTGGTGGTGACGTCGCGCGCGGGCGCAAAGCATCGCGATCGCGCGCTCAAGGAAGGCGCGTCCGGCTTCCTGACAAAGCCTGTGCAGGAAGATCAGTTGACGTCGATCGTCGAAAGCCTGATCGGGCCGGACGCGGCCCGGAATCGCATGCACACGGCGGATCGCGTGCCGCTGCAGCAAAGCTGAGTTGATATGAAGAGCGCCGATAAGAAAATCCGCGTGCTCGTGGTCGATGACTCCGCCTTCATGTGCAAGGTTTTGCAGGAGATCATCAACTCCGATCCGCAGCTCGAAGTGGCGGGCCAGGCCCGGGACGGCCGCGATGCGGTCACGCTCGCCGAATCGCTGCGACCCGACGTGATCACGATGGACATCAACATGCCTCACGTCGACGGGCTGCAAGCCACCGAGCTCATCATGTCGCAGCATCCGCGGCCGATCGTGGTCGTCAGCTCCGAGTCGCGCGAAGGAGCAGCCAGCACGCTGCGCGCGCTCGAGCTCGGCGCCATCGATTTCGTTCCCAAGCCTTCGAGCGGCGTCGACCTCGATATGCGGAATGTGCGCGAAGAGCTGACGCGAAAGCTGAAACTCGCGGCGAAAGTCCGCGTCGTGCGGACCGCGACGCGTTCGAAGCCCGACGCTTCGAGCGCTCACGCAACCGGCGGATCTGCATCCGTCAACGGCGCAGCGTTCGCCGCGCAGAACGGCGGCAAGTTCCCCCTTGTCGCGATCGCGGCTTCCACGGGCGGCCCGGCGGCCGTGACGCGCGTGATTGCGGCGCTGCCAAAGGAGCTTCCGGCGGCCTTGTTCTTGATTTTGCATATGCCGGCGACGTTCACGAAGCAATTTGCGGTTCAACTCGCCGAAGTTTCTCAGCTGCCCGTAAAGGAAGCGGAGCACAACGAAGCGGTTCAGCCAGGCGCAATCTATCTGTGTCCCGGCTCTCACCATTTGCGTCTCTCCTCGACCGGAAAAATCAACCTGGACGCGGGCCCGCGCATCGAGGGCTATCGCCCCTGCGCCGACGTCGCATTCGAAACGATCGCGGCCTATGCGCGCTCGCTTGCCGTCGGAGTCGTGCTTACCGGGATGGGCAACGACGCCGCCAAGGGCGCGAAAGCGGTGAAGGCGGCAGGCGGGCACGTTCTCGCGCAAGACGAAGCAAGCTCGGTGATCTTCGGAATGCCGGCCGAGGCGATCAAAACGGGTTCCGTGGCGGAGGTTCTTCCGCTCGATGATGTGGCTGCCGCGATCGAAAAGCGCGTCGTGAGACTGTGCCGCCTGGCGCCGGTGGGTGCGCGATGAAGTTTGCAACGCACGATTCGGCGAAGCTGCAGCACGGCCGGCACTCGGAACAGGTGATTCTGTTCTCGATCGCCCATCGCACGTTTGCCATCGCCGCGGAGTCCGTGCAGGAAATTCGCAGCACGGACAGCCTGGCGGGCGCGGCCAGTGAACTCGAGCAGTCGGAAGTGGCAAAGGTGCGGCACACGATCGAGCGAGCGCACCGGACCTATTACGTCGTAAGCGGCTGTGCGCACTTTCACCTGCCCGTTACGCGGCCGACCCTGGCGCTGATTCTGCGCCAATTTCGGACGGCGGTGCTGGTCGATGCCATCGAGCGCATGGCGGAGATACCGGCGGTGTACGCGCTGCCGCGCGCTTTCATCGGCGAAGAGCGCGCCTGGTATCGCGGGCTCGCGTATCTGAACGATCAGATCATTCCGGTGATCCATCCCGCCGGGTTCCTGACGCGCGACGAGTTTGCGCGGCTCGATCGCATCGTGCGCGCGCTCGAATCGCAACAGCAGCTCGAAGGAGCCGCTCAATCGTGACCCCGGCCGAAAACACGGCGTCCCGGTCATTCGTCCTGCTTCAGGTGGGCGAACGGCGATTTGCGCTGCCCGCGGACATCGTCACGGAACTGGCGCCTCCGGTTCGATTGCACACGTTTCCGCACACGGCTCCATTGGTATCCGGCGTGATCGTTCGCCGCGCGCACATCGTGCCCGTGTATGACGCCAGCATCGTGCTCACGGGGAAACGAATCCCTGCGCACCGTTTTTACCTCATCGCCCGGCGTGAATTCGGCAAAACGAGCGAGTTCAGCGCCATTCCCGTCGATGGAGAATGCGAACTCGCCACCGGCCAGATGCAACCAGCCGCGCCGTCGCATCCGAAGTACGTCGCCGGTACGCTGCAAGTCGAGAATGAGACGCTCGATGTTCTCGATTTTGAAGCGCTGGTGACGTCGCAATCCACGGAATCAACGCGCGCCGGCGATTCGGAGACCCGAGCATGACCGGCGTCACGAATCTCCCGCGCATTCTGCTGATCGACAGCAACGTCTACTTCGCGAAGCGCCTGGGCGATGCGCTTAAGCAGCAGGGCTTCGACGTGGTGCCCAGCACACAAGCAGCGTACGCGCTGACGATGGTCGAATGGAACACTCCGACCGCGATTTTGTGCGCCACGAATCTGCGAGAAATGGGCGCGCTCGAGATTGCTCCGATTCTGCGGGCCGATCCCAAGACGGCGAACATCCCCCTGATTGCGATCGGAAGCGGCGGCGATCAGGCGCTGCTCGAAGCCTATCGCGCCGGCTGCGACGATTTTGTCGACCGCCGCCGCTCGCCTTCCGACGTCGCGGCGCACATCCGAAGTTTTCTCGTCAGCCGGCAGGAAGGCTTTCAGCCGACTCAAATGCTTTCGACCGCCGAGACGGATCTCAGCGGCAGTCTTTCACACCTCGATCTTCCGGGCGTGATTCAGATGTTGCAGCAGGCGCGGCAAACGGGCGCGCTGCACATCAACGCGTCCGACGCGGATGGCATCATTTTCTTCGAGGGCGGCGAAATTGTTCATGCGGAATGCGGCTCCTTCTTCGGCGATGAAGCCGTGACGCAAGTCGTCAAGACGTGCCATGGCGCCGACAAGGGAGTTTACAAATTCGTTTACGGCGCCACTGCGGCGCAGCGTACCGTCTTGCGCTCCGCAACGGACCTGCTGCTGGACGCCATGCGGGAATTCGACGAAGACCAACGCGACAGTGTAGAGGAGTCGTCATGAGCGACACCCAAATTCCGGCGCCTGGCCGGACGCCCACCGTGTACTTCATCGATGACAGCGCCACCATGCGCGAAGTCATCAAGATCGCTTTCCGCAAGGAGAGCATCCAGGTGATTACGTGCGCGGATGCCGCTGCCGCGCTCGCACAGTTTCTGGAAACGCCGCCGGACGCCGTCATCACGGACGTGATCATGCCGGACAAAGACGGGTACGAGGTTTGCGAATTCGTGAAGCGGCACGAGGAGTTCGGCAAAGTTCCCGTGATTCTCATGTCGGGCGTCGTGAACCGGACCGTGGCCGAGCGAGCCATGGCGGTGAAGGCGGATGAGCTAATTCGCAAGCCTTTCCAGCCGCAGGAACTGATCGTTCGCGTAAAGAAATTGCTGAATCCGCATTCTCTCGAAATGACGAAAAGCGATGATCTGGAGCCGGATTCGCCGTCCGCTTCGGTACCCGCGCCTAATGCGCTGAGCAGTCTGTTTGGCGGTGGGCCCGCTCCGTCCCAACGCCCGGCGGCGTCGAGTCCGGTTGCGGTCGCGCCCCCGCGTACAGCGAGCGCACCCGCGCCATGGGCGGCCTCACCTGCGCCCCCGCAGAGGCCGCACGCAGCGCCGTCCGCCGAGACGCACAAGCTGCGGAATGAAGTTCATCGGCTCGAATTGCTGGTGAAGAAGCTGCAGGCCGAACTCGAGGCACAACATCAGTACTGCGCGGCCCTCGAAGCCCACATTAAGACGCTTCAGGAAAGCGAGTAACAACCGCTCGAAAACGGCCGTAGCTCCGGCGATTGTCACTCTGGTGACAGGAATCGTGGTTCTCTTCTTGACCCGCTCTGAAACGCACTCTACCCTACAGGTACCTCTCTGAGTCAGGCGGTTGCGCAAGGCTAGGCGAGTTGTGGAGGTTCGGTGGGACGCCGGCACGAACCGCGCATCGCCATTACCTTTCCCGTTCTTGTCCGCGGCTTTGATTCGCGGGGCAGCCCGTTTGCCGTTTCCGCGCAGACGCATGACATCAGTACGTCCGGCGCGTCCTTGAAGGGGCTGAATGGCTTAGTCGAGCCGGGGAAAAATATCGAGATCGAATACAAGGATCAAAAGGCGTGGTACCGCGTTCAATGGGTCGGTGTCACTGGATCCGCGAGAGCGGGAAGAGTCGGCGTGCATTGCCTCGAGCGCAAGTACATCTGGGACGTGCCGGCCAAACCTCCGGAACCCGACACCTACAACGAAGGCGGCCAGCCGCCCGGGCCCGAGGGTGCCGCGCCGAACGCATGGAATGGAGCCGAGCGCCGCTTGTTCCCGCGGCGTTCGTGTAGGATCGAAGCGGAAGTGTCGATCCCCGGTTCCACGATAGAACTGCCGGGAAGAGTTACGGACATCTCGCTCGGTGGATGCTTTGTCGAGATGCTGACCCCGCTACCGGTCGACACCGTGATCGAATTGAAACTGACTACCGACGATACGACGCTCCGCGCGTCCGGCAACGTGCGCTCATCACAGACGGGGCTCGGGATGGGAGTCGCGTTCACCAGCATGGGCTCGAGCGATTTCGACAAGCTCCGCAGGCTCGCTCCTCCCGCTTCCGGCTCGCCCGGCGCTCTCCGGGCCAGTTTGCAGGCCACGGCGCAGCCTCAAGCTGAGCCTCCACTTGCACCTCTTCTGCCGTCAGTCTCACGTCCTTCCCCTGTGACGAACTCCGCGCCGCAAAAGCACCACGCGCCCACGACGGCGGAAGCCCTCGAAGCTGTGGTGCGAGTCCTTCTCCGCAAGGGCCTCCTTGCAAAAGAGGAGCTTTCGGAGGAGCTCGACAAAATGAAAACGGTGAAGCACTAGTCCGCCCCTACGCTGCCGTTCCCACGACGGAATCCAACTCCGAACCTCACTTGGCTTCATCTCATGTTCATGGCAGGATATCGATTCCTCTGGCGGCCGGCCGAAAGGGAGGCTCTCCTGGTGAAGCGCTCTTCTATCGTTTGTGCCTTCGTCGCGGCAGTTGCGCTTTCCGCTTCTTTCAGTCTGATTTCCCACGCGGCGCGGCCTGATGAACCGTCCGTCCCGTCGCGCAGCCTCGAATTCAAGTATGTGGTCCACGTTCCGTCGCTGCCGGCGGGCGGCCACGAGCTGAGGGTATGGATTCCATTGCCCTATGAGGATCTCTATCAACAGGTTTCGCCGGTGCACATCGAGAGCCCGGTGACTTACGAAATTCGGCGCGAATCCGAGTACAACGACCGCTACGCCTATCTCGCCGTCGACGCGGCTCACGCGAAGACCCCCTTCGATGTGCAGGTGACGTTCCACGTGAAACGGCTCGAACATCGAGTCCCCCTCTCGACCGTGCGGGACATGCCCATGCATCCGGTCGTCGCCACAGCCCGCTTTCTTCAGCCTGACCGCCTGGTTCCGATCGACGGCACCATCGCGGAACTCTCCCAGGAGCAGACGAAGTACGCCACGCTGCCCATCGATAAGGCGCGCAAGATCTACGACTATGTGATTGCGACGATGCACTACGACCACGACGGCACGGGCTGGGGCCACGGCGACGCGATCTGGGCGTGCACCGCCAAACACGGCAATTGCACCGATTTTCATTCCCTGTTTATCGCCATGGCTCGCGCCGCGGGAATCCCGGCGCGATTCGAGATTGGCTTTCCGTTGCCGGCCAGCGCGCACGAAGGCGCCATCGCCAGCTATCACTGCTGGGCGGAATTTTACGTCCAGGGGATCGGCTGGGTGCCGATCGACGCCTCGGAAGCCTGGAAGAACAAATCGAAAATCGACTACTTCTTCGGCGCGACCGATGAGAACCGGGTGATGTTCTCGCTGGGACGCGATATCACCTTCAATCCGGCGCAGGATGGCGGCCCGCTGAATTATTTCGTCTATCCGTATGCCGAACTGGACCACAAGCCGTTCGCGGACATGAAGAGCGACATTTCGTTCCACGACGACGCAGCCGCAGCGCCTTCCGCTTCCGCGGGCAACACCCGTTGAAGCGGTTCGCGAACATCTCCGCGCCATAATCAATCGAGCCCTTTCGCGTGCAGGAATTCGCGGGCCACATCCGCTGCGTCGCGGCGCTCGCCGTCGACCGCGAAGTTCATCTTGCGCATCTCCGCGTCGGAGATCTTTCCCGCGAGTGCCGCAATCGCCGCGCGCACTTCGGGATGCCGCGCCAGCATATCGCCGCGCACCACCGGCACAGCGTCATACGGTGGGAAATAATGTTTGTCGTCTTCGAGAACTGCCAGGTCCCGCGCGGCAAGAAGGCCGTCGGTGGAGTTTCCCGCGACAATGTCGACCTGGCGATCGAGCAGCGCGCGATAGAGCAATCCGAGATCGAGACTTCGCGGCGGCGCCGTGAATCGCAGGCCGTACACGCGCGCAAGGCCGCTGTAGCCGTCCGGCCGCTCCATGAACTCGTAGCCGAATCCCGCGCGCCACTGCGGAGTGTACCGGGCGGCGTCGCTGATCGTTCTCAAGTTCAGCCGCCGCGCATCCTCGCCGCGAATCACCAGCGCGAACGTATTGTTGAATCCAAGCGACGGCATCACGTCAAAGCCGAACCGCTGTTTGTACTCACGCTGGACGCGGTCGAAAACCGCCGATGGATTCGCTTCGATCGGGTCGTGCAGAATGGCCGTCAGGGCCGTGCCGGTGTACTCGACGTACATGTCGATTCGGTCCGAGAGCAGCGCCTGCTGGCAGATGTAGGATCCCGCGAGATAGAAGCGGCGAGTTACAGGCAGATGCGTGCGCGATTCTATGTGCTGCGCGAGAATCTCTCCGAGAAGGGCCTGTTCGGAGAAATTCTTCGAGCCGACGACAATCGTATCGCGCCGCCGCGCTCCGCAGCCGCACAGCAGCGCGAAAACGAAGACCAGGATCCCGGCGCGGCGCATCCTCGATTACCGTGACGCCAATCCTGCGGGCCGAAGACGCCTCTCGAGCACGCCCAGGATGAAATCGGCGCCAAGCGCCAAAATCGCGGCGGGAATCGCGCCGGCCAGAATCAACTGGTCGTTGACCATCGCCAGCCCGCGAAAGATGAATTCGCCAAGGCCTCCGGCGCCGACGGCGGCGGCAATGGTGGCGATCCCGATCGTGAGCACCGTGGCGACGCGCACTCCGGCTATCACCGTGGGAAAAGAGAGCGGCAGCTCGACCTTCCAAAGAATCTGCCGCCCGGTCATTCCCATGCCGCGCGCGGCTTCGCGAACCGCAGGATCGACTCCCGAAATGCCCGCCGAGGTGTTGCGAATGATGGGAAGCAGCGCGTAGAGCGTGAGCGCGACGATGGCGAGGCGATCGGCGCGCTCACCAAGCCAGGGAACCGGGAGCAGGAATCCGAAGAGCGCCAGGCTGGGAATCGTCTCGGCGACGTTTGCGCTTCCCAGGATCGGCTTCGACAGCCACGGCCGCCGGGTGACGACGATTCCAAGCGGCACACCGATGGCGATGGCGAAGAGCATCGCCAAGCCGACCAGCCAGACATGCTCGCCCGTCGATTGCAGAATTTCCATGCGGTGCTTCAGGAAGAATTCAGCGAGGTTCATGCGGATCTCCCGAACGTTCGAGTTCGCGAAGCTGCGCGAGATAGGCCGCCGCGACCGGCTCGCCGGACCGCAGGAACTCCTGCGGCGAAAACGTTCCCACGAGCTTGCCGGAGTCAACGAGGGCAATGCGCGTCCCGAGCAGAAGCGCTTCGCTGATGTCGTGCGTGACGATGACGATCGTCTTTTGCAGTTGACGCTGAAGCGCCTGAAATTCGCGCCTCACTTCGCTGCGCGTCAGCGGATCGAGCGCGCCGAACGGCTCGTCCATCAGAAGAACGGGCGGATCGACGGCGAGGGCGCGCGCCACTCCCACTCGCTGCCGCTGGCCTCCCGAAAGCTCGTGCGGATAGCGCGGCAGAAAATCTTCGGAGAGCCCGATGAGCGCGAGAAGGTCCGCGACGCGTGCGCGAATGCCGTCTTCAGGCCAACGCTCGAGCCGCGGCACGAGCGCGATGTTCTGCTCGACCGTGTAATGAGGAAACAGCCCGGTTTCCTGAATCACGTAGCCGATGCGGCGCCGGAGGGCGATGGGGTCCCAATCGAGCGTCGATTTCCCTTCGACGAGCACCTGGCCGCCGGTGGGCTCAAGCAGCCGGTTGATGAGCTTCAGCGTGGTAGTTTTTCCGGCGCCGCTGCGGCCGAGGAGAACCAGAGTTTCGCCGGGATGGACGCGCAGATTGATCGACTCGAGAAGGCCCGCGGAGGAGTCTCTGCCGCCGGGGAGGCGGTAGCCGACGTTGCGGAACTCTATGACGGCTTCGCGGTCGGGTTCGGCGCTCATGCGAAGGGGAGAACTGCCACGGAGGGCGAGGCTAGCAAGCGAGCCAGGGAGTGTCAAACGCGGAGAGGAAATAAAGGAGATAGGGGATGCAGCGGAAAGGGCGGACGGAGAGACGCGCTTCGCCGCGGCCTGAAAAGTGTACCGATTGAAATTTTTCTCGCCCTTTATTTTCAGTGAGTTAGCGCTTTTCCGTTTGCAAAGTGTACCGATTGAAATTGCGGCGAGATGAAAGGACGAAACCCTAAACCACCGGTGGAGACAGATGCACGCAGATAGCTGAGACTCCGGCACGCCCGGGGAGAGGGGCTTCCCGTTGCCAGCCGCTGCGTCCCGTCCAACCGTATATTAGACATGGTGTCAGCCCTGTGTTTTCAACAGGTTACGGCGATTTCTAATCCCCGAACCGTAGATTAGAACGAAAGCATCCAGTGGCGAGCGGTTTGTGGAACGAGCACAGTCGATCTTCATTTGCTGCTCTCCTCTCCTCCGACGTGTCCGTGCAGACACACGCCTGGCATCGCGCTCATAGTGCGAACGCACACAATTAATTATTCTTAGTTTTGAGGGTACGTATATATAACATAGTTAACGGCCATTGTCAAGAACTAGTACCCGGGTTCAAGTGTCGAGGAAGCGGCCGATCTTGCGCAGGACGGCGACCAGCATCGCGCCCGTGAGCTTGCCGGTGAACGTGTTCTGCTGGCTCGGGTGATAGGACGCGAACAGGCGCGGGAGGCCGTCGCCGAAACGGTAGGTGGCGCCGTGCGCGAAGCGGAACGGCGCGAGGTTCTGAATCCTTCCCTGCGTCTTGAGAATCCCGAGATAGGCGCGCATGGCGATGCCGCCGAGCGCGAGAACCGCCCGCGGCTGGAGGATTTCGAGTTCGCGTTCGAGATACGCGCGGCAATTCGACAGTTCGGAAGGCAGCGGCTTATTGGCCGGCGGAGCGCACCGAAGCGCCGCCACGATGTAAACGTTCTTCAACTTGAGTCCGTCGGCGCGGTCCGTTGATGCCGGCTGATTGGCGAATCCGGCGCGATAGAGCGCGCGGTAGAGGAAGTCGCCCGACCGGTCACCGGTGAAGACGCGGCCCGTCCGGTTGCCTCCGTGCGCGGCGGGAGCGAGCCCGAGAATCAGCAACTGCGCGCGAGGATCGCCAAAGCCCGGAACTGGTTTGCCCCAGTAGCCGCAAGCGAGGAAGGCGCGGCGCTTCTCACGCGCTACCCGCTCGCGGTACTCGACAAGGCGCGGGCACTTGCGGCACGCAACGATTTCCGCGTTCAATTGTTCGAGCGAATCCACCGCGTCGAGCTCCGTCAAGTATCCTGCGTCGCATCGCGGCCGCACCGCGTCTAACCGGTATACCACCCGGGCGGAGGAAACGAAGCTTTGAAGTCCGCCGGTTTTCTTCTAGCATAAACGCCGCCAGCGGAGCCACTGCACAAGATGGAACAGCCTCGCGAAAAAATCATCATCGTCGAAGGCTATGCCGGCGCGCCCGACAGCCTGACGGAGGCGTTGCGCGCGGCCGGTTACGACGCGGCGACGTTCGCCACACCCGCCGAAGCGCTCGAAGCGGTGCGGCAATCCGGCGGCGACGTCCTGTTGCTGGACACGCGCGCGACCGGCCCGGGCACGCGCGAGACGATCGCGGCGGTTCGCGGGTCAGCGGCGACGGAAGCCGTGCGCATCGTGCTGCTGGTGGGCGCAGCGGCGGCCGAGCGGAGCGCGGCGCTCGATATCGGCGCGGACGACGCGATCTCGCGGCCGTGCGATTTGGGCGAACTGATTTCGCGCGTGCGCGCGCAACTACGCGCCCGGCGAGCCGAGCGAGACCTGAGCGAAAAGGCGCGCATCGCCAATGAAGGACAGCAAATCGCGCACACGGCGTTCGAGGCGCTGGCAGTGACCGAAAAAATGACGAGCGATGCGTTTTCGCTCGACCGCACACTCAAGATCGGCGTGGCCGCGGCGTTTGCGGCGGCGGCGGCGATGGCGGGCATTTATCTGCTGTTCGCGCGAAGCGCTCAGCACGAAACCAGAAACATGAAGGCGATCATCGCGCAACTCGACGGCAGCCTGATCAGCCAGCAAAACCTGATGGCAAAAGTGCGGCAACTCCGGAGCGACCTGGACTCCACCGGCAGCATTCCGATGGGCAAGGACGAATTGCAGAAGCACGCCCAGGACCTGAAGGCAAAGATGGCGAACGCCGATTCGACCGAGGTCGCCGCGCTGCAAAAGGAGCTGGCGGAAACGAATGCCCGGCTGAAGCGCGTGGAGAACGAAGGCGGCTCGGTGGAGACGCTGATCGCCGACGGCCTGAAAAGCGTGTGCCTGTTGCACGTGGCGGTGGCGTTTCGCGACAAGGAAAGCGGGCGGCGGCTGCGCTATGCGGGGCTGAATCCGCAGGGCGAGCCGATTCGCGACAGCGACGGCAATCCGATTCTCACGCTCGAAGGCCGCGGGCCGGAAGTGAAGGTGGACATTTTCGGAACGGGATTCCTCGCCGGACCCGACGGACGCCTGGTGACGAACCATCACGTCGCGCAGCCGTGGTGGAAGGACGAGCAGCTCGGCAATCTGACGCTGCAGGGATTTCAGCCGGAGATTTCGACGATTCGCGCGTATTTTCCGGGAGACCCGCGCGCGTTTCACGCCGAGGTTCAGGACATCTCGCAGGAGACGGATCTGGCGACGATGCGCGTCGACATGCAGGACCTGAAGCGAACGCCTCTGGCCCTCGATTCGAGCAAGAGCGCCGCCGTGGCGGGCGAGCCGGTGGTGCTGATGGGCTACGCAACCGGGCTCGCGGCAATTCTGGCGCGAGCCGACGAAGCGACAGTGCAGAAAATCAGTGTGGACAGCGACGGAGACGTCACGCAGATTCTCGACGCGCTGGCGCAGCGAAACCTGATTCGCCCGCTCATCACGCAGGGACACATCGGCGACGTCGCGACCGACAAAATTGTCTTCGACGCGCAAACCACTTCGGGCGGCTCAGGCGGGCCGCTCTTCAACGAGCAGGGTAAAGTGATCGGCGTGACGTATGCGGTGCTGCGCGGCTTCGGCGGCTCGAATTTCGGCATTCCCATCCGGCTGGCCCAGCCGCTCCTGGCGCACTGACCGCCGCCCTGTGCGGCAAAGCCCATCTTTGCGCCCGAAATTGACACCGCGCGGGTGCGCGGCTAGCATAGTCCGAGCGATTCCTCCCTCAGGACGGCCCTGGGGAGCACCTGCCGCAGGCGCGGATTGCCGGCACCTCTGCCTATGGAAATTGGCTCACGCGAGAAGACGATTCTCGACCGCATTGTCGACGCGCGGCGCAGTTCGATCGCGCATCGCAAGCGCGTGCTGCCCGAAGTCGCGCTGAAAATCGCGGTCGAGAAGAAGGCTCCGCCCGTGCGGGATTTTGCCGCAGCGCTTTCGCGCGACGCCTGTAACATCATCGCGGAGCTGAAGAAGGCTTCGCCGTCGCTCGGCGTGATTCGCGAGGAATACGCGCCGGCGGTGCTCGCGGCGGCGCTTCAGGAGGCGGGAGCCGCGGCGCTTTCGGTGCTGACCGAAGAGGATTTCTTTTCGGGCTCGCTCGCGGACCTGAAAGAAGTGCGGCGGGTGGCGCAGATTCCGATTCTGCGCAAGGATTTCATCGTCGACTCGTGGCAGGTTTGGGAGGCACGCGCGGCGGGCGCGGATTCGTTCCTGCTGATCGCGGCCGTGCTCCCCGATGCGGCGCTGCGCGAATTGATGGAGCTGGGTCGAACGCTGAAGATGGAGCCGCTGGTGGAGGTTCACTCGCGCGAGGAGCTGGATCGCGTGCTCGAGGCGGGGGCGCGGATTGTCGGCGTGAACAATCGCGACCTGCGGACGTTTCAAGTGCGCCTGGAAACTTCGCTCGCGCTGATCGAGCACATTCCGGAAGAATGCGTAGCGGTGAGCGAGTCGGGCCTGCGCACGCACGAGGATTTGGCCCGGCTGCGGCGGGCGGGGTTCGACGCGTTCCTGATCGGCGAGCATCTGATGAAGAGCGCGGACCCGGCCGAGCCGCTGCGGCAATTTCTCGGCGCCGCCGGCGCGGGAAATACGGCGGCGTGAATGCGTGGTGGCGCAGCATAGAATGGCAGAGCCAAGAGTAAAGGTGAAAATCTGCGGCATCACGAATTGGACCGACGCGCGGCGGGCGATCGAGGCAGGCGCCGATTTTCTCGGCTTCAATTTTTACCGGCGAAGCCCGAGGTACATCGAGCGGTCGAAAGCGCGCAGGATCGTGCGGCGGCTGCCGAAGGGCGTGGCGGCGGTGGGAGTGTTCGTGAACGAAACTGAAGAGACGATGCTGCGGACGGCGCGCGAAGTGGGGCTCGATTATCTCCAGTTGCACGGTGACGAATCACCTGCGCTTGTGGCGCGGCTCGCGCGGTCGTTCGAAGTGATCAAGGCGCTGCGCGTGAGCAGATCGTTTCGCGGCTCGCAAGCCAAGCGGTTCAAAGGCGCGGCCGCAATTCTGCTGGACGGCTTCGACCGGCGGCGCCGCGGAGGAACGGGAAAAGTGTTCGATTGGTCGCTCGCACGGCGAGCGGGAAGCCGTGTGCCCATTTTTCTTGCGGGAGGGCTGACGCCTGGGAATGTGGGCGAGGCGATCCGCGCCGTGCATCCCTACGCGATTGACGTTTGCACGGGCGTCGAGGCAGCGCCCGGCAAAAAGAGCGAGCGAAAGATAAGGGCGCTGATGCGCGCCGTGAATGGATCACGCATATGGCAGGAAGAACGATGAGTTCGATCGCGCAGGCAGTTCCGGATTCTCGAGGGCGCTTCGGCGCGTACGGGGGGCGCTACGTTCCGGAAACATTGATGGCTCCGCTCGAAGAGCTGGAGGCGGCGTACGCCGCGGCACGAGCCGATCGCTCGTTCGAGGCCGAGCTGCAGGACTTGCTGACGAATTTTGCCGGGCGGCCGACGCCGCTGCAATTCGCTTCGCGCCTGACGGAACAACTGGGCGGCCCGCGCATCTACATCAAGCGCGAAGACCTGCTCCACACGGGCGCGCACAAAATCAACAACTGCATCGGCCAAGGGCTGCTTGCGAAACGGATGGGCAAGCAGCGCGTGATCGCGGAAACGGGCGCGGGACAGCATGGCGTCGCAACCGCGACGGTGGCCGCGCGGCTCGGGCTTGCGTGCACGGTCTACATGGGCACCGAGGACATGGAGCGGCAGCGGCTGAATGTTTTTCGCATGCGGCTGCTCGGCGCGGAGGTGATCGGCGTCGATTCCGGCAGCCGCACCCTGAAAGACGCGATCAACGAAGCGATGCGCGACTGGGTGACGAACGTGCGGACGTCGCACTACCTGCTCGGATCGGTGCTGGGCGCGCATCCGTATCCGGGAATGGTGCGCGATTTCCACAAAGTGATCGGCGAAGAGGCGCGCGCGCAAATCCTGCGCGCTGAAAATCGCCTGCCCGACTGCCTGTTCGCGTGCGTCGGCGGCGGATCGAATTCGATTGGACTGTTTCATGCGTTCCTCGGAGACGCGAGCGTGAAGATGGTGGGCGTCGAAGCGGGCGGGCGCGGGAAAACACTGGGCGAGCACGCGGCGCGGCTGGCCGCGGCGCGCGGATTTTCGGGCGCGCGTCCGGGCGTGCTGCAAGGAACGTACACCTACGTGTTGCAAGCGCCCGACGGCCAGATTTCGACGACGCATTCGGTGTCGGCTGGCCTCGACTATCCCGCGATCGGCCCCGAACACGCGTGGCTGGCCGACCTGGGCCGCGCCGAGTACACCGCCGTGACCGACGACGAAGCGATCGACGCGGCGCGAACGCTGGCGCGCATCGAGGGAATCATTCCGGCGCTCGAATCGGCGCACGCGCTGGCAGAATTGATTCGGCGCGGGCCGCAAATCAAGAAAGACCAGCTCGTGATCCTGAATCTCTCCGGGCGCGGCGACAAAGACATGGAAATTCTCTCGCGCTATGTCTGAAGCCGCGATCCCCAAATCGTCCTCGGCGGCGCAGCCGGCGGGGCGAATCGCCAAGCGATTTCGCGAGCTTTCCGGCGCGGGCGAGCTCGGCCTGGTCGCATACATCACCGCAGGCGATCCGTCGCTCGAGGCGAGTGAGAAGATCGTGCTCGCGGCGGCGGGCGCCGGAGCGGATGTGATCGAGCTCGGCGTGCCGTTCAGCGATCCCGTCGCCGACGGACCGACGATTCAGCGCGCCAGCGAGCGGGCGCTACGTAGCGGCACAACTCTCTCGGACGTTCTCGACCTCGTTAGCCGCTTGCGTGGGCACACGCAGGTTCCGCTCGTGATTTTCAGCTACTTCAATCCGATTCTGCAGATGGGCATCGAAAAGTTCGCGGATTCCGCGGCAGCGGCGGGTGCCGACGGCGTGCTCGCGACCGATTTGACGCCGGAAGAATCGCAAGATTACCGCGCGATCCTGCGCGCGCGGGGACTCGACACGATTTTTCTCGCGGCGCCCACGTCGACGGACGCGCGGCTCGCGACGATCTCAGATGCGTCGAGCGGATTCCTCTACTTGATTTCGCGTACCGGCGTGACCGGCGCACGCGAGGCCCTGCCGGAAGAATTGCCGGGGCTCGTTCGCCGGATTCGGAGATTTACTTCGTTGCCGGTCGCCGTCGGATTCGGAGTCTCGCTGCCAACGCATGTGACGGTCCTGGGCGGCATTGCAGACGCCGCCGTGGTCGGCTCCGCACTGGTGGCGGAAATCGAGAAGGCGGCGTCGCCGCAGGCGGCTGCGGACGCCGTCGGCAGCCTCGTTCAGAGGTTGAAACACGCGGCTCGCGTGGGCGTCAGCCGCCGGAGCAATGAAATCGGCTAGCAAGGTGTTTCGGGAATGAACGCCTGCAAAATCGCCGACAAATTGCAGTAAACTGCTGCCTCGGTTTCGGGCAATCATCCAGGAGAGGCAATGGACAAGCGCGTGGCCAACGCGGACGCCGCCGTTTCGCGCATTGAAGACGGCGCGACGATTTTGCTGGGCGGCTTCGGCCTGTGCGGGATTCCGGAAAATCTGATCGCCGCGCTTCTCCGCAAAGGGGCGAAGAATCTCACGCTGGTGTCCAACAACGCGGGCGTCGACGATTTCGGCATCGGCGTGCTACTGCAAAGCCGGCAAGTGAAGAAAATGATCGCGAGCTACGTGGGCGAGAACAAGACCTTCGAGCAGCTCGCCCTGAAGAAGGAGATCGAGGTGGAGCTCAACCCGCAGGGCACGCTGGCCGAGCGAATTCGCGCCGGCGGCGCGGGGATTCCTGCGTTTTTCACGCCGACGGGATACGGCACGATGGCTGCGGAGGGAAAGGAAATTCGCGAATTCAACGGGCGCCCCCACGTGCTCGTGCCCGCGCTGCGCGGCGATTTCGCGTTCATCAAGGCCTGGAAGGGCGACCGCTGGGGGAACGTGATCTACCGGAAGACGGCGCGAAATTACAACCAGGTGATGGCTACGGCGGCCGACCACGTGATCGCGGAAGTGGAGGAGATCGTGGAACTCGGCGCGCTGAATCCGGACTGCATTCACACGCCGGGAGTTTTCGTCGATGCGATTTTCGCGGGCGCAACCTACGCGAAGCGGATCGAGCGCCGCACGGTTCAAAAGCGCGCCTAGCCCGGAAGCCGGAAAGCAAGGAGAAACGATGCCGCCTGAAGCCGACAAGCGAGAGCTGATTGCGCGGCGCGTGGCACGCGAGCTGCGCGACGGCAATTACGTCAATCTGGGCATCGGCCTGCCCACGCTGATTCCAAATTATCTTCCGCCCGGGATCGAAGTCGTCCTGCAATCGGAGAACGGAATGCTCGGCGTAGGCCCGTATCCGTTCGAGGGCGAGGAAGACGCCGATCTGATCAACGCCGGCAAGGAGACGATCACGGAAATTCCGGGAAGCGCGTATTTTTCGAGTGCCGACTCCTTCGGAATGATTCGCGGCGGCCGCATCGACTTGACGGTGCTCGGCGCGCTGCAAGTCGACGAAAAAGGGAACCTGGCGAACTGGGCGATCCCCGGCAAGATGCTGAAGGGCATGGGCGGCGCGATGGATCTGGTCGCGGGCGCAAAGCGCGTGATCATCGCGATGGAGCACACGACAAAGGACGGCGAGCCAAAAATCGTGAAGCAGTGCAGCCTGCCGCTGACGGGCGTCGGCGTGGTCGACATGATCGTCACGGAGCTCGGCGTGATCGAGGTGACGCCGCAGGGCCTCGTGCTGCGCGAAGTCGCTCCCGGCGTGACGCCGGAAGACGTGCAGAAGGCCACCGAGCCGATTTTGAAGCGCGCGCCGGATCTGAAAGCGATGGCGAGGTAGCGGCGGCCCGAGGATAACTCTTGCGCCCGCGCTGAATAGGCCGGATGCAGGGCGCATCCGCGCTGCGCTACGATCGAGGCAACGACTTCCAAGGAGCATCGATGCAGCCGCACTCCATTGTGGTGATCAGCCTGCACACGCCGAAGGAAAAGATGTGGGGCGAATTGCTGGACATGTCCATCGCGGGCATCACGCTCCGCGGAATCGACCTGAGCTCGTTCGACGATTTCGTCAGCCAGGTGCTGCATCCCGAAGGCGAGCGCATGGGCCTTCCGACCCTGTTCTTTCCGATGCTGCGCATCGAGCGGATCGCGCTGGACGAGCCGCGCGGCTCGATCCCTTCGCTCGCGGAACTTTTCGAGAAGAAAGTGGGGCGCTCGCTGGTCGATTATCTCGCTCAGTTCGCGTAATCGAAACCCGTTTCCCGATCGATGAAAATGCCCATGGCCAAGCGCATCCTGACCGTTCCGAACCAGCTCACGTTTCTGCGCCTGGCGTTTCTGCCGTTTTTTCTGATCGCGATCAAGTACGGGAGCTGGGCCGCGGCGCTGGGAATCCTGATCGCCGCGGGAATCAGCGACGGCCTCGACGGCCTGCTCGCGCGGGGGCTCAATCAACGAACGCCGCTTGGCGCCTACCTCGATCCGATCGCGGACAAGCTTCTGCTTTCCTCGTCGTACTTCGTGCTGGCGCTGAAGGGAAAGATCGCGTGGTGGCTCACGATTCTGGTGCTCAGCCGCGACATGCTGTTGCTGGTGGCCAGCGCCGTGATTCTGATCACCGTCGGCTATCGGCCTTTTCCGCCGAGCATTTGGGGCAAAGCGACGACGTTCTTCGAAATCGCGCTGATTGTGATCGTTCTTATCGCGGCAATCTGGCAGGACCCGACGTTGTGGATTGTGCGCGAGCTTTGCGGCTATCTGGTCGCCGCGTTCGTGATGATCTCAGGAATTCACTACAGCGTGACCGTCTCGCGGCAACTGCACGCCGGGCACTAGAACCGGGCCGCCGCCTGTCCCGCTATCCCTGCGGCCTCAGATTCAGGAACACCACCATCGCGAAGCTCACGATCACCACCAGCGCGCTCGCCCAACCGAGCAATTGCGCCCGCTTGCGCTCCTCGGGCGAAACCGGCGCCCGATCGACCATAATCTTGCCAAGGACGAAGCCCGTCGCGAGTCCTCCCGCGTGCGCGAAGTTATCGATGCCGGGGAAAAGAAAGCCCCACACCGCGATGTAGATAAGCCAGCGGATGATTTGGCTGCGCAGCATCTGCATTCCCGCGCTCTTGCGCCCCGTCGTGATCGCCAGCAGCACGCCGATGAGCCCCAGCAACGCTCCTGAGCCGCCCACGCTGAACTTGAAGAAAAAGCTGCTCACCAGGTATCCGCCGATTCCCGTCACCACGTAAATGAACAGGAAGCGCGCGGAGCCGTAGAGCTCTTCAATTTGCGGGCCGATGTCCATCAGCACCCACATGTTGAATACGATGTGCATGATGCTGCCGTGAAGAAACACGGCCGCCACGAACCGCCAGGGCTGTTGCAGGTTGATCGGCAGCGGCAGCGAAGCTCCGAGTCTCTGAAGAACACCCCCGTCGATTCCACCGAGACCCAGCAGCGCGCCAATTCCCCCGCCGGCCGGCGCCTGCAGCCCGCTGAGGCGAATCGTCCACAGCAAGCTGAACCCGTAGAGGATGCAACTCAGCGTCAGGATCGCGTATGTCGCGGGAGACGTTGTCGGCAACAACCGGCTCAGTGATTTGCTCGCCGCCGCGAGCGAGAACGTCATGCTCGCGCCGCACTGATGGCAGCGTGTCGCCGTCGAGCCGACCAGCGTTCCACACGCCGGGCAAAGCCTAGGCCGCCTTTCTTCGGGCTTGCCGCCGAATGCGCCGCTAATCTGTTCCTTGAGACGGTCGAGTTTCCATCGCAAACGTGGTGAGAGGTCCAATAGGCTTCCTTGGGAACCGCTGACTTCCTATAATACAGAAAATATGGTCAAACGAGTGCATCGGGACGCCGCGTGACACCTTCCGCCCCGCGTGGCGCATCTCCCCGCAAACGAACGGCATCCCGTGGAGCGCGAGGCGGGTGCCTACCGCTTTCACTCGCCGCTATGGCGCTGCTGGCGATGGCAGGCTGCGCGCGCCACAACGTTGCCACTCAACCTCCCGCGCAGACGCCGCTTCCCGAGCCGTCCGCGGCGCCGCCATCGCCGCCTTCCGGGCCGCCCCCCGCCGTCGAGCGCCAGCCCGCCGTGCCGGGCGAGTACGTCGAACAGGGCGTGGCGTCGTGGTACGGCGTGCCCTTCGACGGTCATCGCACATCGAACGGCGAAATCTACGACATGCGCCAGTTCACCGCGGCGCACCGCACGCTGCCCTTCAATTCGGTGGTGCGCGTCACGAATCTGACGAACGGCAAGCAGACGGAGGTTCGCATCAACGATCGCGGTCCGTTCGTGGCGAACCGCGTGATCGATCTCTCGCTTTCCGCGGCGCGCGCCATCGACATGGTCGGCACCGGAACCGCAGAGGTGCGCCTCGAAGTGATCGCGGGCCCGAATCCCACGGCCGGATTTTTCGGCGTGCAGGTGGGAGCGTTTCTGCTCCAAGAAAATGCGGAGCGCCTGAAAACGCAGCTCGAGGTGAACTATCCGCCCGTCAGCATCGCGACGTATGACTCGCCGAGCGGACTCTTCTATCGCGTTCGCGTCGGCCGGTTCGAAACCGAAGATGCCGCCCGCCAGCTTGCGGCGCAACTGCATTCGAACGAGCAGTTCACCACGTTCGTCGTTCGCCTGGATGAGTAGCCTCGCACACGCCTCATTCGTGCTTTCGATTCCGTTCCGCAAACGAATCTTTGAATTCAGGCCGCGTTTCGCAGTAGTTTGGTCGCGTCATGCGTGACCAGAACCCACCGGAGAGAGTGCGCGTGCGGCGTTGCCGGGGAGCGAAAGGGGCAGCTGTGGCGGCGCTCGCGCTGTGCGTCGTTCTTCCGCTTACGCACGCGTACGTGGCCGGCGAGCAGGCGGCATCGCCCACAACGTGGGCTGTGACGATCGTCCTGCCGCCGAAGCTCGTCGCCGGAGGTCCCGCGACGCTCGCGACGCTGGGCGTCAACGGCAAGCTCGCGCCCAACATCATCGTCAGGCTCGGGCCCACTGACGTCGTCCGCACCGACGCCACCGGGCGCGCATTCTTCACGGTTCCTTCCTCGGGCGGCGCCCTGATCGCGCGCGCGTCCGGCTCTTCCGTTGCGGCGCTGATCGACCCTTCGCCTGCCGAAGGCGGTCAGCAGCGGATGACGGTGCCGCCCGTGGCGTCCCTGCGGGACCGCTTTTCAATTTGCGGCAGCGGCTTTCGCGGCGATGCCGAGGCCGACCGCGTGCACATCAATGGGGAGCCGGCTCTGGTTCTCGCGAGCTCGCCCGAATGCCTCGTCGTGATCGCCTCGCCGAAAGCGGCTCCGGGTCCCGCGAAGGTATCCGTCGAGACGCCCACCGCACAGCGGGAAGAAATGTCGACGCTCGTGGCACTGGACTTCGAGCCTCCCAAACCCGCGCTGACGCCCGGCAAGAAGGGATGGCTCACGGTTCGCGTGCGCGGGTCGGAACAGCCGCTTCACATCGTCGTGCAGAATGAAACGCCGGGCGTGCTGCAATTCGAAAAGGGCGACGCGCAGGAAGTGACCACCAGCGGCGGCGCGCAGAATACCGCGCAGATCAAGGTCGAGGCGATTCGCTCCGGCGATTTCTCATTCGACGCTCGCATTGCCGGTGCGTCCGATCCCGACGCCGCCCGCCGGTTCGTCGAGGCCGCGGAGCCGCTCGCGCCCGAAGACGTGCAGGGCGACCTGAGGGACATGGCTCGGGAACTTGCGCGTCACCCGCGCAACACCGCGAAGGTTCGCAGCCGGTTGCAACAGCTTCTTTCGGTGACGATGGCGGGAGATTTTCGAACGCTGCTGGATGCCGCTCAGTCCGCCTTGTAGTTCTCCCCGGCGAACAAAGGCTCGGTGCGCGCGGGTTCCGCGGAGCCGGCATCGAGAATCTTCGGCGCAGGCTTTTCCGGGAAGACTCCCTGGGAAACCTGCTCGAGCGAATTGCGTGCGCGCTCAAACTTGCTGTCGGCCTCGTCGTAGCTCTGCTGCGCGTGCCGTAAATGATTTCCCAGCTTCTCGTACACGTCGGCGAACGACTCCATCTGCTTTTTCAGCCCGTCGAGGCCGGACCGCAGGTATTGGATGTTCTCCTCGAGTTTCCGCTCCTGCAAATTGATGGCGACGGCGCCGAGGAGAGCGCAGATCGTGTTCGGCGAAGCGGGGAAGACGCGCTGCGCGCGGCAAAATTCATCGAGCGGTCCGTGCTTCGAATCTTCGCTCATCAGCAATTCGTAGTAGACGCTTTCGGACGGCACGAACATCAGGGCGTAGTCGAATGTGTGCTCGTGCGGAAGGACGTACTTTTCGGCGATCGAGGTGGCGTGCTTGCGGACGGCGACACAGAAGTCGCGCCGCGCCTCGTCTCCCCCGTCGGCCAGGCGGCGGTAGGCCTCCAGCGGAAACTTGGAATCGATGGGAAGGATGCGGTTGCCGATGCGCACGATCGCGTCAACCACCGCGCCGGTGGAATCGAAGCGAAACTGCGTCTCGAATGCGGACTGCGGCAACGCGTCGGCAAGCAGCCGCTCGAGCGTCACTTCGCCGAGCGTTCCGCGCGTTTTCGCTCCCCCGAGGACGGACTGCAGCGATTGCGCCGCTTTCGAAAGGTCCTGGCCGGTCTGGCGCACCTCGCCGATTTTCTGGCTCATCTCAACGAGGAGATCGGTCGACGCCTGTAAGCGCCGCGCGACTTCGCGCTGCGCGTCGCTGGTGAGCTGGCCCGTGGACGCCACTCCGGCTTGCAGTTCCTGGCGAACCTGCCCGAGCTGCTGCGTCACGTTTTGCACCACGTGATTGAGTTGCGAGGAAATGCCCTGGCTCTGCGTGGTGAGGGAAGTCTGCATCTCCTGCCGCATGGCCGCCAGTTGCTGTTCGGACTTGCGGCTCGACGACGATGTGAGGGAAGCCGTGATGATGATGATCGCGACAGCGATCACGCCCGCGACGACGACCCACACAACCGGATTCATTCCTGTTCCCCCGGAAAATACAAGGTTCTTCGAGACTTCGCTTAACACTCTAACGCCAAGTCCGAACGGCGAGAAGTCCTTTCGAGGTTGGCTCATTCGCTACGAGAAGGGAGTTCCCGCGCCGCCGGGCCCGGGAACTCCCCGAGGAGGAAGAAAGTCTAGAAATTGATCTTCAGCGCGAACTGGAACGTCCGCGGATCGAACGACGCCGTTGGCTGGCCGGCCGTGCACGTTCCGGAAGTCGGATCGCACAGCGGATTCACATCGCTGACGTTCAGCCGGTTCAGCATGTTAAATCCGTCCGCAATCACTTCCAGGTTCACCCGCTCGTTGATCGGTATCCTGCGGCTGATCCGGAGATCGATCTCGAAGAAGCCGGGCCGCGTGAACGCGTTCCGGCCAAGGTTGCCGATGCAACCGTACGGCGGGGACGGCACCGTGGCAGAGCCGAATGGGGTTCCGGTGGCATCGATGCAGGTTGCGGGAATGATGAAACTGACGCCGGGAATATATGGCGACGTCACCGGCGGCGGAAAGCCGGCCGGAAGCGTGACGCCGGGCGGCAAAACGGAAGGCCGGTTTGTAGCCGTGCCGAAATCGAGGTTCGGATTCGAGCCGATGAGGACGTTGTACGGCCGTCCCGAAGCCACCTCGATCACCGGCGCCACCGTGAAGTCCGCCAGCGCTTTGTTCCAGAAGCCCGAATCGCTTTGATGGTAGGGACTCTGGAAAACGGCGCTCGTGATCCAGCGATGCCGCTGATCGAAGTACGAATTGCCGCGCTCGAGATTCGGGAAGCTGTTGTCCTGCGGATTGAGGAGCGTCGAAAGATCGGTGGAATCGTCGATCGAGTGCGAGTAGGTCCAGCCCGACAGCATCTCGAACCCGTGCGAAAGCCGCTTCGTCACTGTCAGCGTGAACGCGTTGTAGATCGAGTTCCCGGTCGACGTCTGCGGGTTCACGTCGCTCCACGGAATCTGCACTCCGGAAAATCCGGTGGGATAGCCCGCCGCCCCTGCAAGCCCCACCAGCGTCGCGTAGCCCCCGGGAACGAGGGGCCCGAACGACGGGTTCGGACCCGATGGGCGGTAATAATTGAATACGGCAGGCGTGCTGACGTAGCCGATCGTCGCGCCGCCGCAATTGGCCTGCGTATAACCGGTGCCGATCATTCCAGGGATAATCAGCGCCACGCTGGTTGAGGGGCTCGTGTTCACACAGCCCGGCACGCCGCTTCCTTCCGGAACGGAAACCCCCAGCGGATTCGCTCCCGGGGTACTGATGCCCGCGGCGATAGCATTGGCTGCGTTCGAGACGAGCAGCGCCGGGTCCGTCACGCTGATATTAATCGTCCGATCCAGGTGCGTTCCGTGCGTGAAGTTGTATCCGAAGCTGACTTTCCAATCCTTGCTCAGCTCCCGTTCGATCGTCAGGTTGGCCTGTTGCGCCAGCGCGTATTGGAAATTCTTGGCGACGGGAATCGTGAACGGCAGCAGCGTCAGCGGAAAGCCTTCCGAAATAAAATTCTGATTGACGAACAAGGAATTCTGCTGGAACTCGTTGAACCGCTGCTGGCTTGCCTCATAGCACATCGAAGGAAACGCCGTCGAGCAGCCCGCGAGATTGCCCGTCAGCAGCCCCTGGAAGATGTTCGTCGCATTCAACGCGAACGGATTCACGTCCGCGTCACACGCGGCTCCCGCGCAGGGCGCCCCGCCGGCGGTTTCGAGCAGCGCGGACGTGGCGCCGTCCTCGGCGGTCGCAAGGAAAGCCAGCGCGAGCGCCGGGTGATCGTAGAAGAATCCGTAGCCCGCGCGGATCACCGTCTTGCCGTTGCCCCACGGATCCCACGCGATTCCGATGCGCGGCGCGATGTTGTTCGAATCGGTGGGAACGCCTTCGACTACCCCGAACGCCTGTTCGCCCGCGGCGTTCAGGTCCGTGCTGGGCTTGAATATCGGCATCCACTCGATGTCGTATCGCGCGCCGTAGTTCACCGTCAGGCGGCTGTTGATCTTCCAGCTGTCCTGCGCAAATACGCCGAGCGTTTTGTTGTCGAACGGCCGGTCCGACGTGCCGATTCCCTGAATGAACGATGTCGGGATGCCGAGCCCGTATGCCTGCACCGCGGAGAATCCCGGCGCCGCCGAAAACGCCGAACTCAAAGCGCCGGCGTCGACGCTCCCGAAGGAGTACACGCCGCCGTAGTTCAGCGTGAAGATTTCGGACTTCGACGACCGCAATTGCAGGAGGTTCACGTCGCCGCCGAACTTGAACGTGTGCCCTCCCTTCGTCCAGGTCAGGTTGTCGGTCCATTCGTACCGCTTTTCGTTGCGGTCTTCCGTCGAGAACGGCTCGCGCCCGAAGAACGCATACCCCGTGATGTTCACCGCCGGGAGATCTCCACCCGGACTGGTGGAGAAGCCGTAGTGCAGCCCGCGCCGCGCGAACTGGAAACGAAACTCGTTGAACAGGCTGTTGGTGATCGACGTGGTGTGCTGCCCCACGATCGCGAAGTCGCGCGACTGCTGCACCGACGTTCGCGACGCCGCGTTCTGCCCGAAGTTCTGGTTCTCGGCGTTCACTTCGATTCCGGAAATCGTCGACGGCGACACGTTCGCGCGGATGAACGAGCTGTTCCGCGAGTTCCAGTTGTGGTCGAGCTTCAGCGACCACAGGCTCGTGCCCTCCGACGTCGGGAAGTTCCCGATCGTCGAAACGAGCCCCACGAACGACGCCGGCACGGTAGCGCCGCTCGACACGAAGGTGTTCAGCGGCGTCCCGCTCAGCGCCGGCGTGTTGCCGAACAGCGCCGTCTGCGACGCGAGCGCCGCCGCGCAGAAATACTGCTCGCCCAGCGCGTTCACATTCGCCCCGATAAACGCCTTCTGCTCGGACGTCACCAGCCCGGCCGCCTGTCCCGCGTAGCACGGCTGCGGAAATCCCGTCGTGCTCGTCGGCAACGCCTGCAGGTCGAAGTTGTTCGCGCCGATGCTCGAAAACCCCGTCTCGTGCCGCCGCGTGATTTCGTAGCTGAAGAAGTAGAACGTCTTGTCCTTCTTGATCGGCCCGCCCAGCGCCAGCCCGCCCTGCACGCGCGTATACGATTGCTTCACCGGGACCGTGCTCACGGTCTCCGTCGCCGGGTCGAACACCGCGTTGACAGAAAACGGGTTCTGCGCCTGGATCGCCGTGTCGCGCAGGAACCCGAACACGTCCCCGTGCACCTGGTTCGATCCTGACTTCGTCACGATGTTCACCACACCGCCCATCGCGCGCCCGTACTCCGGCATGTAATTGCTCGTGATCACCTGAAATTCCTCCACCGCCTCCTGCGACACCGTCGCCCGCACGCCGTTCACGGAATTGTCCACCGCGTCCGCGCCGTCCACCGACACCTCGTTCGACCGCCCGCGCTGCCCCCCGAAGTTCAGCCCGCTCGTCGGCGCCGCCCCGATCGACGGCGTGTCGTCGCGCGCCGCCTGCGAATTCAGCAGCGTGAAGTTGATGTAGTTCCGACCGTTGATGGGCAGGTCGTTGATCTGCGTCTGGTTCACCGTCGTCGAGACGTCCGTCTTCGCCGTGTCGACCAGCTCCGGCGCCGCCTCCACGCTGATGGTCTGCGCGGCGGCCTTCAGTTGGAGCTGCGGGTTGTACTCCGCGGTCGCGCCCAGCGTCAGCGTCATCGACGCGTTCGTCAGCGTCGCGAAGCCGTCCGCCTCCACCGTCATCGAGTACGTGCCCGGCGGCACGCCGATGATCTCGTACCGCCCCGCGTCGTCGCTCGTCGTGACGCGCTCCGCGCCCGTGGCCAGGTTCTTCAGCGTGATGTGCGCTCCCTTCACCGCCAGGTTCTGCGGGTCGAGCACCGTGCCCGACACGTTCACCGTGTTCACCTGCGCTCGCGCGCGGCCCGCGCCGCTCACCACCAACGCGCACGCCGCCACCACGCACAGAACGAAGTTACGCAGTCTCATGACACACCCTCCCCGGGAAGCGCTTGCCGATTTTCTCTCCGCGAGCCGCCGTGCGCCCGCAATAGAATCCCCAAGTGCGGAAGATCAAAGAGCCCCGCTCTGCCCCTCACCCATAGGTACGAGCCGGTCGATGAGTGAACTTCTACTCTTAGCCCTGAACGTTTGCAACAAAATTTGAGAAAGAGATGGCCCGCTGCGGCGTAAGTGGAACGGGCTGGGATGTTGGGGGGAACGCTGGGAATCGCGCTAATGAGGCCCGTTCGATCCGCTCAATTGTACGAGCGGCTCGCCCGTCGACGACGCCGATGCGCCCGCGCCCGCCGCGCCCGGCGGCAGAGGCTCGAGCTTCTGCGGCGCGCGCCAGAAATCGACCGTCGAAATCTGATGCACGCACGACACCGTGCACCGCGGCGCGCATCCCTTCTTCGTGTAAAACTCGCGCCGCCGCTGCTCGTCGCTGTACTGCGCGAGCGGAATTCCCGGATACCCGCGCTGTTGCGAGCAGTAGTGGACCAGCCCGTCCTCGCAGATATAGAGGTAGCGCGAGCCCGCGCGGCAGCGCCAATTATTTTCGCGGCCCGCCGCGATATTGTGCTGGAAATTGTTCACGCGCGCGAACGAGCTTTTCCCCAGCGACATAATCTCCTCGAAAATCTCCTGCTCGCGCGGCCCGAGCGGCTGCAATTGCCCGTTGTTGTCGTGAATCAGCCCCACCGTCGACGTGAACCCCAGCTCCACCGCGCGATGCGCCACCTTCAACGCGTCTTCCGGATTCGCGATCCCGCTCCCCAGCACCGAATTGATGTTGACGTGAAATTCCGCGTGCTCCGCCAGCAATTCCAGCTTCTGGTCCAGCACCTTCAGGCTCTTCTTTGACACTTCGTCCGGCACCGCGTTGTCGATGCTGATCTGCAGATACTCCAGCCCCGCGCGATTCAACCGCTCGATCCGCTCCGCCACCAGCAGGTAGCCGTTCGTGATCAGCCCCGCGATGATTCCGTTGTCGCGTATCCGCCGGATGATCAGGTCGAGGTCGGGGTGCAGCAGCGGTTCCCCGCCGCTGATCGTGATGATCGCCGTGCCCATCGCGCCCAGCCGGTCGATGCGGCGAAACATCTCCTCGGTCGGCACCGGCTTCGAGTAGTCGTCGAACTCATTGCAGTACGTGCACGCCAGGTTGCAGCGCCGCGTCGGAATGATGTGGACCAGCAGCGGATGCTCCGTCGACGCAAGCCCCTTCGCAATCATGCGCATCTCGCGCAGCTTGCGGTGCGCCGCAAGGAATTTCCGCCGAATTTTCTTCGTCACCTTCACAGGTTTTGGATTGGCAGGGCTCGCCGTGCGCCCCGAAGCCCCTCACTCCGATTATGCCACAGGCGCTTTTAGACGCTTGGCTGGTTTGTATCTCGCGGCTCCGCCATCCTCACGGAGTGGTTCCGCGCGGCCCGTTCACCCACATCTTGAGCGAATACGTCGAGACCGTGCGGTTCTCGTACCACCATACCGGCGGCAGCGGCGGCGGCGGCCAGAATCCGGAACACACCGTGGACGCGAAGGTCACTCGGATGTCGTCATTCACCCATTCAATGTCCCAGCTGCCGAAGCTCTGCTTGTAGGTCACAATGCCGCTGCACTCGTTCGAATCGTACGTAAAGAGCTGCGCCGAATCTGACGTCCATCCCGCCGCAAGCTTTTCGAATAGATAATAGTCGACGCCCGCGCCGAAGTTATCCGGCAAGTACCGGTAGACGAGCGCAGTCGACCCTGCTCCCTGCGAATCGGACGGAATCGGCGATGTGTATTCGAGCTTCGCCTCCAGCGGCCCGTTACGCATGTCGGCCAGCTTCGCCCACGATTGCGGGATCGTGCTCAGGAACACCACTTCCCGCGCCGCATAAAACGAAAACCCGGTCGCCTTGAGTTCCGCAGCGCCTTTCGGCGCCACCACCAGCGTCACGTTGTTATTCTGATCGACCTCGCCGCTCACATTCGGGTCCAGCCGCGCATCGATTTCGCCGTCCGTCCAGAAGTCGATCTGCAGATTCAGCCTCTGCGCCTTGAACGGCCCGAAGATGTACGCCTGTCCCGGCTGACTCCCGAAGTAGCAGCCCTTGATCGTATAGAGGTTGTAGTCCTGAGTCGGGGTGAACACAGTCCCCTTCGTCTTCCCGTTCACCGTGCCGATTCCCGCCTCCCGGCAAATCGCCGTCGTGAGCTGCGCCGGAGCGGCAGTGTACCGGTTCCGGGCGGGCGAGGGCGGATTCACGGACGTCGGCGGCGTTCCCGCCACCGACGCGCCTCCCGTCGCCGGCTTCACCGAGGTCGGCGGAGTGCCCGCCGGCGTCGGCGTCGTCCCCCCCATCGTCTTCTCCGGCCCGACGCCGGTAGGAGTCGTCGTCCTCATTGCGGTCGTCGTTTTCGGCGGGACCGTTGCCATGCCCGCTGCCGGCGGATTCGTCCCTGGTTGCGAAGAGGGCTGCGCAGTGGAGCCCGCGCCCGGCTGACCGCTGGCCGATTGCGTGTGCATCGCCGCCAGCGCCTGCGTGTGCTCCGTATCCGCGGCCATTTTTTGCGCTTGCAGCGTCGAAAGCATCGTGGCGCTAATCCCGCCGCTTACGGCCTTCGGATTCCTCACCCTCGGGCTGCCTCTTCCGGCGCTCCTCGCCAGCGCCGCCTTCGACTCCTTTACGAACTCGGCATCGGTGGCCTTTCTCCCCTTCATACTGGGCGCGGTCGCTTGCGGCGCAGCTGCCGTGCCGGTTTGTGGCGCCGTCGACGCCGCCTGCTGCTGCGAGAAAGCGTTCGTCCCTATCAGGGAAGACGCGCCGATCAACGCCGCAACCGCAAGAATGCCTGTAACATACGTTTGTCTCGTCATTTCCGCCTCCGTGCCCTCGAGAAGGATCTGCTTTGCGGCACAGATTGCCTCTCGCCGCAATTCTTTGCAAGCGGCCCGCCGC
>DATIZQ010000124.1:0-40316 GCA_035517015.1 Candidatus Acidiferrum sp. | reverse complement strand
GAGCCTCTCGACCATGCACCGTAAGTCGGGCATTCTTATGAATGTCCATTCGACCTCCCGGGAAGATTTGATTGCTCAGCACAATCAGCATCTCCCGTTCAGGTCGAATGGACAACCTGTTGAAAGGTCACAACTAGCGGGTCCTCCACTGCGACTCCAGAACCGGCTAGCCTGTTTCTGCTGGGCGCGGGCTTGGCCGCTATTGCGTGCTTCGCGAAGAGGAAAGAATTCCCGGTAATCGCGCATCCTCAGTACTGACAACGGTCGCAGAGTGGGCCGAGCCAACGCGTCTAAGCCGGCTTCGTGAAGTTCTTTCGCCAACGGCCTGAGAGGGGGTGCCCTCCGCAGGCCGATAGACTGCGGGGCTAGGTCGCGATGGCATTTCCATTTAGCTGCCGCTTCCAATCGCGCGGTCCTTGCGAGCCTTCCATCCGAGTTTGTTATTAACCCGTGAACGACTCAGTGCAAAACGGAAAAGCGAAACTAGAAGGAGGTCAGCGCGAGGAAGACGTTGACGAAGCCATTGGTGTCGTTGGCGACGAGATTGTTGGCGGAAGAGAGGAAGGTGACGGTGTGGGCGTCGGCGCTGATCGCGGGAATGAGGCTATCGCCATTGGCTTGCGGCGGAGACGTGCCGCCGGGCTGGCTGGCGAGGACGGTAGAGGGCGTGCAGGTGGTCGTGGTGCTGGAGACGCCGAGGCATTCCCTGCGCACAAAGATGTTCGCGACACCGTTCGCGGTGTTTGCGCCGAGGTTCGACGCTTTCGATGCAAAGGCGATGAATTCACCGGTGGTCGTGCCCGCGGTGCCAACACCTGAACCCTGACTGATGCTGGGAAATTCGCTCGGGCCGTTGCCGGGCGTGATGCCATCTTGAGTTGAAACCAGAGTGGCCGAAGGGCTGCAGGTGGAGGCGGCGCTGAGGCAAGTGTCGAACATATAGATTTGCTGCGTGGGACCGGCGCCGATGGCGAGGTTGGTGGCCGTGGAAGCGAAGGTGATGAAGCGGCCGCCGCTGACGATCTTCGATTCGGAACTCGAGCCGTTTGCGGGCGTCACGCCGTCAGGGGTCGAGATCAGGGTCGTCACACTGCTGCAACTCGTCGTCGAGAAGCAAACGTTCCGCATGAAAATTTCCTGGGCGCTGTTCGGGTTCGGAGCGGTGGCGCCCAGATTCGATGCGGTCGATGTGAACGACACGTAGGTCGCATTTTCGGAAACGCTGGGATAGGAGCTTGGTCCATCGCCGGGTGTGACGCCGTCGGGGGTAGAGACGAGATAGGTGGTGGGCGCGCAGCCGGCGCCAGGGGTGCCGTTGCAGGTGTCGCGCAGGAACACCTGAGGGGTCACGCCGTCGAGCGTCGTAAGTCCCGAGACAAGGTTGGTGGCGAGCGAAACGAAGGCGACGTAGCGCCCGTCCGGACTGAGCGCGGGATTGTAGCTCTCGCCGTTTCCGGCATTGACGCCGTCGGCGGACATCGAAACGAGTGCTCCCGTCGAGCAGGTGGGGGGAGTGGTACACACCGGCGTCCAGTAGACCTGCCGGGTAATCTGCGTGAACGGAATTCCCGGAACCAGATTCGTGGCCGTCGAGGTGAAGGAAATGTGATTGCCGGAACTATCGATCGACGGCTCGGAGCTGGAGCCGTTCGACGGGGCGTTCCGGGGCCCGACGCTCACAGCGGAGGTTGTGGGGGTGCAACCGCCTGCCGTCACGCAAGTGGTCCGCAGGAAGATGTCGCTTCCGGTGTTTGCCTGGTTTGTGATGAGGTTTGTGGATGTGGACGCAAAGACCACAGACGCACCGTTCGAGCTGATGGAGGGACCGGCGGTTGTCAACGTGGGAGGCCCTACGGAACAGTTTTGTCCGCAGACGCCCTGATTCGCCTCTGCGCCGAGGAGGCCGACGTCGAGCAAGACGGGAAGTCCGGCGGTCAACGTGGGCGTCACTGCGTAAGCGAGAACGTTGGACGTGCCGCCGCCCGGTCCTGGGTTCAACACGCGAACCTGATGGCTGCCAGCAGCCACGAAATCGCCTGCCGTGAGCTGAGCCGCAACTGCGGTGCCGCCGCCGAACGTGGTGACGCGCGGCGCTCCATCAATCTCGATTACCGAGTTCGGCACGAAGCTGGAGCCCTGGACCTGAAGAGTGTTGCCTCCGCCGGAGCCGGCAGTGAAGGTGGCCGGTGAAAGCGTCACGATGGTCGGCACGGGATTGTTCACCGTGAGCGTGGCAGGCTGGGAAGCGCCGCCGCCGGGCGCGGAGGGTGGTCCGGTCGGGTTCACGACTACGACTTGGACCAAACCCGCCGTTGAAACGTCGCCAGGCTGGATCTGAACCTGGATGCGCGCCGAGTTCACGACGCCCGCAGGACGATCGTCACCGTTTACCGTCACGGTCGACTGGGAAACAAAATTCGAACCGTAAATGAAAAGCTGGAATCCCGGGCTTCCTGCGAGGACGCCTGTCGGCGAGATGCTGCTGATTTGCGGGATCGGTGTGGTGTTCGGATTGATGTCGAACGTCAGGCTCTGCGTTGTCCCGCCGCCGGGTTGAGGAGTGAATACGGTCACAAGCGCCGAACCGGGATTCTGGACGAGGCTGGAGGGAATCTGGGCCGTAAGGATATTTGTCGACTGAAAGAGAGTGAGTATGGGAGACCCGTTCCAGAGTACGGAGGAGGCCGGGGTGAACTGAAACCCCGTGACCGTCAGTGTGAATTGCGGATTGCCCGCGTTAATATTGGTCGGCTCGAGCGCTTTGATCGTGGGCGCGGGATAATTGATGATGTCGTTGCACGCCGGTAACGCCAGCGTAACGACAGCAAGAAGTCCCAAGCCCAGCCAAGATAGTCCCCGCAAGTCCTCACCTTTGGGTACACAGGACGGGAAGCCCCACGTACGCGAATCTTAGAGACTACTAAAGATGGCGGTTGCGGGCAATCGGATGCCTGAGGGTCGCCGGGGCCACGGCCGCGCGAGAGTTATGGTTGGGCAACGGCGCGGGTCTGCTCCGGCGGTCCCGCCGCGCGGGGTTCGGATATTTCCACGCGGCCGAATTCGTACTTCAACTTCTGGAGGGAAGCGCCGTGGAGTCCCTGCGCAACGAGAGCGGGAACGTCGAGGTGCGATTCGGCTTCATCCAACTGCGCGGGCGTGGCAAAAAGCGCGGGCGTGCGCGGCAAGAATACCGGGCAGCAGTCGTGGAACGGCTCGGAAGATATGTCGTAGGTGCCGATTTTTCGAGCAAGCGCCATGATTTCCAGCTTATCGGCGCCGATGAGCGGACGAAAGACGGGCATCGTCGCGACCGCATCGACGGCGACCAAGTTGCGCAGCGTTTGCGACGCGACCTGGCCCAGACTGTCTCCGGTGACGAGGGCGAGCGAACGCTCGCGCTTTGCGAGCGCTTCGGCGATTCGCAGCATCATCCGGCGATACAACAGCACGCGGAAGTCTTCCGGCGCGTAGCGGACGATTTCGCGCTGGATCGGCTCGAAGGAGACGCGGTAGAGCTTCGCATTGAATTGGCAGGGCACAAGCTGGCGCGCCAGCCCGCTCGCAACGTGCAGGGACGATTCGCCGGGACGGGCGCCCGTGCCGTAAAAGTGCACGAAACTCAGGTGCGCGCCCCGCTTCATCATCAGATACGCCGCAACAGCAGAATCATATCCGCCCGAGAGCAGGCAGGTGATGCGTCCGGCGGTATTCGCGGGCAGGCCGCCCGAACCCTGGATTTTGCGGGCATATACCAGCGCCGGGCCCGGCGTGATTTCGACGCGGCAGGTCAACTCGGGCTCGTGCAACTGCACGCGCACGTCGCGCCCCCGGGCGCGGAGCTGATCGAGAAGATAGCGGCCGACCGCGGACTCGATTTGCATCACCGTGTGCGGGAATGTCTTGTCGCTGCGCTTGGCCCGTACGGCAAAGGTGGCGAATTGCAGCGGCTCAACTTCGGTCCACGCCGCACTGCAAATGGCATCGAGGTCGCGTTCCACCACCGGTTGTGCGACGGCGTAGTAGGCAATGCCGAGGACGCGTTCAACGCGCCGGATCGCTTCATCGAGGGGGGCGCCGACACCCAAGCGGACGAGGAAGCGGTCACCGGGCTGCTCGATGCGATCGACGGGAATTCCTTGAAGCGAACGGCGCAGGGCCGTAAAAAGCTTTCCGAGAAAAAACCGGCGGTTTCCGCCTTTGAGCCAAAGCTCATGGTAGTGAACGACGATGACGGGTTGGCTCATCAAGATTTCGCGAAACTCACACGACCGATTAACTTTTAGAAAGTATACAGCCGCACGTGGCAGCGTGGGTAGGCCGAGCAGGCGGAGAGCGCGGCGCCACAATACGCGTGCGTATTGTGCGATAACTCAAAGGATACACGCGAGATTCGAGAGCGACTTTCCACAGGATGTGGGGTTAGAATCTGCATCGCTCCTGTCCCCGGGAGCGGGTGGACCTGGCACACGAAGTTCATGCTACCTAAACGGACTGTCGTGCATCCAACTGCTTGACCGGGGCGACTGGGAGGCGTTATGTGGAACCGGCGAGACTGGGACGAATTCTTCAACATCGTGAGAAAGCGGTGGCAGACGCATAGGCCGCCACGCCCGGTCGAAGTCGCGCGCCGCAACCGCCTGGTGCCCACGGAAGGCTACAGCCTCGCGGAGCTGGATGACGCAGGATTGAGCATCGAGCAGGCTGAGTATCTGGGCTTGCCAGTCGACGCGGGGCGGTTTGGATCGTATGGCCCAAACGTGACCGCACTGCGGGAATACATCCGAGCCACCCGCTCGCGATTTTAGCCGTCCCTCCTACTCCCGGTCGCGCCCCGCAATTCAACTCGTTCGAGACACTCGCGCCGATCTGCCGGCAAAAAGGGCAAAACCACCTCCGACCAGCGCCCCGCTGATCACAACGGCTTCCCATGCCAGTCCCGCCGCGACACTGAGAGCGGGAGGCGCGCCGAAAGGCGCGAGCAGCGCAGCCAAAGCGGCTTCACGAACTCCGATCCCTCCTTGCGTAACAGGAATGGCGGCGGAGATTTTCGCCAATGGCCACGCGAACAGCCAAGCGCGAAATGGCAGGTGCAATCCACAGGCTTCCGCAAGCACGATGGCCAGACTTATGAAGAGAAGCTGCGCGGCGACGCTGATGCCGAGCGCGGCGGCCATCGCACGAGGCCTTCGCGCCATCGAGCGCGCGGCGCGGCGAAGGCGCGCGAGCCAGCGGCGAATTCGAAACGACAGCCGCCGGACGGGCGTCAGCCTTACGAGCGCAGCCAGAAAGATCAAGCCAACGATCACAGCAACGCCGAGCCACAAGAAAGCGCGCCTGCTCTGCGGCTGAAGCGCTCCCGGCACGAGAAGCGCGCCGACAAGCGTCAGCAGAACCAGGCCCGTGAAATCGATGCTGCGATCGATCAAGCTGCCGAGCAACACGCCCGCCTTCGTTTTTCCGTAGCGCATCGCCAAAGCCGCGCGCACGAGGTCGCCTCCAATGAGCGACGGCAGAAAAAGCGATCCGAACAGTCCCGCAAAATAGCAGAGTGCAGCTTGCAGATAGTCGAGTCCCGCGCCGGCCGTGTTCACCATGAGCCGAAACTTTCCGACGCCGAGGATGTGCGTTCCGAGATAGCCCGCGAGAACCAGGAGCCAAATGCGGGGCGGGAGTTTGCGAAGCGCGTCGAGAACGTCACGGCGAGGGAGAAAATGAAGAAGAAGGAAAAGCGCCAGCGCGCTGCCGCCGTAGTGCAGCAGCGCCTGAAGAGCCGTGCGCGGCCAGTTGCGTTCCGCGGGACGCGTCTCGGCCGGGAGGCTCACGTGGCGCACATTATGCGGCGCGGCGCGCCGGGGGACAAGTGCCCCATTCCCGCTCACCGGGCCGCGATTTCAGTTGCGGTCTTTCGATTTAGACCTTAAGTTAACCGGCTACATCCAAATCGAAGGAAGCGACCGTGAAAAAGATACGTGTGGTGCAGTTTGGGGTGGGACCAATCGGCGCATCGATCGCGCGGCTGATGCGGCAGAAGGCGTCGCTGGAAATCGTGGGGGCGATCGACAAAGACCCGGCGAAGATCGGACACGACCTGGGCGAGATCGTCGGGGCCGCGGATGCGCCGTGGGGAATCACCGTCTCGGCGGACGCGCGGTCGACGCTGGAAATGCCGGTCGACGTGGTGGTGCACTCGACTTCTTCGTACCTCGCGAGCGTGATGGAGCAACTGCTCGAATGCATCGCCGCTGGTTGCTGCGTGGTTTCGACGTGCGAGGAGCTCGCGTACCCGTTCCGCAAGCATCCCGACCTTTCGGCGAAGCTGGATGCGGCGGCGAAAGATGAGGGCGTGGCACTCGCCGGCGTGGGCGTGAATCCGGGATTCGTGCTGGATAAGCTGGTGTTGACGCTGAGCGCGGTCTCACAGCGTGTGGATTCGGTGCGGGCGACGCGCGTGGTGGATGCATCGAAGCGCCGATTGCCGCTGCAGAAGAAGATCGGGGCGGGCATGACGCCGGAGGAATTTCGCTCGCAAGTGGAGGCCGGCGTGATCAAGCATCACGGCTTGCCGGAATCGGTGGCCATGGTCGCGGACGGGCTCGGATTCTCGATCGACGAAATCTCCGAAACAATCGAGCCCGTGATTGCGGAAGAAACCGTGAAAACGGAATTCCTGGAGGTTGCGCCCGGGCAGGTGGCGGGCGTGCATCAAATCGCTCGCGCCGTCGCCGGCGGCCAGGAGAAGATTTATGCAGAGCTGCGGATGTACGTCGGCGCGAAGCAACCTGCCGATTCGATCGATCTGAAAGGCGAACCGAATCTGTCGCTGGTGATTCCCGGCGGAACGCACGGCGACGTCGCGACGGCGGCGGTAGTGGTCAACGCGATCCCCACGATCGTCGCGGCGCCCGCCGGATTGCGAACGGCGCGCGATCTGCCGCTGGCGTTTTTTCCTCCCGGCACATTGTCAAAGGCGACCGCGGGCTAGCTCTTCCAGAAACGGGCGACCGCCGCGTAATCCAAGTCTTCCTTGGCTGCGTCCTTGACGGCAGTGTAGGCGGCGAACGCCGCCGTACCCGCAGGAAGCGGCACATTCTCCTTGCGAGCGAGTTCGAGGGCCAGCCGCATATCCTTGTGCATCAGGCGCAACGGAAAGCTCGGCGGAAAATCATTCTTGAGGATTTGCGGGGCTTTGACGTCCAGCACGGCGGCGCGCGCCATGCTCGATTGCATCACTTCGATCAGCCGTTCGCCGGGAACGCCCGCCTTCATGACGAGCGCGAGCGATTCGGCGAGCGCTTCCACTTCGACGGCGAGAAGCATGTTCATGGCAAGCTTCACCGTCTGGCCCGCGCCGTTGGGACCGAGAAGAAAGAACCGCTTGCCGACCGCTTCCAGGACCGGTTTAGCGCGATCGAGCACTTCCGCTTTGCCGCCAATCATGAAAACGAGCTCGCCTTTTTCGGCACCCCAGGTACCGCCAGTGACGGGCGCGTCGAGGTAATCGACGCCGCGCTCGGCGCACGCGGCGGCTGCGCGCCTGGCGAGATCCGGTGAAACCGTGCTGGAGTCGACGTAAATGCTTCCGCGGCGCAAGCCGTCGAGTACTCCATTCGCGCCCCAGAGCAGCGCTTCAACCGCCGGCGGATCGCTGACGATCGTGATGAGCACATCGGCTTGTGCAGCCGCATCGCGCGGATTCGCCGCGAACTTCGCTCCCTCGCGAACGAGCTCGCCGGCTTTTTCCTTGGTGCGATTCCACACGACAAGCGGGAAGCCAGCCTTGAGCAGGTTGCGGCTCATGGGTTTGCCCATGAGTCCAAGGCCAATCAATCCGACGGTGGGTTTCATCCGCGCCTCCTGATTCCGGCTTCCAATATACCGAGGCGGACATCGAGTGAGACTGAGTTTTTTCGGCGGGCTCGGGCTGGCCGCGAGGGATCAGGATTGCTTGGTGGTGGAACGACCTGGGACGGGCACGGAGTTATCTGCCTGCGTCGTCGATTCCAAAACTCGGATCAAGTATTCAACGGGAATTTCAAAGCGGATGGTCTTGTCCTTGCCGTTGTGCGAGAAATGCTCTTCGACAAAGACGGACTTCTCCGTCTCTGCGACGAGCGTACCGACGGCGGAGAGGTGCATGTCTCCGGCCCGGTAGTGCGCTTCCACACGTCTCCCGACGAGAGAGGAAAAGCGCCCCATAACAGAACAGTCTGGAAGCGGCCAAACGGCGGGTCAATGGTACGGGCGTTCTAGAAAAGCTGACACGTTGAAGCTGCTTCTTAGTGATGCGCGCCGTGGCTCGGAGCTGCGGGCTCTGCGAAGGCGGGGCTGGCTTCGACTTCCCTCAGATCGAGATCCCCGGTGAGAATCAGCACCAATGGCGCGACGACGCTATACGTGAGATAGCTGAAAAGGACCGGGAAGACCCAACCGAGCGCGCCGGGGTGTTGCGCGTAGTGTTTGGAGCTGAGGCGCCAGACGATTGCGGCTGCCGCCAGGGCCACGAACGCCGAAAGATTGCGGCTCAGCGCGGAAACCTCGAGCGGACTTCCGCAGGACGGGCAAACAAGGTCGCTGGTGTACGGCAAAAGCTTCGTGGCCGGAACCGTCGCAAAACAGTTGGGGCACTTGCGCGCCATAGAACCTCCGATGCTGCTGCAAAATACCGGGCGGCGGCCCGCTAGACAAGCGAAAATTCGACGCGATGACGCATGGGATCGATGCGTTCGGCGCGGACGCGCAAGCGATCGCCCAGGCTGAAGGTCCGCCGCATCGCGCTGGTGCGCGAGCCTCGATACGGCTCCGTGACGATCGCGTGGTCGCGCTCCCGATATACGCAGCGCTGGCCGGTGAACTCCTCGAGGCGGTCGATGCTCACGAGGCCCTCGACGAACAGGTCGAGCAGCTCGACGAAAAATCCGAACTTCTGTACGGAAATGATCAGCGCGTCGTATTCGTCGCCCAGGCGGCTCTCCATGAATTGTGCCGTCTTCCAGTCGATCAATTCGCGCTCGGCGGCATCGGCGCCGCGTTCGGCTTCGGAGCTCTCGGCCGCGATTTCCTCAAGTTCGACCCGGCGATACGGCCCGATCATTGCCTGCGGTTTGTCCTTGGAGGCATGGTGCGGCGGGGAAGGCGCGGATCTCGGCGGCGCCGCCGAGGGGTTTTCGAGCGCCCACTTCAGCGCCCGGTGCACGATGAGGTCCGGATAGCGCCGGATCGGCGACGTGAAGTGCGTGTACTCCTTGGCGGCGAGCGCGAAGTGGCCCAGCGGGTCGGCGGCGTAGCGAGCCTGCTTGAGCGAACGGAGCATGAGATAAGAAAGAATGCGCTCCTCCGGCTTCCCGGCGATTTTTTCGGTGAGCCGCTGGTAGTGCTGCGGACGAATGTTGACCTCTTCAGCCGCAGGAAGGGTGACGCTCATGGGCCGCATGCGGCCGTGAGCCGAGCGGCCCGTGCGAGTCTCGCGCGCAGGCGGTTGCACGCGGCCGTGGCGGACGGTAATGCGACGCTCGGTGAGGTCCTCGACTCCCAGCGAATAGCCGAAGGCGTGCGCCAGTTCCTCGAACTCGAGAACCTTTTTCGGGTCGGGCTTTTCGTGCACGCGATGCAGCGAGGCGATGCCGCGGCGTTCGAGATACTGCGCGACCGCCTCGTTCGCAGCCAGCATGAATTCCTCGATGATCCGATGGGCGATGTTGCGAACGCTGCGTGAGATGCTGAGCATCAGGCCCGTCTCGTCGAATTCGATGACCGGCTCGGGAAGATCGAAGTCGATCGAACCGCGCGCCGTGCGCCGGCGATTGAGCAGCAGGGCAAGTTGCTTCATCCTGCGGAAGGCGTCGACGAGGTGCGCATAGCGCGCAGTGACTTCAGGATCGCCTTCGAGCGCGCGGTAGACGTTGGTGTACGTCATGCGTTCCGCGGAGCGAATCACGCCCGGCGTGAACTCCGCGTGAACCATGTTTCCGCCCCGATCCATCTGCATGACGACGCTCATCACCAGACGATCGACTTTCGGGTTCAGCGAGCAGATGCCGTTCGACAGCTCCTCGGGCAGCATCGGCACGGCACGGCGAGGGAAATAGACGGACGTGCCGCGGAGGCGGGCTTCGCGGTCAAGGGGCGAGCCGCGCCCCACATAGTGCGCCACATCCGCAATATGCACTTGAAGCTCGTAGCTGCCGTTCGCGAGCGAAGCGACGTGCACGGCATCGTCGAAATCGCGGGCCGTTTCGCCGTCGATCGTAACAATCGGAAGGCTGCGAAAATCGCGCCGGCCAAGCAGGTCCGATTCGGTCACCTCGACGGCAACGGAACGCGCTTCCGCCTCGACTTCGCCCGGAAAAACGTGCGGCAGGTGGTGCTTGCGGATGATGATTTCGGTGTCGACGCCGATTTCGCCCGGCCTGCCGAGAATTTCGACGACGCGCCCGGCGGGGGCCAGGCCGCCTATTGGAAAACGAGTGATCTCGACGTTTACGACGGCGCCGTCCAGCTCCGGCAGACGCGAGCGGCGGCCGCCACCCGGTTCGGCTTTCGGTCCGGCACCGAGCCTCTCGTGCAACTCCGGAGTGAGCTCCGCGCCCGGCGGAATCAGCACCTCGTGCTGAAGGCGAATATCGTAAGGAAGCACGTGATTGCCGTGCGGTCCGTAGCGGAAGAGGCCCACGATCGTCGGATGTTCGCGCTCGAGAACCTGGACGATGCGGCCTTCGGCGCGGCCATCCGGCCGGCGGCGCACGATGCGGGCCAGTGCGCGGTCGCCATGCATCGCGTCGCCGAGATTGTCCCGGCCGATGAAGAGATCCCCTTCGACGCGCGGAATCGGCGAATCGGGAACGAGAAACGCGTAGCCTTCGCGGTGAGCGACGAGGCGGCCCGCAATCAGGTTCGGATCGCTTGCGGGGCCAGGAGGCTTGTGCGCCGGTGGCGCGGCTGGGGAAGGCGCAGCCTCTCGCGCAGGAGCGGCATTCTTCGCGCGCTGCGAGCCCGCAAGCCGGTAACGTCCGGTGTTCTCCTCGACGTCCCCGGCTCGTTCAAGCTTCTGAAGGATTCTCGGCAGAAAACGGCGGCCGTGATGTTTCAAGCCCATGCCGTGCGCGATTTCGCGAATGCTCGCAGGCTTTGAAAGGGTGGCGAGGTGCGCGGTCACCTGCGCGGCCGTCACTTCGGGCGGGCGAGCCTCTTTGTGCGAACTATCCGGCTTGCGCTTCATAGACGGCGTTCGTTCCCGCTCAGGCTAGCGGAATTTTACCCCGGAGGCAAAGAATGCTTCGGCCGGCTGCAGTTACGGCTCGGGCGGGCTCGCGGTCGGGACGTTGAGCAAGGCCGGCTCCCCGTTCGGCTGCATTTCGACGGCAGGCGCATACTCGCCGAGAAGCTCGCGCCGCCACCACGTTCCCTGCTCGCGCTTCGTTCTCAAGTCCGTGAACCAGTATTGATAAATTACGGCTCGCACCAGCTTCGGCGGCGACGATGGAAACGGATTGCCCGCGAAGAGTCGCAGAACGTCCGGCGAGTTCTGGAGCAGGCGCACTTCGGTCCACACCACGAACTTGTATTGCTGCCACGATCCCAGCGAAGCGAACCACAAGTTCCATTCGAACCGCGGCTGATAGGGCGCGTAGATTCGCGGTGCGGCCTTCACGTCCTGCGGCTTGTAGCGGAAGAGGTAGGGCGTCCACGTCTTGCCGTCGGCCGAGCCTTGAAATTCGATTTCGTAACGCTCGTGAGTCATCACGGCGAACAGACCGTAGCGGTCGGCGATGCGAAACGGCGCGAGCCACTCGACGGGCGCCTCGGGAAGCGGTGTCTCGGTGGCGAAGGCCCAGGTGGAGAGCATGTCAACGAGCTGAACGGTCGCGACATAAAAAACGAGACCGAGAAAGATCGCCGATACGGTCATGCCAATAAGTCTGAGAACTCGGTGCCAGAGTTCGCGCGAGCGCTTGGGCGGCGATTCCGTGTTCGCCCGGCGCGGCCATTCGACGAGCATCCGGATGCGCTGCGGCAGAAGTCCTTCGATTACGCGGTCGTCGAGCAAGAGAAATCCGAGCGAGAGGACGAGGTAATTCAAGAACGCGTAGTTCGCCGTGGAAATAATGCTGATTTCAAACGGCGTCACGATGCAGAAGCACGCGATTCGGAACCGCCGCGGAAGAAAAAGCATCCAGACGATAAAGAGCTCGATCGCGAGCGTAAGAACGACCGTCGAAGCATGGAACCAATGCGGGAAGTGCTGCACGTAGTAGCCCACCCACGTTGGCAGCGGGCCGTTCTGGTAATAGTCGTCCATTGCCGTGAGGTTGCGCCACGACTGGTCATGGCTCGCAAGCTTGACCACGCCGGACTCGAAGTAGATGCGGAACCATTCCCATTGCAGAAGGAATCTGCTCAGCCGGGAAGGCGCGTCTGCGGCCGCCAGCCCCGGCCAAAAGCCCGAAGGGGCGAAGAACAGCGAGATGAAGCCGGCTTCAAGCAACATGCCGTCGGATTGATAGCTGGCAAAATCCTGCGCCGCGGCGATGAAGGAAAGAAAGCAGACGAAGCAGACAAACAGGGAAGCGCGCGGCCAGAAGTTGATCACGACGAGGAGGGACGCAACGAGTCCAGCCCAACAGAGCAGCATCAGCGCGCGGTCGCTGGTGCCAAGCCACAAGAGCGTCGGAGCAAACCAGAATCGATTGAGGTTCGGAGCCGACGCAACTGCCTGCAAGTATTGGCCCGCGGGAAGAATTCCGTCCGGACCGATCAGCCCGCGGATCTGGAAGTAGAACGAATAGAACGCGGAGAAATAAATCAGTCCCAGAGCGCGAAGAAAGATCCAGCGCGGCCACAGATGGCCCGGATGCCGTTCATCGGACTTTTCCGGGCCGAGGAGCCAATTGGCGGCCGCGACAAACTTCTCCATGGCGGCGATTATACGGCTGGAGTTGCGGGCCCCGGCGAGAGCCTTACAGATTCTGTCCGGATGTCTTGGAATCGGCCCGTGACGGCATCCGAGGCCGGGAAGCCTACACTCCAAGTATCACGGGAATGTTACTGCGCACGATCCCTCGCCCGGACGGCACGACGCCCGCGGGTCGGTGCGGCGATCGAGGCAAAGGAGCTAGTCTTATTGTTCGCGGGAATCGCGGTACTCGTCGGGAACGTCGTCCTCGGGAACTTCTTTGGTCCTTACTTCGCCTTCGTCGGCATCGCGAGCGTTCTCCACGCCGCTCACGACTTCAGCTTCGAACGCCTGTCCTTCGTCAAGGAGTTCCGCAACGCTTTCCGAGTCCACGTCTTCGACGGTGGACAAGCCCTGGTCGTCGCTCGATCGGAAGGTCTTGGTCAACCCGACGCCCTGGTGAATCAGCGCACTCGAGCCGGGTCCGGCACGGCGACGCGCCCGCTTCTTGCGCGGGGGCGACTTCTTGCGACCCTTGGGCTTGGCCTTCGCCGCCTTCTTTTTCCGGCTTGGCTTTTTCTTGACCATGAAAGGAGTCTACCACCCGCTCTAATCGTCAACAACACGCGCCGAGGAACGCGCGGCTCTCGAAATTGGCGAAATTCCAGCGGGTCTGAAACAAGGTGCGAGCATCCAATTTGGAAGCGTATGGGCGCTCGCGTATAGTTGAAATTTCATGACTTCCCAAGCCAAACCTGAACAGGCCAAGCCTGCCAAACCGAAGCAGCCCGCCTGGAAATTGCTGCCGGATGTTATGGCGCTGCTCAAACCTCGGCGAGGAATTCTGGCCTTGGGATTTCTTTTGATGGTCATCAACCGGGTGGCGGGCCTGGTTCTGCCGGGCTCTACGAAATACCTGCTCGACAACGTAATCCTCAAGCGCGAGAGCCAGCTTCTGACCCCGCTCGTGCTCGCGGTGCTCGGAGCGACGCTGATTCAGGGCCTTTCCTCCTACTCGCTTACCCAACTCATCTCGAAATCGTCCCAGCGCATGATCGCCGAGCTGCGGACCCGAGTGCAGGCTCACGTCGGGCGGTTGCCGGTGTCGTTCTACGACACGAACAAGACGGGCGCGCTGGTTTCGCGAATCATGAGCGACGTCGAAGGCGTGCGGAACCTTCTCGGCACGGGCCTGATCGATTTTGTGGGCGGGATCATGACCGCGTCGTTCGCGCTGATCTATTTGTTTCGCACCAGCGTGACGATGACGGCGGCGGCCACGGTCGGCCTGCTGATTTTCGGTGTCGGAATGAGCCGGGCATTCAAGGTGATCCGGCCGATCTACCGCGCGCGGCCGAAAATCAACGCGGAGGTGACGGGCCGCCTGACGGAATCGCTGGGCGGCGTTCGCGTGGTGAAGGGCTACCACGCCGAAGAGCGTGAGGAAAAAGTCTTCTTCGGCGGCGTGCAGCGGCTGCTGGAAAACGTTCTGAAAACGTTGACGGCCACGTCGCTGATGAGCCTTTCGGCGACGGTGCTGATGGGGCTGATCAGCGCGACGATCATGCTGATCGGGGCGCACCAGATTCTCTACGGCAAGATGACTCCCGGCAGCTTTTTTTCTTACACCATGTTCCTGGCGCTCCTGATCGCTCCGGTGGCGCAGATCGCCGGAATCGGCCCGCAGATCACGGAAGCCCTCGCCGGGCTCGAACGGACGCGCGAGGTCCTGGCCGAGACGCCGGAAGATCAAGATCCCCGGCGAGCCGTGAGATTGGATCACGTCGAGGGGCGCGTCGTTTTCGAGAATGTGAACTTCGCGTACGACTCGAACAAGCCCGTCCTCTACGACATCAACTTCGAATCCGGGCCGGACACAGTGACGGCGCTGGTGGGCCCTTCGGGCGCCGGGAAATCGACGATCATCGGCTTGATTGCCGCCTTCTACGTGCCGACAAGCGGCCGCGTGCTGGTCGACGGAATCGATCTCGCGACCGTGCGGCTCGACTCCTATCGCACGCAACTTGGCGTGGTGCTTCAGGAGAGTTTCCTTTTCGACGGAACGATTCGCGAAAACGTCGCGTTCGGGCGGCCCGGCGCGACGGAGGCGGAGATTCTCGCCGCGTGCCGCATCGCGCGCGTCGACGAATTCGCCGAAGCGTTCGAGAAGAAATACGACACGGTGGTGGGCGAGCGCGGCGTGAAGCTTTCGGGCGGGCAGAAGCAGCGCGTCTCGATCGCCCGCGCGATCCTGGCCGATCCGCGCATCCTGATTCTCGACGAAGCCACGTCGAGCCTGGATTCGGAATCCGAGGCGCTGATTCAGGAAGGGCTTCGTTACCTGATGCGCGGGCGCACCACGTTCGTCATCGCACATCGCCTCTCGACGATCCGCCGCGCCGACCAGATTCTCGTGCTCGAAGCGGGACGCATCATCGAGCGGGGCACGCATGAATCTCTCTACGCGCTGGGCGGGCGCTACTACGACCTCTATACCCGGCAGCATGGCTTGCAGGCGAATCTTTTTCTCGCTCCGGGCGAAGCGGCGGGAGACCTCGAAGAATCGCGGGCGAACGGCGGGGGAGAAAGCTCGCCGGACGCGCAGAGGGACGGAGGATTGCCCGAAGCGATCCGCCTGCTGCGCGGCTCACAACCGTAACGACGCACGCAACCCCACGCAATCCGAAGATTGACGTCCCTCGCGGCGCATTTCCTCTCGCAGCTATTCCGGTGACATGCCGACCGGCAAGGTTTTCAGGTACGCGATGATGGCGACCGCGTCGTCGTGTTTCAGGTGGTATTGGTGCATCGGCAGGCGAAGCGGCAGGCCGTTCGGCCCGACGCCGCGTTCGAGAATTATCTCGCCCTGCGCTTCCGTGAAGCCGGGGAAACCGGCGATGCCGGGCGCTCGCTCCGCCCAGCGCGAGTCCGGGTGGACGGGCACAATCCAGATTGGAGCGCCCTGGAGCCAGCGCGAATGGTCGGGCGCGCCACTGGCGGTGCGGGGCGAGTGGCATTCCCAGCACTGCGCCACCTCCTCGACCAGATAGCGGCCTCGCTCCACTTGGCTTTCCTGCGCGGGAGCCACGCGAGCGTTCGAGACAGCGGCGGCGGAGCCCTTCCGCGACGACGAAGACATTGTGGAGGCGGATGATCCAACGAGAACCAGGATTAAGGCGGACAGCACGATTCGAGGTGTCACGGGAGTCGACCTTCTGTCGTGGATTTCGTGATGGCGCGCGCTTCCGAAAACGCAAGAGAGCCACATTCGGCGGCCTGCCGGAAGACGCACCGTCGCAAGAATATCATCAGACACTCAGCTTGGGATGCTGCAGGTGGAAGTCGGTGGCCTGCTGATAGGCGCGTGCAAACGCGAGCGATCGGGCCTCGCCATAGAGCTGCCCGAGAAACGTCAGGCTGACGGGCGTGCCGGGACCACCGTAGTCGCCTTCGATTTCGCCCTTGTCGTTCTTGTGAGCCGGCGGGGCGTCCTCGCCGCGAAAACCATTCGGCAGAATCACGGCGGGGTGGCCGGTGAGGTTCGTGACGACCAATTGCTGGCTGTTCGTCGGCGCGACGATTACGTCGAAGCCATCGAACGCCTTTGCGACCGCTTCCATCGCGAGCGTGCGGGCACGGTTCGCCTGAATGTACTCCACCGCCGGGATCAAACGGGCGCAGCGAAACGTGTTGGGCCAGTCGCCCGGTCCCTGAAGGGTGAGCAGCTTGTCCCGGCCGGTGCGCGTCAGTTCGTCGAACGCGGCGGCGGCTTCGGCTTCGAGGAGCGGCGTCATCGCGTCGTAAGGGAATTTCGGCAGTTCGACAGGAACCAGGTTCGCGCCCATTGCTTTCAGCTTGGCTATCGCGGCCTGATTGAAGCGGCGGTCGTACTCGGCGTGGAGGCGGAACTGCTCGCGGCGCTGTTTTTGTTCTTCGAGCTTCTTCTTTTCCTCCGCGGAAAGCTGCGATTCAGGCTTCGCGGGCGGTTCGGCAGTTTCGGGCCGCGGCTCGAAGTCGGCTTTCAGATAGCCGACACGCAGCTTGCGCCAGTCGAGTCCGGCGTTCCAATTGAAAGCCGCCGGCTGAACCGCGCGGTCCCCGCCATCCGGGCCATAGATCGCGTCGAGAACCAAAGCGGTGTCTTCGACTGAGCGGCAAATCGGGCCCAGCTTGTCCATGCTCCACGAGAGCGCCATCGCGCCCGTGCGGGGCACGAGGCCAAACGTGGGGCGCAAGCCCGTGCAGCCGCAGCGCGTGCTGGGCGACGAAATCGAGCCGAGCGTTTCCGAACCGATGCTGAACGCGACGCATCCGGCGGCGGTGGCCGAGGCCGAACCCGCCGAAGAGCCGCTCGAACCTTGCGCCGGATTCCACGGATTGCGCGTTTTCGCGCCGAACCACGTATCGTCCATCGCGAGCGCGCCGAGGCTGAGTTTCGCGACCAGCACAGCGCCGGCGGCGTCGAGGCGCTTGACGACGGTGGCGTCTTCTTCGAATTTCTGCTCTTCGAACCCCGCGGCGCCCCACGTGGTGCGATAGCCGGCAACCGAAAGCAAGTCCTTCGCGCCCCAAGGCAGGCCGTGCAGCGGCCCGCGATATTTTCCCGCGGCGATCTCGCGATCGGCTTCCTTTGCCTTCGCCATCGCCCGGTCTTCCGTGAAGGTGATGACGAAGTGCAGCAGCGGGTCGTAGCGCTTCAACCGCTCGAGGTACATTTCGGTGAGCGCGACGGAGGACACCTTCCTCGTGCGAACGAGCTCGCCGAGATCCCGGGCTGAATAGAAGCAGACGTTCTCGAGGTTTTTCCAAACGCCGTGCGCCGCAATCGCGGGCGCGGCGGAGATTCGCAGCGGGCACTTCTCCGTTTCGAATTTCGCCGAAGGCAGCACCGGATCGAAGACGAGCGCGGGCGCCACGCCGTTCGGAATGTGGAGCTTGTAGATCTCCTCGAAACCCTTCGCATGCTCGTTTAGGCTGTCGAGCATCATCTGGCGATCGTCGGCGTGAATCGGGACGTCCGCGATCGCGGCGGCCTGATCGATCATTTCGATGGTGACTTTGTCCTTGTCGGCGGCGAGGGTCCAAAGGACGCCTGGAAGCAGCGTCGAGCCCAGGCCGAGTCCGGAGCAAGTGGCAAGAAAGCGGCGACGATCAAACATCCTGCAACCTCCCGCGAAGAGTGGCGCGGCGAGTCCTAGGACTGGCGCCGGTTTCGCAACATACTTCGGGCAGGGATTGGCGCGCAACGGTTCTTTCGGGCCTTCGCTGCAGAGGCACAGAGACACAGAGGCGATGATGAAAGGACTTTGCGTCCAACACGCTGATGACCAGGAAGACGTATAGATTAGAAAATTTTTTGTCGTTTGTTTTCAAGGAGTTGAGTCCGTTTCTAATCTTCAGCGTATAGATTAGAAAGGCCGCGGCCAGCGACCCGTCTCCCGCGACCCGTGACGCGCGTAACCGTATATTAGACATGGGGTCGGCCCTGTGTTTTCAACGAGTTGGGGCGATTTCTAATCCCCGAACCGTATATTAGAAAGGGGTGGAGGGTGCTGCCCTGAAGGGCAGCGCTACATTTACACCCGCGGCGAACAGGGCTGCGGCTGCTCGCCGACTGGCCCAGGCCCGTGGTCCTCAGCTTCCCTTGCAACGGCTCCCCCTCCTTTCAGGCACGCTCGAAGCGTGACCCTTGTCGCGCATTTCGTTGAGCGCGAAAACGGCCCACGGTAGCACGAGAAGGAAATCTTGAACAGGTTCAAGAATCGTCCATGCGTTCCCCCGTACCCTGGTTCTAGCCGTACTACTCGAGACGGCGCGCTGGGTGCGCTAATGAGCCGCGACGGCGGAGGCGACGGTCTGATTCGAAAGGGCGCGCTGGGCCTGGGCGCGGATGGCGCGGACTCTGTCGCTGCGAGGACCATCGGGATCGTGCGGGCAACCTCGTTCGGTACTAGCTGGTTCATACACGTCACAAGACTTGCGCGGAGAAGTTGACCGACCTATCTCGACTTTTTTCGGGAGGTGCGCGTATGAGCCGTTTCGTAAAGGCGTTCGCGTTTGTCCTTGTGGGGTTGGCGTTTTCGGGGCCTGCCACTCCCGGCGTTCCCAAGCAAGACCAACAAAAGAATGCGCAGTCGCAAACCACGCCGCAGTCTCCGCAGAGCACAAGGAAGGCGACCAAAGAGGAGAAGAAACGCGAGGCCAGCCTTCTGAAGGAACTCGGAGAGGCGGACAGAAAGTGGTTGGACGAGGATGTTCCTTACATTATTACTCCCGAAGAGCGCAGCGCGTTCATTCATCTGTCCACAAACGAAGAGCGCGACCAGTTCATCGAGGCATTCTGGGCTCGCCGCAATCGTGATCCTGATTCTCCAGAGAACACATTCAAGGAAGAGCATTACCGCCGGATCGCGTATGCAAACGAGCGCTTTTCTTCCGGCGTTCCCGGTTGGAAGACGGACCGCGGCAAGATTTACATTATCTGGGGTGCGCCGGATGAGATCGATTCACACCCGAGCGGCGGCGCCTATGAACGTCCCCCCGCGGAGGGTGGCGGGGAAACCACGACTTATCCCTTCGAAGAATGGCGGTACCGGCATCTCGACGGTGTGGGAGATGACATCACGATCGAGTTTGTCGACACGACCATGACGGGCGAGTACCACATCACCATGGATCCAAGCGAGAAGGATGCGCTACTTGAGGTTCCTGGAGCGGGCTTAACGATCCCGGAGATGATGGGGACCTCCAGCAAGACCGCCCGGTTCCAGAACACGAACGGCACGCACCTGGGCCAGCCGCTCGGCGGAACGCCCGAAGCCTATGATGAATTCACGAGGCTGGAGCAGTATGTGAAGGTTCAGCAGCCGCCGGCCGTGAAATTCAAGGACCTCCTCGGCTATTCCACGGAACACCTGGTGCGCGACGAGCTGAAGTTTGATTACCGGTTCGACTTCCTGCGTGTCACATCGGACACGGTACTGGTTCCGATCACGGTGCAGATTCCCACGCGGCAGTTGACGTTCGTGGAAAAGGACGGCATTGATTCGGCTACGCTGAATCTCTTCGCGCGGATCACTACAGTGAGTGAACGCACGGTGCAGACGTTCGAGCAGGCACTGAACGATTCGTTTCCTGTCTCGCTGCTTCAACCGTCGTTGGCGACCTTTCAGATCTACCAGAAGGAGGTTCCGCTCAGCCCGGGACTCTACCGCCTCGACATCGTCGTCAAGGACACAGCCAGCGGCAAGGTCGGGGTCGCCAGCACGGCGCTCCGCGTACCGGCATTTCAAGACGACCGGCTCGCGGCGAGTTCACTGGTGCTGGCCGATGATATTCACAGGGTTTCGTCAAAGGACATCGGCCTAGGGCAGTTCGTGCTGGGCGACCTAAAGGTGCGGCCGAAGATGGACGCGGCGTTCACGCCGAATGACGCGATGGGCGTTTTCCTGCAGGTGTACAACCTGAAAATCGACGGCGCGACGAAAAAAGCGGATGCCTCGGTGGAATTCCGGATATACAAAGACAAGAGCACGGACCCGGTACTGAAGATCGGCGTTCCAGCAGGCAAGTTGCCGCAGCAGGGAGAAGAGCTGACTCTCGCGGACAGGATCGAGCTCGCGTCGCTCGCTCCGGGGAAATACAGGCTTCAGGTGGCGGTTACGGACAACGTCGCGAAGCAAACGATCACCCCGGAGGCGAATTTCAACATCAAGGCGCAGCCATGAAGGACCGTAGATCGAGGCTGGTATTCATCCCAGCGATCGCCGCTCTGCTATGCGCCGCTGACGCATCCGGTTTGCCGCCGCCTCAATGGAAGCCATCCAAATCGGACGCTAACATCCAGGCGATTGGAAAGCGGGACGTCGGGAAGGGACTGGACTTTTATTCGCTCGAACACGAAAAGCAGCTGGGTGACATGCTGGCGAAACAAGTCGGCAAGAGGGCGAAGTTTGTCGGCGACGATACAATTGCCGTTTATGTCGACCGCATCGGGCAGATGGTGGCGCGAAACTCGGACGTGCGGATGCCCGTTACGTTCCGTGTGATTGATGACGATTCGGTACGAGCTTTCACACTGCCGGGCGGATATCAATACATCAATCGAGGGCTTCTGTTGCGCATAAAGTCTGAGGCCGAGCTAGCCGGAGTGCTGGCACACGGAATCGCGCATACCGCCTTGCGGTCTGCGACGAAAGAAGCCGCCCAGGGCGACATCGTACAGATGGCGATGATTCCTATGATGACTTCCGCCGATTGGCCCGGGACGGCTCCCCGACCGGCAGAAGCCAACGTTGAGGCTGCGAAGGCGCTTTATAGCTACTTTAACCTAGGCGCAAAACGAACACAGGAACTCGCAGCTGACTACTTCGGATTGCAGTACGTGTATGTGACGGGATACGACCCGGAAGGCTACCTGGACATCCTGGAGCGAGTGTCTACTCAGACCAGATCTAGCGCTGCCAGCACGGACGTGTTCAGCGCTTCTCCGCCGCTGGACCAGCGGACTGAGGCGATGCGCAAGGAGATCGCGAAGATATTGCCAAAACGCAGCGACGCAGTAGTGTCGACGCCAGAGTTCAAAGAGTTTCAAGAACAGGTTCGGGCCTGGAAGGCAAATCCGAAATGAATCGAGCGTAATCGCGAGAGATCGGTATCGTGCGGCAGCCGGAGTAAACGTTTTCCTCGACCGAGTAGCGAGGGTTTGCTAGAGTGCACGGCGGCGCGGGGCAGCGTCGCCCCGCATTCTTCGGAGCTCACCATGCGAAAACTACAATTCTTCTCGGCAATCCTGGCCGGGGTGTTTGCTGTGGCGGCTGTGGTACGGCTGCACGCGGAGCCGGAATACAAGTCCGTCAAGATCGGGAACTACTTCGTGGCGTCGCCGTACGGGATCGCGGTGATCGTGGATGATGCGACCGCATTCCTGATCAATCCTGCGTCGGATTCATTCGGCAAATCGAAGTGGTTCGAAAGCGATCCCGCATACGCAACGCCGGGAACGACGGCGCCCGACTTCTCGTTTTCTCGGGCGAGTTTTCCTTACAAGGGCGCCAAGATCCGGTTTACGTGGGGCAGAGTGGGCCAGGGCGGCGTGGTGGGAAAAATCGAGGCCGACCGAAAGGTGGCGTATGTAGTGCGGTTCCCCGGGAACACTTGGCCGCACTTTCATGCGGTGTACGAGGCGGCGAAAGACGGCCTGACGGGCTATGGAGTCGAACCTCGCGGGGCCAGCTTTGCGTCGTTTACATTCCAATCGAGGCCCGCGCCCGTGTTTGTGCGGGCCGACGGTGGCGCCAACGCGGAAGCGGTGTTCGATTTGGACCCGGCCGCACCGGCACGATTCGTCGCCGGGGTGCATGAACTTCCTTCGCTCGATTCCGTGGATGCAACGCTGGATGCTGCAGGAAACCGGTACGCGGCCACGCGAATCTCCGCAGAGGGAGACTGGGGCGATTTCCTGGGAGCGATCGCGGACAACCTGAACAATACGCGCCTTTACGGCAGCGACAACCGCCGAATCGTCCACGGCATCGGGCGTGGGTGGTGGATGACGAAGGACCCCGACCTTTTCCCCTATTTCGTCTGGGACTACCACTTCATGGGAATGCTCTCGAGCCTGGAGGATCCGGAGGACGGCCGGGATACGGTTCGCGGAATGCTGTCGTTCCAGACGCCCGACGGGCGCGTTCCGAGTTTCGCGCACTGGGGCGTGGAGTACGACACGCTGTACCGGTCGATGCCGCCGGACGCGTCAATGTGCATTTGGAAGATGCACGAACGGCATCCGGACACGGCGTTCCTGGCGGAGGCCTATCCGCACCTGGTGAAGTGGCACGAGTGGTGGATGAAGGCCCGCGACGGCAATCACAACGGCCTGCTCGAATGGGGCTCCGAGCAGCAGGAATGGCAGGGCGCGCAGTACGAGACGGGCTGGGACGACAACGTGGCGTACATCGGCACGCGGATGGATGGGAGCACGATGAACGCCGACGCAGTGGACCTGAGCTCGCTATGGTCGATGGATGCGGAATATCTTGCGCGGATCGCGAACGCGCTGGGAAAAGCGGACGACGCGAAGAGGTTCCAGACCGAGCATGCGGAAATGAACCAGCGCATCAACGACCGGCTCTGGAACGAGAACCTGGGAATCTACTGCAGCCGGTTCTGGGAAGTGCCGGCGAGCGAGGGACCGGAACTGAATGCGGTGACGACGTTCAAAAACGGCTTCGATGTGAGGTTCTACGACGACGACGCTCAGGAGCACGAGGTAGCACAGCGCCACGAATACCGCCTCGACGACTCGTGGGGCGAAGCGAGCCCGGCGGAGGGCGTTCCGGCGATGGATTGGAGCGCGCGCGTGACGACCGTTTTCACGGCGCCGGAAGCAGGAACATACCGATTCAAGATCGGCGGCAGCGATCACGTGCGGATGTCGTTCGCGGGACAGGCTGTGGAGAAGTGGATTGTCGACGACAAGGAGCAGCGGAACGCGGACGTCAAAGTGGACGCGAACAAGCCGTATCCGGTGGCGGTCGACTACGTTCGAAACGAGCACGGCCCTGCCTCGTTGCATTTGACGGTCGTGAAACTCGGGCCGGGAAAGCCGGGCAGCGACTGGCTGACGCGGCTCACGCCGATGAATTTCTATCCGCTGATCGCCGGAGCCGCAGACACGACGCGCGCGGAGAAGACGCTCGCGTGGATGTATCGCGAGGATAAGTTCTGGCTGCCGGCGCTGCTTCCGACGGTAACGAAGGATGACCCGGTTTGGCCGGAGCAGAGCTACTGGCACGGACACGTCTGGGCGCCGGCAAACTACCTGGTGTGGCTGGGCGTGAAGCGGTACGCGGACGGCGCGCACCAGGCGGAGTTCGCGCGGCGCAGCGTGAAGCTCTTCATGCAGAATTGGAACGAGAAGCGGCTGGACTGCGAGAATTACAACAGCACGGACGGCACGTGCGGCGACGAGCCACACTATTGCTGGGGCGCCCTGCTTGATCTGATTGGCCTCGAGGCGCTCGCGGATGTGGGGGCCGATTTTCGTCCCGTGCCGCGGACCGACCACGCCATCACCGAGCACATCGTGGCGCGTAACGTTCCGTTCGGGGGGAAGCTCTACCGGCTCGAGGCGCGCGACGGAAACGTCACAGCGACGGAAGAGACTCCGCACTGACGGCCGGTGACTCCGTAAGCGATTGATTCGGTGGTGCCCAAGAGAGGACTCGAACCTCCACTCCCTTGCGAGAACTAGCTCCTGAAGCTAGCGCGTCTGCCAATTCCGCCACTTGGGCACGGCAAAGCGAGGCAAAACAATATTGAGGCCGAAGCGGAGGGTTTGTCAACGAAGCGCACAAGGTGGCAGTGGGTCAGTTTCCGATTACGCGACTACTCAGAAGTTTGCAGTTTGACGGTCACTCCGCAATAAATCAAAACATGAAACACCAATTGGCTCGGAATGAACATTTTGACAAGATAACCCGAAGTAGAGATGAGGATCCTGCGTGGCTGGTGACGATCGCGAACTTTGGGAGCGTATCTCCCGGGGAGATAACCGGTCCTTCGAGAGTTTTTACCGGGAGTGTGCCTCGCGCCTGCTCAGTTTCCTTCTCCAAATGACAGGATCGAAGCAGGCTGCCGAGGACATAACCCAGGACACATTCCTGCAGCTCTGGCGGCGGCCTAACGGATTTCGACCAGAAAAAGGTCCTCTTCGCGCATACGTCTTCGGCATTGGGAGGAAACGAGCTGCCGAGTGGCGCAGGCATAACACGCCTGTCGCGGATGCAGGGCTGGACCAAGGCGCCACGGCAACCGAGGAGGCTTCATCGATTATGGCTGACGCGCTATCGCGTCTCGATCCCGAACAGCGCGCTCTGCTGTGGCTGCGCGAGGTCGAGGGTCAATCCTATGCGGAATTGGCGGAAATCCTCGAGATCCCGGTCGGCACGGTGAAGTCGCGTCTGTTCGCCGCTCGCGAAGGATTGCGCGGAGTCTGGACTTGCGAACGCGTGAGGAAACAAGAAGGGGAGAAGGTATGACTTGCAACGAAGCCGCGCCATTCATTTCAGCCTTTTACGATGGCGAGCGGATCCCGCGTGCGGCCGCGGCCCATCTTCATGACTGCTTAGACTGCCGCTCGCGCCTCGCCGATTACCTGCAAATGGGCGTCGAAGTAAAGCAGATCGCGAACATGACAGCGCCCGAACGTGTGCCAGCGATCACCTGGGGAAAGCAATTGCAGAATGTGAGTTTGTGGCGGCTGGGAAGGGAACCGATGAGAGTACCGAGATTTGCGTTGGCTCTTATGATCGTCGTCATTGCCGCGTTGTCCGCGGGGCTCTTGCTGGTCCGGGCCAGGCAAGTGACTCCCTGGTGGTTCGAATTCAGCATCAAGATGCCGGAGGGCGGGGCCATAACAGGCGTGCTGAGCTCTTCCGAGTTGGAGGCTAAACCACGCGGGTTCGTGCAACCAATGCCCGATGGCAATCTGGCCTACGTTGTCCGATTGGTTGGTTCGAAGGAGGGGTCGGAGGAAATAGGCATTCGTGCCCAGAAATTTCCTTCGGGCCTGGATTCGCATTCCGCGCTCGAACAAGTGCGGAGTGCCCCCGAAAAGATTAGCTGGTACGTTCCTGGGCAGAAGGTGGCCGTGCCCGTCGAGGGTTACGAATCGTTTGAGATTACGGGGCAGGTGTTAAGCGAGCCACCGGAGCACGATGTCACGCGTGAGCCTTTTCTACCGAAGAATGGCGAATTGCGGCTGTCCTCACCGGTCTTGCTTCGCAACGGCAGGCTCGTCGCCGACATGAATGGCGCAACGACCTATGCGTCCACCGGTTATGTTGCGGCGTTTTACGTTCCCGGGGAGGGAGTCTTCCTGTTGTCGTTCGACAGCTTCGATGGTGCGGTCCCAGCCACGCTGGAGAATAGTCAGCTGACGTTCAATTCCCAGGGACGGTCGTATCAGTTGCTAACGGGGACTCCCATTATCGGCGGAGAGCAATACCATCGGAAGGTTTGGGTCGCACACATCCGGAAAACCCTCAAGATGGGCGACCATGGGAAGAGAGAATCCTGGGCCGTTTGGTCGATGAAGACCAGCGAAGTGCCAGGGTTCTTGCAGCGTTAGCGGTCTTCTCGACCCTATTGGCCGTTCTCATCGCGCATCGACCTTCTGTGAGCATGAGCGCGTTGACTCCTACACCCGATAAGGTCGTGCGGCGGAGGGGGCAAGACGCGCGAATTCCGCCAAGAGATCGCCAGCCGAAAACCGGGCAGTGACCGAGTTTCCGATTGCCCCACTTATCAGGAGTTAGTATCCCCTTCGATATGGATGGCGTCGGAAAAATGACTGGCATTCAAGGCAGCAGTACTGTTAGAAGAACGGCTGGAGGACCAACAATGTCGAGGATTTATCTGGGTGTACTCTGTGGGCTGGTCTTCGGCGGTCTGGATACGGCGTTGATGATTCCTCTGAGCTTTCCGGACAAGCGGGCGGCCATGCTCGGCGCGTTTATTGCGCGCTTCGGTCTGGGGTTCGTAATCTGCAATATTCGGCTGCCTTGGCCGGGCTGGGCTGTCGGGCTTTTCCTCGGTCTCCTGCTGAGTCTCCCTGACGCGATCATCACGAAATCTATGGTGCCAATTCTCGCATCGGGTGCAGTTGGAGGTCTGATTATCGGTTGGATTGCCGGCAGATTCGGTCGCTAAAGCTCTGCAAGAGTGGGCAGTGACCGAGTCTCCGACTACCGCGTTTGCCAGGCACTTGCGTCATTCATGGCTGGTGGGTTGAGAATCCGCGGGAGCGGGTTCGGCAAGATTCTGCCGCAAGAACTCCAGCACCTTGGGAATGGCGTCGAGTGAGGATGCAGCATCGCCTTGCGCGTTCCCGCCCAGATTTTCCTCCCGGCCCGACGTGGGATTTCTGACGCTGCCGTGCCATGTGGGAACGATCTCAGGTCGGCCAGCCCGGTGCCCGGCATGAGCATATTTCAGACGCTCGCAGGCATACGAGAAGTGAGCCTGCTTCAGGCGGTGGACGACGGCGTCGGTCATCGCCGTCGAGTTCCACACGCCATCGTCATCGCCGGAGATGAGCAGGATTGGGCCGTGAGTATGCTCGACGGCGATTGCGGCTTCGAAGGCCGCGTTGGGATCCCGCAGCTCTCGCGGGAACATGAATGCGAGCGGCTGTCCCTGCCAAGTCCAGGCATATGGGACGCTCGTGCCGCCACAGCAGGCAGGAAAGCGCACGTTGGCGGGGACGTAGGCGACGACCGCCTTGATCTCGGCAAACATCGACCCCAACTGCAGTGCCAGCTCGCCGCCCCGCGAAGTTCCCATAACGGCGAGGCGGTCGCCGGAGATTTCGGGCCGCTGCATCATCCAGGCGAGCGCGCTGCCGAAGTACTCGAGCGGGATGCCTTCGAGCCGAGGCGGGAGATCGTCGTAGCGGAAGTAGGCGAGCGCGAGCGCTGCATACCCCCGTGAAGCCAGCCAGGCAGCCTTGCGGAGCGGCACGCCTCCTTCGGACCCTCCCACCACGAGCACGCCCGGATGCCGCCCGGGAGTATTCGGCAGGAGAAGCACGCCGTGAAGCTGGCCGTTGACGGTGATCCGCCGCACCCCATCGGCGACGCTGAGCTGTTCCATCTGGGCGTTCGCCACTGGCTGTCCTTTTCTGATGAGCTGGAATTTGATCACCTGCGCGCCCAAGTCCTGCTGCGGCCGATACGACGGCACGTGTTTCGCGTCCGGCTTCATGGACCAGACGAGGCCCATCGCCGAAACCATGTTGTAAGAGCCTTTCACGGGCGCTTGCTTGGAGGTGTCAACCGCGCCGTCCACGTCCGCTCTGAACTCCGCCTCCGAGGACCAGGGCTCGTTCGCTCCATCGACCAATTCAGCGCGGATCGAAACGTGCTCGTTGGGCTCGAGCCCGCCGGCGCGAATCACGGCGGTTTCGTCCACCAAAACACGATCGGGGAAAGCCTTCAGCGTCTGCGAGGAAGCAACGCCGGCCACAACGGCCCAGAGGCAGGCGGCGAGGAGGAATCGTTGGACCATGAGGGTCGCGGCTCCGGTTCGGGGATCGATCCTACTACGAACTTGGCCGGGAATGACGGGCGTCGGGAGCTTGCGCCTTAGACCTCCTTTCGCCGGGTTGGTAGCCAGCGGGGGCCGAAGAGGGGTGTTTGTGAACGAGGCAACAAAGAGAAGGCGAAGGCTTGACCGGGGTGTGGGGTACGACTACATTCATCGTTGGGGGAAGTAGGACGGGAACGCGGGGCACGAGGGAGGAGCAGCACCAATGGCAACAGTCCGCGCGATGGTGGAGCGACGGCGCGCGAGCCGCGTTCTGATCCGCATTCCGGTAAAGATCTTCAGCAACGACTACCAGGGCGAGCCCCGGGACACGACGGCGGAGGCCATCGCCGTAAGCCGCACGGGCGCGCTGCTGCGCGTTCCGTTTTCGCCGGCGCTGGGCACGCGCATCGAGGTGCTGAACGGCATCTCCCAGGAAACGCGCGAGTTTCGCGTGATCCGGGTGAGCGAGCCGAAGTCCGACGGGCTTTTCGAGCTGGGGGTCGAAATCCTGTACCCCACCCGGAACTTCTGGGGCATCCAGTTCCCCGACGAATTTCCAGCTGTTTGACGCCACTCCCGCCGCAGAGTGCTATAATCCACGCAACAGCCCGCGACCAGATCGTTTCCCGCTGGGCGTGTGTCTCTCCTTGAGCGGGCTGGGAGGTTGCCATGCCGCAACTATTTCAGAATGCCCTGTACGCACTGCTGATTGCCTGGGGTGTCGTCACGGCGGTGCTGGTCTGTGTCCTGATCTACCGCAGCACACTCTCGACGCGGGAGGAAGATCAGATCTTCCTCGACGCGGCCGGAGATTCCATGGCCAGCGAACAGCGAGCGCTGGTGGCGCGCATTGAGAAGCTCAGCCGGCCGATTACGGCGCTGGTGGTGGTTTCCGCGGCGCTGCTGGTTGCGACCGGGGGACTCTGGCTCTGGCAGGTATTCCGGAATTTCTAGCCGGTTGACGCCCTGACCCGCGCTTGGCGCGATTCCAGGATGAGCTTGTGCATGGGCGGGCGAAGTGTGCGCGCCTTGGCCCGAAGAAATCGGCGACCGATTTGAAATTGCAAATTTGAGATTTGAAAGAAAGGCAAGGCGCTGCTGAATCAGCGAGAGAGATCGCGGGCGACGCGGAAGCCGTAGTCGGCGTACTGAAATTCCGGGGGGATGCTGGAGCGGGCGGCGCAGCGTGAGACTTTGGTGTAGTGGCGCCAGGAACCGCCGCGAGATGCGCGGCGCGTTCCACCGGCTGGGCCGTGCGGATTCCGTTCGGGCGAGACCGAGTAATAATCCGCGTTGAACCAGTCGGCGCACCACTCGTGGACGTTCGCGCCGATGTCAAACAGGCCGTAGGCGCTGCGCTCGGCGCGGCCGACGGGCTCGGGAGCCATCTTCCAACGCGCGGCGTAGTTCGGCAGCAATTCCGGCAGAGCGTCGCCCCAGGGATATTGCGCCTGCTCGGCGCCGCCGCGGGCCGCGCGCTCCCATTCGGCTTCGGTCGGAAGGCGGTAGCGGCGTCCCGTGACGCGGCTGAGCCAATCGGAATAGGCGAGCGCGTCAAACCACGAAGGCGCGACGACGGGCTGCGCGGGATGGGAAAAGACCGGATCCCGCCAATGAAGCGGCTCGCGATGGCCGGTGGCTGCGAGGAAGAAGGCGTAATCGGAGTTCGTCACCTGGCATGCGGCGAGTTCGAACGAGTCGATCCAGACGCGATGGACGGGCCGCTCGTTATCCTGGCCCGATTCGCTGCCCATCTGAAACCAGCCCTCGGGGATGCGGACCATCGGCGGCTCGGTGAATCCCGCGGGAACCGCCGAATCGAGATGCAGCGTTTCAGTCATGCGCGCCGGTGCGCGGAGTCTGGCTGAACAGGTTGACGAAGAGACGGTACGCGCCCGGAACTCCTGCCGGCAATTCCCGGAAGAACGAAAGCCCCGTGTAGATATAGAGCCCTTTGCCGTCGCGCGCGTACACCAGCGCGCCCTTCGCTTCCGGCTCACCGGGATCCTGCAGTCCGATGAGAGGCTTGTAGCGGGAATCGAAGGTGCCCCAGAAATAGAGGCCGCGCTCCTGAATCCAGCCGTTGAAGTCCGCGAGCGCGATCTTGTTCGGCGAATTCAGCAGCGGATCCTGCGGCGCGAGCAGCCGGACCGGCGAATTCGGATTCGTCACGCGCGAGGTTTGGTCGGGCATCTTCGCGGGGAACGGGGCGGGAAGCGTTTTGTTCCACGCGAAATCGCGCTGGTATTGGACGAGAAGCGTGCCGCCGCGCGCGGCGTAGTCGAGCAGGCGGTGATTCGAGCGCATCAGATCGGGGCGCAGCTCATAGGCGCGGATGCCGACGGTGATCGCGTCGTAGCGGCTGAGATCGCCGAAGGCGAGCGCCGCCTCGTCGAGCAGATCGACGCGAATGCCGAGCTGGCGAAGGACCTCCGGGAGCGGATCATTTTCCGCAGCGATGTAGCCGATGTGCAGGCCAGCCGGCACGGTCAGCTTGAGAACGTGAACGGTGGCGTCGTCCGGTTCGGACCAATCGCGCGTGGGAAGAGTCGGAATCGGATTGAGCGACGTGCGAAAGGCAGCGCCGTCGAGCGTGGCAACGGGATTCAGCGGATAGGCGCCCGGGGCGACGTTCGCGGGCGGCTTGACGACGAAGCGAATCAACTGATCGCCCGCGGAGGCGAAGTCGATGGGCGCAAGCGGCGGCGCGGTCCAGCCCTTCGGCATCTCCAGCGCGACGGGAACCTTCGCGGGCTTCGCCCCGTGGTAACGGACGCGCGCGACGAGCGCGAGAGGTTCGGCGGCGCGCTTCTCCGGCACTATGATTTGCGGCTCCTGCGGCGTCAGCGTGACCGCCGGGACAAGCTCGAGTGGATACGTAAGGATTCCGGTGGTGGTCGAGGCCATGGAGTCGACGGGCTTATGGACGATGAACTCGTAGCCGTCGGCTTCCATGCGGAGGGCCAGGGTCACGAGCGGTGGCGGGAACGGCAAGATGGCGTCTTCGGGCGAGCTCGGCGGCTGCGCACCGGACGGAATCGCCACATCGAAATGGTAGTTGCGAGCGCCCTCGGCGACTTTCTGCAGCGTTGTAGTCCATCCCGGCGGGAGCCGCAGGCTGGCGTTATCGACGGCCCACTTCACAGGAACGGCGGGCTGGTCGGGAAAATCGAGGCTGACGGAGAAGGTTTCGCCGGCAACGAGCTCGTGGCGGTCGGCGGTGACGTAAACCGCCAACGCGACGACCTGGTCGAGCGCCCGATCGATGCGGTCGCGAAGCTGGTCGAGCTCCCAAAGGGCAGCGACCTTGTCGGGGCCATCCTGCTTCGCAATGTCGTCGCGCAGCGCCGCGATTTGCTTGCCCGCGTCGCAAAGCGACTGAACGGCGGCGGAGCGGTCGAGGTTGAGCGCGGATTTGCTTGCGGCGGCGAGCTTTTCACCGGCCGCAGTGAGCGCCGGCTGCATGGCCTGCTGAAATTCGGGGAAGCGGGCCGCGAGCGACGTGATCGGCTCGGCCAGGAGCTTCGCGTCGAAAGAGCCGGTCTCGCCCCTTTCATCCTCGCCAACGAGGTAGATCGGGCGGCGGAAAAACGGGTTGCCGAAAAACGCGGGCGTTCCCTGAGATTTGTGCTGCGCGTGGCCCTCCATTCCGATGTCGACGTAGCTCTCGCCCCAGAGCGGCGAGACTTCGTTCACCGGCAACTCGACGGAGCCATTACCGCCGGAGCGCGCACCGCGCAGCTCGAGAGCGACCTTCCAGGGCGCGAGGCCCTCCGCGAGCTGCTCGGGAAACATTTTGGGATCGGCGGCGGCGGCGACCGCTTGCGGCGTGAGGATCCCGCTGGCCTGGTGCTGCCCGTGGCCGGAATGAACGCCGCCCCATCCATTGATGACGACTTGCGGGCGATAGGTGCGGATCACGCGCACCATGTCTTCGAGCGCAATGTTGTCCCAGATTTTCAGCGTTTCATCCGCGCTCTTCGAAAAACCGAAGTCGGGAGCACGCGTGAAGAATTGGTGCACGCCGTAATGTTTGCCCGCCGCAAGCAATTCTTCGGTGCGGATGACGCCGAGCTGGCCGCCTTGCTCCGGCCCGATGGCGTTCTGGCCGCCCTGGCCGCGAGTGACAGTGAGCAGGCCGACGTCCGCATCGAGGCCGCGCGAGAGATAGGAAAGAAGGCTCGACCATTCGTCGTCCGGATGCGCGGTGGTGAAGAGAATGCGAGTCGAGACGCGGGCTTTGTTGATGGCTTCGACGGCGTCCGGCAGCGTTTGCGCTGAAGCCCGAGCCATCGCCGGCGCAGCCGCGATCACCGCGGAAACAATTGCCAGCCAGGCTCGAACGCGCATCCTTATCAAGAGACCTCCTCGAATGGCCATTGGCGCTCGTAACGCGCCCGCCCCAAATATACAAGAATACCGATTGTCATTGCCGCGAGCGAGGCCAAAACAGGCGTGCGCCCCGTCGAAAGGAAGATGCCGATCCATCCGAGGATCGCGACAATCACCGGGAGCGGGTACAGCCACATCCGGAACGGCAGCCGCTCCGCGCCCCATCGCCGCCGCAAAATCACCAGGCCGACGGCCTGGCCGATGAATTGGATGAGGCAACGCATCGCCAGGATGGCGCGAATCGCGTCAATCAGCGAGAGCGAAAGGCAGAAGACCACGGCCGTCGCGCCCAGCGCGAGCAGCGAAACATTCGGAAAACGCTTCGTGGGATGGACGCGCGCGAAGATGGAGAAGAAATTTCCGTCGAGGGCGGCGGCGTAGGGAATCCGTGAATAGCCGAGCGTCGCGGAGAAAATCGAGCCGAAGGCGCTGACCAGAATCAGCACGGTGGCGAACGTCGCCCAGCGCGAACCGAAAACGCGCGCGACGAAAAGGCTCACGACGGCTTTCGTCTGCGCCGCCTCCTGCCAGGGAATGACGCCCAGGATGCTCGTCTGCATGGCGAAGTAGAGCAGCGCGATTCCGACGATCGAGAGAAAAATCGCGCGCGGGATGTTGCGCTCGGGATTCTTCATTTCGCCGCCCAGGTTGCAGACGTTGTAGTAGCCCAGATAGGAGTACACCGTCTGCACCGTGGCGTGCCCCATCGCCGCGGCCAGAACCCACGACCAATTCCAGGCGTCCGCCGGGAACGTGAGAACGAGGCTCGCGTGGAAGTGCGTCGCACCGCCGTAGATCAGCCAGAGAATCGTGCCCACGACGGCCACGCACAGCGCGACCGACATCTTGCCAACGGTCGTGATTCGGCGGTAGAGCAGGATGACCGCCAGGATCACGATTGCCGCGGCGACGGCTTTTTCGAGGTGGGAACTCAGCAGGGGCGATGCGGCGTTGGTCGCGGTGGGATCGCCGGTGAGGTACGTCGAATAGTTCGCGAATCCCAGCGCGCCCGAAGCGATGCTGAGCGGGCCCTGAAACAGGGTCTGCCAGATATAAAGGAACGACATCAGCCGGCCCCAGCGTCCGGGGCCGTAGGCCTCGCGAAGAAAAACGTAGCTGCCGCCAGCCTGTGGCAGCGCCGCGCCCAGTTCGGCCCAGATGCAGCCGTCGAAGAGCGCCAAGACCGCGCCAGCCAGCCACGCGAGCAGGCATTGCGGTCCGCCAATCGCCTGGACCACGAACGGAATCACGACGAAGGGGCCGATGCCGACCATGAACGTCATGTTGAGCGACGTCGCTTCGATCAGGCCCAGTCCGCGCTCGAGTTTTTCAGGCTCGCTCATCAGCGATTGCGGAAATGACGGCAAAGCATAGCAAGAAAGCCTTGCTCGCCTGCCCCAAAATCGCTGCGAGAGTCTTTTGCCTTCCCATCAAACCTATTAAGGTTGACTTTTTTCGACCTCGGTGTTGCATTACGCAGTCAGAACTAAGCTGACTTAACGTCTTATATGCCTTCTGATAACCGGGATATCGCTCAGAGAGGAGCGCCCATGCACGACGACCAAAATCCAACCATAAGGCTGATGTTCCTGGCCTCCCAAAAATTCGAGGCCGGCAAGGTCGTACGAGGAGCATTTTTGCTGACTGACAGCGACACGAAACCGCTGGAGTTCCGCACTACCAGTCCCATTCGGCCATCCGCGCTTCAATCGATGCTGTATGGGAGTACCCTTCAGCAGCACATCATGGTCGAGCTAATAGGCATTCCCCTCCTAAACTCACTTAAAGACCGGCCGCATCTGATCCTCGTCCGCGACCCGGAGTTCCTGCCTCTGAGACCAAAGATTGAAATTCCGACAATCCAGCTTATGAAAGAGGAAGCTATACCGGTTTCGGGCAGCTCCGAGCAATCGGCGGATCAGCTTCTAAGCTCCCCTTCTGGAAGATTCGAGCCTCTGGTGATTGGCACCCATAGCGCTTTTGTTTCCGACCGACAAGCTGCGCGGGCCTTGCTGCTGGGCATTATCGGCACCCACGACGTGCTGGAACCCTTCACTCGGATATCCAATGCAGTCGAACAAGTGCACGCGCAGAAGATCGGTGAGGAAAAATGAGCCTTTCGCGGCAGTTCGGTCAAGCTCTCCGGGAAACCATTGCCCCGATGAGGCAACCCCGCATCGTGCGAACACCCATTCCACGCTTAATAGTCCCAGCGATAAGATCAATTCAGGTTCCGACTTTCGGCCTCGCGACCCTCTTTCGATTTCCGTCGGCCCTCTTACCGCCGACGGTCGACATCAGTCAGAACTTTCTTTTTCGGTTAGAAGACATCCTAATCGAGGATGTGCCTGTGAGATTGCAGGTGGGCCTTCCAGGCGATGTCCCTTTGTCCCTTGCCGAGCCGAGGGTCATGCAACTGGCGCGGCTTGTTCTCGGGGTGCCATCAATTGGCCAAGACCTCGCCTTCGCGCTCGCTGAACTCTGCGAGCGCCCTAGGATCTCCGACAACCTTTTCGTCCCTCTAGCCGACAGCTCCACAAGGGGGAAGGCGTACGGAGATGCTCCCGTTAAGGGTACCGCACAGTCGGGGCTATTTCCGGAGCAGGAACCTTCGCAGGGCAGCCAATTTCGCAAGGCCTACGAGAGGACAAAGAGCCCTAACGCAATATCCGAGGCCACCACGCACAAGCTGTCGATCTGGGATCTGATCTACCCCCTGCTCCTCCCACCGCTGAATTTGCAGTTTACTCCGCAGCTCGACGTTTTGCAGAAGCTCAGGCCATACCAGAGAGACGGCATCACGTTCCTGGTAACCAATCGTGAGGCCCTCTTGGCAGACGAGATGGGCACTGGAAAGACCGTAATGGCGCTAGTCGCCCTTCGAATCCTATTCAGAAAAGGCGCCGCAAAGAGGGCCCTTATTGTCTGCCCAGTCGGCGTGCTCCGCGTCTGGCAGGATCACTTAGAGGATTGGGCAAGCGAGCTTGAGTTCACCGTGGTCAGAGGCTCGAGAGAGGTCCGGAAGCGAGACTGGGAATGTCCAGCTCACGTCTACGTAGCAACCTACGACACACTCGCGGGCGACTTTCTCACGCTCATAAAGAAGAACACGGCAATGACCTGCAGCAAGTGTGGGAAAACGTCGCGCTTCAGAACCAAGGTACACTTGAACGGTCCAGATGACTTGGGCAATCTTGAGTGTCCGCACTGCGGCCAGAAGTTGGACGAACTTCCAGTTAAAGAAGCCCTCGTCGACGAAAGCATCTTAAACAGCTTCGACGTCGTCATCCTTGACGAAGCTCAGTACATTAAGAATCCCAAGACTGATCGGAGTCGTGCTGTAAGGACATTGGATTCGAAGTACAGATGGGCACTCACTGGCACGCCCATCGAAAACAGTCTGGAAGATCTCAAATCGCTGTTTGATTTCCTAAAGCCCGGCTACCTGCACGTCGCAGGCTCAAATCGTGACGCCATTCGGGAGATGTCGAAACCCTACTTCCTGCGCCGACTTAAGAAGGACGTTCTGAGCGACCTGCCCCCAAAGATGAAGCAAGAATCATGGCTTGAGCTCGACGACCATCAACGCGAGGAGTACGACACCGCTCTCGGGAACGGCAGAAGCGAGTTGAGTGCCTTGGGCGACAAAGCCACAAAGGTTCACATATTCAGCCTCATCACCAAACTCAAGAGAATCTGCAATTTCTCCTCACAGTTTGAAACCAGCCCAAAGGCCGAAGCGATGCTCGACCTTGTTGACGAGGTCCAGAAGAATGGACAAAAAGTTATCATCTTTACGCAGTGGGCAGACCGGTATGGCGTGGAAACGCTCCGGAGGTTGCTGTCTCCATGGGGAGTTGAAGTGCTCGTCGGCGGAATGAGCGACGGAGACAGACAATTAGCGATTGAGCGCTTTAAGAAAGATCCGGGTAAGGCCGTGCTTCTCGCCACGGTCAGGACAGGCGGTGTGGGGTTAACTCTTACCGAGGCAAACTACGTTATCCACTTCGATCATTGGTGGAATCCGGCGGTGATGTGGCAGGCCGAAGATAGGGTCCATAGACCAGGCCAGATGCGCGGGGTCAACATCTACAGCTTCTGGATTCAGAATACCATCGAAGAGAGAATTTTCTCGAAATTGAGAGAGAAGGGCCTGCTCTTTGAAGAGGTGATCAATGGACTTTCCGAGGAGAAGATCGAATCCGTGATCACGACGGAAGAGTGGTTGGAGATTCTAGGAGTGCCAGGGCCATCGGGACAGAAAGCCAGGGCGCGGCAAGAGTACGCACGCGCCTCGCGCAGCCTTTCAGAGACCTTGGAAGAGCTGGCAACCCTTGACCCATTCGAGTTCGAAGAGATCGTGAAAGCTGTTTTCCAAAGACTCGGGTTCTCCGGCGTGAGGACGACAAAGCGCAGTCACGACGGAGGAATTGACATCCTTGGGCAGCGGGATTCGCTGGGAGGCGCCGAGAAGTTCGTGGCTCAATGCAAGCGAGTGGAGCGCGCGGGCGTAGAGGTGGCGCGAGAACTTCTGGGAGCAATCGCGGCCGACCAAGAGGTGGCAAAGGGCTACCTCGTTACTTCGGGATTGGTCACCCCGGAATGTCGCGCTTTCTGCGAGAAGGACGGAAGGCTCGCCGTAATTGAAGGGCCCCTGCTCGCGCGGTATATCAACGACTTCGATGTTCCTCTCTCACACGCCTAGGACAGCAATACATCGGTTGGCCTAACGACTAAGGACAACCCCCTGTTCTGCGACATCGACCCAGGACGTCCGGAAACTTTGCAGAACTGCGATACCATGGAGCGGAATGATCCGGCTCGGAATCGCCATCACCGCGGCGACGGCTACGTTTCTCGTTGCCGGGTTCTTTCGCACGCGCCGCCGGCGCGGGTTCGCGGCACACGGCTGGCTTGGAATTTTGGCGCTGGCGAGCGCCGAGTGGCTGATGCTTCAACACGTCGAGCCGGTGGCCACGTATTTCACGCCGATCGCCTGGAGCGCGTACATCCTGATTGCCGACGCCGCCGTGCTCGCGCTGACCGGGCGCTCGCGCCTCCACGACGCTCCAATCACCGTCGTGCGGATGGCGCTGCTCTCGATTCCGCTGTGGCTGATTTTCGAGGCCTACAATCTGCGCCTGCACAACTGGGACTACGTAGGCGTGCCGCACGCGTGGGCCGCGGCGTGGCTGGGGTACGGCTGGTCGTTCGCGACGATCACGCCGGCCATCTTCGAATCGGCCGATCTGGTGCAGGCGATTCTGCCTCCCGTGCCGGGAAAACCGTGGCAGATGCCGCCGGGAATGGAAAACGCGCTCGTCGCGATCGGCAGCGCCTGCCTGATTCTTCCTGTCGTGCTTCCGCAGGGCATCGCGGCGTATCTATTTGGTTTGGTATGGCTCGGCTTCCTGTTGCTGCTCGATCCGCTGAACCGGCGTCTGCGGTTGCCGTCTTTTCTCGGCGACCTCTCGGAGGGTTTTCGCCGAAGGTTCTACGGTTTTCTGGGTGCGGGCTGGATTTGCGGCTGGTTCTGGGAATTCTGGAACAACTGGGCCGCCGCGAAGTGGCATTACACTTTTCCGATGTTCCAGCACTGGAAGATTTTCGAGATGCCCGCGCCGGGATTTCTCGGCTTTCTTCCGTTTGCGCTGGAATGCTTCGACATGTACGTTACGTCGGCTTGGCTGCTCGGCTGGCTGAAGAGAGTGAAATGAGGCGGTCTGACATCGCACACGTCCCAGGGCTGGAGCCCATTTGGAATCGACGTGCTCGCTCCGCACGGCCTGAAGGCCGTGCTCCCTGGACTAAAGTCCAGGGCTTCCACGACGGCCCTGATACGACAGTGAGATTTTCACGCTTGGGATCAATTTGCGCGATTCTTGCTTGCGCGCTTTTCCTGGTCGCGTCGGCGGTTCCGGCCCGCGCGGGCAATCTGACGCTGCCGCCGGGCGCCCAGCAAGCCATCGACGCCATCTACTCGGGAAATCCTCAAGCCGCGATTCCGCTGGCGCGCGCCCTCCAGCAGGCGCGGCCGGAGGATCCGGCGGGATACCTGATCGAAGGCGAAGCGCTGTGGTGGGAGCGCTACTGCGAGGCCCTCGAGATCAAGTACGGGATGATCGAGGCATGGAAGCACGAAAAGCGGTCCGAGGATACCGCATACTTCGCGCTCGCGGAGAAGGCCATCGAGCTCGCGCAAGCGCAGCTCGCCAAATCGGAAACCGCGGAGATGCACGTCTATGCCGGCATGGGTTACGCGTTGAAGGTGCGCGTCTATGCATTGCGCGGAGAAAATCGCAATGCCGCGCACGCGGGCGTGGCCGCTCGCGCCGAAATGATGCGCGCGCTCGAGCTCGATCCGCAAATGGGCGACGCAACCGCAGGGCTTGGAATCTACAACTACTACGTGGACACGCTTTCTCCGATCGTCAAGCTGCTGCGATTCTTCATGGGCATTCCGGGCGGGAATAAGGCGCTCGGAGCGCGGCAAATGGAAACGGGAATGAGTCAGGGGGTGCTGCTCGCGGTGGACGTGCGTTTTATTTTCGGGCGGGCGTTGCGGCAGTACGACGAGAAGTACGAGCAGGCCCTGGCGGTAGCGGAGCCTCTCGTCGCGCGCTATCCGAAAAACCCGATGTTTCTGCTGCTGGCGGGCAATCTGAACGCGGAACTCGGCCGCAATGCAAAGGCCGCCGAATACTTGCGCCGCGTGCAGCAGCTTCCGGACTCGGGCTCACCGTGCGCGGCGCGCACGCGCGAGATCGCCAATTCCTTTTTGTCAACGCTTCATTAGCGGACGCGCGGCGTGACGTCAGGCGCGGGCGGATTCTTCCTGCTCGAAGGCGTGATACGAGGAACGGACCAGCGGCCCGGCTTCGACGTGCTTGAAGCCCATCCGCTCGCCGAGGCGCTTGAAGTCGGCGAATTCATCCGGGTGGACGAAGCGGTCGATCGGCAAATGTTCAGGCGTCGGCTGGAGGTACTGCCCGAGCGTCAGGATGTGCGTCCCCTGCGCGGCAATTTCGTCCATCGCCTGCAAAACTTCATCGCGCGTCTCACCCAAGCCCAGCATCATGCCGGTCTTGGTGGGCATCGCGGGATCGAATTCGCGCGCGCGACGCAGCAATTCGAGCGACCGCTCGTAGACGGCGCCTTTGCGCACGCGACGGTAAAGCCGCGGCACGGTTTCCATGTTGTGGTTGAGCACGTCCGGGCGCGCGGCCATCACGGTTTCGAGCGCGGCCCAGTCCCCGCGAAAATCCGGGATCAGCACTTCCACGCGGCAGCCGGCAACACGCCGGCGAATTTCCGCGATGGTGCGCGCAAAGATCGAAGCGCCACCGTCCGGCTGGTCGTCGCGATTCACGGACGTCACCACGGCGTAGCGCAGCCCCATGCGCTCGACGGCTTCGGCCACGCGGTCCGGCTCGTCTTCCTCCGGCGGACCGAGCGGCTTCCCGCTCGGCACGGCGCAAAAGCCGCACGCGCGCGTGCAGATGTCGCCGAGGATCATGAACGTTGCGGTGCGGTGCTCCCAGCATTCGCCCATGTTCGGGCAGCGCGCGCTCTCGCACACGGTGTGCAGGTCGAGCGTACGCATGATGCGCTTGAGCTCCTGGTAGTTCGAGCCGCCGAAGAACCGCACCTTCAGCCACGACGGGCGCGGATGCGCCATCGGCGGGGGAACGGAACCACTGGGCAGAATTGTGAACGGTGACGCCATGGACGCGAACGATTATTGTACGCCATCCCGCCCGGATCGGGCCATACGGCCGGACCCAACGCTGGGTTACTTGCTAAAGAGGACCGTTATAGTGCCGGCCGAATTGTTCGAGACGACGATGTCGTCCTTGCCGTCGCCATCGAGGTCGGCGATGGCGAGGCCCGACCAGCCGGTCGGCACGCCACGAGTCGAAACCTGATACGCGCCGTTCTTCGCGCC
>DATIZQ010000123.1:0-3009 GCA_035517015.1 Candidatus Acidiferrum sp. | reverse complement strand
ACGAAATCAATCGCGGTGCACGGTATCCGGCGAAAATGCCGGGAGGCAGACGGAAATGTAGTCAGCGCCTTCGGGCGTGGAATACTGTACCCATTCGCCGCGATGGGTGACCACGGCCTGGCCTGCGCCGACATCGAGTGTGCCGTTCTTGTGAGTCACGCGCAGAACGCCCTTGCGCACGAGCGTGTACTCGTCGAATTCTGGTGTCTGCCCCGGCTCGAGCCAGCCCGCGGGGCTTCGCATGTGAGCGACGCTCAGCGCGGAGGTCTTCGAGTTCACCCGGCCGACGAACTCTTCAATCGTCTTAGGCTCGGTGCCGGCGGCTTCAATTCGAGTCGGTTTTTCGATCAGCGTCGGCATCGTTCCTTTGCGGCCTCTCTTCGTGTTGTGGATTTGAACGCCAAAGCTATACGAGACTTCGCCCGCCGTCGACGGCAAGAATCTGGCCGGTGACGAAATCTGCGGTCGCCAGGTAAGCGACAGCGGCGGCGATGTCATCGCCTGTTCCCGTGCGATGCAGCGGAACACGGCGGATGTACTCTTCGTCCGGCGGTTCGCCGGGAAACTGAATTGTGCCGGGAGCAACGCTGTTCACGAGAATCTCGGGCGCAAGGGCGCGCGCCAGGCAGCGCGTCAGCATGATCGATCCCGCCTTCGACACGCAATAGTGGGTGAAGCTCGGCCAAGGCAACAGGCCGCCGAGCGACGAAAGATTGATGATTCGTCCGCCGCCTTGCCGCTTCATGATCGGGGCGACGGCCTGCGAGCAGAGGAATTGCGATTTCAAATTTGCATCCATGATGTGGTCCCACTGCTCGTCGGTGAGTTCCTCGAATTTGGCCGGGAAGAACACGCCGGCGTTGTTCACCAGAATATCGAGCCGGCCAAACTCCCTCTCCACCGCCGCGACCATCTTGGTTACTTCAATCCGCTTGGACACATCGGCTCGGATTGCGAGGGCACGTCTGCCGATCAGCTCGATTTCCGTCGCGAGCACGTCCGCTTCGGTTTTTGAGGTCGCGTAATTGATGACGACCGCCGCGCCCTCGGCCGCGAGGCGAAGCGCGATACTCCGCCCAATACGCTTGGCCGCACCGGTGACCAGGGCAACCTGTCCTTGAAGTGGAGCCGATTCCATTTCGTGAGCGACCTCAAAATCCGAAGGAAGCACGATAACACTCGATGCGTTGATGAGAAAAGAGAATGAGTGCCCCCAATCCAAAACTTCATTTGTCACAGCGTGACTCATCTCCGCTCAGTCTAGTCCGACTCCGCGAGCGCCGCAGGTTGTTCTGCTAAGATTGGTTTATGAGGGTCGCGTTCGCGATTTCGCGCGAGACCTACCTCGCGATTCAGCCTCCGCTGCAAACCCTGGGACACTGGGGCCGCACTTTCCTCTTCGTAACCAGAATTGCGATTCTCGCCATCGCGGTGGGGGTCGTGTTGCTTGTGCACCACCTGCTCGGGTCAGGCGGCACGGTCGTCGCCTCGCAATCCGACTACGCGGTGGCGATTTTGCTGGTCGTGGCCGGCGGCACCGTGCTGGCGAGTGCCTGGGGCGTCCCGAAAATTCAGGAGCGCGGCATACTCCGCCAACACCAGGAAATTTTGAATGAGCGCTTTTCGAAACTGCACTGCCCCAACGATCGATACCTGGAAACCAGCGAGGATGGGTTCGTCTTCGGCTGCAAATGCAGGCGCACGGATTACGGGTGGGCGCAGTTGGTGTCCGTGATGGAAAGTGCCCAAGCCTTCGTCATTCGAACCAAAGAGGCAGTCGAGGTCGTGCCGAAGCCTGCGTTGCCCGACGAAGCGGCCGTCACGGAGTTTCGGCAACTGCTCTTGAGCCACATGAACCGGCCCGACGCTCTAAAAGCGCGCGCGGTCGACCTGCAATGCACTCCGGGAGATCTCCGGTGGGCAAGCTGGCTGCATGTTCGCAGAGGCGGCGGCTGGCGTGGAATTCTTACCCGCGCGGTTTTGTCGCTGGGCTTCGCGTTCTATCTCGGATATCTCGCCGTGCAGTTTGATCCGGCCATGCGCCGCGACAATCTTCTCTACTTCGAGTGCGGCGCTCTCGGGCTTCTGCTTTTTATGCTTCTGCACCGGAAGCGGCCGCAATATACGGGTCCGCTTCGAGTGTGGTTCAGCGAAGAGGCGCTGCACGTGGAATACCCGTTCTCGTTGGTGCGGCTCGAATGGTATCGCCTGTACCGCTATCTGGAAGACAAGCACAACTTGCTGCTCTATCAAGATGACACTGCATACCTGACGGTTCCGCAGCGCTTCATTGCCAGCGGTCAGCGCGAGTACGTTCGCTCGATCGTGCAAGCGAAGCTTCGCGGCACGACTTGACCATCTAATGTGTCCCAGGTTGACTCCAGCCATCTATTTCCGGTAAGGATGCGCATTGCGAGATCCATGTTCGCGGCAAACGATACTTGACTGCGAAACGGGATTTTGATTTTGCGTGAAGAGGGGTTTGACGATGAACGCGAAGCTCCTGACATCGACAGCGCCAAAATCGGTGATTCTGATCCGGCTGATCGTAGGGTGGGTGTTCCTCTCTGAGGGCATTCAGAAATTTCTTTTCCCCGCGGCGCTCGGCGTGGGTAGATTCGTCAAGATCGGTATCCCCGACCCGCAGATTCTGGCGCCGTTTGTAGGCGTCGTGGAAATTTTATGCGGCTCGCTGCTGATTATCGGTCTGTTAACGCGTTTGGCGGCGATTCCCCTGCTCGGCGTCATATCGGTCGCGATCTGGACCACGAAGATTCCGATGCTGGCGAAGCAGGGATTCTGGGCGATGGCTCATGAGGCGCGGACCGATTTCTGCATGGTGCTCGGGCTGGTTTTCTTGTTGATCGCCGGCGCGGGAAGTCTGTCGCTTGACGCTAACCTGCAACGCGCGAAGGCGCGATGAGTTCAGCTGCGGCTCCCTCTGGCGTCCAAGAGCGCGTGGGCGCGGGGCGAATTCTCGCCACCTTTCTCCGGCTGGGTTGCACTTCT
>DATIZQ010000122.1:0-2318 GCA_035517015.1 Candidatus Acidiferrum sp. | reverse complement strand
GCGTGATCCCGGAATGTACGTGATTCTGGTCACGGGATTTTACTCCGTGGATTCCGCCATCGAAGCGATCAAGCGCGGCGCCTACGACTACCTGTGCAAGCCTCTGGATTTTACGCGGCTCGCGAAAACTCTCGACGAACTTGCAGTCGCCTTTTCGCAGCGCTCGGAGATTCGGCACCTGGAGGACCAGCTTCTCGAAAACCTGCAATTCCATGGCATCGTCGGAAAAAGCCCGGCGATGATCGAGGTATTCGAGCTTGCGAGAAAAATCGCGCGGCACTACACGAACGCCCTCATCACGGGCCCGACCGGTTCCGGCAAAGAACTGGTGGCTCGCGCACTGCACCAGCTGAGTCCCGTCTCTCAGGAACGATTTGCCGTATGCAATTGCTCCGCCCTTGTAGATACGTTGCTCGAAAGCCAGCTCTTTGGACACGTGCGCGGTTCATTTACGGGCGCGACCGACACGCGCGCGGGGCTCTTCGAATACGCGAACGGCGGAGCAGTGTTTTTGGACGAGATCGGCGAAACGTCACCGGGTATGCAAGCGAAGCTGTTGCGGCTCATTCAAAATCGAGAGATTCAGAGGGTAGGCTCACCCGAGATCAAGAACGTGGACGTCCGGATCATAGCGGCGACAAATCGCGACCTCCGGGCCGAAGTCCTCGCCGGCCGTTTCCGCGAGGATTTGTTTTACCGGCTAAGCAGCATCGAAATACGCGTTCCCGGCCTTAGCGAGCGTCGAGACGACATTCCGATCCTGGTCCTGCATTTCTTGAAAAAGTACGGTCTGGCTTACGGCAAGCACTTCAAAGGCCTCACACGCCGCGCACAAATCGTTTTGTTGCAGCATGACTGGCCCGGCAACGTTCGCGAGCTCGAAAACGTTATTTCGGGCGCCGCGATTACGGCGGCCGGGGATTTCATAGACGTCTGCGATCTTCCCGCGCATCTGCAGAGGCCCCGGCGGGGAGTCGCTTCGGTGGGCGATTGGCAGCCGCAGCCGCTCGAGGAAGTGCGCCGGATTCACATTCAGCGCGTACTGGAATCCTGCAAGGGAAACCGCGTCCGGGCAGCGCAGATGCTCGGCATCGGGCGCACAAGCCTCTACCGCTTTCTCAAGCGCGCGAGCAAGCAAGCGGCTGTCGCAAAGGCCGGCGACTGACGGCATAGCATCCACGCGACAGCGGAGCAAGACCGCGCGTCGGCAGATCGCATCGCCTCGTAACGCAACGCTGACGACCGAAAGGCAGGACGGCCTCAGGGGCTACAGCCGCCCTTCTGCATCGCTCTTATATCGGAGCTAAAGCTCCGACCCCCTAGACCGCTCGTGCGAGACTGACTCGGTGCGCGGTGATCTTCGAGGGGAGTGAGCTGGTCAAACTCCCCGCGAGCTGATTCCGATGCCCCGAAGTCTAATTGCCACCCGACACGTACGACGCATTGTGCAAGAGCGATTCCGGAAGAGAAACTGTCGAATCCATGCGAACCAGCATTCCCGATTGCGCGGGCAGTTCGACGTCCTTACCCTTCTTCGCCATGATATATGCGCTGCTGCCGGCGAGACCGATGACCGTGCCGCGCAACACGTGGCTGAAGATCAAGCCCACCGTTGAGCCGCCGGCTGTCCCGATGGCCACGTCTTCAACATCGGTCTTGACGTTGTGATTTTCTTCGATCACTTCACCTTCGACCGTCTTGACGTCTTTCCGGCGTTTCGTGTTCTCCGCTTGGCCGCTGTAGAGCGTGAGGATGCTCATGCGGGCGGGGAAGATGCGGCTCTCGACCTCGATCGAATTAAAGGTCAGGTTCATGGAAGCGCCGCCGCGAAACATCGAGAAGAGCTTTGGACGCGTAACGTCGGTGACGGTGCCGTGAATCTTCGCGCCCGCCGGCAGGATAAGCTGCGTGCCCGAAAATACGGGTTCGGCGACGACGGCGGTGAAAGGGTCCCCATTGTGGGCCACGCTGGTGCTAAGCCCGTTGACGAGGGTAAGACGAACTTGTGTGCCTGGAACAATTTGATTCGATTGGGCGTAAACCGTCGACGCCGGCACGAGCAGCAGTGCCAGTAGCATCACGGCGCAAATCATGGTGAAACGCTTCATTGAGTCCTCCTGTGTCCCGAGCGAAAGCACAATGGCTTTCGCGAGTAATGGACCCCGTGCGAAAGGGAAATTTCCACCGTCGCGAGGGGTGAAGTTCCGAGACGAAGCCGCGAGGAGTAATTCGGGTCGTCGACGGACGCCCCGTGTCGTGGGGATTGCCGCTGGCGCAGCGGTGAGGGTGCGGAACCGCACCCGAGCGATAAGATACAC
>DATIZQ010000121.1:0-3678 GCA_035517015.1 Candidatus Acidiferrum sp. | reverse complement strand
GTCCACGATTTCAACTTTGCGCCCGCTCAGCCGATTCACCTGATCGATGCGCCCCGTCACCACGACGTCATGCTCGAGCGCCAGTTCGAACGGCTTCTCCTGAAAAATCACGTCCGGCGGCTCGGCCGTGAAGCTGCGATGGAACGCTTCCAGTTGCTCGCGTCCCGCCTTGCGGTATTCCTGTTCTTGATATTCGTCCGGGAATCCGGCGGATGACCACTCGCGCTCGTAGATGGCGAGCAGTTCCTCGAGCGGCACACGGCGCTTCTTGCGCGCTTCGGCGACGAATTCGCGGATAGTCGTGTGCATCACGTTGCCGAACGTTAACTGCGCGCTCGGCCCGCCGCGAATTTGCCACGCGTACTGAAACATGTACTTCATCGGGCAGCGCTCGTATGCATCGATCGCCGACGCGCTCAGTTGCAACGGCTCGGGCCGCGGCGGATGGTACGACTTCGCCCACAGCGCAACGTGCGAATACGCCCGTGTGTTCTCGGCGGCAGGGAAAAGCCGCGCGGGATCTGCGGAAGCGGCTGCAGGCCCAGCGGTCTCCTCGGTCGGCGGCACCTCAACTTTGGGCGCTAACTGCGCCACGTCGGTCTTCTGAATCTTCGCGTTCGCGAGAATGTCTTCCAGGAACGGCGAAGGCTTCTTCCGCGCGGCGACGATCGTCGAAAGCGTGAGCCGCTTTTGCGCGCGCGTCAGCGCAACATAGAACAGCCGGCGCTCTTCCTGCCGCTGAAAATCGCCCTTCGGCTGTTCTTCCTTCATCAGCTCCGGCGGAAATTCGAATTTCGGCTGCCGCGCGCCAGAGGGGAAATCGTTCCGGCTGAGCCGCAGGATGAAGACGTGTGGAAACTCGAGCCCCTTCGCCGCGTGCACGGTCATCAGCTGCACCGCGTCGTCGGAAAGTTCCTCTTCGATCTGCACGTCGCCCTCGAGTTCGTCGAAGAAATTCAAATACTCGATGAAGTCGCGCAGGCGTTTCTGCTGGCTCTTGCTCTGCCACTCCTTCACGAACTCGACCAGCCGGTCCACGTGCTGCCGGTCCGTCTCCGACGGCAGCGGCGCGACCCCCAGCGCCCGGATCAACTCGTCGAGCAGCTCGCTCGCTGTCTCACCCTTCGCGCTCTGCCGCAGCGCGTTCATCAGCTCGATCATCTCGTCGAGCCGAACGCCCTCTCGCTTCATCGATCCTTCGCGCAGCGCCGATTCGACTTCGTCCCACAGCGCTCCGTGATTTTTGCCTGCTCGCTCGGCCAGCCGGACCAGATCGCGCGGCTCGAGTCCCCAGTGCGGCGCGGCCAGCACTCGCGCGCACGCCACGTTATCCGCTGGCACGGCGATCAGCCGCAGCCACGCCAGCAGATCGCGCACAATCGTGCTGGCGAGGATCGACGATTTGCGTATCACGAATGGAATTCCGCGCCGTCGCAGCGCGTTCATGAGCTGAGTCCGGTGCGTGTGCTTGCGGTAGAGCACCGCAAAGCTGTGCCACGCCGCGCCGGCCTCGTGCAGCCGCTCGATTTCGGATGCAACCCAGTGGGCTTCTTCCTCCGGCGCCGCGAATTCGACGACGTGGATTTTTTCGCCCTCGGTGTTCGGCGTCGTCAGCTTTTTCGGCGGCAGCAGTGGAGATTTCTCGTTGTGCAAAATCGTCTCGCCCGCCACGCGCAGGATGCGCCGCGTCGAGCGGTAGTTTTGCGAAAGCGATACGAGGGACTTCTTCGCCGCGCCGCCCGGCAGGGCGCCGCCCACGCCGCAGAATTTCTCCAGGAAAATCGTGAAGCTGCCGAACGACGCTCCCCGGAACCGGTAGATCGCCTGATCGTCGTCGCCCACGGCAAAAATATTTCGGCGGTCGCCCGCCAACAGCCAGAGCAATTCCAGCTGTGCGATGTTGGTGTCCTGAAACTCGTCCACCAGGATGTAGCGGTATTGCTCGCGCATCCGCCCGAGCAGCGCCGCGTCCGCGCGCAGCAGCTCGACGGCCTGCAGCAGTTGCGCGCCAAACGTGCAGAGCTTACGCTCGCGCAGCAGCCGCTCGCTCACGCGATAGACGCGCGCCAGCTCTTCCTGACGCGCCAGCTCTTCTTCCGCAATCGCGCGCGCGTCCGCCTCCATCGATTTCTTGCGCGATTCATACGCGCTGCGCAGCCGATCGACGTATCGCTGGTAATCTTCGGGCGTGATCAGTTCATCCTGGCAGCGCGAGAAGAATCTTTGAAAGTCCTTCAAAAACTCCGCCGGCTCGGCCAGCCGCCGGAAGACCACCAGCCCAAGCTCGGCGATGTTGCGCCGCAGCAATATCTGATGATCGATGTCTTCGAGCGGCTGAATCTCCGCGTGCGTCTCGCGCAGAATTTTTTCGAGGCAAAATGAATGGAACGTGCTGAGCCACACGCCCTGGGCGCGTTCCCCGACCGCCTTCACCACGCGGTGCTTCATTTCTCCCGCAGCCTTGTTGGTGAACGTCAGCGCGAGAATGTTTTCGCCGGCGAGATCGGGATTCGCTTCCAGCAGCGTGCGGATTCGTTCCGTGATGACGCGCGTTTTCCCCGTGCCCGCGCCCGCCACCACGAGCAGCGGCCCTTCGCCGTGCTCGACCGCCGCGCGCTGCTCCGCGTTCAGCGGAAATCCCGATCCGGCGGCTTGCTTGGATTGTGATTTGGAAGTCATGCGAGCGCTTTCGAGCCCCGCCATTTTATCAGATTTTCTCGTGGCGAACAGAAGGCGAAGCCGTCGCACCCGGCGGATGTCTCGAACGCAGCACCGCGAGTCCGGCGACGCTACTTCGGCTTCATCGTCTGCATCGAGGCCTGCAGGCGGCGCATGCCTTTCAACCATCGGCTGGTGTCGGTGGCGCGATTCGTGTAGTACTGCGCGACCTCCGGATGCGGCAGTATCAGGAACCTCTCTTCGGCGAGCGCCTTCACGACGCAATCGGCCACGTATTCCGGAGTGACCGCGTTCTCGACCAGAAATGCGCCGGGTCCCGAGCTCGCGGCTTCGAGCATGGGAGTGCGAACTCCCTGCGGACACAGTGCGGAGACGCGGATGCCGCGATCGCCGTACGTGATCGCGAGCCATTCCGCGAAGGCCTGCGCGGCGTGTTTGGTCACCGAATAAGGAGCGGCGCCAATTTGCGTGAGCAGTCCAGCCGCGGAAACGGTCTGCAACAGGTAACCTTCCCCGCGCGCCAGCATCGCGGGGAGCACGGCGCGCGCGGCGTAGACGTGCGCCATCACGTTGATTTCCCAGCTGCGCTGCCAGTCGGAATCCGAAGCGTCTACGCCGCCCTCGCCAATTCCCGCGTTCGAACAAAAAAGATCGATGGCGCCGAATTGATCGCAAGTTTGCTTCGCCAGGTGCTGGACGTCGGACTCGCTCGCCACGTTCGTCTCGATCGCGACGCCGCCGACTTCCTTAGCCACCTGCGCGGCGGCCGCCGCCTGCACGTCTGCCACGACAACGGCCGTCGCGCCTTCAGCCTTGAAACGTATGCACAGCGCGCGGCCAACGCCGCTGGCGCCGCCCGTGACGACCACGACTCTGTCTTTGAGATTCATGGAGCGAGGATCGTTGCGACGGGCGGATTATACTCGTTCCGATTGCGTTTCTTCAGCCATCCGCCCTGCACGGACTTGTTGTCCCGGCGGATGCCTCGTTAAGATCAAG
>DATIZQ010000120.1:0-41718 GCA_035517015.1 Candidatus Acidiferrum sp. | reverse complement strand
CTCAGAGGAACGCGCCGCGCATCTTCCGCGCTGGCTCCATGACTACAACTGGCACCGTCCTCATGCTAGCCTCGGCGGTGCTCCACCCATCTCCCGTTCCGGTCTGGATCGGAACAACGTGTTGATACATGACAACTAGGGACAAATGTCCCTATCGACTAGGTACATTTGTCCTAGGTTCTTTCGTCTCCTTTCGCGAATTCCCTTCCCATGCTACCGTTCCCGGTTTTCGCGCTCGAACCCGGAGCGCCACAGGACACCGACCCTCCGCCACGTGCGGAGGGCGACAAATTGAAAGGAAGAAGGAACCAATGGAGAACAGAATCCGCCAGCTTCGAACCGAAACTCCCGCCCTTGAGCGCGCCAAGAAGTGGCTGTCCGCACACGACATAGAGCCGCCCTCCGACCCGGAAACTCCTGCCACCACTTCGGAGGCCTCGCCCGAACCCGCGCCATCCGCCGCGGCTTAGCAGCCATCCCGGCCATCCCGCCGGCGTCGCCGCCCCCGGGCCGCGCGCCATCCGATCGACATCCCCCATCACGAGCGTCGCTGCAGCATCTGCAAGCATCCCGACCGCGACGCCATTGACGAAGCCTTCCTCCAGTGGCGCAGTCCAGCGATCATCAAGGCCGAGTTCGGCCTCTCCGGGCGCACCGCCGTCTACCGCCACGCCCACGCGTTGGGGCTCTTCGAGCGCCGGCGTCGCCGGCTCCGCTTCTCACTCGAGCTGCTCATCGAGCAATCCGAGCGCATCGTTCCCACCGCCGACAGCATCGTCCGCGCGGTTCGCGCTTACGCCTGCCTCAACGATGCCGGCGAATGGATCGAGCCCGCCTCCCACGTCGTCGTTTCCTCCGGCTCCGTCCTTCGCGATGCCAGGCCTTTCCCAGCGCCGCAGATTGCCACCTCTTCCGAGCTCCCCAGCGAGCCCTCGTCGTTCACTCTGATCGATACACAAGTGGAAACAGAAACCGCCGTAAGTGACTGAAAAATAAGGAGGGGCGCAGTTTCTAATCGATACAAAACCGAGGGTGCCTCGACGACGCTTTGCGGGCGGCTCAACCCGCCCGGAGGCGCCCCGGAGGCCTTCGCCCACCTGCGTTCTTCCGCGTTACTGTTTCGCACCTGTACGTTCGGTCTATCGACCACAGCCCTACCCGATGCTAGGCTTGGGAATTGCGCTCGGGAGGAGTGTGTGACGGAGCCCCTCACGTCTTTTGACCCCAGTAACCAGAAACGGCGCAGCACGCGCATTGTGCAGGCCGTGCCGATCACGGTGACGGGTGTGGACGCGCTGGGGCAGCCGTTCAAGGAACGAACGACGACCGTGATGGTCAACTGTCACGGCTGCAAGTACCAGTCGAAGCACTACGTTCCGAAGAACTCCATGATCCGCCTCGAGGTTCCGCGGCAGGAGGCCGGACAGCCTCCGCGAAGCACACAGGGCCGCGTGGTTTGGGTGCAGCGTCCCCGCACGGTACGCGAGCTGTTCCAAATTGGGCTTGAGTTCGACACGCCCGGCAACGTTTGGGGCATCGCCTTCCCCCCCGACGATTGGTTCCCGCTTCCCGACGAAGCCACGGCAACGCCCGGCCAGAACTACATCGCCGAGCAGAAACCCTCCATCATCCACGAGGCGCACCCGAACGCGATCGAGGCGTTCCTCGAAGCCACCGAGCCTGCGGCGCACAAACCCGCTCCCGCACCGGAAGCGAGCGTTGCTCCCGCGCCGCCGGCAAACGTTCAGGCTCCGCCTGCACCGGCGAAGCCCACGGGCGGAGCCAAGCCCCCGGCTCCCATTTCTGCTGTGCCGCCGCAGGCAAAGCCGCCCGCCGCCGCGTCGCCCGCGCCGCCCGCGCAACCCGCCCATCCTGTGGCCGCCGACGCCGGCAGAATTCACGTCGTGCCGCCCGCCGCACCAACCGAAGAATCGCAAGCCGCCCTCGCGCGACACATGGCCAAGATGGTCTCGGACGCGAAGGACGCCCTGGACAAATCGCTGCGCCGGGACGCGCAAACGGCGATCAACGACGAGATGACCGTCGTCCGCCAGCAGCTCGACTCGCAGCTTCACGACGCCGTCGAGAAGGCCATCAAAGTTTCGATGGAGCGCGTCTCCGAGTCCACCGTCAAGAAAGTGGTGCAGCAGGCCGCGGAACGCACCGCCGCAATTGTCGACGAGGCGCGCAAAGCCACGGAGATCGGAGCCGAGCAGCTCGACGCCAAGGTTCGCAGCGCCGTTCAAGATGCGGTGAGCAGCGCCGCCGAGCAGGCAGCTCAGCAAGCCGCGCAGCAGACCGCAGCGCTCAACTTGAAGGACGCGATCCAGCAGGCTGTCGAGCGCGCGATTTCCGACCGCGAGGCCGCCACTCCATCGCTTCAGATTCTCTCTTCGCCGGAAGAGGCGCAGAAGCACCTCGATCAGTGGAAGAAGGATCTGGAAGACACCGCGCAGACCGTGCGCACGCAGGCGCTCGAGCAATCGCAAGCCGAAGCTGCCGTCTCTTCGCGAAAGTGGCAGGAAAATTTCGAAGCCGCGCTCGAGGGCGCGTCGCAAAAGCTCGGCGAGCAGCTCAGCGAAGTTTCCAAGGCCGCCTTGACGCAGGCCGAACAGGACATCGCCGCGCGAAGCTCCAGCTTGCGGGCGTCGCTTGACGAAGTGCTCGCCGGCGCGCAATCGAACATCGCGTCGATTACCGGCGACCTGGCGGCTGAGCGCGCTCGCACCGAAGTCACGAAGGCAGAGCTGCAGGAAGCCGCGCGCTCGGCGCTCGAGCAGACGCGCCAGAAGCTCGACGAGGTTCTCGCCAAGCAATACCAGGAAATCGGACGCAAAGCGGACGAGGTGATCGCGGAGCGCGCACAGCAGATCGAGCCGCTGGTCGCGCAATCGGCGCGCGAGGTGGTCGATCGCGTCTCAAGCGAACTCGATCAACAGATTGCGCCGAAGATCGAGGAAGCGCGCAAGGCCGCTTCCGATCTCGCCGGCGCTCGCGAGCAAACGGCCGAGCTGCAAGCCTCGATTCAGTCGCAGATGAAGGAGGCGTCAGAGCAAGTCGCGCACCTGCACGACACGCTCCAGCAGCAGGTTCATCAGGTTTCCGAGAACGCCATCCAGGCGTCGCTTGAGCGGCTGCGCGAGGAAACCGGGAAATATCCCGCCGAGTTCGAGCAGAACTGCCGCGCCGCCCTTTCCAAGGTCGAAGAGGAGCTCGAGCAGAAGAGCACGGAGATGCAGCACGCCACGTACGAGGCTCTTCTGAAGGCCTCCGAGTGGTATCAGAAAAAAGCGCACACGACGATGCAGTCGTCGCTCGAAAAAGCCGTCGAGCAATCGACCGGGAACCTGCGCGACCGCGCCGCCGAAATTTCCAGCCTCGTCGCTTCCGAGCTCGATCATTACCGCCGCACCTATCTCGAGCACAGCCAGGCGCAGATTGAAGAGACCGCGAAGGAAGTCGTCGAGCGCGAGCGCTCGAAGCTCGGCGAGACCGCCGAAATCGCTACCGCCGCCTTCACCGACCGCGTCCGCCGCGTCACCGACGATTCGCTGCGCCGCTTCGATCAGGCATCGCGCGAAGCCCTTGAAAAAGCGCGCTCGGACATGGAATTCTCGCGCGAAGGCTCGCTGGTCGACTTCCAGAAGACCCTCGACGAACAGATTCAGAAGGGCGTGGACCAGGCGAAGACCTACCTTCATTCGCAGCTCGTTCCGCTGGTCGAAACCTGGGAAGAGAATCGCCTCACCCAGCAGCGCGAGTGGATGCAGCAGCTTCAGAAATCCACCGACGAATCTCTCGAGCAGTACAAGACGCGGCTCGAGAACGCGTCGAATTCATGGCTCCTCGCTTCGGCCACCACACTCGGCCAACATTCTCAGGCCGTGCTCGACACGATCGCGAAGGCCGCCGAAAAGCGCTTGCGCGACACCTGCAAGGACGTCCTCGCGGGAATGGGCGACACGCTCAAAGAGCGCCTCGTCGGGCTCTCCGGCGACTTCTCTTCCGACGACGAAGACGACGTCGAGCCTCAACCTCCGCAGCCTCCCAAGAAAAAGTAGACGCGTGGAAAATCCGGCCGGCACCCTTTCGCGCGATTTCCGCTGCGCGCCCGCCTCCCGGTATAATGGCGCGATGTCCAACCAGGCCTATCTGAACGTTTGGTGCAAACAATTCGACGAGCAGAGCCTGCTCCCGCAGTTCGGCGCGCTCCTCGCGACGGTTCCCTTCTCCACCTCGCGTCCCGGATTCACGCGCATCGAGATTCGCGCGGTCGACTCGGCCGAGTCGCCGATCCTCGAGCAGGACCTGCGGTCCGTGCCGCTCGATCCTTCGGGCATCATCGAGATTGCGCAGGATCACCTGAACACCGATTGCTCGTACGAAGTCGAGTCGAACTGGGACCTTTGGGGCTTCGATCCCGAGTCGGCGAAGCCCAAGCTCGAGCCGCAGCCGCTCGCCCTCTACTGCCACGGCGAGGACTACGACGACGGATTCTGGCGCGAGAACGGCCATATCCAGGCGAACCTCGGCTTCGAGCATTTCTTCACCGGCCACGCCGGCCTGCTCGGCCTTCGGCCCGGAGCGAAATCCCCCGCGGAGAGCCCGGAGGAGGCGCGCTTCCTCGAGGCGATGGCCTGGCCCGAAAATCTGCAGGCGTATCAGGAAAAGACTCGCTGGAACGTTCGCAAACTCCTCGATTGGGTTCGCCGAATCGAGAAAGCTGTCGCCGTCAGCCGCGTTCAGCTCTGGTCGGAGGGCGAAGAGAATTTTGAGGCGCGTCTCGATGAGATTCTGGCGGCGCGATGATGCGGCAGCACCCTGTTTCGCAGGGCGAAAACCGCCTGCCGGAGAGTCTTTTCGCGCTGCTGCCGATGGCTATAGAATGCCGTGTGCGCAGCCGCGGCTCCTGAGTCGGGCGCGCGCCGATGAGCATCCGATACGATTACAATTCATGAAAAAGATTCTGGCAATCGCCGGTGTGGGCCTGCTCGCGCTCGTCTGCGCGTCGTGTAGCAGCTCGACCTCGTCGTCCGAAAAGACCCAGACTCCTTCCGAGCCTGCCGCGCCCGTGATTCCCCCCGACATCCAAAAAGCCGCCGAGAACGACCTCGGCTCAGAGGTGGAAGTCCTCCTCTACGGCGACCTCGCCAAGAACGGGCGCACGCAAGCGCTCATCGTCAATCGCTTGAAGACCACCCCGCCGGGCACGGTTCCCGGCGTCCTGGTGTCGCGCGCGGCTGTGATCGAAAACGACGGCGGCAAGTGGAAGGAAATCTTTCGCTGCGACGAGCATCTGAAGAACTCGAACGGCTACCTCGGCGGAATTCCGCTGGCCGAAGTTGGCGCGTGGCGCTTGCAATTCGAGCAGAACGCCGACAAGGGCCTTCAGCTCTATTTCACTCCGCTCGCGAAGCCGCAGGGCGGATATGTCCAGACGCTCGGCGTCCGCTGGAATCCGGAAGTGAAGCGCTACCAGTCGCTCGATCGCACGTATGAGCACTTCCTCGGCGAACTTCCGGCGCTCGAAGTGCCGCAATCCCGGGTGCCCCTGTGAGCGCCGTCGCCCAACCCGCCGTTGGCACCGCCGCCGCGCGTCCCGCGCGCAAGGCCACGGGCTGGGACAACCTCAAGACCCTGCTGCCCTACGTGCGCCGTTACAAGAGAATGACGGCCCTCGGCCTGCTGGCGCTTGCGTTGACAGGCCTGGTGGGCTCGCTGCCACAGCTGGTGATCGGCGCGATTACAGACTGCCTCGAGGGCTCGCCAGAACCGCTCTCGAGGCTTACTGGAACGGCCCGGGCGCTGCTGCATCCGCTGTTCGGTTTCTACGCCCCTTCGAGCGGGCATGTGATCGGCATCTATTGCCTGATCGTCATGGGGGCGATGCTCGTCAAGGGATTCTTCTCGTATTGGACGCGATGGATTCTGATCGGCGTCTCGCGAGAAATTGAATTCGATTTGCGGAACGACCTCCTGGCGCGGCTTCTCAGGCTCGAGCCGGAATTTTACGTGCGGAACCGCACGGGCGACCTGATGTCGCGTACGACCAACGATCTGAACGCCGTCCGCATGGTTCTGGGCCCGGGAATCATGTACACGGCGCAGACGATCGCGACCTCGGTTCTTGCAATCTATTTCATGCTCAAGCTCTCGCCCGCGCTCACGCTCTGGGTTCTGGCCCCGGTTCCGATTGTTGTGATTTCCGTGCGCTATTTCGGCGAGATCATTCACCGCCTCTCGGTGCAAATCCAGGCCGCGCTCGGGACGCTTTCGACGCGCGCCGAGGAAAATCTGACGGGCATTCGCGTGATTCGCGCGTACTCGCAGGAGAAATCCGAAATCGAGAGATTCGACGGAGCGAACCGCGATTACGTGGATCAGAACATCAAGCTGATTTCGACCTGGAGCCTCTTCTTTCCCGCGCTCTCCACTTTGATCGGACTGTCCATCGTGATCTTGCTGATCGTCGGCGGCAAGGAAGTGATCGACTCCCGCTCGTCCCTCGGCACGTTCACGGCTTTCTATACTTTCCTCATTCAGCTGATTTTCCCGATGATCGCGATCGGCTGGGTGACGAATATCTTTCAGCGCGGCGCCGCGTCGATGGGCCGCCTGAATTACATCCTCACGGCCGAACCGAAAATCGGCGATCCGGTGGCGGCCGAAAAGACGGATCCCGATGGCGGCGGCCGGGGAGCACCATCGGACATTCGCGGCGACATCGAGCTGCGCAACTTGACGTTCAGCTACCCGACGGGCGGAAACGGCGGCGAAGGCAGGCCGGTTCTGCACGACATCAACCTGCACATTCCGGCGGATACGACGCTCGCCATCGTGGGCCCCACGGGCAGCGGCAAATCCACGCTGGCCGCGCTGATTGCGCGCCTGTGGGAAGCGCCGGAAGGAACCCTCCTCATCGACGGCCGCTCGATTCGCGATTACCCGCTCGGCGCGCTGCGCCGCTCGATTGGGTACGTTCCGCAAGACACGTTCCTGTTCAGCGAAACGCTGCGCGAGAACATCTCGTTCGGCGTCACGGATGCGGTGGAGGAGCAAATCTACCAGGCTGCTGAGATCGCCAGCATTTCGGGCGAAATCGAAGCCTTCCCTCAGCGGTTCGACACGATGGTCGGCGAGCGCGGCATCACGCTTTCCGGCGGCCAGAAGCAGCGCACGTCGATCGCTCGCGCCATTCTCCGCCAGCCGAAGATCCTGATTCTGGACGACGCGCTTTCGAGCGTGGACACGGAGACGGAACAGCGGATTCTGGACCGCCTGCGCGACGTGATGCAAAGCCGCACGACGATCCTGGTGGCGCATCGCGTCTCGACCGTAAAAGCGGCCGACCAGATTATCGTCCTGCGCGACGGACGGATCGTCGAACGCGGCACCCACGAAGAACTCCTGGCCTTGAACGGCTACTACGCGGATCTGTACCAGAAGCAATTGCTCGAGGAAGAGCTGGAACTGCAATGAGCGACTTCCGCGAAGAAGAGAAATTAGGAAAGCTGTACGACACGCAGCTCACGCGGCGCCTGATGAAGTATCTGCGTCCGTACCGCTGGCAGGTCGTGCTGGCCGTCTCGTTCTCGCTCGCCTTCACCGCAATGGAATTGCTGGGCCCCTATCTGTTTGGCGATCTTGCCGTCGACAAATACATCGTCCCGGGATTTCGCCACCTGATTACTCGTCACGCGGCGGTGCAAGGACTCCTGTGGGTGGTGGCCGCTTTCACCGGCTCGCTGCTTGCCAGCTTCGCGGTTCAATACGCGCAGGTGCGGATCATGCAGTGGGTCGGGCAGCAAACGATGTACGACCTGCGCAAAGAGATCTTCGAACATCTCCAGCGGCTGCCGATGGGCTTTTTGGACCGGAGCCCCGTCGGCCGTCTCGTCACGCGCGCAACGACCGACGTCGACGCGCTGAACGACCTCTTCGCCTCCGGCGTCGTCGCGATGCTGAACGATTTCGTGCTGCTGTTCGCCATGGCCGCCTTGCTCTTCAGATGGCATCGCTACCTGGCGTTGGTGACGTTCTCACCGCTGCCCTTCATGATCCTGCTCACCTACTTCTTCCGGAACAAGGTGCGCGGGGCCAACCGGAAGATTCGCACGGCCATCGCCCGGATCAACGCATTCCTTCAAGAGCACATCAGCGGCATGGCGATCGTCCAGCTTTTCAATCGCGAGCAAAAAGCGCGCGAGCAGTTCTCGGGCTTGAACCGAATCCACATGGAAGCTTACATGGACGCGATCAACGCGTTCGCGTACTTCTACCCGGCCGTCGAGTTCCTCAGCTGGGGCGGCATCGTCTTGATTTACTGGACCGGCGGCATGCGCGTGATTTCCGGCGACATCAAGATCGGCGTGTTGATCAGCTTCATGATGTACGCCCAGCGATTCTTCCGGCCGATTCAGGACTTGAGCGAGAAATTCAACATCCTGCAGAGCGCCATGGCAGCGTCCGAACGCATCTTCAAGCTGCTGGATGAGCCGCTGGCCGCGTCCGCTTCCGGCGGCGAGGCGCGCGCCCTTCCCGCGCCGCGCGGCGAAATCGAATTTCGAAACGTGTGGTTCGCCTATCACGGCGGCGCAAATCCGGGAGAAGAACACTGGGTCCTGCGCGACGTTTCTTTCCGCGTGGAACCGGGAGAGACGCTCGCCATCGTCGGGCACACGGGCGCGGGCAAGACGACCATCATCCAGCTCCTTTTGCGGTTCTACGAAATCCAGCGCGGCCAGATTCTGCTCGACGGAGTCGATATTCGCGAAATGGATCCGCAGGCGCTGCGGCAACTGTTCGGCATCGTGCTGCAGGATCCGTTTCTCTTCACGGGAACGCTCGAATCGAACGTCAAGCTGGGCACGGAGCGAATCGGCCGCGCGGCCACGGAGAAGGCGCTTCGCGAGGTCGGCCTGGGGCCCTTCCTGCGCGACCTTCCGCAAGGAATCGAGACTCCCGTTACGGAACGGGGCTCGACGCTTTCGGTGGGCCAGCGGCAACTTGTCAGTTTTGCGCGCGCCCTCGCGCACAATCCGCAGTTCTTGATTCTCGACGAGGCGACTTCGAGCGTGGACACCAAGACCGAGCTGCTGATACGCGAAGCCCTCGACCGCCTGCTCGAAGGCCGCACGGCCGTCGTCATCGCGCATCGGCTGAGCACGATTCAGCACGCGCATCAGATCCTCGTGTTTCACAAGGGCCGGCTGCGCGAGCAGGGCTCGCACCAGGAGCTTCTCGCGCTGCGCGGAATCTACTATCGCCTCTACCAGCTTCAGTACAAGGAACAGGAAGCCGCCATGCCTCTCACGGGTCCCGGAGCTTCCGGCCTCTCCCAATCGTTGCCCGCCGATGACTGACGCAACCGCAATCATTCGCTTGCCGATTCGAATTGCACGCAGCGCTTCGCCAACCAATGAAATAGCGGCCTTCGCGACATCGTAATGAGCGCTCCGACAATTTTGCTTTCGGCGGGAGAAGCGTCGAGCGATATGTATGCGGCGCGGCTGGCTACCGCACTGCGCGAACGGACCGGCGCGCAGATGTTCGGCATGGGCGGGCGGAAAATGGCCGAAGCGGGTGTCGAGCTGATCGCCGATTATCGCGAGGTCGCGGTCGTGGGAATCGCGGAGGTGGTGCACAAGATTCCGTCCGTCATTCGCGTCCAGAACCGGCTGGCGCGCGAAGCGGCGCGCCGCCGGGCGTCGCTCGCGATTCTTGTCGATTCGCCCGGCACTCACCTGGGCGTCGCGCGGCGCTTGAAATCGGCGGACATCCCGGTGGGCTACTTCATCGGCCCGCAGGTGTGGGCGTGGCGGCCGGGACGCGTGCGCGTGGTCAAGCGGCTCGTGAGGCGCATGGTGGTGATTTTTCCCTTCGAGGAGAAGTTTTATCGCGATGCGGGCGTGCCGGTCGACTTCGTCGGCCATCCGCTTGTCGACATCGTGCGCCGCACGAAGAGCCGCGAGGAATTCGCGGCTGAGAACGGCCTGGACTCGAACCGGCCCATCGTCGCGCTGCTGCCGGGAAGCCGGCAGAGCGAAATCGCCCGGAACTTTCCGGCAATTCTGGACGGCTGCGAAAAGCTGACGCGCGGCGACCGCGCAATCCGGGGAGTTCAGTTCGTGCACGCCGCGGCGCCCGGCTTGAGCGGCGAGTTCTGGTCGAAATACGCGCGGCCGAACCTTTCGCTCAAGCGAATCGACGGCGCCACGTACGACGTGCTGGGCTCGGCCGATTGCGCGGTTGTCGCAAGCGGGACGGCCACCGTGGAGGCAGCGCTGCTAGGGACTCCGATGGTCGTGGTTTACCGGGTCGCGCCTTCGACGGCCTTCGTGCTTCGGCGCATGGTGCGGACTCCGTTCATCGGGATGGTGAACCTCATTGCCGGGCGGCTCGTTGCTCCGGAACTGATTCAGGACGATTTCACGCCCGCTGCTGTGGAGACTCAGCTGCGGCGTCTCCTCGAATCATCCGCCGCGCGCGAAGAGGCGGTTGCGGGACTCGCCGAAGTTCGCTCGAAGCTGGGCCCCGGGGGAGCGATCGAGCGCGCAGCGGACATTTTCGCCCATATGCTGTAACCTGTTTCTTCAGGCAACTGCGGAGGCGTGTTGCGTATCATACTTGCAGTGGAAATATAGCCTTCGCTTCGAGAGGTTTCGGCTTTGTCCAGAGCATATCGGTCGGGAGCATTCGGGCTCGTCGGCGTGGTGGCCATGGTTCTTCTGAGCGCTGTTTCCACCGCAGCGCAAGCGCCAAGGTCATACCCGTTCCGCGCGAAGAACTACGACGTCGAGGTCCAGCTCCAGCCTGACAGCCAGACGCTTTCAGCGCTGGTGAAGGCCGATTTCATAGCCAACGAAGTGAGCCGGACGCTGCTCGTGGAACTGCATCCCGATCTGCACATCAATTCCGTCAAAACGGCCAACGGGCAAGTACTGAGCTTTCAGCGCGACAACAACGAGCCCCGTTACGTGAGCGTCGGCCTTCCCGAGACCGCCACGCCCGGCAAGCAGGTTACGTTGACGTTCGACTATAGCGGCCCGATTTCGAATGAGAACGATAGCCCGACCAAGGGCGTCCGCTTCGGCTCGATCGATAAGACGTCGGCGTACCTTCTGCTTCCCGCGCGCTGGTTTCCGCTTACCAACTATCCGTCGAATCGGTACACCGGAACGTTCAAGATCATCGTCCCCGATTCGTTCGTAGTAGTGGGAACCGGGAAATCGCAGGCGCCCACGTCCACGCCTGCCGTTGGGAAATTCCCGGCGCAAGCCACGTACACGTTCCGGTGCGAGCGCGCGGGTCCCGTCGGGTCGTTCGTCGCGAGCCCCCTGCAGCTCACGCCGGTGCAAGTCGAAGGCTACGACTTTTCCGTTTACACGCCGCCCGCGCAGGTTTCGACCGCAACCGCCTATGGACAATCGCTGGCGCACATTCTGAGTTCGTTCACCGACAACTTCGGCGCGCTGGAGACTCAGCCGAATCTGACGGTAGCGCAAATGCCGGACGGCTCCCTCGATGGGTTCTCCGCGCCAGGCCTGCTGCTGATCAGCGCGCGGATGTGGGCCCCGAAGCCGAACGAGGAACTGCTGGCGCAACTGGCGGCCGGGCAGTGGTGGGGCGACAGCGTCCTGCCCGCGACGGCGTCCGATGTGTGGCTGACGGACGGCCTTTCGCATTACGCTTCGGCGCTGTACGAAGAGCAATCCGACGGCGTCACCGGGCTGCATCGGGCGCTTGAGAGCTTTGCGGTCGGCGCCTTGATGTACGAGAACGAAATGCCGATCGCGGAGGCGCAACGCATCGACGCGTACTCCGAGCAATACCAGTCCGTGGTCGACGACAAAGGCGCGCTGGTGTTTCACATGCTGCGTTCCGAGATTGGCGACGATAATTTCACGGTTCTGCTGAAAGAGTTCTACCAGAATCATGCCGGCAAGACGGCAACCATCGACGAATTCGAGAAACTGAGCGCCACCAAGGCGCCGCCAACCAAACCCGGAGACCCGCCGCTGAACCTGGTCGCGTTTTTCTCGCAGTGGCTGAACTCGACGGGAGTTCCCGAGTTCAAGATGGACTACATCATCTACCGAACGACGAAGGGATTTAAGATCATCGGAAAAATCCACCAGGACCTCGACACATTCCGGATGCCGGTGGAAGTGAAGGTCGAGACAGAGGGAAATCCCGAGTTCAAGAGAATTCTCGTCAACGGCACGACGTCGCCGTTCGAGATCGACACGTTCGGCCGGCCCAAGCCGGGCGGAATCACGATCGACCCCGGCAACAATCTTCTGAAGTCGAGCCCCAAGCTGCGCGTGCGCGCGGCGGTCGCTCGAGGCGAGGCGTTTGCAGAACAGGGCAGGTACTACGAAGCAATCCAGGAATACCAGCGAGCGCTCGATCTTGCGCCGAACAATTCGCTGGCGGACTTCCGGATGGGCGAGGCCATGTTCTACCAAAAGAATTATCAGGCGGCGGCGAACGCATTTCGCGCTGCCCTGGGCGGCGATCTCGATCCGAAGTGGGTGGACGTCTGGAGCCACATCTACATCGGAAAAATCTACGACCTGCTGGGGCAACGCGAACGCGCGGTGAACGAGTACAGCCTGGCGCAACACACGAACGACGATACCGCCGGAGCGCAGGCCGAAGCGGCTCGATACCTGCAGAAAGCGTACAACGGGGAAAACACCGCGGCCTCACCGACGCAAAACGCAGCGGCACAGACCAAGGCCCCCGAGCAGCCTGCCGACGCCAAATCGGACAGGCCCGTCCTCAAGAAACGCAATCCCGATCAGTAGTTTGCGCCGCGCCACAAACACCACGAAGTCGAAGCGGATCGAGACCGATCAAGTGCGGTGAGTCGATTCCTTTGTGCTGCACGAAAACCTGAAACGTCTCGCCCATTCCCTCCGGATGGATCAGGGTCTTGAAAAGAAGGCGCCGGCGGATTCGCTCCTCTTCGCTCGATGTTGCCGAATCCAGATCGGCGTACCCGGAATGTCGCGCCAAGGAAAGGAGAAAATTGGTCTGCGAGGTCAGGCCGCTGCGCACCAGGCCTCCATGCTTGCCCCACAAATCGAGCGCGCTGAAATTCACGTGGGCCGTCAAGTCCTGCTCGCCGGGCGCGCGAAAATAATCTTCGTCCGCGCGATGCCGGTAATACGCAAGCAGCGTTCCCCGCATGTGGCGCTCGTCATACAGCTCGCGCGCTTCATGGCCGTAGTCGATGGTCAGCACGAATCCACGGCCGAGGCGCTTCCCCGCATCCTCGATCCAATCGCAAGCCGCGAGACACACTTCCGCTTGCTGGCCCTCGCGCAACTCGATTGCCTGGTCCGCGAAGTAGTCCGTGATTCGCGAAGATGAAGGCGGACGAAGCACTTGGTGAAACCCGACGCCGTCCTCGAATCCGACCCAAATCTCGCGCAGCTCATCCCGCTCGCGCACGACGCGATGCACGGGCAGCGCATCGAGCAGCTCGTTCGAAAAGATGCAGCCGACCGGAATGTTGTCGGGCAACCCTGGAACGGACGCAAAGCGCGCGCGAGCGATCTGAGATTCGACGCAGCCGGTCTGGATCCCGCGCCGCGAGTCCGACCGCTCGACAGCCACGTAGCGAAGCACTCGATAGAATTCGGGAAACAACTCAGCCGCCGAATCGAGGACGTTGCGCGCGAGAGTGCCTGTGCCCGCCCCCGCTTCGACGAGCCAGAACGGATTGGCGCAGCCGACCTGACTCCACATGTCGTGAAACTCGCGCGCGAGAAGGCGTCCGAACAAGGGGCCGGCGTCGACGCTGGTGAAGTAATCCCGGCGAGCCTGTTGATCCGCCTTCGAGTAGTAGCCGAACTCGGCGTCGTAGAGGCACGCGTCCATGTACTCCGCGAAGGTCATCGGGCCGCGCTTGCGGATGCGCTCCGCCAGAAGCGCCGCCAGCGAAGTCGGCTCGCGCTGTGCTGGCATCAATTTTGGCGTTGCGGATTGCACGTAAACATCTCGATGATGTAGTCGTGAAGGCAGTCGTACAGCTGCTTTTGGAATGTCCACGGAAACTGCGCGTGCTCCACCTCGCGTGGGCGAAGGTGAAACGAGTACGTGTGGACCTCCGGCTCGGGCGGCTTGAACCGGATGCGGATTTCGACGCCGTCGTTTGCCGGCCGCGCGTCGAACTCAAACAGCGGGTGTTCGTAGCGCGCCAGCTCCTTGCACACTTTATCGGCGAGGACTTCAGTGGATTCTGCGTCCATAGCGCTACTCGTTCGTCTTCGTCCGCCCCCAGACTTTCTCGAAGGTCTTCAAGGCATCGCTGTCAAACAGCACAAAGTAAACCTTCTCCAGGGAGCTTCCGCGTTTCAGGTGATCGACCGTTTCGCGCAGCATGATTTCGGCGCACTCCTCGACGGGGAAACCGGCGATCCCCGTACCGACTGCCGGAAAAGCAATCGTTGTCAGGCCCTTTTCGGCGGCGATGCGCAGCGAGTGCGCAGTCGAACTCCGTAGCGCGTGCGCGGTGGTGCGCCCGCCGAGCTGCATACTCGCCGCGTGAATCACGTAGCGCGCTTTCAGTTTCCCGCCCGACGTGATCGCGGCGCCCCCGACGGGAATGCTGCCGATCTCGTTGCTCTCCCGCTGGATGACGTCGCCGCCCTTTCGCCGAATCGCTCCCGCAACCCCGCCGCCGTGTTGAAGGTCATTGTTCGCCGCGTTGACGATCGCGTCAATGTCCATTTCGGTGAGATCACCTTTCATCAGCACGATCTTCGCGCGAATGTCGTTCGTGGCGCTTTTTTCGCTCATGGCGCGGACGCCTTCTTTTCCCCGGCTGGCTCGTATTCATATACGCCGCGCCCGGACTTTCGTCCGAGTCTGCCGGCTTTCACGTATTGTGCCAGCAGCGGGCATGGCCGGTATTTCTCGCCGAGCGTCTTGTGAAGGTACTCGAGAATGCTCAAGCGCACATCGAGCCCAACCAGGTCGACAAGCTCAAACGGCCCCATCGGGTGATTGAGGCCGAGCTTGAGGGCTTTGTCGATGTCGGCCGCGCTCGCGATGCCTTCCTGCAACATGTAGAAGGCTTCGTTTCCGATCATCGCGTTGATCCGGCTCGTGATGAAGCCGGGCGATTCGCGCACGACCACAACTTCCTTCCCCATCTGCCGTCCGATCTCGACGCAGCTCTCGACGACCTCGTCCGATGTTTCAAGCCCACGGACGACCTCGAGCAGCTTCATCTTCGGGACTGGGTTGAAAAAGTGCATTCCGATGCAGCGTTCCGGGCGAAACGTGATCGCCGCCATCTCCGTGATCGACAGCGACGAAGTGTTGCTCGCCAGGATCGCGTTGGGCTTCGCGAACTTGTCGAAGATCGTAAAAATCTCGAGCTTCAACTCCATTTCTTCGGGAACCGCTTCGACCAGCACGTCGGCTTCGCGGCACGCGTCTTCCACCGAGCGCGCAGCCCCCAGGTTGGCGATGGCCTTCTCGCGTTGCTCCGGGGTCACTTTCCCGCGAGCCACTCCCTCTTCGAGCGTCTGCTTGATGTAGGCGACGCCCTGCTCGAGCATGTCCGGCGAAACGTCTTCGAGAATCGTCCGATAGCCGCCCGCGCTCGCGGCATACGCGATGCCCCGCCCCATGGTGCCGGCGCCGATCACTCCAATTGTCTTTGTCCCCATGCAATCGCCTCGCGGCTAAGCCTGAACTGGAAAAAGCCGAGCTGCATTGTCGTACAAAATCTTCTGCTGCGCCGACTGGGAAATCGGGAGCGCGCGAAACCTCTCGATGTTTCCGCGCACGCCGGGAACGCCGGGGCCCGGCCAATCCGTCCCGAACAACACCTTGTCTGCAATCTCCTCGATCCGAGGAAAGTATTCCATCAGTTTGTGAGGCGGAATGCCCGAAATATCGATGTACATGCGCGGATGGCGCCGAACGAGAAAAAACGCCTCTTCCATCCAAAGAGGCCGTCCGCCATGCGCGAGAATCACGACGAGATCGGGAAAATCGATGCCCACGTCGTCCGCAAGCATCGGCTGCGCATAAAGGTTGCGTGCGCCGGGGAAAACTGAAGTGCCGGTGTGAATCATCACCGGCAGCCCGACTTTTTGCGCCTGCTCGTACATCGCACGGAGCGGACCGAAACCATTGCGGTAATCATTAGGCGCGAAAAGCTGATGGGACGGATGCACCTTCAACCCGCGGATTCCAAGCTTCTTCAGTCGGTTCACTTCGGCGGCCGCATCGGGAACATACTTCGGGTGGACCGAACCGAACGCGAGCAGGCGCCGCGGATCGGCGGAACAATAACGCGCGATCCAGTCGTTGACTTCCGGCGGAAATCCGATGACGTCGGGACTGACGTAGTTGATGAGCCCCGCGCGTTCGATGCCGGCCGCGTCGAGAAACTTCAGGAATTCCTTCGGACTCGTTGAGTACTTCACGACGTCGTCGTAATCGCGCCGGCCGCGTTTGACCAAATCAAGCGCCTGCGGCTTGTACATCTCGAGCGGCTGGATGTGGATGTGAATGTCGATGACCGGCATCGGCTCAGGAGCCCTCAAACGCGGAGATATGATTCGATCCTCTCAACTAGCCGAGCCGTTGTGCGCGTGCCACGTTTCCTCGAGCGCGCGCCGAGTGAAGAGCTTGACCATTTCCCTGCGGTACACGGGAGTCGAAGCCGAGGTCGTCAGCGGCTTGCCCGTTTGAATCGCGGCGTGCGCGACGCGTTCAATCAAGTCGCGGCTCAACTCTTGCCCGGCAAGCCACTCGCCCGCGTGCGGAACCAGGACGGGCGCAGGATTCACCGCTGTGAGTGCCACGCGCGCGTCGCGGCAGACTCCGGCCGCGTCGACGTCCATCGTCACCGCCACACCGGCAAGAGGATAATCGATCGAATCGCGCACGCGAAGCTTCTGATACGCGCCGCGGCGCCCCGCCATGCGCGCGGGAACGTGGACCGCTGCGAGAATCTCACCACGCCCAAGCGCGATGCGATCCATGCCGTCGTTCTTGTAGAACTCACGCAGCGGCACGCGGCGCGTGCTCGAAATTCCTGCGATTTCGATCTCCGCGTCGAGCACCAAAAGGGCCGGAGCAGAATCACCCGACCAGGCCGCCCAGCAGAATTGCCCGCCCGGCGCGACGTGGCACACGGAACCGTCCTTCTTCAAGCAACCGCCCAGAGCCGCACGCCACAGGTGCGACTGGTTGTACCAGCGGCATCGCGTCTCAAGACAGAGATTGCCGCCGAGTGTTCCCATGTTGCGTTGCAATGGCCCGGCAATCGTTGCCACGGCGCTTGCGAGCACCGCGAATCGATCGCGTATCACCGGAGCAGCCAGGATTTGCGTCAGAGTGGTGAGCGCGCCGATGCGCAATCCACTGCGCTCGGAAAACTCGATGCCGGAGAGCATTCGCAACGGCTTCAGATCGCAGAGAATTCGCGGCGCGAAGAGCCGCATCTGAAGGTTCGGGATCACGTCCGTGCCCCCGGCGATCACCATCGCGTCCGAGCCCGAATCGGAGAGGATCCGGACAGTCTCTTCCACCGTCTTTGGCCGAGCGACGCGAAAGGGCGTGACGATCATTGGGCCGCCCTCGGCGAAGCGCTCGCAGACGTGCCACCGTTTCCGGCGCCGCGCTGCTTCTTCCGCAGCGCCTCGAGAATCACTTCCGGCGAAAACGGCACGGTCGTGATGCGCACGCCGACCGCGTCATAGATCGCATTCGAAATTGCGGGAATCGTCGCCGCAAGAGAGCCTTCGCCGGCTTCCTTGGCTCCAAACGGGCCTTCCGGATCCTCGCTTTCAACGATGATGCAATCGATGTGCGGATTTTCGAGCGTCGTCGGAATCCGGTATTCGAGAAGCGACGGATTCATCAACCGGCCGTCGCTCCAGATCATCTCTTCCTGCATGGCCTGGCCGAATCCCATGTACACCGACCCGATCACCTGGCCTTCCACCGCGAGCGGGTTGAGCGCTTTGCCGCAATCATGGGCCGCGACGATTCGGTCGACGCGCACCCGGCCCGTCTCCGGATCGACGGTGACTTCGGCAACCTGCGCGCTGTAACTGTACGAAGGCGACGGACCCACGCCCGCACCCTTGAACTTTCCGCCGCGAGCTTCCTCCGGCGGCGCGTAGGCACCCTGCGACACAAGCGCACCGTGAAAATCGATCGCCATCACCACGGCTTCGTCGAACCCAACGCGCATCCGCGCGTCACTCTTCTTCTGAATAACCTCGTTCACGCACTCGAGCTCCACCGGCCTGCATCCGAATTGCTCGGCGACGGCGGCCAAGATCTGCTCGCGCATATTCTTTGCCGCTTCGATGCAGGCGTTGCCGGCCATGAACGTGACGCGGCTCGAGTAGCTGCCGAGGTCGATCGGCGTCAGCTCCGTGTCGGCGGAAATCAGCTTCACACGCTCGGGCCTGACGCCGAGGACTTCCGCTACAACCTGAACCTGCATCGTGTCCGATCCCTGGCCGATGTCAGAAGCGCCGGAATAGACGGTCACGGCGGCATCGCGATCGATCTTGATGTTCACGGTCGTGTGCGGCATGTTCGAGCGAATGATCGGATTCGCGGCGCCGCTCACGTAGTGGCTGCAGGCGATTCCAATGCCCTTTCCGTAAGGCAGCTTGCCACGCTTCGCATCCCAGCCTGAGCGTTCGACAACCTTGTCGACGCACTCCGGCAAACCGTAGCTGGTCACGCGCAGTCCGTTCACGGTGATACAGGGCGCTTTCAGGAGATTGACGCGGCGCACGTTCGCGGGATCGAGGCCGGCTTGACGCGCGAGCTGATCCAGCATCGATTCGAAGGCAAAGCGAACGTTCACCGTGCCGTGGCCGCGCATCGCGCCGCACGCGGGCTTGTTCGTCAACACGCGGTAGCCGTCGTAGCGCACGGCGGGAACATCGTAAATCGCGCCGAGCAAAGCGCCCGAATAGAGGACGGTCACGGGTCCGAAGCCGCAGTAGGCGCCACCGTCCTGCACGACGCGCGCTTGGACGGCCGTGATTTTGCCGTCGCGAGTGATGCCCATTCGCAAATCGACAATCGTTCTCGGGCGGCCTCGATGCGCGTAAAAGACCTCTTCTCGCGTGTAGGTGATCTTCACCGGCTTCTTCGTTTTCTTGGCGAGCACGGAAGCCGCGATTTCAATGGGGATCACTTCGCTCTTGCCGCCGAAGCCGCTGCCGATCAGGGGCTTGATCACGCGAATTTGGCTCATCGGCATTTCGCATACTTCGGAAATCGTACGGTGAAGGTAGTACGGCACCTGCGTTGAGGAGTAAACGGTCATGCGATCGTTCGGCTCCCAAATCGCGAGCGTGGCGTGCGGCTCCATTGCCGCGTGGTTCACTTCGCCCGCCACGTAGCGTTGCTCGGCGACGAAGTCCGCGCGGCTGAAGCCCGCATCGGGATCGCCGAAGACGTGGTGATATTCCTTCTCGATGTTGTGCGGCCGAGTCTCGTGAATCCAGTTCGACTCCGCCGTCATCGATGTTTCCGGATCGACCCACGCCGGCAACACTTCGTATTCGACACGAATCAGGTCCAGCGCCTGCTCGGCAATCTCCGCCGACGTTGCGGCGACGGCAGCCACGTTGTCCCCGATGTAGCGCACCTTGTCGACGGCGAATACGCACTCGTCGTGCCCAATCGGCAGGATCCCATAGGGAATCGGCGCGTCCTTGCCTGTGACAATGCCCTTCACTCCGGGCAACGCTTGGGCGCGCGACGTATCAATCGAGACAATCCGCGCGTGAGGGTGGGGAGAATGAAGAATCCGGCCGATCAACATGCCGGGCGCCGTCAGATCGTCGGCATATTTTCCGAGGCCGACGATCTTCGTGCGCGCATCGGTCATCACCATGCGCTTGCCGACTGTGCTCAGCTTCGCGTCGGCGACGCTCATGACCGAAGCCTCATTCCGGCGGGAATAGCGGCGGAGGGGGCCGCCTCAGCTCGATGCTTCTCGATGGCGTATCGGACCGACTCGTAGATCTGCATGTAGCCCGTGCACCTGCACAGATTGCTTGAAAGGGCCTCCCGAATCTCTTCGAGCGATGGATTCGGATTCCGCTTCAGAAGGGCGACCGTGCTGATCATGAAGCCGGGCGTGCAAAACCCGCACTGCGCGCCGGCGCATTCAACGAAGCCTTCCTGCACCGGATCAAGGGCGGCGGCCGCGCCCAGGCCCTCAACCGTCGTCACTTCGCTGCCTTCACAGCTCACGGCAAGGGCGGCGCAGGAAAGCATCGGAACGCCGTCGATCAGGACGGCGCAACAACCGCAGCTCGAGTCGTCGCAACCGCGCTTGGTGCCCGTGAGGCCCAAGTCCTCGCGCAGGGCGTCGAGCAGCAATCGGGCCGGCGCGACGGCGATTTCGAGATCCTCTCCATTGACGCGCAGGCGAATGAGTTCTTTGTTCATTGAATCCGCTTTTTCAATCCCCGTCGATGCCGGCGGCCATTTGCCGGCTATAGCCTCGCCATTCCGTTCTCATCGAAGCCGAGCACGACGCGTCCGCCCGCGAGAATTACCGGCCGCCGGATCAGGTTCGGCTCCTTGGCCATCATTCGAATGGCTTCCCTGCGCGAAGGTGGATTGTCCTTCATCCTCTTTCGCCGGTAGATTTCATTCCGCGGATTCAAGAACTGCGTGTAATCGCGGGAGCCGATCAGCTTTTCGAGTTCGGCGGCGCTGAGCCGCTCCTTCGCCAGGTCGCGGAAATAAAGCTGAAATCCATGCTTCTCCATGAAGCTTCGCGCCTTGCGGCACGTCGTACAGTTGGGTTTGTGAAGAAATCGAACCTTCTTCGTCCGTCCGCGCTTTTTTGCGCCGGCCTTTCTTTTCGTTGGCATCGATCTTCTCCTCAATATCGCGGGACTCGCGAATCAATCTCCATTGACCACCGGTCAATTCCGCCTGCCATCGAACGCGCCGATTCGATTCCCTGCGAGCGCAGCCATGCGGCCGCGTCCAGGCTCCGCATTCCGTGATGGCAGAAGAGCACAACTTCCGAAGCCTGCTCGAACCGGGGCAAGTGCGCCGGCACTTCGCGCAGTGGAATCAGCGTCGCCCCTTCGATTCGCGAAGTGTCGTGCTCCCACTTTTCGCGCACATCGACAAAAAGGAAATCGCCGCCGCGCCGCAACAGCTCCATCACTTCTCGCGGAGCGATCTCGATGTTGGCGAACAGGTCGTCCGTCATCAGTAGCCGAAATCCGCGGGCGCGGCGAACGCATGTTCCTTGACGCCCAGCTTTTCCGCGCGAGCCTCGCCTAGCTGGCTCATGTACTCGTGCCTCGACTGCGGCCGAACCACCCAGCGCGTCAGCCAGCGTTCGAAGCCCTCCAGCGTGCGCGTTTCCTCATGGTATTCGGCAAAGAACGCGTGATCGCGTCCGTAATATCCCTGGACCGGAGATGGATGCGCGCCCCAGGGTTCGTGTATGACCGCCGCGACGAGAAAACCGGGAATCAGCGTGCGATTCGGGTCCGAAGCGATCACGGCGGGTTCGACGATCTCTTCGGCAACAACGATCACCTTTCGCGCCGCCCGCGCCCCATCGACCGCAACTCCCAGGCTACCCCAGAGGTGCGCGTTCCCCTCCGAGTCAGCGCGCTGCACGTGCACGATGGCGACGTCCGGGCGCAGTGCGCGCACCGCAACGAGCCTCTCTTCGTTGACCGGCGAAGGAAACTCGCGCAGATTGCCGTTCTTTTTCAGAAGGTCGCTGCCGAGCGTCGCATACGTCGGCATAAAAGGCGCACCCATCGCGGCTGAATGCAGAGCCAGCGCCAGAGTGAAATTCGAATAATCGACCACTTCGATTCGCCGAGGGATGCTCTGTTCGGCCGCGCGACGGAAGCAATAGCCGACTCCTGCCGAAACGTTTCCGACCCATGCCGCCATCACGCGCGCGACACAGCCTGCGCCAATCATCTGGTCAAACAGGATGTCGGAGATCGGCCCCACGAGCGTCAGGTCGCGCCGTCCCTGGCGGATGATCTCGTGCCCCGCGGAGAACGGAATCATTGGCTCGAGCTGCGCGCCCAGAAGCACCATGGACCCGGAGGGCACATGGCGCTCGATAGCCTCGCGCATCGTTGTCAGCTTCATTGCGCCTTCCTGATCTCAGGCCGGACGCGCCGTTTCAGCGCGTCCAAAAATGATTCGGATCGAGTTCGCGCATGACGCGCAATTCTTCGGTGTCCGGCGGAATCGTTTCAACCAGCTCGTCGCTGACGCGCAGCGTCCAGCCGGTGTTCGAGAGGACTTCCTCCACGCTGATGCCCGGGTGGACCGACGCGAGATATGCCTCGCCATCCAGGCGGAAGCGAAGGACGCCCAGAGTCGTGATGACCGCGGACGGCCCGGAGTCGTCGGGCAATCCCTGTGCACGGCGCCAGCCGTTTCCCGAGCCATAGCCCGGCGAGGTGATGTGACTCACGCGCTCGCACAGGCGGCTGCGGTCATGCACGAGCAAGACCACTGTGCGTCGGGCCAGGCACGCGATGTCGCACGCGCCGCCCGAGCCCGGCAACCGCCGCAGCTCTCGGTCGCGATGCCCCCACGTCGTGTTCAAATTGCCGAAGCGGTCAACTTCCGCCGCCCCGAGAAAGCCCACGTGAACACGCCCCTGCTGGAGGAGCCCCATCACGTCGAGCATCTGTCCGCATTCGGTGGCCGCGCGAAGGTTCGGCGGATCGGCCATCGTGTACAAAAGTTCGGGAGAGGGAGTCGCTCGAATCACGCCGTTCTCAAAGAGCCCGATCGCCGCCGGCGCGTGCGTGCGGCGCGCGACGAGAAACGCCAGCATCGGCAGCCGCATCCCAACGAAAACCAGCTCCCCGTCGTTAATCTCACGGGCCGCCGCAGCAATCATCAGCTCGCTGAGCGTGAACCCGCGCGCGGCAAGGTCGGTTTCGGAGCGGACGGCCACGTCAGTCCATGTTTCCCTTCGGCGCGACCCACTTGGGCTCGGTGTCCTGAATCTCATTCACGAGCTTGATGTCTTCCGGTTGCGGGAGCGTCTCTTTGCAGTGCTCCGCAAACGCTTCCGGAGAGAGCAGCTCGCCCTTCACACTGTAAGGCTGATTCGCGAATTCGCCGATGTGCCGATTGAATTTCAACGAGGGAACATAGAGCGGCGTCTGGCCCGCCGGAACTTGCTTGTTGATCTGCTCAATCAGCCTCTCGCATTCGAGATGGTAAAGCTCGCGATTGTGCTCGTTCATGTGGCCGAGATCCGCTTCCTGCTGTGTCTGGGCTTCGTCGTAGCGGCCCTTCAGCCCCCAAACGTAGAACCAGTGCGCGGAGCTCGACTGATCCACGCCGAACAGGTCGTAGCTTACGGGAATCCACTTGTTGACGTACTTCTGGACGATGTTCAGCGGAACGACGCCCGCCTTCACGATTCGCTTCAGTCCGTCATGGCCGGTCCCGAGGTGGAACGACTCCTCGCGCAGCATCGGGTTCATCGATTGCGCCAGCGGCTCGAAGCCGGAATAGCTCAGCATTGTGAGCTGAAACTTGCCGTCGCGATCAACGAAATCCGTGTAAGTGAAAAAGTCGAGCCAGTTGTCCACAATCTGATTGAACGCGCCGAGCAGCCGCTTCGACTCGAATGCGCGCCGCTCGAGCATCTTTTGCGCTTCGACTTTGCCGCCGTAACCGAAATGGTTGATCAGCAGGTAGCACATTTGCCATCCGTGCCGCATTTCCTCCGTCACCACGCGGCACAGAGACTTCCGGTCGTGCTCGCTGGGCGAATGCTCGAACAATCGGCGCTGCTGTTCGACGGAAGCGAACTCCGTGTCGCCCTGATACACGATCAAGTTGAGCAGGCCGTCGCGAATTCGCTGGTCCGGAATCTCGAGCACGCGGCGCCACTTCGAGCGGCCTTTGAAAGCGCCGAATTCGATCTCGCTCGAGCGCGTTGGCCCGAATTTCGCCTCGAATTGATAGTTTTCGATCTCAGGGTAATTCACCCCGATGTCGTTCCGCCAGACGCGAAACAGGTCCACCCAATCGTCAAACGTACTGATGCGTGCTGCAGGCATGCGTCGCTCCCTTTCCCAAGATCTGCGCCCCGCCCTTTCGGTCGAGGCCCCGCGCTGTCACACTCCGCGGAAATTCGGTTTGCGCTTCTCAAAAAATGCGTTCAGGCCTTCGAGGCAGTCCTCGGACTCGAAGCAATGCAACTGCAACCGGATCTCCTCGTCGAGCCTTCCCTCGAGCGTGTGCCGGTCGTCCGCCAGGATTGTCCTCTTCACGTCTCGGAGGGCGATCGGCGGCATTGCGGCCAGGCTCTCGGCCAGTTTTCGAACTTCGCCCTCAAATTCGGCGGCCGGAAAAACGCGGTTCACGATTCCGAGCCGCAGCGCATCCTCCGCCGTCAACACTTCCGCCGTGTAGAACAACTCCGCGGCCAGCGCCAGGCCGACGATGCGCGGAAGGAAATAGGTGCCTCCGAAATCCGGGTACAGCCCGATATTCGCGAACGACTCGGCGAACTTCGCCTGGTCTGACGCCACCCGCATGTCGCACGCCAGCGCGATGTTCATTCCGCCGCCGGCCGCCGGACCGTTAACCGCCGCGATCACTGGCTTCGTCATCGTCGAAATGGCGAGGCACAGTTCCTTTCCCGATATCAGCAGCCCTTCGAGCTCCCGCGACGCATTTCGCTTCCGGACGTCGCGAAGCAGATCGAGGTCTCCCCCCGCGCAGAATGCGCGGCCGGAGCCTGTCAGCACCACCGCGCGAACTGTCTTGTCGTCCGCGGCGCGAAGCATGGCGTGCACGAGAGCGCGGCCCATTTCCGGATTCAGCGCATTCAGTTTCTGCGGCCGATTCAGTCGAAGGACCATCACCGATCCCTGGCGCTCCTCCAGAACCACCGGCGCCGCCACCTGCTGCTGTACGGATCCCATCGGATTGCTCCTTCTAGTCCTTCAAGCTCTTCAAAAGCGTGGCGAGCTTTTTGAAATAGCGCATCTTGACGGCCCGGTCCGTGCCCGCGTTCTGTCCGCTCGTCGACGGCAGCACAAATATGTGCGCGCCATAGAGCTTCTCCTTCTGCAAACCGAATTTGCACGCCCGGCCAGAGAATTTCTCGTAGACGATCTTCCCGTTGAACGCCACGACGCGCGGCCGAAACTCTTCGAGCTTGCGCGCCAGCAGAACGCGTCCCTCCGCGAACTCCTGCCGCTCGATCTCTTCGACGCCTCGCGTCGGCCGCTTGACCAGGTCCGTCATCCCGATTCCGAACTCGACGATCCGCCGGTCATCCTCGTAGCCCAGCGGCTCCGGGATGACGCCCGAATCGTACATCATCGGCCAGAACTGGTTTCCCCGCCCCGCGTAGTAGTGCCCCACGCGCGCCGAGCGGTCGCCGGGGTTGGCGCCCACCAGAATCATTCTCATTCCTTTGCGGATGTAGTCGGGTAGCGTGCGCATGGAGTCGATCGGCTCTACTTCCCCTTGAAGTCCGGCTGCCGCTTTTCGACGTACGCTTTCAATCCTTCCTTCGCGTCGTCGCTCGTGAAAAGCAGTTGTTGCAATTCCCGCTCGAGGCCCAGCGCCTCGCCGAATCCAATCTCGCTTCCCGTCACCACCGCGCGCTTGATGCGCCCCACGGCGCGCGACGCCTTGTTCGGCGGGCAGAACTGCCGGGCATATGCCATCACTTCATCCCAGAAGGATTCCCGGTCGTAGATGTAATGGATCAACCCGAACTCGAGAGCCTCTTCAAAACTGAACGTGCGGCCCGTCGCCATCAGTTCGATCGCCCGCGCTCGCCCAACGACGCGCGATAGCCGTTGCGTTCCGCCCGTGCCCGGCAGAACGCCGAGGTTCACTTCCGGCAATCCGATCTTCCCGCCTTCCTTCTTCGCGATGCGAATGTCGCAAGCGAGTGCGATCTCCAGCCCGCCGCCGACCGTGTGGCCGTTCAGGGCCGCAATCACGAGCTTTGGCGTCTGCTCCAATCGGCAGAGCGTCTCGTTCGCGTGCAGGCAGAAATAGTATTTGAACTGCGGATCCACCTTGGCAAGCATCGGAATGCTCGCGCCCGCCGAGAAGAACTTCTCGCCCGCTCCGCGCAGCAGGATCACATGGGCGCTCTCGTCCATGCGCGCCTGCAGAATCGCGGTATCCAGCTGCTGCATCATCTCGTACGTGTACGTGTTTGCCGGCGGGTCATCCATTGTGATCGTCGCCACTCCTCCGTCGACGACGTACGTGACCAGCTGCTTCTGCTCCACCGTCTGCATCGTTGCCATCATTTCCTCCCAGCGAGTGTTGCAAAACGTTAGGAATCTGCCGTCAGCTTGCGGCGCGAACCGCCGCCAACCGGCGCGAGCGCACCACCCGCGCCGGCTTCACGCGCAGGCTCTTCTGCCCGTCGACCACGCCGTGCAAGAACATTCCGACCATCGTCTCCGCCAGCGCATCCGCGCGCGGGTCCACCCCCGGGCGGTGCCAGGTATAGATCCAGTTCATCATCCCGAACAGCGACAGTACCGCAACCCGCGGGTTCAGCCGGCGCGCAAGTCCCTCGCGGCGCATGCCCTCGAAGATCCCAAGCGCAATATCATAGTAACGCCGCTTGATGTCCAGGACCTCCTTGCGATACTCCCCTTCGAGGGCCTCATCCTCATGCGAGAGCACCTTCATTTCAATCGGATGCCGCAGGAAGTAATCCAAGTGATTGCGAATCAAAACCCGCAGCCTTTCCACAGGGTCTGCAACCCCACGGAGACGTTCTTCGAGACGCTCGAGAACCGCCTTGAAAGTATAAATCTGAATCAGGTACAGCAGCTTCTGCTTGCTCTCGATATAGTAGTAGAGCCCGGCGAGCGACACGCCGCTCGAGCGGCTGATGTCGCGAATCGACGCGCCCTCGTACCCCTTTTCGGAAAACACTCGCGCCGCGTGACGAAGAATGTGCGGAAGTTTCTGTTGTGATGGGCGCGATACTCGCGAATGGGTGCGCATCCGGCCTCTACGGAATCAGTCGAACGTTCGTTCGACAATTATAGGGTACTTTTCGCTCTCGACTGTGTCAAGTTGACCCGCGCGAGGCGCTTCCTCCCCACGCCGCGGCGTCGTCCGGGGCGTCTGACAATTCCCCAATTTGTGCTACCCTTCTGTGTGGACAAATCGACGATGAGTTCACCCAAGGTAGATCCAGTCAGGTCGCATCCCCTGCCGTCGCAGGTGGTTAAGGACGACGAAGGCGCTCTGGTCGCGGCGGCGAAATCCCGGGACGTATCCGCTTTTGAGACCCTCGTGGGCCGCTACGAGCGGAAAATATTTCGCCTCACTCAAAACATCACACAGAACCGCGAGGATGCCGAGGATGCGATGCAGGAGTCGTTCCTCAAGGCCTACGAGCACCTCCCGGAATTCCAGGGCAATTCGCGTTTCTACACCTGGCTGGTTCGCATTGCCGTGAACCAGGCGCTGATGAAGCTTCGTAAGCGCCGCCCCAATCAGGTTTCCCTGGATGACGACATCGATACCGGCGAGGAAACGATCCCCCGCGATGTCGAAGACTGGGGACCGTCTCCCGAGGAGCGTTATCGGCAGGCCGAGCTCTCTGGCATTCTCTCGAACGTCATCTCGGAATTGGACCCGTCCTTCCGAATCGTTTTTCAGCTTCGGGACATCGAAGAACTGTCTACCGAAGAGACGGCGGAGGCGCTCGGGTTGTCCGTGCCTGCCGTGAAGTCGCGGCTGCTGCGGGCACGGCTGAAGTTGCGCCAGAAACTCGACCGACATTTTCGGCGGAGTGACAACCAGTGAACTGCAAGACGCTCGTAATTGAGTTGGAGAATTATTTGGACAAGGAGCTCGATCCCGCGGTTCGCGCGTCGATCGAAGAACACCTGCTGAAGTGCAAGAAGTGCCGGGTGATCGTCAACACGACGAAAAAGACGATCGAAATCTACTGCAATTCGGAGCCCGCGCCCCTTCCGGAAGAGACACGCAACCGCCTGCATGAAGCGCTCGCCAGGAGGCTGCGGCGCGCCCACTCCTAAGTGGTTCTTCCCCGCCCCGAACGCAGGTCCCGCTGCCACATCTCGATTTCTCTGCCGATCGAACGTTCTTTCGCCATCGCATAGACGCGGCCGCCCACGACGATATCCTCGATCGCGATGCCGTTGGATTTGAAGAGCGTTATCTCCTGCGGACTGCTGCGTCCCGGCGCTTGGCCCCCGACGATTTCGGCAAGTTCCCGCACGGATTCCCAGCGTGAGGGATCGTTGCCGAACGCATGAATCAGGTCGCCGGCCTCGATTTTCGATTGCTCCCGTGAATCAACGGCGATGAGCCCGCAGCGGCGTATCGCCTCGTCCTGCAGCTCGCGCTTCTGCGGGAAATTGGCGCCGATCGCGTTGATGTGTGTTCCCGGCTTGAGCCATGCCCCCTCGACCACAGGCTGATTCGCGGTCGTTGAGGTGATCACGATATCGGCGCCGGTCAACGCCTCCTTCGCGGAACCGACCGGCGTCACGGGAAGCTTCAATCGCTCCGTCATTTCCTTCGCAAATTCCTCGCGACGCTCCGCGTTCCGGCCGAACGCGCGCACGCTCGCAATCTTCCGAACCAGCGCAACCGCCTCGAGCTGCGTACGCGCTTGCGATCCCGTTCCCACGATGCCGATCGTGTGAGCGTCCTGCCGCGCCATATATTTCGTCGCGACGCCGCTGGCGGCTCCTGTGCGCATTTGGCCCAGGTAATCCGCCTCGATCAATGCGAGGAGTTCGCCGGAGCCCGCATCGAACAGCGGAATTACGAAGCGCAATCCCCCCGGCGAGCTGGTGTAAATCTTGAGTCCCATGTAACCGCCCCTGGAATCTCCAGCCGCCATGTAGTGCAGGTAGCTCTTTCCGGGCATGTGCAGGCGCTGCCGGGAATGTACCAGCGCTGCCCCCTCCGCAAGCTGTCGGAAGGCGTCCTCCACGGCCGCGAGGGCGGTCGGCATAGTGAGCAGGGCCCTCACGTCCGCCTCATTCAAGAGAATTGGCATCCAAGTTCCTTGTGCTGGGGTCCGAGCAGAAGACAATAGCAGAAATTTCAGAGGTGGATGCGGTAGCGGTAGACGCGGCACTCCGGAACATCGAGAACGAAGAGCTCTTGCCGCGAACTCACGGCGATCGGGGGTGGCAGGCGATTTGCCTGGCCCAGCTGTGGCGCCAGGTCCACGTCCACCTTCACGTGCCCGTCGAAAGTCAGGACGTGAAGCATCAAGCCGTTCGCGTCCATTGCGAAGACGTAGTTGCGCGACACCGCAAACTCTCCGTCGATCTTCGGATCGGCGTTGGCCGAGCCGGGAGTGATGCCGGCCAGGAGTTGGCCGCTTCCGGAGAAACGCAACAGGCGGTTTGCGGTCGAATCGAGAATCCAGATGTTTTGGTCCCCGCCAAGCTCCAGCGGGCCCCAGTGCGTCTTCTCGCTGCCCGGCGTCCACGCCCGCCGGAAATGTAGCCTCGACGTGTACGTGAACACCTTGCCCGTGCTTGCGTCGAGCACGTAAATCACGCCGTCGTCATCCACGCCCACGCTCAGCTCGTTTTCCGCGCTGGGGCGGGCTCGCACTCGCAGTTCGCGATGGCGCTGGTCGTCCGGCATGAAGATGAAGACGCTGGCGCGCACGGGATCGGTGACGTAGATCAGGCCTTCGTCGTCCACTGCAATCGATTGCGGGTGCTTCAGGGGAACTTCCTGAAATGACAGGAGCGGTGTCCCTCTCGCGTCAAACTTGTGAATGAAGTGGCTCCCGGCGTCGGTGACGTAAACATTCCCCAGGTTGTCGGTCGCAATCCCTGCCGGATCATCCAGTTGTCCGGGCAGATCGCCCTTTGCGCCCCACTGGCCCACAAACTCGATGGGAGGCACCGGCGGGTTGCCCTGCGCGTGCGAACTCGTCTGCGAGCATCCCGAAGTGGCGAGCAGCACGACTGCGAGCGGCAAAATCGAGAGACAAGAACCGTGGCGTGGCATCGCTTTCATCCTAGACGCCTCGGTGAGCGCGCGCAATTGACTGTGAATGCTCCTGTGTTGAGTCAGTAGCGTCCGGAAGGTGACCCGTCTCAGTGCTGCGACTCGGCGAGCAGCTCCTTCAGATATTCCTGCCACACGGCGGCGTCGGTGTGCGTGCCGTGCCCGTGCGTCTTCTCCGAAATGGGGAGGAGGACGAAGCGGCCGTTCTTGACCTTCTTGATTTCCCGCTCCGCAATGCCAAGCTCCGGCGGATTGATGAAATCATCCGCCGAGTTGACGAACATCACGGGCGCGGTGATCTTGTCGAGCTGCGTCGACGGATCGTAGTTTCGGGAAGCGCTCACCGCGTAGAGAAAATCGTTCGCGTCCAGTCCGGCCGTCAGCCGTTTGACCGTGTCGTCGAGATATTTGTCGGCGGCGTCGCGCGTGGGCAGATTCTTCTGCATCACCTGCGGTGCGCTCCCGGCGATAATCAGGAAGTCCGCGGAAATCTGCAGCGCCGCGCGCGGCTCCGTCATGTAGTCGCCGTTCTTCCAGTCGGGATCCTGGCGGATTCCCTGAATCACCATGTCACGCCATATGCGGTTGCGGCCGGCAATCTGGACCGGAAGGCACGCGAGCGGCATCATTGCGTCCATAAAATCGGGATACGTCTCGCCCCACACCCACGAGTGCATGCATCCCATTGAGGTTCCCATCACGAGCCGGAGATGATTCACGCCAAGCCCTTTTTCGAGCAGCTCGTGTTGTGCGGCGACCATGTCGTCGTAATCGTATTGAGGAAAATGGGCGCGCAGGCCGTCGCTCGGCTTGCTCGATTTCCCGTGTCCGACGTTATCGGGAAGGATGATGAAGTAGCGGCTCATGTCGAGAAGCTGGCCCGGCCCGAACAGCACGTTTGCGAACAACGGCGAAAGGAATTGCCTCCCGGTGCCGCCCGTGCCGTGGAGAATCAAGACCGCATTGGTCGTGCGGCCGCTCGCGTCCTTCTCCGGCTTGCCGAACGTGTAGTAGTGCATCCGAACTTCCGGCAGCGTTTCCCCGGATTTGAAATGAAAGTCTCGCAGGACGAAATCGCCCTCCTGCGGCGCCGGCAGAGTCGCGCGTTGTTGCGCCGGTGCCGCGCCAGCGAGGAGAAGCGCGGTGATGGCAGTACACAGCGAGGTTTGAATCAACGGCCGCATGGTCACAGTCACACCCTCCGGACAATACAGACGCGAAACCACACCCTCCGGTTGCGCCCGATCACGCTGAAAGAGCCCGCCGATGCGGCGTCTTAGCGGACCGCTCCGATCTGATAATTCAGATCGGCAATCTGAGTCTGGTAATCGTACTTCGCGCTGGCGTTGGCGATTTCCGCTTGTGTTTCATTGAGCTGTGCCTGGCTAAGCTCGACGATCGAGCTAAGACCCAGCTTATATCGCGCCTGAGCGAGGTCGAGAGCCTTCTGCGCCTGCTCCAGCAGTTGCCGCGTCACCGACAACCGCTGGTACGCCGACTTGGCGTTCAGCCACGATATTCGGACGTCGCGGACGATGCGGTCCTGCAGATCGCGAAGATACTGTTCCTGCGCGCGCTCCTGCGCGTTTGCTTCGCCGCGCAACGCGCCGAACAAGTGGCCGTTGAAGATCGGGATGTTGACGTTGAAGCCCGCCGCCGCATACCGCGGGGCAAGCGCATCGTCCTGATGGAACGGAGTCAGCCCCGCAGCGCCCGCCGCCGAAATCGTGGGCAGCCACAAGTCGCGCTCCGCTGTGGCGTAACTCTGGGCCGAGCCGACATCCAGACGCTGGCCCACAAGCTCCGGCCGGTCCCTCAGCGCCTGCTGAATCAGTCCGGCCAAATCTGCGGGTGGTTCGCCCGGGACCGCCTCCTCCTCGAGCTGAAATGTCCGCCCGTCGGAATAGCCCAGGGCCGCGGAAAGCTCTGCGAGGGAAGCCTGCACGTCGTTCTGAGCCTGAATCAGCGACAGCTGCGCCTGCTGGAGATCCACGTTGGCGAAGCTCAGATCCAGCCCTGACTTCAGTTGGCTCTTGTACTCCGCATTCACCTGGTCGACCACCAATTGCCGCTCGCTCACCGTTTCCTGCGCGACCCGAAGAAGAGTCTGCGCCTTCAGTACGGAAAAGTACGCTCGGTCGACGTTCAGCAACACATCCGCCCGAGTGGTCACCACGTTCTCCTGCTGCGCCTGCGCATGCAGACTCGAACTCTTCACCAGCTCGTGCGTGCGCCCGAAATCCGTCACCAGCTGCGATACGCTCACACCATTGGCGTAGCGATCGTAGATTACGGGGTTGTTCAACGCGCCGGCTGCGATGCGGCTGTTGTTCTCCGCTTCGACGCCCGTGATGCTGCCCGTCGCCGTCGGGTAATAAACGGACCGCGTCTGCTTCACCTGCTCCTCGGCCGCCGTAGCGAGGCTTGCCGCCGCCTGAATTTGCGGATGATTTTGAATCGCGATTTTCTCCGCCTCTTGCAGCGTCAAATTCTGCGGAGCCTGCGCTGGCGCCGCCGAACCGCCTTGCGCCGGAGCCGCCATCTGGCCGAAGGCAGGCGCCGCGAACGCCACCACGAACGTCACGATGACCAACGAGCGAAGCCGCTTCCTCATCGCGCTTCTCCCGCGAGTTGCTCCTCGCCGATTCTTCCCGGGCGGTTTTGGTAGATCAACAGATATGCGGCGGGGACCACGAAAATCGTGAGCAGCACCGACGCAATCAGTCCGCCGATAATCACTCGCGCCAGCGGCGCATATGCCTCGCTTCCCGTTTCGAGTTTGAGCGCCATCGGCAGCAAGCCGACGATGGTCGCGAGCGACGTCATCAGAATCGGGCGCAGGCGGATCCGGCACGAGTGCGCCACCGCGTCGCGCACTCCGCGGCCTTGCGTACGCAGCCGGTTCGCGAAGTCCACAATCAGGATGCTGTTTGACACCACCATGCCCGTCAGCATCACGATTCCCATCAGCGATTGCACGTTCAGCGTCGTGTCCGTGAACGCCAGCGTCAGCATCACGCCGATGATGCCGGTAGGCACCGCCAGGATGATCAGGAACGGATCGAGGAACGACGCGAACTGCGCGACGAGAACCAGATACACCAGCAGGATCGACAGCAGCAGCCCGAAGCCGAAGCTCCGGAAGGACGCCTGCATCGTCGTGACCAGACCTCGAGTATTCACGCGAATGTTCGCCGGGAGTTGCGTCCCCGCGACAATCTTTGCCACTTCGTTCGCCGGCTTCCCGAGGTCCTCGCTCGACGGCGCCACGTACACGTCGATCGTTCTTTGCAGCGCGTAGTGATCCACCTCCGTGGGCGTCACAATCGGCGTCACGTCCGCCACCTGATCGAGATACGTCGGCAGCTTCAGGTTGGGCGCGCGCAGCGGCATTGTTTTCAGGTCCTGCAGCGATTTCACCTGATTCTCCGGATACTGCACGGTCACGAAATAGTTGTTCCCCGTTCTCGGATCCACCCAATAGCTCGGCGCGATCATCGCGTCGGACGTCAGAGCCGTAATCAGGTTGTCGACTACTTCTTTCGGGCTCAGCCCCAGCTCGCTCGCCCGCGCCCGGTTCACGTTCACCTGCAGTGCCGGATAATCCATATCTTGCGGGATGTACACGTCCGCGACGCCCGGCAGCGCCTTGAATTTGCTCGCCAGATCGAGAGCGATGTTGTCCGCCTTAGTCATGTCCATTCCGCTCACCTGAACGTCGATCGGCGCAGGCATTCCCTGATTCAAAACCGCATCCACAAGGCTTCCGGACTGAATGTACGTTCGCAATTGAGGCAGGTCCCGCGCGATGCGTTCCCGAATCTCGCTCATGTACTCGAAGCTGCTCACCTCGTGTTCCTGCTGCAGCCCCACCTGAACGAACGCCGTGTGCATCGCCGAGTTCGGCGTGAACAGCGCCGAAAAGTCGGGGTTCACCCCGATGTTCGACACAATCGCGTTCAAGTCTGCCGGTTTCACCACCTGGTGGACGATTCCTTCCACCTGCTTCACGTAGTTCTCGGTCAATTCGATCCGCGTTCCCGTCGGCGCCTTCACCGAAATCACGAACTGTCCCGCATCCGTCCGCGGAAAGAACGCCATGCCAATCAGCGGATACAAAGCAAAGCTCAATACGAACACGCCGATGAATCCGAGCACGACCTCCTTGGGGCGATTGAGCGTCTTCTCAACCAAGCGGTCGTACACATCCAACATGTGCTCGAAGCGCGCGTTGAACCCGGCGTGAAACCGCCTTCCCCACGATTGCGTCGCAACCAGCGACTCTTCCGCGTGATGGCCGATCCCCCGCAGGAAGTTCGCGCAATAGAGCGGCACCACCGAGACCGCCACGAAATACGACGCGAACAGCGAAATCACCACGCCCATCGCCAGCGCCGTGAACAGGTACTTGCTCACGCCGAAGAGCAGCGTCACCGGAAAGAACACCACCACCGTGACCAGCGTGATCGCCAGCACCGCCAGCGCCACTTCGTTCGTCCCGTGCTCTGCGGCCACCTTGGGCTCTTCGCCCAGCTCCACGTGCCGGAAGATGTTCTCCAGCACCACCACCGAGTTGTCGATCAACCGCGAGAACGCCAGCGCCAGCCCGCTCAGCACCATGCTGTTGATGCCTTTGTCCTCCGAATGAAGCACGAAGAACGTCGCCAGCACGGACAGTGGAATCGACAGGAACACCGCCGCCGTCGCCCGCGGGCTGCCCAGGAAAAGCAGAATCATCAGCGCCGTCAGCAACAGCCCGATTCCGCCCTCGCGCATCACCGTCGAGATCGCTTGCTTCACGAACAGCGATTGATCGAACACCACGTGCGTCTTCAATTGCGACGGTATGTCGCGCAGTGTCTGGATTGCTGTTTTGATCCCGTTGACCACCGCGATCGTGTTCGTGTCTCCGCCCTGCTTCATCACCGGCACGTACACCGATCTCTGCCCGTTCACCCGCACCACGTTGTATTGCAGCGCCGCCCCGTCCACCGCTTTCCCCACATCCGAGATGAAAACGGACTTCTCTCCCTCCGTCTTCAGCGGAATCTCGTTCAGCGCCTCCGCATTCGGCACCTGCGCGTTCGTATAGAGGTTGTAATCCATCGGCCCGATTCGCACGTCGCCCGCCGGCAGGATCAAATTCGACGCGTCGGTCGCGCGCGCCACGTCCATCGGACTCAATTGGTGCGCCTGCAATTTCAGCGGGTCGACGTAAATCATCAGCTGCCGGTACCGGCCTCCGTAGGGCGGCACAACCGTCGCTCCCGGAACGCCTGCAATCTGGTTTCGAATCTGGAACTGCAGGTAGTCGTGGAGCTGTGTTTCGTTCAGTCCCTGCCCCTCCACCGTCAGCAGGCACACCGGCAAGCTCGACGCGTCGACCTGCATCACCACCGGCGGCAGCGTCCCCTGCGGAAGCCGCCGCAAATCCGCCATCGCCAGGTTCGAAATCTGCGTCACGTCTGCGTTCGCGTCCGTCCCCGGCTGGAAATAAACCTTGATCAGGCTCACGCCGGACATCGAACGCGATTCCATGTGGTCGATGCCGCTTCCCAGCGTGAAGAAGCGCTCGAACGTGTCGGTGATGTCTGCTTCGATCTGCTGCGGCGGCATGCCGCTATAGAACGTCGCCACCAGCACCACGGGAATGTTGATCGGCGGAAACATATCGATCGGCATTTGCACCGCGCTGGTCACGCCCAGCACGCAAATGAAAAGACAGATGACAACGATGAAGTACGGATGACGTATCGAAAAATGTGCCATGGAAAATCTTCACTCCACCTTCGAGGCTTCGACCATCTTGGGAGAGACGAGTTCGCCCTCTTTGTATTGGTTTTGTTCGCCGAAAATCACCGTGTCGCCTTCCTTCAACCCGGAAACAATTTCGTAGTCGTTGGCCGTCTGAAGGCCGAGTTTGATTTCCCGTCTTTCGATGCGATGGCCCTCCGTCACCAGCAGCACGGTCCCTCCGCCGTCTCCCGACGCCTGCACGGCTTGCACCGGCAGCGTCAGCGCGTTCGAGTCCGTGTGCAGCGGAATCCGCACGGAAGCGTACATTCCCGGAACCAGTTCATAATTCGGGTTTGGAACGGTCACCTCCGTGTGCATCGTGCGCGTCGCCAGGTCGATCTGGTCCGCCAGACGAACGATCTTCCCGTTGAATGTGCGGCCCAGCGCCGAAACGTTCACCGCCACGGTCTCGCCGGAACGAATGTCTGGAACCGCCCTCTCGGGAACGGGAATCACGAGCCGCAGAAGATTATTTTGCGAGAGATGGCACAGCGCGGAATTTCCGATGTTCGACGACGTTCCCGCAGGCAGCAGCGCGCCCGTGTATGCGAACACTTGCGTCACTACGCCGTCAAAAGGCGCCGTCAGCCGCGTGTACGCGAACATTGCCTTGTCTTTTTCAAGAGCGGCTTTCGCGGCCACCGATGCCTGCTGCGCTGCGGACACCGCCGCGCTTGCTTCCAGGTCTTTGCCTTGCGAAACATCGATGTCCTGCTGCGCCACCAGCTCCGGGCGTGTCTTTTGCACGTCCAGGAGCCGCTTGTACGTCACATCCGCCACCGAGTACGCCGACCGCGCCCGGTTCAGCTCCTCATGCGCGCGCTCCACTGCCGCTTCATCCTGCTGAATCTGCTCCTCGAGTTCGGGAACCTGCACCACCGCAAGAAGTTGCCCCTGCCGCACGTGACTGCCCCAATCGATGTAGAGCTTGTCGATGTAGCCGGAGACCTTCGCGTACACGTCGATTTCCTGGTATGGCATGAATTCCGACGCGATTTCCAGCTTGTTCGAAATGTCCCGCCGCTCCACCTTCACCACGGCCACTCGCGGCGCACTCGCCACGCTGTCCGCCTTCGTCTTGCTCACCGTCCCGCACCCTGAAAAAAGCGCGGCGATAAGCAGTGTCGCCGCAAAACGCCCTTGCGCCGCCGCGTGATCTCTTCGATTCGTCGTTCTCATTCGTTTTCTCCGCCGCCTTCGAGCGGCCCTGCTTCCCTTCCGGAATCCAAAATCATTTGTCCCCCTGATCTTCCATCTCTTCCATGGCGCCGCGCAGCTTCTCGATCGAGAACGCTCCCGATCGGCACAGCCCGATGAAGTGCTCCCTGCGCTTCACAATCTCCTCCGCCCTCGCCGGGATCTGCGCCGCGATCTCGAGCGGGATTGTCTGCACGCCGTGCCGGTCGGCGTGAACCAAATCACCCGGCCTCACTTCCAGGCCGCCCACCTTCACTGTGCCCCCGAAATCGAACACGTGAGCGTACGCGTGCGAGACCGAGATGTTCCCCGAAAACAGTTGGAACCCGGTGGCCTTCACTTCCGGGATGTCCCGGACCGCTCCGTTGGTCACGAACGCGACGCTGCCCAGCGCCCGCAGAATGTTCGCGTGAACTTCTCCCACAAACGCTCCTCGTCCCGGCGGCGTATCCAGATCCTGCACCACCACGATGCGCGGCGGCGGAGTCTTCAGCACGTTGTCCCACCACTCCGACCGGAAGTAGTAGCTGTGTCCCTCCATCGGCGGATCGGCGCTCCGGATTCGCGCGGTTGCCGCATACCCTACCACGGGCGGAGCCTCCGGAAAGACGCTGCGGATGCTCGCATCCGTGAATCCCGAGTTCGGCAGCCGGACGCGGAACGTTTCGATGGCGCTCGCGACGATGCAGGTGCTCAGACGCCGGAACTCTTCCAGTTGGCCCGGCGTCAATTGCTTGTCGTTCATCGGCTCTCCTGTCCCTGAAAACCCAGACAGCAAACTCGATCAAACGATCCGCTTGTGATTTCGAAAAGGAGACGCAGTACGCCTAGAGAACCGCCGTCGGTGGCGATCGAGGTTGCAGAGATACGGTGAGCCCGGAGGATTCTGCCTGCAGAGACTGCGGTTCAACTCGTCTGCAGACCATCGGGCTGGGAGGCGGCAGCACAATGCGCGCCGCCGTTTGAAGCGGCCCGCTCTCCACCGCCGTGGTCGGTTGAGCCACGTTCATCTTGGTCGAGATGGAGGCCTGGCGCGCGGGATTCGTCGTCGGGTAGTACTGGCCGTCTTTCGCGAGCGTTGCCAGGCCCGTAAGGCTCACGAGCAACGCCAGAATCGCGAGTTTGGTCAGCACCAGCCTGCACGCGGAGCGCAGAACCGGGGGATTCCAGCCGCCTGCTTCGCGCTTCGCAGCGGGCGTTTCATGTTGCGCGGAGATCATTTCTGAAAGCAGCTACGATAATCCTGTTGGAATGCCTTCTATGACTAGATTAAAGGATACTTTGAATCAGATTCGCAATTCAAGGCTCGAGATGCCTCCTGTTTCCTCCGCCGTCGCCCGCTCTTACTTTCACGGCATTCTCCGCACAAGTGTCCTGGGAGCGCCACCTCTTGCTCATCCCGTGGGTTCACGCGGGATGAATCTCCTGATTGGCGTCGTGTTTGGTTTTGGTAGCTTGCCGTCCTGTTGTCGTGGGAGGGCGGCCTTAAGGCCGCCCGACACGAGCCCTAGCAAGAATGTCCGGGCTTTAGCCTTGGGCCTTCCCGTCGATGATCCGGCCTCCGTCTCGGTTTCACTGTTTGCTGGCCTGCCGCGAGATTTCGAATCTCCCGCCGCGATCGCCGTTGCCCAAGCGCCGGAGGCGCGATTGTACTTAGCTCGGCACGCAGCGCAGCGGAGTGCCGGGAACGCGGGCAAGCCTCTCAAAATGTAATCAGGAGTCCCGGAGGGACGATTGAGCCGCTTTGCTTGAGCGCCAGAACCGCGACCATACGCGGCCCGCGCCGTCCAAGACGCAGGGCACCTTAGGGCGGCTCTCCGCAGCCGATTTTGTGTTTATAATAACCAACTCTCGATCGCAATCATGACGGAGGAAGCCACCATGCCGAAGGCAACCGCCACAAAAACCGAATCGCTCTACAGCGTCCATCCCGGCATCGCCATGACCCAAAAGTGGATCGCCGACCTGAAGGACAGAACCGGCCGCAACCTCGACGAATGGCTCGCCCTCATCAAGAAAGAAGGACCGAAGGATGAAAAGGCCCGCCGCGAGTGGCTCAAGGCCAGGCACAAGTTCGGCACGAACAACGCTTCATGGATTGCCGCGCGGGCCGAAGGAAAGAGCCTCGAAGACACCGATCCGGAATTGTATTTGAAGACCGCCGTCCAGTTCGTCGAGGAGCAATACGCCGGACCCAAGGAAAAGCTCCGTCCGATTTTCGACGCACTCCTCGCAAAGGGCAAAGCGCTCGGCCCCGACGTGAAAGCCTGCCCCTGCAAGACCATCGTGCCCTTCTACCGCCAGCACGTCTTCGCGCAGATCAAGCCCACGACCAACACCCGCATCGACCTCGGCTTCGCCCTGACGCACTACAAAGGCAAGCTGCCCAAGCGCCTCATCGATACGGGCGGCCTTGCCAGGAAGGACCGCATCACCCACCGCATCGAAATCAAATCGGCCGGCGAAATCGATGCCGAAGTGCAAAAGTGGCTCAGGATCGCCTACGACCTCGACGCCTGAACCTCGCGCGCTGCCAAGCCGTATAGTGCAACTAAGCTCGGAGCCCTAGCAACAGTTCTCCGACGTACCCGGAAACGGAATTGACGTTAACTATGCCCGATATGGATATGCTTCTACGGCCGCCATCCATTTTCCTGATACTTGGGTGCATCTCATTTTGCGCCGCGGTGATCTGGACCTGTACAGGCAAAGCATGGGTCCGCTTTCATGGTTGGGTCTATCGCGCCGAAGATTCAAATAGGTTTTGGTGGGAAGTCGCGACGGACTGCTTCATTGGCATCGGTTTGATCGGATATTTCTTGTACAAGACTTGCGGATCTTCACGGTGAGCCGATCTCGCGCAATGCCGCTCCAACGCTCGCAACTACCGGGGCGATTCGGACCGGGAAACAAAATACCTCGATTCGTTGATTAGAACATGACGACCTCGACCGCAGGGCAAGTCACGATCGGTTTTAGAAGGGCCGGCGGAATAATCGTTGGATTCGTGATTTGCTACCTGGCTCTGGATGGCATTACGAGGGGCTACCCCCCCGGAACGGCTCATTTCTGGGGCCTCTCTTCGATCGCCTGGGGCGAACTGGCGGTTGCTGCCGCCGCGATGTTGGCAACGGCCAAGTGGTGGGCTCGAGTTCTGCCGGGCTATTTCTTTGTCGTTGGTTTGAAAAGCGTGGCGATCCTAGCTCGCGGCCGGTCACTCATGAGCCCGCACCAACCAGTATCTCGGTCCTTCTCTCTGGAACTCGCTGTGTTCTGTTTTCTTTGCACGTTACTTACTATTCGATTTTCTACGAACCGTCCCAACCCGTTACAGAGCCTTGTGTTGACCATTCTTGTCCTCGCGACATTATGGGAAGCCGTTGCAGTGACCTCGCGCATTCCCGTGCCATTGATGGTCGGTCTTGCAATCGTAGCTGGCGATTGGTGTTTACAAAAATTTAGGAATAACCGAAGACCTGGCGGAGAGTCTGGACGGGTGGCGCACTCTTGATTCTGGCTCTGGTTTAGACGTTCGAGACCCGCACTCTTTGCGCCTTTTGCAAACGGTGCGTTTTTCGCCTTTAGGGTGGGAGCCCCGGACTTTCAGTCCGGGGAGGGCGGCCTTTTTACCCTGACACCGGAAGGGCAGGCCGCCTGAACGAAGCTTCCAAAATAAACCGGGCTTCAGCCCCTCGGAGTTTCCCGCCTACCAGCCCGCGAAGCGGGCGCAAGAACGCTGCGCGCCTGTCCCCTGTGCGTTTTACCGGGGCCGTCGCGTCGCTCGAGACGATTTTCTCATCGAAGGTAAGACCGCGCACCCTTTGCAAACCCCGCAAAGAGTGCGGCACCCGCAACTTCAACTGCTAAAAGAGGAAGAGTACTCCTGCGCCAACTCCCACGGTGGGATCATCGGCTTCGTCGTGCGTCAACGAACGCTTTTCGATTCCAGAAAGGATCGGCCACCTGCCGACTTTCGGAGGCTCGCTTGCAATTGAAACAATGGCGTTGGCGTTTGGTGTCGGACGTCCTAATGGTGGGGGCCACAGTTTTCCTCTTCCGGTTCTTGCTCTATCCCAGATTGGATGGGGAGAAGCGCCTCTTCTTTCACTACATGTACACAAACCCTTTTTTCATCGCAGCATTTCTTTTCCTCTACGCACAAAGTAAGGTGATGAATAAAATGGGCTCTCGTATTGACCAAGAGTCTGCCTCTCTCAAGAATCGACCCGGTCCTATGCTCAAGGCCTACCGGGCACGGTTCGGTTCGCGGGACCGTTATATCCTCGCTTATTGGATATGTCTTGGTGGCGGACTGGCTCTATTCGGGATCGGGGTGGTGGTCTTCGCACGTACATTTCCGGGAGCGCGTTAGGCGTGACTGCCGGGTGCCCCAGGAGTTCTCGGCCCAGGACCGTAAGCCTCTCCCAACCAACATCCTCGGCCAATGAATCCACCCGTCGGGTGCCCCATGCTCCCGTTTTTGGAGCGTAGGTGTTTTCGGTCCTGACACCTCGGCTGGCGCACCCTTGATTCTGGCTCTGGTTTAGACGTTCAGGGTGCCGCGTCCTTTGCGCCTTTTGCAAAGGGTGCGAAGCCTTTGAGGACCTTCGGGTGTGATGGGCATACGGAATGTGAGGGCGGGTCCTTTGTATCCGCACTCGCATTCGACAGACCCCACAAGCG
>DATIZQ010000119.1:0-5405 GCA_035517015.1 Candidatus Acidiferrum sp. | reverse complement strand
GAGGACCGTTATAGTGCCGGCCGAATTGTTCGAGACGACGATGTCGTCCTTGCCGTCGCCATCGAGGTCGGCGATGGCGAGGCCCGACCAGCCGGTCGGCACGCCACGAGTCGAAACCTGATACGCGCCGTTCTTCGCGCCAAGGAAGAAGAACAGTTTGTCGTTCTGTGCGCAGGAAACGACGATGTCTCGGAACCCGTCGCCATTGATGTCGCCCGTTGCCACGCGGTCCGGACCGGCGCAGCCCACCAGGGAGAGAGGCGAGCCCGGCATCGTCGCGAAGCTACCCTTGCCGTCGCCGAACAGCACACTGACGCCGAGTTGCTTCGGATCATGAATTTCGGCGTCGTAGGGGATGACTGCGAGATCGAGGTTGCCGTCCTTGTTCAGATCGTCGATCGCGACTCCCCACGGATAAACTCCGGCCGGGAACGGCGAGCCTGGGGCGCCGCGAAATCCGCCTTTGCCGTCGCCGAGCAAGATCGTGACGGTATTGCCGCCCAGGTCAGTGGTGACGATGTCCGGGTTTCCATCCTTGTTGAAGTCGGCGGAGCGCAGGCGCTGGTAGGGGCGTTTCCCCGTATGAAAGGCCGTCCCCGGCAGAATCAGGTTCCCTTCGCCGTCTCCTGGCATCATCAGGATCTCGTCGCGGCCCCAACTATCGGTCGCGACGTCGGGCTTCCCGTCTCCCGTAAAATCCGCCACCGCAACGCCGTGGACGTGCGGATGCGACTCCGTGGCAAAGGGAGAATGCGGCGACGGTTTGAAGCCGCCCTTGCCATCGCCAAGCAGAATGGTGAGGTACGGCGTTCCGGTATTCGCAATCACAAGGTCGAGGTTGCCGTCGCCATTCATGTCCGTCGCGGCGATATCGTTCGGACCCTTTCCGCACGCGAAGGGAGAGCCGGGCGCGGGAGCGAAATTTCTCTTGCCGTCGCCGAGCAGGACGCTGATCGTCTGGTCGTCGGTGTTGGCGGCGATGATGTCGGGCTTGCCGTCATGATTCACGTCGGCGATGGCAATGGGCGCTGGACCTTTGCCCACAGGGATGACTTTCACGTCAAAATCAGGCGGGATTGGAACGACTGTGAACCGAGCGCTGGCGAATGATGCCGTTATGATTCCGAGCGTCAGGATGACTGGCATGATCCTCATCTGTAGGTTCTCCGGGTTTCACACGCAAGGACGCGAGCACCGGCCAAGCGTTAACCGCGGTTCCATGCGCCCTTCGCATCCAAACTCGGGGCATTGAGCTGTCCGAATCGGGCCACATAAGAAACGACACATTTGTTGTATAATTACAACACCCGATAGGGGCATAACACGATCGATCTTCCTAAGTTGTTGCAAACAAAGATGTAAGATTGTTTTTGTCCGGCCCACGGGATGCAGACGTTTATGGACTGATCATGTCCTACCAACTCACGATTCAACGGCCGGCCGAAATCGAGGGGGTCGGGCTGCACACGGCGGTCCGGTGCCGTGTAAGGCTGGTCCCGGCGCCGGCGGACACCGGCATCGTCTTTCGCCGCGTCGACCTCGATAATTTCGAAATCGAAGCGCACGTCCACAACGTAGCGCGCGTGAGCTACGCCACCAGCCTGATGAAACAGGGCGTGCTGCTCTCAACCACGGAGCACATCCTGGCGGCGCTCTACTCGTGCGGAATCGACAACGTTTACGTCGAGCTCGACGCGCTGGAATTGCCGATCCTCGACGGTTCAGCGAAGCCGTTCATCGATCTGCTGGCGCGCACGGGGACGCGGCGATTGCGGCGCCAGCGAAAGTACCTGCGGGTTCTGAAGCCGCTCGAATTTTCCGACGGTGACCGCCGCATCGGCATCTACCCATGCGGCGAATTTCGCGTGAGCTGCTTCGTGGACTACCACCATCCCAGCGTCGGGCCGCAGGGAGTCGAGCTGACCGTGAACCGCGAGTCGTTCAGCCGCGAGCTGGCGCCGGCGCGGACGTTCGGATTCATGAAGGATTTTGCGGGCTTGCGCGGAATGGGATTGATCCGCGGCGGCTCGGTGGAGAACGCGATCGTTCTCGACGAGACGAGCATCCTGAATGGCCCGCTGCGCTTTCCGGACGAGTTTGGGCGCCACAAGGCGCTCGACCTGATCGGCGATCTCGCGCTCGTCGGCCGGCCGCTGCAGGCGCGCATCGTCGCGCACAAAGCGGGCCACGCGCTGCACACCCAAATCGTCACGCGGCTGCTAGCCGACAAATCGCTTTGGACGGAGACGGCCGAAGAAAGCACCGAACGGGCCTCCCTCCCGGCTGCAGTTCCCCTCTCCGCGAACGCCCTTTCCTGAAAATTTTCTGGCTTCAGGCGTCAGTTGAGTGGCGAGCTGTCTGTAGTCGCTGTGCCATTCGGCTCGACGCGAATGACCGCCGTCTGGTCCGTATAAAAGCCGCGCTGGCCGGTTGTCCCTCTGGTGATGGGATCGGCAGTCACGCTGTAACCGCTAACACCTGGAGTTGTGCAGTCTTTTCCAGCTGCGGCGACGGCGGCCGACCCGGCATACGCAAAGCCGTAGCCGTTCTTCATTCCGCCCCCGAGCACGGAATCGATCAATTGAGCGTGGTCGCAGCTCTCAGCTCCGCCGCCTCCGCCAAGAGTCTCCAAGCTGGGCGCAAACCCATTGCCGTAGATAGAGTTGTAGCTGATTTCGGCCGTGTTGATCACGCGGAGCGAACCCACCGCGCTTGCCTCGTTCGCCGCCATGCGCGCGCGCAGCAGATTCGGGATGGCGATCGCGGCCACGATGAGGATGAACGGAATCGCCGCCAGCCCGATATAGCCCAGCACGAGTCCGGCGGTGGCCAAACCCTGGCCCACGATGCGTCCGCCGGACTTGCGAATCTCAGAAAGCGAGAGGTGGCCGAGGATTACCGCCGCGAGGGCCGAGGGGAAGACGAAAAAGAGAATGCCGCAGATCAGGCTGGCGATGGCTTTGCCGCTGGTCTCGGCCGAACCCGAGTACACGGGAGGAAATCCCGGGGGCGCACCCGCCGGGCTGGGAGCAGCCGAAGGTTGCAGCGCCGCGCCGCAACGCGCGCACTTTTGTTTGCCTTCCGCATTCGGCGATCCGCAGAGTGAGCAGAACATCGCGCCCTCCGATTTTGCCTCTGAAATCGACGGGATTGCCTCGTTGGTTATCGCTTCCGCGGCTAAATGTCAACGAATTCCCGCGTTTTGATTTGCGAAACATTCTTCGGGCGGCGACAATAGTTGCGATGGCTGCCGCGAACGACACCGTTATCGTGATTCTGGCGGCGGGCAAAGGAACGCGGATGCGTTCCGAGCTCGCGAAGGTGCTGCACCGCGCCGGCGGGCGGCCGCTGATCGAACACGTCATCCGGGCGTGCCAGCCACTGAAGCCCGCGCAACTCCTGGTCGTCGTCGGCCACCAGGCGGAGGAAGTCGGCGCCGTGGTGGAGGAGCTCGGAGCGCAGGCCGTCGTCCAGCAGCCGCAGCGCGGGACGGGCCACGCCCTGCAAGTGGCGCGGCGGGCGATTCGCAGGAGCGCGAAATTCGCGCTGGTGGTTCCCGGTGACGCGCCGCTGCTGCGCGCCGAAACTCTGGCGGCGTTGATCGATACGCACCGCCGCGGCGAGGCTGCGGCCACGTTGCTGAGCGCCGAGCTTGCCGACCCCACCGACTACGGCCGCGTGCTGCGCGATTCCGAAGGCCGCGTGCAGGCGATCGTCGAAGAAAAAGCGGCGACGCCGGAACAGCGCGCGATTCGCGAAGTCAACTCCAGCATTTATTGCTTCACGCTCGAAAAACTGTGGCCGGCGCTCGGCGCGCTGCGCCCTGAAAATTTCCATCACGAGCTGTACCTCACCGACGCGATCGCCCTGCTTCGGCAACGCAACGAACGCGTGCTCGCGCAGGTGGCCGAGGACGGGAACGAAATTCTCGGCTGCAATACGCGCGCGCATCTGGCGGATGTCGACCGCATTTTCCGCGCGCGCAAAGCCGCCGAGCTGATGGCCGCGGGCGCGACGATTTATCTGCCGGAAACTGTGGTGATCGACCCGGATGTCGCTGTCGGCACGGACACCCTGATCGAGCCGGGCGTGCAGTTGCTCGGCAAGACGCGCGTCGGTGCGCGCTGCAAGATTGGCGCGGGAAGCATTTTGAGCGACGCACGCCTCGACGACGACGTGATGATCGGGCCGCACTCGATTCTCGAGCACAGCCGCGTCGGCTCGACGGCGCGCATCGGCCCGTTCTCGCGGTTACGGCCGGGCGCGGATATTCGCGCGGGCGCGCACGTGGGAAATTTCGTCGAAGTGAAGCACAGCGTGGTGCACGAAGGCGCGAAGGCCATGCACCTGACGTACCTGGGCGACGCGACGATTGGCCGCGAGGCGAATATCGGCGCGGGCACGATCACGTGCAACTACGACGGCGTCTCGAAAAATCACACCACGATCGGAAACAAGGTTTTCATCGGCAGCGATACGGCGCTCGTCGCGCCGGTGCGCGTGGGCGATGGCGCGTACGTGGCAGCGGGCTCCGTGGTGACCGAGAACGTACCGGCGGACGCTCTGGCGATTGGCCGCGGCCGCCAGGTGAACAAACCGGGCTGGGCCGCCGCTCGCCGCCGCGAGGTCAAGCGCACAGCCAAAGCCAGACCGAAGCCATCGAAGCCGAAGGGCCGCGCGAGGCCTCGCCCGCGCTCGAAGCCGCGGCGTCCCGCACGTCGCGTGATTCGCCGGACGCGCGCCAAATCCCGCCGTCGCTAGGAGATTCCGTATCGACTTCAAGTTTCCAGTCTTCGTCCTGTATCGGGATTGCGGAGAGGTCGAAGCCTTCTCTTCTATTGAAGACATGCGACGCCAGTTCGAGAGAATCGATGTCGAAAATGGTGAGTATCAAGCTTGGGACGCAGATGCGCACCCGCTGGCGCTGTCAGTGGCTCCAGGAAAGCGTGACTGGCTCCGTCTCGAAACGACCGCTGGTGGACCAAACCCTAAGGAACTGGCGGACGCGATCAGACGGTTCGCCCAGATTCAGGATACTCAAGTCGACTCGTCAAGGCTCGAAAGCGGCGAGTTCTTGGGCGTCTTGTACGATCTCTGGTCGGTCGTTCGACGCAAGAAAGGCCACAGGGTTTGGTTGCTCCGTTGGTTGCGCCGTTAGTCGAAAGCTTTCTCCGGCAGCCATGCCCGATAGTACGCGACGCGAATAAGACCGAAGAAAACGCCGCCCTCGCTCAGCTTTTCGGATTCGGGAAATCCTGCCTGCGTCATCAGCTTAAGAATCTTATTGTCGGAGTTGTCCTTCATGCGCCGCGAATGGAGGTGTGCGCCAATGCCTCGGTGGCCGTGGCCTTCCATGCTCGCAAAATCGAGCAGATGGAGCGAGCCGCCCGGCCTGAGCACACGCC
>DATIZQ010000118.1:0-2129 GCA_035517015.1 Candidatus Acidiferrum sp. | reverse complement strand
GGCGGTGGACGCTGGCGGCAACGTCTACGTCACTTTCAGCGGCCAACGCGGCCAAAAAGTTCCTGTTTCGCTCTATAAGATTGCGCCCAACCACACGGTAAAGCCGTTCATCACCGAGCTGATGAATCCGACCGGCCTCGCGATCGATCGCGACGGCAATCTTTTCGTCTCCTGCCGCAACGATGGAACCATCCACCGCGTCTCGCCCGACGGCCAGTCCATGCAATGGATCGAAGGCATGGGCATCGCCACCGGCATCGCGTTCGACAAAACGGGCAATCTGTATGTGGGCGATCGCAGCGGCACGATCTTCAAGATCGGGCCGGACCGCGAAATTTTCGTCTTCGCAACGCTCGAGCCTTCGCTTTCGGCGTATCACCTTGCGTTCAGCCCGTCCGGCGACCTCTACGTCACTGGCCCAACGACTTCGAGTTTCGAACGCGTGTACAAGATTTCTCCCGCCGGTGAAGTGAGCATCTTTTTCCGCGGTCTCGGGCGGCCGCAGGGCCTCGCGTTCGACCGCAAGGGCAATCTTTACGTCGCGGCGTCGCTTGGCGGCAAGCGTGGCGTCGTGCGGCTCACCCCGCAGGCGGAAGCGGAGATTGTGCTTGGCGGGAGCAACATCGTCGGCCTGGCACTGCTCGCGTCGCATCGCGCCTTCATCGCCACAAACAATGCCCTCTACTCTATCGACTGGGACGTCGAGGGCCTGCCTCTGAACAGCTGATTTGCTACCTTGGGGCGTCATTCTGAGCGGAGTGGCCGGACACTTGCTTGCCGTTCCGCTCTTGCGGAATGTCCGGTCACGCAGTCGAAGAATCCCTCTTCAACTTTTCTGAACTCGGCATCTCTTGCACTCGCTTGCCACCATCAAGTAAAACTCCTAAAGCATGAACGCGGAAATCATTGCAGTCGGCTCGGAACTGCTCACGCCGTACCGTCTCGACACGAATTCACTCTTCCTCACCGATCAGCTCAACCGGCTCGGCATCCCCGTGATCCACAAAGCCATCGTTGGCGACGCGCCGGACGAGATGCGCTCCTCGTTTCAGCACGCGCTCGTCCGCGCGGATGTGGTTGTCGCCTGCGGCGGGCTTGGCCCGACCGATGACGATCGCACGCGCCAGACGGTGGCGGAGCTGCTCGGCCGCAGGCTGCTGCAAAACGAAGATGTGCTGAGGAAATTACAGGGGCGCTTTCGCAGCTTGGGCCGCGCGATGCCGGAAATCAACAGGCGCCAGGCGCTGGTGATCGAGGGAGCGGACGTGCTTCCAAATCCGCGCGGCACCGCTCCCGGCCAGTGGATCGAAGCGAACGGCCACATTCTGATTCTTCTGCCCGGCGTGCCCAACGAGATGCGAGCGCTGATGGAAGCCGAAGTGGGCCCGCGCCTCGCCAAGCTCGGCAACAAGACGCGTCTGTACACGCGCGATCTCCGCATCGTCGGGCTTTTCGAATCGGAGGTCGATCAGCGCGTCGCGCCGCTCTACGCGGAATACTCCGACACGGAAACGACGATTCTCGCCACGGCCAAAGGCATCGAGCTTCATCCCCGCATCTGGTCGGGCGATCCGACGCTCGCCGAAGCGCGGCTGGATGAACTTGTCAGCCGCATGGGGCTGGTGCTCGGCGAAAATCTCGTCTCGACGCGCGGCGAGCTGATCGAGGAAGTCGTCGCGCGCATGCTGACGGAAAATCGCGCGACGGTTGCCGTCGCAGAAAGCTGCACCGGGGGCTTGGTGGCCGAGCGCCTGACGAGCATTTCCGGCAGCTCGGCGTATTTTCTCGGCGGCGTCGTCTGCTACAGCAATCAACTGAAGACGCAACTCGTCGGCGTGCCCGCTGAGTTGATCGAAACTAAAGGCGCGGTCAGTTCCGAAGTCGCCCTTGCGCTCGCCGATGGCATTCGGAAGCAAACCGGCGCGACGCTCGGCATCGGGATCACCGGCGTTGCAGGTCCCACAGGCGGGACACCAGAAAAGCCGGTCGGGACCGTGCACATCGGAATCGCCGACCAGCACAAATCGCAGGAAAAGGCGTGGCGATTTCCCGGCGATCGCGAGCGGATCCGTTTCTTCGCCATGCAAAACGCGCTGGACGCCGTGCGGCGGTACTTCCTGTTTCCGCCC
>DATIZQ010000117.1:0-69939 GCA_035517015.1 Candidatus Acidiferrum sp. | reverse complement strand
CCTCAGAGGAACGCGCCGCGCATCTTCCGCGCTGGCTCCATGACTACAACTGGCACCGTCCTCATGCTAGCCTCGGCGGTGCTCCACCCATCTCCCGTTCCGGTCTGGATCGGAACAACGTGTTGATACATGACAGCTAGTGGCTGTCTCTGCGGCTCCCCGGACGCGCTTCCTCAGTGCCCGTAGCTCGACTTGATGAACGCACTGAAGTTTGAGGTTTTCGCGGCCGCCGGCATTCCCGCCGCCGAGTTTATCGGGGGTGGCACTGAGTAACCGGCGGTCCATTGACGCCAGTGATCCCAGGGCGTACTAATCGAGCTAGTGCATACGCCCAAAGACACTCCGCGCTACGCTGCTTGGAAAGGTTCCCTGCGCGATCCCCAGCCTGACCCAACCACGGTCGTTCCGTTCGGGCGCTCCGGTGCCGGTCTCATAACGGCGCACCCGGTTGGGCTCGTCCTCGTGTTCGGCCTGCTTTTTATGGTTCTGGCGGAATTGCCGGAGGCCCGGCTGTTCTTCTTGGCCGCCCTCCCCGTGGGCGTCGTCTGGGGCTTGCTGCTATGGCTTCGTCACCGTTAATCAGTCGCCGCCGCAATTCCCGGAGGACGAACGGATGAGCTTCGTCACGTGTCTGGTCCTGCTCGCGCAGCTTGTCACCACACAATCCGCAGCCGCTCCCTTGGAGCGTATCCGGGCAAAGATCCCCGTCGATCTCGTCACAGCCAGCGGCCCGGCCGAAATCGCTGGGCAGTATGCGCACCCGTCGAAAGAACTCCGGAAGCTCCTTGGTCCCGGGCTGTCGGGCGATAACCTCTATATCTTTCCGGACAAGACGTATATCTACGTCGAGTGGGCCGATATCTCACCAAATACCGTGGTTGATAAGGGCAGATGGAGTTTTTCCGGCGGCATCCTCGAACTGAAATCGGACCCCGACATAACCTGGGATACCCGGCTGGATCGCAGGTTCTTGGCGGTGCGCCGCCCGTCCCACACCAAAGAGATACTTCTTTTGGGAATTGAGACGGAGATCTCGTCTTTCGAGGAGGAAGCAAGGAACGACCCCGAATCAACACTGCTAATTGTCGGAAAGCAGCGCGACGCCACGATAAGTCCCGCGGCGGCAGGGAAGCTGAAAGCCAAACTGATGCGCGAAGCGTGGCGCCCCGACCCCTATCAGAAGAAGCCCTAAGTTATCCGTTGCAACATCTTTCCCTTAGTGCCCATAGCTCCCACGGATGAACGCGTCCACATCCTTGTGCAGCTTGTCGTGCGCCTTCTCATCGACATACGGCATGTGCCCCGCTTCGATGTACGTGAAGCTCACGTTCTTCCGCACCGACGGCTCGAGCCCCATGTGGCTCATCGTGTATTCCACTGCGTGAAACGGACAGTTCGCGTCGTAATACCCCATCACGAATAGCACCTTCAGGTAGCTTTGCTGGGTCATCGCCGCCCGCAGCGTCTCCAGGATATTCGGCGTGCCCTGTTCGTTCCACGGCCACACGCGCGCGCTCACCAGGTAGTAGGAATCGCCGTCCCATTTCAAATCGCGGTGGATGTAGTCCTGAAACGTCGCCACCCACGTGCCCTCGTACGACGCCTCGCTCGGATCGTATTGCGTTCCTTCGCCCGCCGCGTCCGCGTCGATGCCCTCGAACCGCGAGTCCAGTTGCCCCACCGTCCGCCGCTTGTCGCGTTCGAGTTCCTTCGCCCAGCGGTTCTGCTGGATCCGCAGGTTGCTCTGCTCGATGTACTTCGGCGAGAGCGCCGTGAAGTGCGCCAGGTCCTGCACCACTTTTTCGCGCTCCGCACCCTGCAATTGGTCGCCCTTCAGCAGCGCCTGCGCGTATTCGCCGTCCGCAAACTCGCGCGCCTGCTGCGCTACCTGCTCGAGCGTCTCGTTCTGCAGATCCGGCGCCAGCAGATGGTGATACCACGCCGTCGTCGTGTACGTCGGCAGGTACATCATCGTCGGCATGTCGTTCGAAGGACTCTCGTCGATCGTCGGCGGAATCAGGTACGTCGACACCATCACGATCCCGCTCAGATAAATCTGGTGCCGGTGCTGCAGCACTCCCGCGAGCTCCGCCGACCGCGTCGTGCCGTAACTTTCGCCGATCAGGAATTTCGGCGATTCCCAGCGCCCGTTTCGCGTGATGTACTGGTAGATGAAGTCCGCGAAATAGTTCGCATCCTCGACCAGGCCGTGAAACTGCTTCGCGTCCTGCCCCGCTGCCGGACGGCTCGCGCCCGTCGAGATCGCGTCCACAAACACCAGGTCCGTCGCATCGAGAAACGAATCCTCGTTGTCCGTCACCGAGTACGGCGCTGGCATCCCGTGTCCGTCCGGTGCCAGCACCGGCCGCTTCGGCCCGAACCCCATGTGGACGAACAGCGACGCCGAGCCCGGCCCGCCGTTATAGCTGAACGCCACCGGCCGCGTCGCCGGGTCCGTCACTCCATCCTTCACGTACGCAACGTAGAAGAAGCTCGCCTTCGCTTCGCCCGCGTCGTCCTTGATTACGTACGTCCCGATCGTCGCCGTGTAGTTGATCGTCTGCCCGCCGATTTTCGCGGACTGGTGCGTCACCGACGATTTCTCCACCGGCGGCGCCGGCTTTTCTTCCTTGCCTTTCGCGCCCTCCGCGGCCTTCGCCGGATGTTCCTGCGACGCCTGCTGCGCATCCGATTGCCTGGCGCCTGCCGGCACAGCCGCCAGCGCGACCGCCGCCAATATCAGCATCCATGTCCCGAGCCACACGAAACCATCATGAGCGTGCCGCCTCATTAGCATGAGTCCTCCGGAAGATTTTTCTTACGCGCTTCCCAGCGCGGCGCCGCCCCCAGCGCCGTGCCCGCCGTATCGAGCGCCTGAGTGTACTCCCATCCCTCCGCTTCGCGCACCCCGTCTCGCCCGGGGAACTTTCTTCAATGTGTGAGATGAGACCGCGGATCAATCGCCCACCGTGGGAGTGCCTTAGCGCTGCGGAAACGAATTCTCGCGCGAAGCGCGCACCTCTCTGCCGTTTACCCTGAGCGCAGGCGAAGGGCAGGCCGTCGCGAAGGACGCACGCCGCAGCGACACCCACCCCGCACTCGATTTCATTACAAACCTCGGCGACCTCGCTGTCCTCCTCTACCTCCTTTATAATTCCCCATGCCCTCCGCCTTCGAAGAAACTCTCCTCTCCGTCTGGCGCCAGGTCCTCGTCGACAACGCGAAAGTCGTCGAGCTCGCTGGCAAATCCTACCCTGTCCTGAAAACGCCGAAGAAAGGTCTGCGCCAGGTCGATTTCGTCTTCGACGGTCAGGAGATTCGCGGCCTCGAACAGAACCCGCAGACCAAATCCCGCTGGGCCCAATTGGCCGCCGCCGGCAAGAAGGTCATGCAGTTCTTGAGCGAGGGCCACTACATCGCCGTCGTCGCCGCCGGCAAGCTCACCGTCTACGGCGGCCCTCGTAGAGGCCGGTGACCAACTCCTATCGTCCCGGCCAATGCCACGAAGGAAGATCGACCTCCCTAATTCCGGATATCACCGTCTCACCGAATGACTTCTGGAGCGTGATGGAGTGGCAGCCTCGTTGTTCCGCCAGCGCCGCGATGAGTTTCGGCGAGTGTGTGACCACCACGATTTGTGATCGCTTTGCGGCTTGCGCGATCAGCCGTGCGAGCGCGGCGAGCAGGTCGGGATGCAGACTCGTTTCCGGCTCGTTCAAAACCATCAATGCCGGGGGTCTGGGAGTCAGAAGCGCAGCGATCCAGAGTAGATATCGCAGTGTGCCATCGGAAAACTCGGCTGCGCTCATCGGCCTCAGAAGGCCGTGCTGCTCCATCACGAGCTCGAATCGTCCCGCGGCGTTCGTTACGGAGAGCACGCCGCCCGGAAAGGCGTCCGCTACCGCCATATCGAGTCCCTCACGGTCGCCAATCTCGCGGATTGTCTGCACGGCCGCCGCGACGTCGGCTCCGTCATTGCTCAGCACCGGAGTTCGCGTCCCGATTTGAGGTCGGCGCGCGGGAGCATCCACATCCGCCCGAAAATGGTCGTAGAAACGCCAGGCCCGAATGGATTCCCGAAGCAGCAACGTCTCCGGTGCGTGCCGCGGGTCCGCGATGTGAGTCATCACTGAGTCGAAGGGAAGCAGGTTGCTTGCAACTACGTTCCACGCTCCACCGTCGGTGTGTGCACGAACAACGGGTCCCTGCCGGTCCACAAGGACGGCCGAGGGACGAAGAATCGGGCCCTGCCAGATCACCTCACGCTTGACTTCAGGATCGAGAAGGAAGGCTGAAGGGCTACCCTTCTCCTGGGGAGGCAACCCCAGATCGATGAGGTAACTGAACTCGTCGCTTGCGAACCCAAGTTGCAGGTTCACCGGGCCTTTCCTCGCTGTGCCCTGAACCGGATATTCTCCCTGGCGCACCTTCCGCGAAATGGTTGGCGGTCCAGCCCACAGCGTTGACGGCAGGCCCCCTTCCCGAGCCAGCGACGGAATCACGCTTCCCTGGGCCGTGTCGGCGAGCAGCCGCAACGCACGATATAGGCTCGACTTGCCGCTGCCGTTCGCTCCCGTAATTACGTTCAGCCCTTCCAACGGCACCACGAGTTTCCGCAGCGACCTGTAGTTGGAAATGGCGAGGACCGTAAGCATCAGCGCATATTATAGGTCCCGAACTAGGAAAATCGACCTCCGCGATGCGCCACAGTGTTCAGGGGGTCGGAGCTTCAGTTTACCCTGAGCTTCGAAGGGCTCCGACATTACACCGTCGGCGCGAAGCGCCAACCATGCTGCCGTTTATCCTGAGCGGAGCCGAAGGGCAGGCCGTCGCGGAGGTCATGGACCGGAGCGACTCGTAGGTCCTAGCTTTTTTTTCGATTCTGGTCACGATTTACGTTTCCGCAAGCCCAATTCTTTCCGTCATTTGCAGACCGCAAATGCCCATGTCAAGTTGCCACGCATGATAAAATGACTTGCGAAAGGAAAATGACAGACTAACGAGACGAAAAATGAAGGCGGCCCGGCGAACTCCTCTTGCGATGCGCTGGGCGCACCCCACCTCGACGTCTAATCGCAACAGTTCATTATTAGAATCTCCTCTAAGTTATAGAAAACAAAGAACGGTCGCTCCGTCTAATCGCAACAAATCACGACTTTGGCGTCCTGAGTCCTTCCACCCCGATGGTTCTCTGTGCCTCTCTGTCTCTGTGGCAGACGTGTCTTCCCTCCCGATTTCTAATCGCCAAATTCGAATATTAGAACCCCTCGTAAGTCATAGAAAAAAAACGACGGCTGCCCCGTCTAATCGCCAAAAATCGCGATTCCGACGCCCTGCTCCTTTCAATCGCCGTCGTCCTCTGCGGCTCTGGGTCTCTGTGGCTAATCTCACCAAAGTTGAACCGCCCACGACCCGTGTGCTAGCATCCGCCTTCTCCGCCCCCCGAGCCGGCCGATCTGGCACGCCGATCGTCTCGACGAGGGGTCCGCAGGGTCATCGCGCAGACGCCGGGGCGCCCTTCGAATCCGCTCCTCATGGATTCTACGGGCAATGCGTCGTGATGCTCATGCAAACGCACGGAACGAACTCGCAGGCTGGCCTCGTTCGCCACGTTCGCAGATGTATACCCGCGCGCCCGTTTTGTCTTTTCCGCCTCCGATTTTCCGTTTTCCATTTTCCGACTCTGTCCCTGGAGTGTGAGCCATGAAATCCTATAACACCGAATGGATACGCAACGTTGGCATTGTAGGCCACGGCGACACGGGGAAGACCCAGCTCGTGTCGTCGTTACTCTATACCGCGGGCATGACGCCGCGGCTCGGCAAGGTCACCGACGGGTCGACCACCACCGACTGGGACGAAGAGGAAATCGCGCGAAAGATTTCGATCAATACGGGCATCGCCTACGCCGAATGGCAGGCCCCGGGGCAAACTGAAAAAGCGAAGGTCAATCTGCTCGATACTCCGGGCTACTCCACCTTCATCAACGAAACGAAGGCCTCGCTGATTGCCGCCGATGCCTCGCTCATTCTTGTCGACGCGGCCGCGGGCGTTCAAGTCGTCACCGAAAAAGTTTGGGACTACGCCACCGAATACGACCAGCCGCGCGCCTTCATCCTGAATTGGATGGACCGCGAGCTGGCGAGCTTCGAGCGCGCGCTCAGCTCGCTCCAGCAGGTGTTCGGCCGCGGCGTGATTCCCGTTCAGTTGCCGATCGGCTCCGAGAAGAATTTCCGCGGCGTGATCGACCTCGTCACCATGAAAGCGCTCGTCTACACGCCCGACGGCGACGGCAAAGCGAAAATCGAAGACATTCCCGCCGACATGGCCGACGAAGCGCAGGCCGCGCACGAAGCGCTCGTCGAGCTTGTCGCCGAAGGCGAAGACGAATTGATGCAGGAGTTTTTCGAGAAGGGCACGCTGCCCGCCGAGGATCTGAGGAAAGGCCTGCACGAAGAAGTTCGCGACAAGAAAGTGTTTCCGGTGCTGCTCAGCTCCGCGCTGCACAATATCGGCAGCGACGCCATCTTGAACTTCATCGTCGAAATCCTGCCTTCGCCCGCGTTTCGCGGAAAGGCCAGCGGACACACGACGCCCGACCATAAAGGCGAAACCGTCGAGCGCAAGATTGCCGATTCCGAGCCGCTTTCGATCTACGTCTTCAAGACACTCGCCGATCCCTTTGCCGGCCGCGTCACCTACTTCAAGGTGATGTCCGGCGTTCTGAAGAACGACGCGACCCTCACGAACCACAACCGCAGCTCGCAGGAACGTCTCCAGCACGTGCAGGTGATGCAGGGCAAAACGGCCACTGCCGTGAACGACCTGCACGCGGGTGATATCGGCACCGTTGCAAAACTCAAGGAGACAACCACCGGGGAAACTCTCGGCGACAAGAACGCGCCGATTTTCTATCCGCCCGCGCGTATTCCCGAGCCGTCGATCACCTTCGCCGTCGAGCCGAAGACCCGCGCCGACGAAGACCGCATCGGCCAGGCCATTCACAAAATCCTCGAAGAGGATCTCGCGCTTCGCTTCGGCCGCGATCCGCAAACGAAGGAATTTCTCCTCAGCGGCGCGGGCCAGCAGCACATCGAAGTGGTCGTCGCCAAACTGCGCAAGCGCTACCACGTCGAGATGACGCTGAAGCCGCCGAAGGTTCCCTATCGCGAAACGATTCGCGCCAAGGCCGACGCGGAAGGCAAACACAAAAAACAGACGGGCGGCCACGGACAGTTCGGATTGTGCCGCATCAAGATGGAACCGCTGCCGCGCGGCAAGGGCATCGAGTTCGTCGACGACGTTTTCGGCGGCGCGATTCCGAAGAACTGGATTCCATCCGTGGAACGGGGCATCCGCGAGTCGGCCGAGCGCGGCTACCTGGCTGGTTTTCCGGTTGTCGATTTCCGCGCAAGCCTCTACGACGGCAAGTATCACGACGTGGACTCGAGCGATATGGCGTTCCGGATCGCGGGCTCCCTTGCATTCAAGGAAGCGATGAAGCAGGCGCGGCCCGCGCTGCTTGAGCCCATCATGCAAGTGGAAGTCTACGCGCCCGATCAGTATTCAGGCGACTTGATGGGCAACCTCAGCTCGCGCCGCGGCAAGATCAGCGGAAGCGAAACGCGCGCCGGAACCGTCATCATCAAGGCACAGGTCCCGCTCGCCGAGATGCTCAGCTACGCGAACGAGCTCATCTCGTTGACGCAGGGCCGCGGAAGCTATTCGATGGAATTTTCGCATTATGACTTCGTGCCGAGTGAACTCGCGGAGAAGGTAATCGCCGCCCACAAGCCGCACCACGAAGGCGAGGAAGCGGAGGGGATGTCAGCCTAGAAAATCCAGAAGCGGTGATGCTTTTTCGTTGCGGGTGTTGCGTCGGAGTTCGGAGCTGCTGTGCTCTGGGCGGTCATGGCGTTCGTGGGCGCGGGGCTCGCGTTGCTCGCATTTGCCGACCCGCTGCCGCTCAATACCGGGCAGCCATAGCCCAGGCACGGCCCCGCCATCCGAATTATGCAAGCGGGAAGGCTAGCCAGACACAACACCAAGATCCCCAATCCGAGAGCCTTTTTCCTCATCGGTTGCCCCTTTCGGACGTTCCGCGAGCCCAGGGAGGCCGCGCACTCTAATAATTCTCTCACACCGAAACAGCCGTGCACGTTCATTTCCAACTTATGTCGGCGCTAAAGCCAATGGAGAATGGAAAGCGAATCCACAGAGAGGCCCGGCGATTCCCTTTTTGGAATTCGCCTCAGGAAAACCGCGGAAGGAAAAAACCTGTGACGCGTTTGTGCTCCTCGAAGGCTGGCCCAAACTCTCCCGAGAGCAAGGCTTCCTCTCGCGACGCCTTCCAGGTGAATCCGGCCAGCACAATCACGAACGCCACGATCGCGCGATACCTCCCAACCGCCACGGCTGTGCCCAGCACGGCAAGAAGAATGCCGGTGTAAATCGGATGGCGAATATGCGCGTAAGGTCCCGTCCGGATCAGTTGATGGTCGGCGCGGAGCGAGACGGTGCTGCTCCAGTATCGCCCGATGTGGTAGCGGGCCCAGATGGCGAAGGCGACGCCCAGGCACGTCAGAGCCGCGCCAACCGCTTGGACCGGCGCGGAGTGGGGAAAGAAACGCTTGTTCAGGTCCCCGAATTGAACGAGGGATCCGTCGAGCAGTACGAAGGCGGTTCCCATCACAACGAAGCGCAACAGCCACTCGCTGGCAGGCTCTCGCTTCTTCATTCGGTTGAGGCGAAAGGCGGCGGCGAACCAATACACGAGAAAGACGATCCAGGCGGCGTCAATTACGGTGGCCGCGTCAAGACCGACCATGATCGCTCCTTGTGCGTCCGCGGCCGCGTGCGGGCCGCCCAAAGCGTTCCATCTACTTCGTATACGCCGAATGCGGGGGAATCTTTCGCCCGGTCGCGAAGATTGTCAAGCCGGCATGGCGCCGTTTGTTCTCAAATCGACCAAAATGGTCCTTGCGGTCCGGCGCCGAGTTGGTCCAAGCTTTCGCGATTATGAAGAAGCGCTCCAAGTCTAGGCCCTTGCGCGACGCTACGCTGGCCATTCACGCGGGCGAAGAACGAGTGCACGTCGGCGTGCCGGTCGGGGTGTCGATCGCCCGCACCGCGAACTTCACGTTTGCGAGCACGGAGGAAATGAAACGCTGGGCGGAAGGGAAGAGCTCGGCCTACATCTACACGCGCTACGGCAATCCGACGCTCGCCATCGCAGAGAAGAAGCTCGCGGCCCTCGAGGGCGCCGAGGCGGCCGTCGTCACGGCTTCCGGGATGGCCGCCATCTCGAGCGCATTGCTGTCGGTCCTGAAGGCAGGCGACGAGGTCATCGCCACGCGGCAGCTCTACGGCGGAAGCTACCGGCTCATGCGCGACGTATTTCCGAGATTCGGAATCGTGGTGCGGCAGCTCGATTCCGACCTCGCGGGCATCGAGCGGATGGTGAGTCCGCGCACGAAGGCGCTCTACATCGAGACGCCCACAAATCCCACGCTGCGCCTGGTCGATCTGCGGAAGGCCATCGCCTTCGCGAAGGAATGGGACCTGGTCTCGCTGATCGACAACACGTTTGCGAGTCCCGTGCTGCAAAAGCCGATCGCGCTCGGGTTCGACATCGTGCTTCACAGCGCGACGAAGTTCCTCGCCGGCCACTCGGACATCATTGCCGGCGCCGCAGCGGGCAGCCGCGCCCTGATCGACCGCGTGCGGCACAATATCATCGCCCTCGGCGGGTCGATGGATCCCGAAGCGGCATTCCTCCTGATTCGCGGCATGAAGACGCTCGAGATTCGCGTCGAGCGCCAGTGCCGGACCGCCATGGCCGTCGCGCGATACCTCGCGCGCCACCCGAAAGTGGCGCGGGTTCATTATCCCGGTCTTCCATCGCATCCTGACCACGCCCTCGCGAAGCGCCAGATGCGCGCATTCGGCTCGATGCTTGCTTTCGATATGAAGGGAGGGCTTGCCGCCGCGCGCCGCTTCTGCGATCGTGCCCGCATCTTCCTGCTGGCGGCGAGCCTGGGAGGAGTCGAGTCTCTCGTCGTCCTGCCGATTTACACCTCGCACTACAAGATGTCGTTGCAAGAGCTGCGTGCCGTCGGCGTCGAGCCGGGAACCGTCCGCGTATCGGTAGGCCTGGAAGATCCGGAAGACCTGATCGAGGACCTCCGCCAAGCGCTGGCTTAGCCATTCCAAAAAGGGCTTGTAGCAGGGGGAGACCAAGTGGCACAATTTGGGAAAACGTTTACGTGCCGGTGTTCTTTAGAGGTGTCATGAAGCTCTGTTCGCCGCTTCGGGTCCTTGCTCTTCTCTGCCTTCCATTCATTCTTGCTTCGGCTGCCCGAGCCCAGAGCCGCCCTGGGATGCCCACGGTCGCTGGGCCCACACAGATGGGCCCGGCTAACGGCTTGGGGAGTCCCACCTCGTCGGTGACAGTCATCGTGGCGGACGAAAACGGAGCGAATCTGGGCGAGCAAGCCCTGGTGAAACTCTACAGCAACATGAGTCAAACCAACGTTTGGGGCACGACGCAGGATCGATCGCAGATCATATTCGACAGCGTTCCGCCAGCCGACTACGAAGTGGAGGTGAGCGCCGCGGGTTACGAAACGACCACCAAAGACCTGAACGTGATGACTGCGGGCGAGAACTACGATCTGATCGTGCGGTTGAAGGAGGACGGTTCCGGCGCCGTCACGAATCCCATGCCGGGTCAACTGCTGGCGCCGAAGGCGCGCAAGGAGGCGGACAAGGGGATCTCCGCGCTGAACTTAGGGAAACTCGATGACGCAGAAAAACACTTGCAGGCCGCCTACAAGCTGGCGCCGGGCAACGCGGATTTGAACTACCTGATCGGCTTCCTGTACTTGCAGAGGAGGGATTCAGGCCAGGCTGAAACATACTTCTCAAAAGCCGTCTCGCTCAACCCGCGGCACTTGCGCGCGTTGACCATGCTAGGCCAGTTGCGCCTACAGCAGAAAGACTATGCTGGAGCGGTGACACCGCTCGAGCAAGCGGTCTCCGCTGACCCGGAGTACTGGCTGTCGCACTGGTTGTTGGCGGAGGCTTATCTTCGAACGGCCGCCTTCGAGAAATCGCGGCAAGAAGCGGAACTGGCCGTCAAGAAAGGCAAGGGTGGGGGCATTCGCGCAGAGGTGGTAAAGGGTGAATCTCTCGCAAGCCTTGGCAAGCGCGACGAAGCAATTCAGGCCTTCCAGACGTTCTTGAAAGAGGCGCCCAACGACCCGGCAGCGCCGACGGTCCGGGAAATGATCGCTCAGCTGAACAGCGCCGGCGTACCCGCCAGGGAGGTTTCCGTGAACGCGCCCGCGCCTTTACCTGCCTCCGCCCTGGGCGCCCCTGAGAGCAAGCTGTCGATTCCCACGTGGCATCCCCCGAGCGTGGATGACGAGAGGCCTGCAGTCTCGCCGGGCGCTGTTTGTCCCTCTGAAACAGTGATTGCCGGGGCAGGCAAGCGCGCGAAAGAGCTCGTTGAGAATGTGGGGCGCTTCGAGGCCACCGAGCAAGCTCTCCACGAGGACCTTGACGAAACTGGGAAGCCGTTCGCTACGGAGAAGCGCAAGTTCGATTACATCGCGTCGATGATCGAGGGAGACCGAGGGCTGACGGTCGACGAGTATCTCGGTGGTTCGACGGACCAAGGGGACTTTCCGGACCACATTGCGACTCGCGGACTCCTCGGTCTCGCCATGGTTTTTCACCCATTGCTCCGCGACGATTTCCAGATGACCTGCGAAGGCTTGGGCCAGTGGCGGGGGCAGGCGACGTGGCTTGTCTATTTCCGGCAACGGGCAGACCGGCCGAGCCGCTTGATGCGTTACGAATTCACCGATGCGGACTTCTACATCGCGTTGAAAGGCCGGGCGTGGATCGGGGCGAGTACGTTTCAGATTGTTCATTTGGAGGCCGACCTGCTGAATCCGATTCCAAAGATCCAGCTGCTGGCCCAGCACCAGTCTGTCGACTACGGTCCCGTGCGCTTCAAGACGAAGGCGGTGGAACTCTGGCTCCCTAAGAATGCCGACCTCTACTTCGATTTTCGTCATCATCGATATCACCGAAGCCAGACGTTCGCAGACTACAGGTTGTTCTCAGTGGGCGCGAACCAGCGAATAGGCGATCCGAAAGCGGAAGAATCGAAGAACTCGGTACCGAAGGTCAATCCATAGGTTGTCGCTGAGGCAGGGTCGCGTCTGTTACCGGCTGGATTGATCCGAACTGCCGGGGGTGAGAGACTCTGGGTAGAGTTCCTGAGGCCGCGGAGGAATGATGGACCCGCTGCACAAACGCGCCATCGGGGTGGTGTTGACCCTGCTGTGGGCGGTGGGTGCCTCTGCCCAGACCCGCTTCCATTCCCCCACACCCAACGGAGCAACGTCCTCGCCCGGGTTCGCGGAGCCGGCGGTGATCGGCTCATCGATCATCGTTTCCGTTGTCGACGAAGCGGGAATGCCCCTGGATAAACAGGCGATCGTCAAGCTCTTCGACGAATCGACGCAATTGGTGACCTGGGGCAGCACGGAGGGCCGCACCGAAGCGCAATTCGACAACGTGAAGGCGGGCCAGTATGAGATCGAGGCGAGTGCACCGGGATTCAAGACCACCCGGCAGGAATTGACCGCGACGAGCAGTCACGAGGCATATCGTGTCCTCATCGCCCTGCCGAGGGACGTCTCCGGCACCGTAACCGATACAAAAGCAGGCCAGATACTGGCACCCAAAGCTCGCCGGGATGTCGATAAGGGGATCGCGGCGCTCGAGCGGGGGAACGCAGCGGAGGCCCAAAAGTACCTCAAGGAAGCCTACAAGCTGGCGCCCGGCAACGCCGATGTGAATTATCTTCTTGGCCTTGTGTTCGTTGAGAGGAAGGACGCCGGCCAGGCGAAGAGCTATTTGGACCGGACGCTTTCACTGGATCCCCGCCACGTCGGTGCTTTGACGGCGCTGGGTCAACTGCTCCTGCAGCAGGGCGATCTTGCGGGAGCGACCGCCGTACTCGAGCCGGCCGTGGCGATCGCGCCAAAACATTGGCGAGCCCAGTGGCTGCTGGCAGACGCTTACCTCAAACGGCGGGAATTCGAGAAGGCTCGGGCGCACGCGGAGTTGGCTGTCCAGGAAAGCAAGGGCGGCGCCGTCGAGGCGCGACTCATTCTCGGCGAAGCGCTGGTGGGGCTGGGGCGGAGCCAGGACGCCATCGGGCCCCTCGAAGCCTTCGTCCAGCAAGACCCAAACAACCCGGCCGCGTCGGGCGTTCGCGACCTGATCGCCAGATTGCGCCGTAGCCCGCCGGACCCCGCCGGCAGCCCACGATAGAACATTCCGGATGGCCAATCGTTTCGGCTGCCCCATTTGAGCTCCTGAAAAATGGTGTCCCGATTCCGTCAATGCCCCGTACGACACGGCCATTGACGCCGGACTAAGTACTTCGTAGGATTTTGGTTAGCCCTAAACAGAGCGCAGCGCCAATAAAATGAATCACCGCGCGACAATCTGGGTCACGCTGGCAGCGGGAACGCTGTTGCTGGCAGGGTGCGAGCAGACCACCAAGCAGGCGCACGTGACTCCGCCGGCGGCGACACCCGCACCCGTCCCGGCCTTGCTGCGGGAGCCGCTCCCTTTTCCTCACGCCGCGCTGGCGTACGTTTCGCTCCTCCCCGACGCGAGGCCGGCCATCGAAGTCCTGCTCCAACAGGTGGATGCGAATTTCAAAGCGGGACAGAAGGAATACAAGGCCGGAAACCTGGAGAACGCGCGGGCGGACTTCGATAGGGCGGTCGACCTGATCCGGTCGAGCGGTTTCCAGGTGGATTCCGATCCGCGATTATCCGACCTCGTCGACGAGATCGGCGAGTCGATGCATTCCTACGAACTCGACGCGACGCAAAGCACAGAGGATGAAGAAGCCGACACTTCGAGCCAGCCCGCCGCGATCGACGAAATCGCCGGGGTTACCCTTCCCCCGGGCGACCCGCGCCTCGCCGCCAAGGCGGAGCAGGAATTGATCAGCGTGCCGCACGACCTGCCGCTGACGGTGAATGGCTCCGTCCTCCAGTACCTGAGCTTCTTCACCACACCGCGCGGCCGGGCGATTGTGGAGCGCGGCCTGGGACGCGCCGGACGCTACAGCGAGATGATTCGCCGCGTGCTGAAACAGGAAGGCGTGCCGCAGGACCTGATCTATCTGGCGCAGGCGGAGAGCGCCTTTCAGCCGGACGCGGTTTCGCGCGTGGGCGCGCGCGGAATCTGGCAGTTCATGCCTTATCGCGGGCAGGAATACGATCTCGATCGCAGCTACTTCGTGGACGAGCGGAGCGACCCCGAGAAAGCGACGCGCGCGGCGGCGCTTCACATGCGCGATCTCTACGACATGTTCGGCGACTGGTACCTGGTGATGGCGGCGTACAATTCGGGCCCGCTGAACGTCGTCCGCGGAATCGAGCGTACCGGCTACGCGGACTTCTGGGAACTGCAGAAGCGCCACGCGCTGCCGCGGCAAACGCAGAATTACGTGCCGATTATCATCGCGCTCGCCCTGGTGGCCAAGGATCCCGGCCTCTACGGCATTCAGGTGGACCCGGAAAAGGCGCCGCAGTTCGAGACGGTTCGGCCGGGCCGTCCGATTGATCTCCGCCTGGTGGCGGACGCGACGGGAGCGGATATCGACGATTTGCGGGACCTCAACCCGGAGCTGCTTCGGAACGTGACCCCGAACGACCCGCAGTTCGATTTGAAAGTTCCCGTAGGAGCAGCCGGCAAGTTCCAGGCGAACATCCAGCAGGTGCCCGAGGAAAAGTGGACGAGCTGGCGCCTGCATCAAGTGGCGAACGGCGAAGGGATCGCGGACATCGCGCGGCGTTATTCCGTGACGGTGGCGGCGGTCGAAAACGCAAACCATCTCGAGCCGCACGCGCAGGTGCCGGCCGGATTCTGGCTGAACGTTCCCACGGCGCCGCCGCCCGTACACTTGGTGCGCTACCGCGTGCAGCGCGGCGACACGCTGGAGGGCATCGCGGACCGGTTTGACGTGACGGTGACGGAACTGAAGCGCTGGAATCATCTTGCGGGCAACCACGTGTCTCGCGGCGCCCGCCTGCGGATTTATGCCGGCGGCGAACCGGCGCGAACTTCGCGAACGAAATCGAAGTCAGCGGCAACCGCGGGCGCGGGCGTGACGAGCGTCTCGACGAAACACTCGGACGCCGACGCCGTTCAGCACAAGGTGAAGCCGGGGGAAACCCTCTATTCGATCGCACGCCAGTACGGAACCACGATCGCCGCCCTTCGACAGTCGAACCCCTTCCTTGCCGACCGTGATCTTGAGGCCGGCGACGTTTTGAAAATCCAGCGGTAGAGTTGAATCTGTAGCCAGCCCTCGGCTGCTAAGTGCCTGTTTCTAAAGCAGATAGAACCACCATAACTTCAACGATCCCTACGCCTCATCGCGGGTCCATTCAGACCATTTGAGTCGCGCAAACGCCTTTTCGGCGCGTTGCTCCTTGACAAGGCCGTACACTCCGTTTATAAGCGCCAAAGGAGCGGAAAGCCATCCGGCGAGCCTGATTACCTGATATTCCCCACGGAGGATCGAATGTTTTACGCAAAAATGCATGATGAGGACGACGACGAGTTGCCCCGGTACGAAGAGGAAGACGAAGGCCTGGAGCACCCGCACGAGGGCGAAGTTCTAGAGGAAGTCGAGGAGATTGTCGTCGAGAGCGAGCCGGACGAGGAAGAAGCCGAGCCGCCCGCCGCGGCGCCTGCTCCCCGTAAATCTGCGCCTGCGAAAAAGAAGGCCAAGGCAGCTCCGAAGAAGAAAGCCAAGCCGAAGAAGAAGGCGAAGGCCAAACCCAAAGCCAAGAAGCGGGCAAAAAAGAGCGCAAAGAAGAGCGCGAAGCGAAAGAAGCGCTAGGCTTTCCTGAGATTCGAACTCCGCTCGATGGCGGGGCAGCGCTTCGGTTTGAAAGGCGGCGTCCCGTCGGCTTCTTTGCGCGGATGCCTGCCTATCAGCGAACACGCGGCGAACTGCCTGGGATTTGAATCGTTCCGGCACATTTATGTCAAATCGGCTTCGCCCATCCCGAACTGAAATCTGAAATCTGTTGTTGCCGCCAACCTGGCTGCGCCATAGCATACGCGCTCGATGAGGCGTGCTCTCGAGCAGATTCGGCGAATGCGCGGAGGCGCGCAATCGCACTTGATGAGATGTGACGACGAAGGCTATTACATCGTCAAGTTCCAGAACAACCCGCAGGGCGTGCGCGTTCTGGCGAACGAATTGCTGGGAACGAGATTGGCCGCGAGGATCGGGCTTCCCACGCCGCTGGCGGACGTGGTTGCGGTCGGAGAAGAGCTGATCGCGCACACGGACGATCTCGAGATGCAGCTCGGGCGGAGCCGGGCGCGGTGCCGAGCCGGAATGCAATTCGGCTCGCGCTATCCGGGCCCTCCCGCGGAAACCGTTGTCTACGATTTTCTCCCGGACGAGCAGCTGCGGGAAGTCACGAACCTGGACGATTTTTGCGGCATGCTCGTCTTCGACAAGTGGACGTGCAACACCAACGGGCGCCAGGCCATCTTCTTCCGCGCGAAGGGCGAATCGCGCTATCAGGCGCAGATGATCGACCAGGGGTTCTGCTTCAACGCCGGGGAGTGGAATTTTCCGGACGCCCCGCTGCGCGGCATCTACGCGCGGCATCGCGTTTACGAGCGGGTGCGCGGAATCGACTCGTTCGAGCCCTGGCTTTCGCGTCTCGAAACGAAAGTCGCGGAGGCCGCCCTCGACGAGATCCAGAGCGAGGTTCCGCCCGAGTGGTATGATGACGACGCGGACGCCCTCCACCGGATGCTCGAACACCTTTGGCGGCGGCGGACGCTGGTCCGCCAGCTCCTGATTGCGACCTGCAAATCGTCGGCACAACCCTTTCCGAACTGGAAGTGAACCATGAGCGAAGAAACACGGGCTGAAGAAAAACGGCAAACGCTGCGCTATCGCGTTCTGCGCTACGCTCCGAACCCCATCCGGGACGAGTGGATCAATATCGGCGTGCTCCTGGAGGATGTCGACGGGCCGCGCCATTCGTTGCGCGTGATCGAGGAATCGTACGAAATCGCCCGCGTCCGCCGCCTGCACGCCAACGCCGACGAAAATCTCCTGCGCGCCCTGCCCGGCGAGTTCGACGCCGCGCTGCGCGCCCCGCGGCCGGAGGCCCAGAAGTATCTCGCGACGCTCGATCAGACGCTGTCGAACGTCCTGCAGTTCAGCCCGCAGCGCGCCGTGCTCGCCGAGGACTTCGACGCCGAGCTCGACCGGCTCTATCGCGAGCGGGTGTCGCCGCCGCCCCGGGCGCGCGGCGGAATCGTAGAAAGCGCACGAGCGTGGATCAAGGCGCGCATGGACGACGTGCTGCGCCGGCGTCGCGTGCCGCAGCTCGAGCGCAGCATTCGCGTCGAGGAATTCACCGAGCCCGGCGACAATTTCAAGCTGGACTACGGCTACCGGAACGGCGTCCGCGGATTCCTGCACGCCGTCGCGCTGGGGCGCGATCCCGTGCAGGCCAAAGTGCTGGCGTATACGGCCGGACGCATCCGCGAACGATTGCCGGCGTGCGAGTTCACCGCGATCACCGAAGCCGATCCAGTGCCCGACAACCGCCGGCATGCCTTCATCTCGCGGTTGTTCGAAGACAACCGGATCACGATCGTTCCGCTGAATCGCATCGAGGGATTCGCGGAGGATTTGCGGCGGCGCCTCGTGCAGTAGCGCTAGCCGCCGCTTTTTCCCCATGGCGGCAAGCCTCGCCGCCCGAGCAGCGCTTCCGCCGCCCATTTGCCGAGATACGACGACAGCGCCACGCCGTGGCCTGCGTAGGCCCCGAGCACGATCCCATTCGCGCTCTTCGAGTGCCGGTCGAAAACGGGGACCCACGACTCGCGGAACAGGATCGGCCCGCCCCACCGATGCGTGAACCGAGTCTTCTCGAGCGCCGGATGCAGCTTGCGAACCCGCGCCTCGAGAGACGCGAGCAGGCGGGAAGCGTCGCCCGAGGCGACGTTGATGCGGTCGAGATCGCGCGACTCCGGCGCCGCAACCAGGCCCGCGCCCCACACTACCGAATTGCCGCGCGACACACGGCCCCACAGATACGGGAAATCGATCGTGTAGAAAGGCTTTCGCTCCGCGAGCCCGATCGCCTCAAGCTGATCCCCGGAGAGCTGTTCGCTCGCAACCGCAAGAGTCAGGCGCGGCTCCGCTTCCGTAAGGCCTGAAAGTTCGAGCGAAAGCCCGTTCATGGCGAACAGGATTTTCCGCGCCGCGAGATCTCCTTGCGCCGTCCGCACGACCGGCGCGTCCTTCCATTCGACGCTTTCGACCGGCCGGTTCTCGAAGATCGCGGCTCCGCGCCGCTGCGCCGCGCGCGCCAGGCCGCTCACCAGCTTCCCCGGATCGAGCGTGCCTCCCGGCAGTTCGTTGACGACGCGCAGCCGCCCGGAATCGCTCCAGTCGATTCGCGAGTCTTTCGGGCCTCCGCTGCGGCCGATCTCCCACGCGCCCGGCAGCGACACGTCGCACTCCACCTCGAGCGCCGCGAGAATTTCCTTGAATCCCGCGAGGACGTCGCCCAGGCCCGGAACGTCGCCCGCCGCCGTTTCCGGCAGGACGATTCCTCCCGTGCGTCCGCTGGCTCCCGCGCCGATCTGCGACGCTTCGAGCACGGCCACCGACTTCTCCGGCGCCAGCATGCGCAGCCATGCAGCCGCAGCCAGGCCGGTGAAGCCCGCACCGATCACCGCGAAATCCACTTCGCGCGGAAACGGCGCCGCCTCCGGCCGGAAATCGATGCTCCAGGGATGAGTGCCCCAGTTTCTGGCGGTGGCGGGAGTGTGCATCGAGAGACCTCGGTTCAGGCCTGCGCTGCGGGCTGGCGGGACTTCGGATTGCAAAGGAGCGGCCCGCGAGCACCCAAACGTCCGGGCCGCCCTTCGGTTCGATTGCCTACAGGATGCTCTCGGTCCAGTTCTCGAGCGTGTGCTTCAGCTTGCCCATAAACTGGTGCGCGACGGCCCCATCGACGACGCGATGGTCGTAGGAGAGCGTGAGGTAAACCATGGAGCGAATGGCGATGGCGTCGTCGATCACCACCGGCCGCTTCTCGATCGTGCCCAGGCCCAGAATCGCGACGTTCGGCTGGTTGATCACCGGCAAGCCGAACAGGCCGCCGAAAACGCCGGGGTTCGTGATCGAGAACGTGCTCTCGGCCACTTCTTCGGGCTTGAGCTTTTTCGCGCGCGCGCGCTCGGCCAGGTCGTTGATGGTGCGGGCGATGCCGAGGAAGTTCTTTTCCTCGGCGTTCTTGATCACCGGAACGATCAAGCCCCAGTCGAGCGCCACCGCGATTCCGATGTTGCATTCCTTGTGCAGCACGATGTTCGTGCCGTCCACCGACGAATTCACCGTGGGGAACGCGCGCAGCGCCTCCGCGGCGGCGCGCACGAAGAACGGCATGAACGTCAGCTTCGTGCCGGAGACCTGCTCGAATTTGTCCTTGGTCTTCGCGCGAAGCGTGGCGATTCCGGTGACGTCCGCCTCGTCGACCGAATAGACGTGCGGCGAAACGCGCTTCGACAGGACCATGTGCTCCGCGATGCGCTGCCGCATCACGGACATAGGCTGGACTTCGTAGCGCCCGAAATACATCTTCTCGCGAGGCACGGCCGTTTCGAGCACCGCCGAGGCCGTTGCGCCTCCCGCAGGCGGCGGTGGCGGCGGAGCAGCCGGCGCACGGAACGGAATGGCCCCGCCTGCCGGTGCGCCTTCGACCGACCGCGCGCTGCTGTCTTCCACCGCGGCCATGATGTCGCGCTTGCTGACGCGCCCTCCCGCCCCGGTTCCCGGGACATGCGCCAGGTCGATGTGGTTCTCGCGCGCGATCCGTCGAACCAGCGGAGAGCTGCGAATCTTTTCGCCGCTCGCGGCGACAGCTGGTTGCGCGGCTGGCGGCGCGCTGGCGGCTGGGGGCGCGGACGGAACAACCTTTGGAGTCGGCGCAGGAGCCGGAGGCGCTGCGGCCGGTTTCGCCGCCTCTCGGCGCGGGGGCGCCGGCGCGGAAGCCGGCTGCGACACTGCCGCAGCCGTTCCGTCGGCGTCGATCAGCGCAACAATCGTCTGAATCGGCACCGTCTGCCCTTCGTTGACCTTGATTTCCCTCAGCACGCCCGCAGCGGGCGACGGAATTTCCGCGTCCACCTTGTCGGTCGAAATCTCGAACAGCGGTTCATCGCGCTCGATCTTGTCGCCCGGCTTCTTCAGCCACTTCGTGATCGTGCCTTCGAAAATGCTCTCCCCCATCTGGGGCATGATTACGTCGACAGCCATCGCTCTCTCCTCTGGGTCCGCTTACGCCGCGCTCAAACATTCCTCGTGCCACACGCCCGGAACTCCCTCGAGCGTGTAAATCTCGTCCCCCCCGTGAAACAGGCTGACGGCCTTCACCCGAGCCACGCGCCCCGCGTACTCCACCTGGTCCGGCTCGAGCTCGTTGTGGTACTGCCCGGCCTCGAGAAACGCCTCCAGGAAGGCGCGGTCGGCGATTCGCACTTCGGTTCCGACCTCGAACTCCACGTTGTTGACGCCCTTCGTTCGTCCCATGAGTTAGCCTGCCTTCCCTGCCTCAGTATTTTGCCAATTCTCGCGCGGCGGCGACAACTCTTTCGACATCCGGCAAGAACCGCTGCTCGAGCGGCGGCGCGTACGGAACCGGCGTGTCGAGCGCCGTGACGCGCACGATCGGACCGTCGAGATCCTCGAACGCGCCTTCGCACACGATCGCCGCGATCTCGCCGGCGATGCCGCCCGTGCGCGTATCTTCATGAACGATCAGCAGCTTGTTCGTCTTCTTCACCGAATTCAAGATCGTGTCGCGATCGAGCGGCAGCAGCGTGCGCAGGTCCACTACTTCCGCGTCGATGCCTTCCTTCTCGAGCTGGCCCGCCGCTTCCGCCGCCGTGTGCGCCATCGCCGCGTAGCTGAGGATCGTCAAGTCCCGGCCCTCGCGCCGGATGGCCGCCTTGCCGATCGGAACCGAATAATCGCCCGCGGGAATCTCCTCTTTGATCCGCCGGTACAGGAACTTGTGCTCGAAGAAGAGCACGGGATTGTTGTCGCGGATCGCGGACTTCAGCAGACCTTTCGCGTCGTACGCCGTCGACGGATATACCACCTTCAGCCCGGGCGTGTGCACGAAATACATCTCGGGATTCGCCGAGTGGAACGGCCCGCCGTGCACGCCGCCGCCCGACGGCCCGCGCAACACCACCGGCACGGGCGCGCCCCAGCGGTAGTGCGATTTCGCGAGAAAATTCGTCACCTGGTTGAAGCAGCAGGCGATGAAATCGATGAACTGCATTTCGGCCACGGGCCGCAGGCCGAGATAACTCATGCCGCAGGCCGCTCCGACAATCGCCGTTTCGCTGATGGGCGCGTCGATCACGCGTTCCGGGCCGAACTTGGCGAGCAGCCCTTCCGTAACCTTGAACGCGCCGCCGTAGACGCCGATGTCTTCGCCCAGCGCGACCACGGTCGGATCGCGGTCCATCTCCTCGAACAACGCCTGGCGGATGGCTTCGAGCATCGTAATCGCGGCCATCAGCGTCTCCCTCGTTTGTCGCGGCGCTCGCGCGCAAACGCTTTGTCCTTGGGACCCCGCCCGAACGGAACGCGCGGCGCCGAATCCTTTCCGTCATCGGTCTTCGCGGCAGCCTTCGTCCCGGCCTTCTCCGCTTTCGCGCCCGGCGCTGCGGCCTTCGCGCCGTTGCCTTCGGCCGCCACTTCCTTTGCTCCCGGTATTTCCCCGTCGAGTCCGCCGAAGTGGTGCACTCTCCATTCGGCGCTCACGCTGGCCTTCGGCGGCATCACTTCTTCCTTCGGCCGCTGCCATTTGGGTTCGATCGCGTGGCAGCCTTCGCAGTACACGCCCTGTTCGGCGAGCTCCGGCGGCGGCGACGGCGACTCTTCCGCAAACTTCTGCTCCTCGTCGAGTTCGCGTTCGATGCGCGCATCGATTTCGGATTTCTTCTTCGCGTCCCACACCTTGTGTTCCGTCAGGTACTTTTCGTACAGGACGATCGGGTCGCGGGCCTTCCAGTAATCAAACATCTCCTTGGGGACGTAGTCGGCCGGATCGTGCTGCGCGTGCCCTTTCATGCGCATCGTCTTCGCTTCGATCATCACGGGACCGTTGCCGGCGCGGCACTCGTCCACCGCATGCTTCGTCGCGCCGTACACTGCCAGCACGTCGTTGCCGTCCACGCTCTTGCTCGCGATGCCGTACGCCCGCGCGCGGTCCGCCAGGTGCTTGAGCGGCACCTGCCGCGACACCGGAGTCGAATACGCCCACTGATTGTTCTCGAGAATCAGCACGAACGGCGCGCGCTGCGCCGCCGCGAAATTCAATCCTTCGTGGAAAGCTCCCGTCGAGCTGCCGCCGTCGCCGATCCACGTGAGCGTCACGATGTTCTGGCCCAGGTAGCGCCCGGCCATCGCCACGCCCGTCATCACGGGAATCAGGTCGCCGAGCATCGAAATCGGCGAAACGGTGTGCCGCACCTTCAGATCACCGAAGTGGCTCGTCCCGTCCTTGCCCAGCGTCGGCGACGTGTACTTCGCCATGTGTTGCGTGAAAATGTCGCGCGGCTTGAATCCCTTCACCAGCAGCGCCCCGATGTTGCGGATCATCGGCGCCAGCCAGTCGCGCGGCTCGAGCGCGTACGCGCTGCCTACCGAAATCGCTTCCTGCCCGAGGCTCGAGTACAGCCCGCCCACGATCTTGTTCTGCCGGAAGAGCCGCACCATCCGCTCTTCGAGCTGGCGGTTGAGCTGCATGTAGTAATAAAGCTCCAGCTGCTGCTCTCGAGTCAGCGAATGGCTCACGCTCGGCTCCCTCTTGCAGCTTCCGTTTCCGCCGGCAAGCCGGCGAATTCCGGCTTTCGCTCGCCGCGCGACAAGGCTTCTTCGAGTTCGTCTCGCGTGACGGAAATCATCTCTTGCCCGAACACTTCTCCGAAATGAGCTTCAAGCCGTTTACCCGCTTCGTCGCAACGCACCGCGCGACCGAGCAGGCGTTCGAGCGAAGTGGCGCGCCGGTCGGCGATGCCGCACGGAACTATCAAATCGAAGTACCGGAGATTGGTCGACACGTTGAACGCGAATCCGTGCGACGTCACCCAGCGGCTCAAGTGCACGCCGATCGCAGCCAGTTTTTCTTCGCCCGCGGGCGTTTCCACCCAGATGCCGTGCTTGCCCTCCACCCGCTTCGCTCGCAGGCCGTAATCCGCGGCCGTTCGAATCATCACCTCTTCGAGTTGCTCGACGTACCAGCGAACGTCCCGCCGATGCTCCGCGAGGTCCAGAATCGGATAACCGACCACCTGCCCGGGGCCATGATACGTGATGTCGCCGCCGCGGTCCGTCGCGTGGAACTCCACGTTCATCTGCTTGAGCAATCGCTCGCCGGCACGCAGGTTTTCGCGCTTGCCGTTGCGTCCGAGCGTGATCACGTGCGGATGCTCGCAAAAAAGCAGAACGTCGGGGATCGCGCCGCCTTTGCGCGCTTCCACCAGCCGTCGCTGCAGTTCGCATGCAGCGCCGTAGCGAATCACGCCCGCGTTCGCCGCCCAGCACATTGTTCGCTCTCGTCTAGCCATTTATGCTTCTGTCTAAGCGGGATAGCAAGACCGCCGCGCCATGCCATTTCGCCAAGCCCGATTTGCAAGGTGCGGGAGGCTGCAAACAAAAAACGCCCGCCGTTCCACCTCACCAGATCCATCCGCTAGAAGTTAATCGCCAGCCCGCGCACGGCGTTGAACGCGTCGCCCATCGCTTCCCACACCGTGGGATGCGCATGAATCGTCGCGGCCATGTCGTCGAGCGTGGCTTCGAGCCCCAGCGCCGCCGTCGGCTCGGAAATAATCTCCGTCGCGAGCGGCCCGATCGCGTGCACGCCCATAATCTCGCCGTACTTCGCGTCCGCCACCACCTTGATGAAGCCGTCGTGCATGCCGAGAATCGTCGCCTTGCTGTTCGCAAGAAACGGGAACTTCCCGGTCTTCACGTCGTATCCCGCTTCGCGCGCCTGCTTCTCCGTCAGCCCGATCGAACCGATCTGCGGCTCGCAGTACGTGCAGTTGGGGCAGCGCTTGCGGTCAAACGGCTGCACTTCCTTGCCGGTCATGCGTCCCGCCGCGATAATGCCTTCCATCGATGCTGCGTGCGCCAGCTGAGGCAACCCCGCCACGATGTCGCCGATCGCGTAGAGCTTCGGCTCGTCCGTTTCGAGGAAGGCATTCGTATGCACGAAGCCGCGTTCTACCTTCGCCTTCGTCTTCTCGAGCCCGATGTTCTCCGTCAGCGGCCGCCGGCCGACAGCGATCAACACCTTCTCGGCCGCAATCGTCTGCGCTTTGCCCGACTTGTCCGTGAACGCCACCGTCGCGCCCTTCGCATCCTTCTTCACCGAATCCACTTTCGCGCTCGTCTCGACGCGAACGCCCTTCTTCCTGAACGCCTTCTCGAGTTCCGGCGAAATCTCCTCGTCCTCCAGGGGAACGATCCGCGGCAGCATTTCGAGAATCGTCACTTCGGTTCCGAACGTGCGAAAGATCGACGCAAACTCGACGCCCACCGCGCCCGCGCCTACCACCACCAGCGACTTCGGGATCGCCGGCAGCATCAGAATCTCGCGATTGGCCAGGACCGTTTTCCCGTCGATCTCCACGTCCGGCAGCGACCGTGCTTCCGAGCCTGTCGCCAGCATCGTGTACGTCGTCTCGAGTTCCGTCGTCTTGCCGTCTTTCTCCGCCGAAACTCGTCCCGGCCCCGCGATTCGTCCCCAGCCTGTGATCGACTCCACCTTGTGCTTCCGGAACAGCGAAGCAATGCCCATCGCGTGCTTCTTGACGATCTTGTCCTTCCGCGCCAGCATCGCGGCCCAATTGATGTTCACGCCCTTGACTTCGAACCCGAACTCCTCCGCGCGCTGGAAATAGTCGTAAATATCCGCGTGATGCAAGAAGACTTTCGTCGGGATGCAGCCCACGTGCAAGCACGTTCCGCCGAGGAATGGGTCCTTTTCGACGACCGCCGTCTTCAGCCCCCACTGCGCCGCGCGGATTGCCGCGACATACCCTCCCGGACCGCTCCCGATGATTACGAGATCATATTTGGCCAAACGACTCCTCCGCCCCAACGATGTGCGTGCTGATACTCCGATAGATGAATGGCCCTATTAGATGCATGGCAGGATGGCTACGATTGCGGCGCGTCCCAGTCGCACAAACGCAGTATCTTAGCAGCCGCCATCCGCCCCTGCAACCACCGCCGCCTCGTTCCGCGGGGAACGGCCGGTCTTGACAACAGGCTGTGCGTCGACCAACATACGCCGCCAAATTGACGTTCGGGGCATCCGGTGCATGGCCGCTTTCCTGCTTGTACTATTGGCTCTCGCGGTCGCTTTCCACTTCTGGGCCAAAGCGCGCCTGGAAGGAACATGGACGACCGCACGTTTTCTCGCCTTGGTGTTCGGCGCTTTGGCGCTGGCTGCAATCGTCTCGCTGCCAGTGATGCTCGTTTCCCCGAGCACCTTGCAAGCACACGAGGGGCTTGCGATCGCCCTCATGCTGGTGGCAATCACCGCCGGCGTAGTTTTGTTGGCCGTCTGCGCGAATCGATGGAAGAAACGCCTCTGAGTCGGCCGCCAGTTAACCCGGCGCACGTCGGCTGGTTCTGGATTGAACGGGAGCCTGAGGAGGGAAGGGATTCATGAAGAAGAAGCGCGTCATTCTATTGCTCGTCGCGGTCTTCGCCGTCTTCATTCTGTTCAAGATTTTTGGAAGCTCCGAGCCATCCGACTCTCCGGCATCCGGCGGAAGGACTCCCTCCGCGCAAGCTCCCGATTCCCCGGACGCGGATTCTGACGCGGACGACGACGCGGATTCCAGCCGCGGCGACGACTCCCGGAATTCGGGGGCGGGCTTCGGCGCCACGAAGCAAGTCGAAATCGTCGACCCGTTTTTTAATAATGCGGTGGCCTACACGCTCACGATTCCGGAGGACTGGGTGTTTGAGGGCACTGTGCTCCACGGCCCCGGCTGCATGGTGGATTACACGAGCGTCGTCTACCGCGCCTACAGCCCCGATATGCAATTCGGCGTACAGGTGGCGCCAACGCAAACCTGGTACTGGGCTGACAATCCGAGCGCGCGGCCGACGGGTCAGGTCTGCAAGTACCTGCCGGCCATATCCGCCGCCAACTACGCCGCTTTCTTCGCCGCGCGCATGCGCCCCGATGCCCAGCTTGACGGTGCCGAGCAGTCGCCCGACGTCGACGACTTCTTCGCTCGCATCGAAGAGAACAACCAAAAGGGCCTCGCGCAGGCTCAGGCAACCAACGCGCAGCCCAGCATGCATGATTCGGGCGACGCTGCGCGTCTTCGCATTCACTACGACTGGGAGGGCCGCAGCGAGGAGGAATGGCTCGACGTTCGCGTGCTGAACCGCGACATCGCTCGCTTCATGATGGTCTATCCCGAGGGAGGCGGCCCGGGCCGCGTGGGGCGGTCGCAGTTCCAGATTTTAACCGTCGCGCTTACCGGCTATCGCGCGCCCAAGGGCAAGCTGGATCGCTACGGGGCGGCGCTCGCTGCGATTGCGAAGTCGCTCGCTCAAGATCCTGACTACAAAGCAGCCGCCGACGGTCACGTGTGGGACCAGCTCCGGCGCCAGGCGGCGGCCAGCGCCCAGATCACTCACACCATCGTTCAGGCCAGCGAAGAGCAGATGCGGATCAACGCCGAGAACGCTCAGGCGCAAATCGCGAACATCCAGCGGCAGGGGCAGGAATTCCGGGACAACATGGAGCGTGAAGGCGAAATTCGCCACCAGAACGTCATGGCGCAGATCGATGCGCAGACGGCGCACGCGCGCGACGTCCAGGATTACTTGCTCGACCAGCAGTATTACGTCAACCCGGACACCGGCGAAACCGCCACTCTGGGCGGCCGCTACAATCACGCGTACGCGAACGGCCCGGCCAGCAGCAATTCGACTGCGTACCTACAGACGGACGGCGCGTACAACCCGAATGGCATCCTCGGGTTCAATTGGACCGAACTCCAGCCGATCCACCATTAGCCGGACGCTTCGTCTCAGCAACGGGATCGGTCAGCGAATCTCTGCAAACGCCGCATAACTGTGCGGCTCCAGGCTGATCCGGAACGTCGTTCGTTGCGGCCCGAACTGGCGCCCTGCTGGCGCTCTCTCGCCGTGGACCACTTCGCCCGTCACGACATTCTTCAATTCCCAAATGTCGCCGGTTACGGCGGCGCTCACCTCCGCCCTCGTGTCCAGAAACGACTCGACGATGAACGTCCCGTTGTCGTACGCAAACAGGCTGACCTTGCTCGGCGCGTCCAGCCGGACCGGAAAATCCCCGAGTATGTAGCTCTTGATCGCGCTCAGCACTTCCGGCGGCAGGTTGTAAAGATCGGTGAAATTATCGGGAATCGTCAGCACGAACAGGATCCCCTTCGAATAGCGGTCCATGATCAGCAGTGGAGACCCGTTCCCGCTCGCGATTCCCCGGACCAGCGGCCACGCATCATTCGTCAGAAACCGGATTTCCGGAATCAGCACTTCTGGATTCTGCTTCTCGCCCAGTGCGTTTCCGCCGCCTGCGCCGAACGCTCCGACGTAATCGCGCACTGCTACCCTTCGGCCCGTCGACCGCAGCTCCACGATGTCCTCGATCCCCTTGCCTTCGAGCGCGCGCAGCAGCCCCGACGTAATCACCACATTTTTCCCCGCCTGCAGTTGCGCCTTGATCTTGCTGGCGATCTCTGGATCGAACTTCGCCGACTCGGTCAGCAGCACCACGTCGGCATTCACCGGGAACGACGGCTGCAGATCGATGGGAATGCCGACCATCCCGAGAAAGTTGTGCAGAAAATCCTCGCCCACGGATTGATACGGCTTGTAACTCTCGATGCCGATCGGTCTCCCCAGTTGCCCGACGATCGGATCCACCTGCTTCAGCGAATATCCCGCCACGCGCGCCATCGTCGGCGCCGTTGACCGGCCCGGATCGCGATACGCGAGCATCTGGTCGTAGTCGAAACTCGTGTGCAGGTCCTTCCACGCGTCGCGGTCTCCCGGCGTCACCGGCTGCAGCAATCCTCCCCAGTAGAACAGCGTGATCTCCGGCGCCTTCGCGAACACCGTGTCCCACAGCTGCTCGGCGTAGCGGTCCACGTAGCGGATGGAAAACGTGTCTACCCACCCGCCGCCGTTTCCGCCCGGCTTGATGTTCCCGAAGTACCGGAAGATCTGGTAGCTCTCGTACTGCTGCAAATTCTGGTCGGTGATCACCGGGTCGCGCGTTTCCGTCCCCGTGTAGATGCCGTCGAATAGTCTCGGTTCTTTGTCGAGGTCGAACCCCGAGCCCTGAAAGTGCTCGTACCAGTTCGGAAACTTGATGATCACCTTCGCCTTTGGATTCACCGCCTTGATCGGCCCAATCACCAAATCGCGCGCGGCGTCGTCCATCAGGTCGAGCCGGAACTGCGTCCAGCTCTTGCTGCCTTTCGCGGCAATGTCCGAATCGCGCTTCGTGTCGACGAAAAAGAAATCGTCGAGAATGATTTCGTCGAAATGTCGCGCCGTCAGCTCGGCCACGTGCTTCACGTACGCGCGGTCGCCAGGATCGGTGTAGCAGAACGATTCGAACTGCCGCGCCTCGTTGCCCGTCAGCGCTATTCCGCCCGCCACCTGCACGCCGTGTTCGCTGAAGAACTTCTTCACCTGTTCGATCAGGTTGTCACCGGCGATCTGCCGGCTGCGATACGTCTCGATGTACACCTTGTCGACATCCACCTGCCGGCTGATCGTTTCCCAGCTGTTCGCGAGCCATTTCGGATCCTCCATCTGCTTCACGACGCCGACTGGGATGTACACCGCCACGCGAAAATTCTTGTAGTGCTGTTGCGCCCGCGCCGCGCCGGCAAAAAGCAGAACAAGACAAATAACGCATGGCGTGATTCTCGCCTGCCGTCGAAATTCAACTCTCATTGCTGCACACTCCTCCGCGATTCCTGAGTTCCGCGGAAGCATATCCTCTGCTTCTGTCACGGATGATATTTGCGTCGAACTCTTGCATGGTCACTGTGGGCGCTCGTTTCCACAGTCCCAGGGTCTTCAACCGTGCCGCAACTCCGGTTTCTGCGCCCTCTTGTAGCTGAACAGCTCGTGGCATTCTTTGCGGAGAAATCCGCCCGTGACCGGAATGATGTGGTTGCCCTTCTCGAAGACCAGCCGGCACGGGATCAGGCACGCTCGCCACTTGTAGTCTTCCGTGCCGTGCTTGCGGCCGTACGCGGCGATGTCCTCTTGCGAGACGCCGTACACCACCGCACCAATTCGAGACCACACGCAGGCGCCCGCGCACATGGCGCAAGGCTCGTGGGTCGAGTAGAGGACAAAGTCCGGCAGGTAGCGGCCGTAGCCGCTCGATACGTATTTCAGTGTTTCCAGTTCGACGTGCTTGATGCTCGATCCCGACGTTTTCACCCGGTTGCCCGCGCTCGCAATCACCAGTTCGCGCCTGCCCATCAGACGCGTGATCACCGCGCCGATCGGATAGTCGCCTCGATCGCCCGCGCGTTTCGCTTCCTCGACGGCCAGTTCCATGAACTTCTTCCGCGGTTTGTAGGAAGCGGGAATCATGCCGCTCGATTATATCCGTTTGTGTCCAACACCTCCTTGCGCCGCGTCCAGAAATACAGCGCGAACGCCCCGGCCGTCAGCACCAATCCGGCGCCGAATTCAGTCGTGATGTACAGCGTTCGGCCCACCGGCGCCGTCATCCGGTCGAAAATCGCCTGAATGAAAAGGTTGTGGCTCGCATGCAGCATCGCGGCCGGCCACAGGCTGCCGGACTTCAGCCGCAGCCAGCCTAGGATGTAGCTGTCGGCGATCACCATCAGCGTGAAGCAGCTCAACGCGAATGCCGGTCGCGTGCCCGCGTTGTAGTCCGCGAACAACAGCCCGGGATAGTGCCACACCGCCCAGATGCATCCGCTCAGCAGACAGCCCCACGTGAAGCCGGCCTGCTTCACCAGCCTTGGAAGTAGAAATCCCCGCCAGCCAATCTCCTCTCCCAGTGAGCGCGACATGCTGCTGATCACGCCCAGCGTCGCGTAGCCGGGCACTGCCAGAAGCAGCGCCGCCGCGCGCGGCCACTGCGGAAACCCGAAAGCCGCTCCCCACGGAGCGGCGAATGCCGAGAATGCGAATGACCCGGGAATCGCCGCCCACGTCACAATGTAAACGGGCAACGCGTACACGACCGGAATCACGTAAGCCGCCGCCACATATCGCGCGGGCCGCCAATTCCAGCCCAGCGTTGCCAGGTCGATTCGGAATAGCGCGCACGTGGCGAACGCCGCGAATGCCGGGCACCACATCACCAGCGACACTACCAGCCCGTTTCCGGCGCCAATGTGACCCGTGTGGATCATGAAGTAGTACGGCAGGCACGAGAACCCATATGCCAGCAGCAGGAACGCGAGGATCTGTTTTGTCAGTGGTCGCATGTCGCCGGGCATCTTACCACCGCGCCCGTCTCCGCACCGGACCATTCAGGTCTGGGACGTGACACTTGCTCTGAGCGGTTTACATACGAGATCAAGTCATCTTCAGAAGCCAGACTGTTCCGTCAGGCTGCTTGAAATCCATGCGAATAATGTAGGGAGGTTCGTCGCTGACCCAGTATTTCAGCCTTCCAATATCCGTGTTGCTCTCGACGATCCAGGCTCTCACCCGTCTGTTTGGGCCGGCCTCGACGATCTCGGAACCCGTCACCCTCATCGTGACCCAGGAGATTGTCTCCGGGTGATCGCCCTCCGAATAAGAGGGATAGGTTGCCGAGAAACCCTCTTTCAGCGGAAGAGCGGCCCACAGCACCGCGTAGACTCCGCCGTAAAAATCAAACGCGGGTCCGGTCGGCGCGTCTCTGGTTTCCGTTTTTCCGTTCTCGAGCGTTTCAATGTTCATGGACTTCGCGCCGAACCTGATCGTCAGTCTGGAATCTTCACCGCCCACCACATGTTTCTCGTAAATCCGCAGGACCGGCGCGAACGTCTTGCGGTCGAACACGTTCACATTCCGGGTCGTGGCCGCCGCTTCGCCGTTGCTCCGTCTGAAAGTTGCTGTTTGCGTCCGCCGCAGACACTCTCTGCCCTCCATCGTGACGAGAGCCACATCGTCGTTCCAGGTTCCCGCATCCTCTAGAACTTGTCCGTCGGGAAGTGTGCGCGTCATCTTCCACTGATTGGTGTAAGGCCGGAGCCACACTCCGTTGACGATCGGGTCCCCCACATTGATCCGCAAGCCGGCCGGCTCCTGTCCCCTCGCACCCTGCGGCAGGAATGCAGCCAGCCCTGCAACGACAAAGGTCGCGACCTTATTCTTCACGTTTGTTCCCCCTTTTCAGGCGCCCCACGGCCTCGTTTACTGCATTGGACGCAGACGGGAGAACTCCGTAACCATCCAGCCGTGAGGTACCTTACCTCGGAGGGATGCGGTCGCCAGCGGCAGAGCCTGCCCGAAATCGGAGTGCCCACGCCAGCAACGCGCCTGTAGCCGCGCTTACAGGCACCACTGCCGTATGCCACAGGAGTACATGAGGCGCCTCGAAATTCGCACAGTGAAGCTCCAACATTGCCAAACCGGCCAGGCCGGCAAGTGTGCCCCCTGCCAGTCCTGCCGCAATGGAATTCACCGCAAAGCCGCGGCGTAGCACCCACCAGCTCGCCAAACCGGTCGGGAACGCGTGCAGGAGACCGGTCATCAGGCACACGATGCCTGTGGACACAAAGTGCTCGGTCCGGTAATCGCGGAACAGCGCGGCAAACAAGCCGATCAGCGCCAGGCTGCCGATCCCCAGAAGCACACCGGGAGCGATGCGGCGCCGGCTTCCAGGAATCATTTCTCCGATGAATCCTGCGGCTGCTATCCATGCCAGCACACCCAGAGCCGGAAAAATCAGCGCGCGCTCCCACACACTCAGTTTTTCGGCGCCGCCGAATCCCGCCCGGGCCGCACCGGCCAGTGCGACGGCCGCGCAAACCAGAACCAACCCGCTTGCCAGCGCCCATGTCGGCGGCAGGGGACGTACGGGCTCCATTGACGACTTGATCGAGCCGCCAACGCGTTCGAGCAGCGCGCGGTCCACTTCATGCGGAGCCTGCGCGGCCCTGTTCAGGACTTCGTCAACATCCCTGTCTCTCACGACGGTCCTCCGCTACGCCCCTTCCTCAGTCCCATCGCGTTCATCTTTTCCCTCAGCTTCTCATACGCCCTGTGCGCTTTCTGTTTCACCGAGCCCACGCTCGACGACGTCGCGCGCGCCACCTCCTCCAGCGACATTCCCGCTACCTTCAACATCTCAATCACCTCGCGTTGGCTTTCTGGAAGGGGCGCCAGGAGCGCTTCCAGTTCGTCAGTACCGAACTCCTCGTGGGCTGCCGCCGCTTCTGACATTTCCTCCAGTTTCCGTTCGCGCGCCGTAATGCGAATTGCCTTTCGGTAATGATCCACGCGAACGTGCCGCGCAATCGCATAGAACCACGGCAGCAGCGGCTCGCCGGGGCGGTAGGTGCGCCGCACCTTGTGAATCCGCAGCCACGTTTCTTGCAGCAGGTCATCTGCGTCCGCCCGGCTCGCGAATTGCACCACAAAGAACCGGTGAAGTTGCGGGCTTACGTGATCGATTAAGGCTGTGGCCGCGGCGAAATCGCCCGCTTGATAACGGGCCATCAGCGTCTCGAGACTCTCAGGGCGCATGGGATAGGCGGTCTTCACCCAATCCTTACCAGTATCAACGTATCCCTGCGCTCGGTCTACCGGCGTCATCTCCCACCCTTAGCCGCGGGTCCGTGCCCATCTCATTTAAAGAGTATTCGCTCCAGACCGGCCAAAAGTTACGCTGTCGTTCTTCAATTTCTGATTTTGTGAACCCCCCGGGCTGTTGCCCCTCCGCACCGTAACTTTTCTCCGCGCGGGAGCGAATACCTCGCTGATGAAGATGCGGTTGGCGGGCGCCTCAGCTCGTATCCGGACCGCACATTCACCACAAATTTCAAGGAGAACTTAGATGACTCTCGGCAAACTCGGGAAGTTTTGTCTGCTCGGTTTGATGCTTTCGCTCTTGGGAGCGGCGACGGCCGTCCGTGCCGATTCCGCTCGAAACGCGTGGGTGGTCACTTCGACCAACGCCGCCAAGAACCAGCTTCTCGTTTACAACTTCAGCGGCAAACTCGTCCAGACGCTCTCCACGCAGGGTCAAGGGGGCGCCAGCGGTAACTCGGGCGGTATCGATGCTGATCGCGGCCTCGTCGCCGTTGTCAATTTCGGGTCGAAGACCGTCGCCATATTCGAACGATGGGACGACGGCGGCCTTCATTTCAAACAGCTGGTCCCGGCGGCCTCGAGTCCACTCAGCGTGGCTTTTGGTCACGACCATCTCTACATCCTCGGCGCCACCACCGTTGAATCTCACCGCCTGTTCGGATCCGACACGAGTGTTGGTGCCGACGGCGTGGTTACGCTGCTCAAGGCGGATGGTTCTGCAGCCCAGGTCGGCGTTCTCCCGAATCAGCTCATCATCACCGAGAAGAGCAACACGATTGAGACCGTAAACCTGCTTCCCAACGGTGCCGTGAGCGGCTTTCCCACGCGCGTCGCAAATATTCCTTCGAATGTCAACGCCCCCTTTGGCTTGATCACCCGCGGCAACGATGCCTACGTAACAATCGCCCACGCCAATGAAATCACCCTCGTCCGCAACGGCACGGTTCTCACCGTCACTGGCTCCGGCACGCAGAACGCCCCTTGCTGGCTCGCGCTCGTCGGACCTTTTCTCTATTCCAGCAATTCACCGAGCATGTCCGTTTCTCGCTATGCCGTCTACGGCCAAAAGATCGTCCAGGACGCGGCGGTCGCGGCGTCGTTCAATGGTGCCCCCACCGATATCGCGTCGGGTGAGGGATTGGTCGCCGTGATCGATGGCAGCGGCATGCTCTCTCACCTTTCGATCTTCTCCATCGACGAGGACGGCAACCTGACGCTGCGCAGCGTGAACACGATCGGCGGGGCAGCCAACGGCGTTGCCGTCGTTCGCGGCGACAGGGACTAAACTGGTTGTTCCTATCCGTCGTCGGTGGCGCGGGAGTTTCGTACCGCTAGGCCCGCGTTGACACAAAAAAGGGCGGCCGCTTCTCTCGAACCGGCCGCCCCTCCATTCACCCGCTGAATTTCAGGTTCCTTACTCCATCTCGATCTTCTGAAACGTGAACGATATCGACTCGGTCGGTCTGTCTCCCCCGCTGGACTGCACCGAGCTGATAATCACGTCCATGAACTGGTAGTGCTTCCATACGCCGCCATCCAGGAGGTCGAGCTGTGCCGTGGGGAAGTGCTTGCCCGAGGCGCAGGCCTGTGCGAGCAAAGGTGACGCCTTATCGATTTCCTTTCTGACTTGAATCGTGCCTGCATGGGATCCGCCGGATGCTCCCGCCCCCGTCGACATTTTCGCCGCGTCCCTCGCTTGGCCTTTGGCCGCGCCATCGCTGATGCTGCGCTTATCGACAGCGCTGAGGGCAAACCAGTTTCTATGCGCCGCATCCGTCGCTTCACCCTTCACCGGGCCTTCCGCGGATTCCAGCCGCAGATACGCGACCGCCGGAGCGGGCGGCACTGTGGGCGGAGCGGGCTTTGCTACCGGCTTCGTCGGCGAAGTCATGGCCGTATTCGCCGCGCCTCCGCTGGCCGGGGAAGCCATTGTCCGCGGCTTCGCTGCTGTTTGTGCGCGCGAAGCGCCACAAAACCCCAGGGAAAATGCCAATACCACTGCTGCCGCAGGAAGATGCTTCTTCCGTAGGTTCATGTAAGAGCCTCCCAAACGTTAATTTGCCTCTGGCAAACGACGTGTGGCTCTATTGTGAGGCGATTCCTCGCGGACACAGGCTCCGCATGGCCGCCTGCTACGTGAAATGCACCGCCCTGCGTGCTCTTAACTCTCAACCGTCAACGCTCGACTTTCCCTGGTACTAGCTCTTGACAATTGCCCTTAACTATGCTATACACAGCTATCCTTAAAAATAAGAATAATTAATTGTGTGCGCGGGCGCGGGTTTCGGGGTCTGTACTTGCAGACCCTGAGGCTAAAGAAGTCCGCTGCGGCGGATTGCGTCCCGGGCTGCGCTCGCTGGACGTGTGTGCGTGCGCGGAAAGGGGGGCTTGGCGGTGCAGGGCGAACGGGGCTGCTGGGTGCTGTGTTCCTCGGGGCCATATCGGCCCGCAATTTCTAATCGCAACAGTTCAGGATTAGAATTCCGCCTAACTTGTAGAAAACAAAGAACGGTCGCTGCGTCTAATCGCAACAAATCACGGCTTTGGGGCTTCGAACCTCTCCACTGCGATCTTTCTCCGCGCCTCTGTGTCTTTGTGGCAAATCGTGCCTGGACGTCGCAGCTCCTGCCAATTTCTAATCGCCAAATTCGAATATTAGAATCCCCTCTAAGTTGTTCAAAACAAACGACGGCACCCCCGCTCTAATCGCCAAATTTCCCGAAATCGACGATGCGGCAAAACATCTCGCCCCTCGCCCCAGACTCCTCGCTCTCCGTTCGTTCTAATCGATACACATGTGGAAACAGAATCCGCCCTAACTCATAGAAAACAAACGACCGCGCCTCGTTCTAATCGATACAAATCTCGAGCCTCTGCCTCCTTCGCTTTGTCCGGCCTCTGTGTCTCTGTGCCTCTGTGGCAAAAGGTTTTAATCTACGGTTCGGGGATTAGAAATCGCCGTAACCCGTTGAAAACACACGACCGGCCTCATGTCTAATATACGGTTGCATGTGGCCGACGCTCAGCTAATGCGCTGGAATCGCACTGGTTTGACCACCGGGGTTCGGGTTTCGTCCTTTGCTTCCTTTGCCTCCTTCGCTTTGCCCGGCCTCTGTGTCTCTGTGCCTCTGTGGCAGATTCTTTCCGCTCGCCGCCGCTCCGCTGGAATCCCTTTTCCGGTATTTCGCATCTATCTTCGGTCGGTCGATTTGACTTCCGTCTACGGCATCGTTAAAATCGTCCATTTTGGGTGGGATGAATGGCCTCAACTGGGAAGTCAACTATGGACAAGAAGCGGCTCGACTACTACAAAAAGAAGCTGGTTGCCCGCCGGGACGAGTTGGTCCGAGGCATCGCGCGCACTGAGCAAGAGGGCCGCGAAGCCGACGAAGACCCGACGGTGGACCTCGCGGACAAGGCCGCCAACTCCTACACGAAAGAGTTTCTCTTCGGCCAGACCCACAACGATCGTTCGCTGCTGCAGCTCGTCGACGACGCCCTCGAGAGGATTCGCGAGAACTCGTTCGGCGAGTGCATCGCCTGCCATCAGGAACTTCAGCAAAAGCGGCTCGAAGCCGTTCCCTGGACGCGGTACTGCATCACCTGCCAGGAGAAGAAGGAACAGGGCCTGCTCTGATCCGCCGCTAGTCTCCGCTCGGATCAGTAGTTTTACGATCTTTTGCGCCGTCGCCGTCTGCGATAGCCTCCCCGCGCCGCTTCACCCGAAATCCGACATGCTTCTTCGAAGCACGCTCGACGCTCTGTCATCGGTGCTCTTTCCGGCCCCCTGTCGAATCTGCGGCAAGATCCTCACGAACGCGAGCCGCATCCCCATCTGCATTCCGTGTCTCGACGGTTTCGAGCGGATTTCAAAGCCCATGTGTCATTGCTGCGGCCGCCCCTTCATCTCCGTTGTGTCTGCGGATGCCATTCAGCCGCTCTGCCGTCTTTGCCGTGTCGGCTTCTACGCGTTTCAACGGGCGCGCAGCTACGCCGTCTATGACGACGCCCTCTCGAGTGCCGTTGTGCTGCTGAAGTACGAAGGCGTGCGGCGCCTCGGCGATTGGTTCGCCGCGCGATTGGCGGAGATGATCTCCCGCGATCCGGAAATATCGCGGGTCGATCTCGTCGTTCCCGTTCCGCTCCATCCTGACCGGCTTCGCGAGCGCGGCTACAATCAGGCGGAGATGATTGCGCGGCCGCTCGCCAAGAAAATTGGCGTGAAATTCGGCTCGTACCTTCTCGTGCGAACCAGGCCGCGGCCCGCCCAGCTTGTCCTCTCCCGAACCGAGCGTTGGACCTCTGTACGTGGCGCCTACGCGACCCGCGAAGGGGCCAGAGTTGACAACCTCCGCGTCCTGCTGGTAGATGATGTATTGACGACCGGCGCGACGCTGGATTCTTGCTCTCGCGCGCTCAAGAAGGCCGGAGCCGCCGCGGTTTTGGGCCTCACCGTGGCCCGCGTGGTACCCGGATGGTCCCGGCAGCATGCAAGACAGCCGTTGGAGAGCCTGGGCAAAGAAACCGCTGAGGCTCAGGGCGCATCCGATAACTCGGAGGATTTTCGGACTATTTAGGGGCGAACCGAATGGACAACCGGCTCAAGGGTGGGTTACGTCCGCGGCCGAACGTGGCGCTGAGCGGCGTTGTGCCGGACCACGTCGCCTCGAACGTCGTCGTTTCGCCTGCCGCCCGCCCCTCCGTGATGCAGGCTCCCGTCCTGGTGCTCAACGCCACCTTCGAGCCGATTAATGTGACGGCCGTGCGCCGCGCTCTCGTGCTGATGCTGAAGGGCGTCGCTCAGGCGGAAGAGACGAATCACACCGAGGTGCACTCCACATCGAAGTCCGTGCAGGTGCCTTCCGTGATTCGCCTGCTCACATACCGGCATATTCCGCAACAGAGCCGCGCTCTCTCGCGCAAAAACATTCTCCTGCGCGACCGCAACACCTGCCAGTTTTGCGGCAACGCTTTTCCTGCGTCCGAACTGACGCTCGACCACGTCATGCCCCGCTCGCGGGGCGGCCGCTCGTCGTGGGAGAACCTCGTGGCCTGCTGCTACGCCTGCAACAATCACAAGGGCGATCGCACGCCGGAGGAGGCGGGACTCAAGCTTCAGCGCCGGCCCCGGCCCTTCACCCTGCACACTTCGCGCCAGCTCATGCGCTTGATCGGGCATCGGGACGAGAAGTGGCGCAAGTATCTCTTCTACTAGATTCACTGTAGAAGAATTTTTTCGATCGATTCGACGCTTCATGCAACCTTTTCCGCCGCGGAGCGTCTAATCAATCAAACACTTCTAGGACACACCCCGGGAAGTGGTGCTGGTTCACTCCAGGCCGCTTCCCTTCCTTTTTTTCGAGCATTCGAGGCGGTGCGAAATCGGCCCTCACTGTCGAAAGACCACTTTCACGCCTCTGCGCCAGTTCTCGTTGATCCCGATTCGCGTCACATGAATTTCGGGCGACAAATATTTCACGAGCGTGTCCGTGGCGGCATGGAAACGCAGCGCCGGCGCCACCAGCCACACCAGCGGCGGCTCCGGGCTGATCTCGACGCCCGCGAAATAGCCGAATCGCTGAAAGTCCCCGATGCGCTGATGGCGACGCACTCGCAGCCAGTAATCGACCGCCTGCATCGGCAGCTGAATATTTTCGGATGCTTTCAGTTCGATCACGACGAGCCGCCCGCGCAGCGTGACTCCGAGCAGGTCCAGTACGCCGCGATCGCCGGCCGCGAGCGCCGGCACTTCCGAGTACAAATATCGCGGATGGAGCTGGGCGTTGACTCTCGCCGGCTCCTCAAGCACCAGCGTTTCGAGCCAGCGCTCCGGAGCCGCGCGGTAAAGCGGATGATTTGTTCCACTCGCGAGCGAACGGCGATGCAAATCGAGATCGCGGGCGAGGCGCTCGAGGCGCGGCTGCGTTCTCTCGGTGAGGCGTTCGCGAGCGTCGGTCAAGCCGAACGTGATTCCTTCTCGCGACCATCGCGCGAACTCCAGCCCGCGGAAGCACAGCGCGACCTCATGCGTGCCCGGCACGCTTCGAGCCGTCAGGTTGCCGGCCAGTTCGGACCCCTGCGGAGCAAGCGAGCGGACTCTCGCGACGGCATCGCGCGCGGCTGCGAGGTCGCACTCGACGTCCCGGCGCGGCACGAGCCAGCTCTCCAGGTTTCCAACGTCCGCCGGATCCATTCTTTGGACTCGCTGTTCGCGTTCGTTGAATTCGAAGATCTCGAGGCGCGCGTGCGAGGCAAGGCCGAGAGAGCGTTCACGAATGAACCGGCTGGTTCCCTCGGGAAGAAACACGCGCAGGCCGTCGACCGCGCGTTTGTCCGCATGGCTCCGGCACCAATCGAGCCAGAGGATGCCAAACGTAAGAATTCCTTCGACCGCCGTGGAGTTCTCGCCGGGCGCGATGGCGATCAAGGCGTGCTCGTGAGTCCCTTCGTGCATGCGGCCCCGAACGTAGACGCCGGAGAACGAGTGCTCGAGATCGGGAGAAGCGGAGAGGGAATCGACAGTGGAGTCGGGGAAGCGCTCGGCGAGGAAGCGGCGAAAGCGCGCGCGAAATTGCTCACGCGTGATGCGTCCGGCCGCGCGCGGGGAGTCCGTGCGAAGAAATTCCAGGCGGCCGGGCCGCGAGCGTCCGAAACGCTGAACTTCCAGCACCAGCCGCTCCGTCGATTGTTCCTTGACGCGCAGGACTCGCCGCGCGAGGGTTCGTTCGTCGGACCAGAGGTGCACGAGCGCCGACTTGCCGCTGCGGCGCACTTCGTAATGGAGGGTGGAGAGGCCGGCCAGCCATTCGCCGTCCTCCCGAACTTCAATGGCCCCTGACGCCACCAAGTCCTGTAAGGCGCGATCGAGCTCGGCCCAGTCATCCATAGACGACCGATCCTTCGTTTAGAGACAGACTTGCAACCGCTACTGCAGTACGAGGCCGATGATGCGGAAGGAAGGATACTGCTGATTCCATTCCGCGGGAACACGTTCCAGAGTGATTTGAAAATCGCGCTGCTGGCCGGGCCCCAACGGCGGGCCGGTGCGGCTGATTAGCTGCTCGGTGTCGCGCAGTACGGTCTGCTTGAAGGGATCATAGAACTCCAGCGTCACGGCCAAGCCGGCAATCGACCGCGTGCCCGTGTTCGAAAGGGTTCCCGCCACATAGGTGAACTGCTGGTTGAGCAGATTGGTCGCGCGAGCCATCTGGATGTTGTCGAAGTGAACGCTGGGAGCGTACGCCTGCTCGACCCGACCAAACGGCAGCTTTGCGGCAGCCGTAGCGACCTGGCGCGAATGCGAGTACTTCGATAGGAGGACCGCGCACGCAGCCAGCACAAAGACGACAACGAGTCCCACGACGAACGTCGCCGGGAACCGGCTCGCTTGATCACGTTGCGTTGTGGGTTCGGGGTCCATTGAGTTACGGCCACCTAGCGGCCAAACGAAAGGCGCAAAATCAGCGCTTCCGGCAGGCCGGCGGCTTCCATCCTTTTCTGTACGGCTTCTATGTTGTAGGGAACTCGCCAGAATTCGACTGAGTTGTTCGGAAGATCGGCGATCGCGAACGCCGCGCGCGAGTTTCCGTCTCGCGGCTGCCCGATGGACCCAGGATTCAACAGATACGTCGTGCCAGGTTCCACGGTGAGCGGCGAAAAGGGATGGTCGCCGGCCGGCTTGAAGTGGAGGGCGTCCACGTGTTCGTCGCGCAGCGTGAACGCGCCCTGAAGGTGCGTGTGGCCGAAGAACGTGACCGGCGAAGGGGCCTCAAGGAGGCTGTCGAGCGCCTGCACGGGAGAGAAGACGTATTCGTCCTCGTCCCGCACGGCCCCATGGACGATGTGGAAACCGTTCACAGGCATCGGGCCGGTTGGGAGGTTTTCGAGCCACTCCCGATTTTCAGGGCGGAGCTGTTGCCGCGTCCAAAGCGCCGCCGCGCGCGCAACAGGGTTGAAATCCTCCGCGTCCGCTGCACCGCTCGCTGCCTTGTCGTGATTCCCGCGGATCGTTACGGCGTCCAGCGATCGAACGCGGTCAATCACCTCATTGGGATCGGGGCCGTATCCGACGACGTCGCCGAGACAAACCGCCTTCTCCCACCGTCCCTTCGCCGCATCGAGAGCGGCATCCAGGGCCGTGACGTTCGCATGTATATCGCTGAGAATCAAGTAACGCATGGCGGTACCCACCGAGCGGGCGAATTATAGTCAAACCCGCCTCCGGTTGCACGTAATGGCGCAAGAGGATGGCTCAAGAGGCCGCGACGCGGGTCATCGGATCAACATGCAGTCGCCATAGCTGTAAAAGCGGTAGCCGGACTCAACGGCATGCCGGTAGGCGCGCAAAATGTTCTCGCGTCCGGCGAACGCCGCCACCAGCGCGAGCAGGCTCGATTGAGGGAGGTGAAAGTTCGTGAGCAGCTGGTCCACAACTCGAAAGGGCTTGCCGGGATACAGGAATATTTCCGCCTCGCGCTTACCCGCGCTCACCGGTTGCGGAGTCCCCGCGCTTTCTTCGGCGCAGTCCTCCAAGGCACGGACAACCGTGGTTCCCACAGCAAGAACGGGGCGCTTTTCGCGCTTCGCTCGGTCAATGGACGCTGCGGCGGATCCGGAGATTTCATACGCCTCGGCGTGGATCTTGTGATCCTCGAGATTCGCAGTGCGTATCGGCTCAAAGGTTCCCAGGCCGACATCAAGCGTAATCTCGGCAATCTCAATTCCTCTGGCGCACAGCCGTGCGAGAACTTCGGGCGTGAAGTGCAGGCCGGCCGTCGGCGCCGCCACGGCCGTTCCCTTGCCCGCGTAGACCGTCTGATACCGGTCGCGGTCCAGCGGCTCGTCGGCGCGTTTGATGTACGGCGGCAAAGGTATGTGTCCGAGCCGGCCAAGAGCCTCGTGAAAGCCATCCCTGGACTGGAAACGAAGAACGCGCACACCATACGGCCCGCGGCCCTCGACCTGCGCTTCCAGTTCACCCTCGCCGAAAACGATTCGCTCTCCTGTGGGCACCTTACGCCCGGGACGCACAAGGGTTTCCCAGGTGTCGGGTGCGATCTGGCGAACGAGCAGCACCTCGATTTGCGTCTGCAGGAATTCGTGTCGAGCGGGATTGTTGCGGCCAAGCGGCTCCGCGTGGATGCCGCAGCGGCGGCCAAAAAGCCGGGCCGGAACCACGCGGGCATTGTTCACGACGACGAGTTCATCGCCGCGCAGCAACTGCGGCAACTCGCGAAACTGCCGATCCTGCCACGAGCCCGCCTGCCGATCGAGGAGCAACATCCGGGAAGCATCCCGCTCGGCGAGCGGGCGCTGCGCAATCCGGTCCGGTGGCAAATCGTAATCGAAGTCGCTGAGGTTCATTCCGTGTCTCGAGCGCCGGTTCAGGCTGAGCGATTGGCACGGGCGCTTCAAGTATGTTAAGAGAACAACGCCGCGCCACCTATGTCGTTCAGTGGACTGTCTGCGTCCTTTCAGAGTGCCATTGTAGCGAATCGGCCGGCTTGTTCGTTTCACGAGGCATGAAAACGTGGCAGAAGGCTCCGTTGTAATTAGCTCGCGAGGCGTCGAGCGCTTACGCTCGGGACACCTGTGGATCTATCGCAGCGATATTCGGTCGGCGCAAGCCGAGTCCGGCGCGATCGTGCGCCTCCAGGATGAGCGCGGGCGCTTCCAGGGACGCGCTTTTTATAGCGACAAATCGCAGATCGCGGTGCGGCTCCTGACTCCCCGGGACGTATCTGTCGACCGGGCTTTTTTCGCCGAGCGCATCCAGCAAGCCGTGGAATATCGCAAGCGAATCGTGGAGAACACGGAGGCGTACAGACTCATCTATGGCGAGGCGGATCTGCTTTCGTCCCTCATCGTGGACCGCTACGGCGACTACCTTGTCGTCCAAACACTTAGCCAGGGGACGGAGCGCCACAAGGAGACCTTTGTCGAGATCCTCGTGGAACTGCTTTCTCCAAAAGGAATCCTCGAACGAAACGACCCAAAGGTACGCCTACTGGAGGCCCTGGATCAGCGAGTCAGCGTTCTGCACGGTTCAATCCCCGCCGAAATCTCCGCCAAGGAGAACGGGATTTCCTTTCTCTACGATCTCCAGAAGGGCCAGAAGACCGGATCGTTTCTCGACCAGCGGGAGAACCACTGGGCGGCCCGGCGCTATTCGTCGGGCGAGGTGCTCGACTGCTTCAGCTACCAGGGAGCCTTCGCGCTCACGATCGCCGACAAGTGCGACCACGTGGAGGCGATCGACATGGCTCCCGCAGCAGTGACAGCGGCCAAGCGCAACCAGGAACTGAACTCCATCTCAAACGTCCACTTCCGCGAGGGGAACACGTTCGACGTCCTTAAGGCGTACGACGACGCCGGACGCCGCTTCAACGCCGTGATTCTCGACCCGCCCGCCTTCGCGAAGAACCGTGACAGCATCGCCGCCGCCCACCGGGGATACAAGGAAATCAACCTGCGCGCTCTCAGAATCCTCGAGCCGGGAGGATTCCTGATAACCTGCTCGTGCTCCTACCACATCACCGAAGCACTATTTCTCCAGATTGTCGCGGAGGCGGCGAACGATGCGCACAAGGCGATCGCCGTTGTCGACCGGAGAACCCAAGCGAAGGACCATCCCATCCTGCTGACGATGTCGGAGACGCACTATCTTAAGTGCTTAATTCTAAGGGTCTTACCGTAGTGCCATTAAGCGCGGACCGCCGAGGCGGTGTCTTCTCGATCATGCTTGACATGAAGACGCGCATATTATATTATTTGCCTGCGCTAATATATAGCGACAACTTCAAGAGGAGAAGCTAAGATGAATGCGATTACCCGTTGGGAACCATTTCGGAACCTCTCCACGTTGCAGGAGCAGGTCAACCGGCTCTTTGACACTTCGTTCAAGGGCAGCCCGGAGAATTCGAATCTAACAACCTGGGCTCCGGCCGTAGATATCTACGAGACGGAGAACGAGCTTGTGATCAAGGCGGACCTGCCCGACGTGGCAGAGAAGGACATTGATGTGCGCGTCGAGAACAACATGCTTACGGTTCGCGGCGAGCGGAAGTTCGAAGAGAGCGTGAAGGAAGACAATTACCTCCGCGTTGAGCGGGCGTATGGCTCCTTCAGCCGTAGCTTCAGCTTGCCGAATACCGTCGACACAGAAGCCATCAAGGCCAGCTACAAGAACGGCGTGCTGACCGTTGCGCTCCCGAAGCGGGCGGAATCGAAGCCGAAGCAGGTAAAGATCAACGTATCGAACGGCCACAAGTAACATCGAGCGGCCCGAAGAAGGGGGCCGACGAAAGGCCGGCCCCCTTTTGCGTGTGCATCGAAAGTGAGAGAATTTGACCGTGTTGCGAATGGACAAATTGACGGTGAAGGCCCAGGAGGCCCTTCAGGGCGCGCAGGAGATGGCAGCGCGTTCGGGGCAGCAGCAAATCGAGCCGCTGCATCTTCTTTGGGCGCTGATCGCGCAGGGCGACGGCGTCGTGCCGCCGCTTCTCGAGAAGCTGGGGGTGGCGCCTGCGCGCCTAGCCGGCGAGATCGAAAAGCAAGCGCAACGGTTGCCGAAGGTTTCGGGCGTCTCGGACCAGTTCCTGAGCCGCGCTTCCAATGAGGCTCTGGAGCGGGCCTTTGACGAGGCGCAGCGCCTGAAGGACGAATACGTCTCGACCGAGCACATTTTGCTCGGGATTGCGGCGGCCGACCGCGATCCAGCCGGGCGGCTGCTGGCACGTGAAGGCGCGAGCCACGACGCCATCCTGCAGGCCATGACGTCGATTCGCGGTAGCCACCGCGTGACGTCGCAGAGTCCCGAAGCCACCTACCGCGCGCTCGAACAGTATGGGCGCGAGCTGACGGAACTGGCGCGCCGCGGCAAACTCGATCCGGTGATCGGGCGCGACGAAGAAATTCGCCGGGTCATGCAGATCCTTGCGCGGCGCACGAAGAACAATCCGGTCCTGATCGGCGAGCCGGGCGTGGGCAAGACGGCGATCGTCGAGGGCCTCGCGCAGAGAATCATTGCGGGCGACGTTCCGGAGGTGCTGAAGCCGAAGCGCATCGTCGCGCTGGACCTGGCGGCGATGGTTGCGGGCGCGAAATATCGCGGCGAGTTTGAAGACCGCCTGAAGGCTCTCTTGAAGGAAGTCACGGAATCCGAGGGTCAGATCATTCTTTTCATCGACGAGCTGCACACGTTGGTTGGAGCCGGTGCGGCGGAAGGGTCGATGGATGCCTCGAACATGCTGAAGCCGGCACTAGCGCGGGGCGAGCTCCGGGCCATTGGTGCTACCACCCTAAACGAATACCGGAAGTACATTGAGAAAGACCCAGCGCTGGAGCGTCGTTTCCAACCGGTCTTCATCGGCGAGCCTTCTGTGGAGGACACGATTGCGATTTTGCGTGGCCTGAAGGAGCGCTACGAAGTCCATCACGGAGTGCGCATCAAGGACGCGGCGATCGTCGCGGCGGCCATGCTTTCCCAGCGCTACATCACCGACCGTTTCCTGCCGGACAAAGCGATCGACCTGATCGACGAAGCCGCCGCCGGATTGCGCATGGAGATTGATTCGCTGCCGACCGAGATCGACGAGATCGAGCGGCGCATTCTGCAGCTTGAGATCGAGCGGCAAGCGCTGCGCAAGGAATCGGACGAGCATTCCCGCGCGCGCCTTTCGCAGATCGAGAAGGAACTGAGCACTCTGCGCGAGCAATCGAACGCGTTGAAAGCGCGCTGGCAGACCGAAAAGGAAGCGATCGGCCGGATCCGAAAGCAGAAAGAGCTGATCGAACAGCTCAAGGCGGAGGAGCAGCGCTACGAGCGCGCCGGTGATCTTTCGGGCGTGGCGGAAATTCGCTATGGCAAGCTCACTGCGGCCGAGCAGGAATTGAAGAAGGCACAGGATCACCTCGCGCAACTGCAGAAAGACCACCCGATGCTGAAGGAAGAGGTGGGCGAAGAGGAGATCGCGAAGGTTGTGAGCAAGTGGACCGGAATTCCGGTCGGACGCTTGCTCGAGGGCGAGATTCAGAAGCTCGTACACATGGAGGAGCGGCTGCGGCAGCGCGTGGTCGGGCAGGACGCGGCGCTGGCGAGTGTGGCGAACTCGATTCGGCGGAGCCGCTCGGGCCTGAGCGATCCGAATCGTCCCATCGGTTCGTTCCTCTTTTTGGGACCGACCGGTGTGGGGAAGACGGAGCTTGCACGGGCGCTCGCGGAGTTTCTGTTTGACGACGAGCGCGCCATGGTGCGCCTCGACATGTCCGAATATATGGAGAAGCACTCGGTGGCGCGGATGATCGGCGCGCCCCCGGGATATGTGGGCTACGAAGAGGGCGGGCAACTTACGGAGCAAGTGCGCCGCCGGCCATATTCGGTGGTGTTGCTGGATGAAATCGAGAAGTCGCATCCGGACGTTTTCAACGTGCTGCTGCAGATTCTGGAGGATGGCCGCCTGACGGACGGCAAGGGCCGGACGGTCGATTTTCGGAATACCGTAGTCATCATGACTTCGAACGTTGGCTCGGCCGCTATCTTCGAGCTGGCGGAAAAGGATCCCAAGAAGGCTCGCGAACAAGCGATCGCCGCTCTTCGCGAACTCTTCCGGCCGGAGTTTCTGAACCGCATCGACGACATCGTGCTGTTCCGCCCGCTGGGCAAGGAGCAGATCGAGCGCATCGTCGACTTGCAACTCGCGCAGGTGACCAAGCGGCTTGCGGAGCGCCAGGTGACGATCAAGCTGACGTCGGCGGCCAAGGCGTTGCTCCTGCGCGAAGGGTACGACCCGGCATACGGAGCGCGCCCGATGAAGCGCGCGATTCAGCGCTTGATTCAAGACCCACTGGCAATGCGAATTCTCGACGGGGAAGTGCGCCCCGGGGATACAGTAGTGGTGGACGCAGATCCGAAGGCGGATGAGATGAAGTTCGCAAAAGAATCTGCGAAGGCAGGCGCCGCCCGGTAAGGCGCTAGGGGAACACGACCATGAAAACGTTCAAGACTGCATTCTTACTGACGGCTCTCACGTTGCTGCTGATGGCGATTGGAGGGGCGTTCGGCGGGCGCGGCGGGATGACGATGGCTCTGGGCGTGGCGATCGTCATGAACGGCGTCGCATATTTCTTCTCGGACAAGATTGCGCTGGCGTCCGCGGGAGCGCAACCGATTACCAGGGAGCAGGGGCCGCGGCTGTACGCGGTGATGGAACGGCTGTCTGGCAAGGCGAGTCTGCCCATGCCGAAGCTGTACTTGATCCCGCAGCCGGCGCCAAACGCGTTCGCAACCGGGCGCAATCCGAGCCACGCGTCGGTGGCGGTGACGCAGGGCCTGATGGATCTGATGAACGACGACGAACTCGAAGGCGTGATTGCCCACGAGCTTTCGCATGTCCGAAACTATGACATTCTGACATCTTCGATCGCGGCGACGCTTGCCGGCGCCGTCACATGGAGCGCGCGGATGGGCTTCTGGTTTGGTGGAGGCGGCGATCGCCGGCGTGGAAACGGTCTGATCGGGCTCCTGATGTTGATCCTCGCTCCGCTGGGGGCCCTGCTCCTTCAGTTGGGAATCTCGCGGCAGCGCGAATATCAGGCCGATGCCTCCGGCGCGAAAATGGTCGGCCATCCCTACGGGTTGATCAGCGCACTCGAGAAGCTGGGCGCTTACAACAAGCGGATCCCGATGAATGTGCCGCCCACCACGTCCGCGCTGATGATTGTGGCGCCGTTGTCGGCGGGTCAGGTGTTCTCGGGCTTGTTCAGCACGCATCCGCCGCTGGCAGATCGAATCGCAGAGCTGCGGAATATGACGGTAACGCGCTAGCCACGCTTCGAGGGAGTCTGGTTCCAGTACCCTATCCAGGCTCCCCCACAACGGTTGAGAAGGCCCTGGAAACCCTCGAATTCGAACCGCGCAGAAAGCATCGCACTCGCGTAAAAATTGCAGGCTATTGCAAACGGCTCCGCAGAGTGGAATTCACGCGCCTCTGTAGCTAAGTGGCATTGCGCGAATAACTTAGGAGTACCTCTGGGAGGGGAGGCCGATTTGGTTCCGGGCGTGCTCCCCTGTATGTCCGCAAGGGATTTTACGGAGGAGAGGAAGCATGAGCGAGGAACGGCATGACATGATCGTCCAGGAAGCGACTGCGCCCCGTTGGATCGGGATCGTCGTAGTCGCACTGGCAGTGGTTTCGTTGGTCGCGCTGGGCGCCGGTTGGACGGCTTCGAACCGGTCGAAGGCGCTGGAGCAGACCCTGGCAACGCAGACGCAGCAATTCAAGCAGTCGGAAGACGTATTGGGCCAACGGCTCGCGAAGGCTGAGGACACGAACGCGCAGCTGCAGGGCGAGCTGAGCGTCGTGACCGACAAGATGAAGCTGACTCAGGGTGAGTTGTCGCGAGCCCGCAAGCAAGCAGCGCAAATCAAGGAAGACGACGCCAAGCAGCTTTCGGACTTGCAGAACAGCCTGAACGGCCAGCTTGCGACGAAGGCCAGCGTAGATGATGTGAACAAGATCGGAACGGATGTCGACGGCGTCAAGACCGATCTCGAGAGCACCAAGAACAGCCTGAACATGACCCGTGGTGAATTCGGAACCCTTATCGCGAAGAACCACGATGAGATCGATGAACTCCGCCGGCTTGGCGAGCGGGACTACTACGAGTTCACGATCAACAAGAAGGGCCAGCGCGAGAAGGTGGGAGACATGATGGTGGAGCTGCGCGGCGTCAACCCGAAGAGGAACGTATACACGGTTGCCCTCTACGTGGACGACGCTCGGTACGACAAGAAGAACCGTTCGGTGAACGAGCCGATCTACTTCTTCACGCGCGGCAACGGCCACGCCCCTCTTGAGTTCGTCGTGAACACGGTGGGGAAGAACAAGATCACCGGCTATCTGAGCGTGCCAAAGGCGCAAACGACGCACGCGCAGAACTCTGGCAACTAACGCAGCATCAGCCGCCGTCCCTGGCGGGGAACGGCGCAAGACGAGAGAGGGCGAGCCCGAACCAGTCGGCTCGCCCTTTTGCTTTTTATTCGGCTTTCTTGATCGCTCGCAGCTTGCGGCTCAGGAACTTCTTTGCGAGCGCGTTCAACTGGTCATGCTTGAGCTTTCCCTGTTCGTACAGCTTGATCTTGGCTTTGGCCACTTTGCGGCGGCGCTGCTGCCTTTTCCTCGCCAGATAACCCTTTTCGTAAGCCATTCACTCTCCTCCGAGTAGCGACACCCGATTGTAGCGGACGAGGGAAAGTATGCAAGGACTCGGACTGTGATTTTCCAGCCGAGTTGGGTAGCATGTTCGCCGATGCCTCCCATCGCGATCTACGCGAGCAACGTCCTGACCCCGCAGGAGCCACTGGCGGACGCAGTCATCCTCGTGGAAGGCGGCCGGATCGTCGCGCTCGGCCACCGCGACCAGGTGACCGTTCCGGAGGGCGCGCTCGATTATGTGGCGGCCGGAATGACGGTCGTGCCCGGTTTCGTGGACATTCACATACACGGCGCCGGAGGCCATGATGTGATGGAAGCCAATGGGCGGGCTCTCGATCGCGTTACTTCCACGGTGGCGCGCTACGGAACGACATCCATTGTGGCAACCACCGTCACCGCGCCGACTGATGACACTTGCAAGAGCCTCGAGGGCATCGCGCGTTACATTCGCAAACGCGAGAACCCGGAAGAGAACGGCCGCCTGGCCGCCGACGTTCTCGGCATTCATCTCGAAGGTCCCTTCATCAGCAAAGCGCGGCGTGGTGTTCACCCAGCGGAGTCAATTGCGAAGCCTTCCATCGAAGTTCTCGGAAAATTCCTGGAAGCTGCGGAAGGATTCGTGCGGATGATTACCGTCGCTCCTGAAGTCTCCGGTGGGATCGAGCTCGTGACGCACGCAGCGGCAGCGGGTCTTGTCGTCGGGATGGGCCACACGGACGCAAACTACGAGCAAGCAAGGGAAGCGATTCGCGCAGGAGCACATCACGCCGTCCACACCTTTAACGCGATGCGCCCATTCTCGCACCGCGATCCGGGCGTGATCGCCGCCGTGATGACGGATCCCGAGGTGACCGCGGAGATTATCGCGGACCTCGTGCACGTTGCCGGGCCGGCGATTCAGGTCTTGCTGGGAACGAAGGGATTTGACACGGTTCTTGCGGTGAGCGACGGCACCGCCGCTACCGGGATGCCGGATGGGAATTACCGTCTCGGTACGCTCGAAGTTGAAGTACGCGACGGCGTGTGCCGCAATTCGGAAGGCAAGCTTGCGGGAAGCACCCTCACTCTCGATCGTGCGCTGAGGAACCTGGTTTCATTGGGCGTTCCTCTGATCGACGCCGTTCGGATGGCCACCGTTCTTCCGGCTCGAAGGCTGGGTGTGGCTGGCAAGAAGGGTATCATCGCCGTCGGCGCCGATGCCGATCTCGTTGTCCTCACGCCAGACCTCCGAGTGGCCGGAGTCATGACACGCGGCGCCGGCCTGGTGCAGTGAACGACTATTCGGCCCTGGCTTCTTGCGTCCTGGAAGGGAATTGAAAGAACCGATCGCCAACCATCGCTCACCTCTTGTCAGAGTTCAGAGGTAACTTGAGTTCCTCGGCAAGTTGGTAAGGATCGAACGGACTGCAGGAGAAGAATCGCCCGTCGACCTCGATCGTGGGAACCTTGCGGAGACCCTCGTTGACGCGCATCACCAGCTCTTCCGCGTCCGGAGTCTCGTCGATATTGACCTCGCGGAAGGTGACGCCTCGTTCGCGAAGGAACTGTTTGGCGCGCCGGCAATCGCAGCACCAGCACGTACTGTAAACGGTGACTTCAGCCATTCCCTATATTTTGCAGCATGAGATATCGGAAGGAAAATCTGTCCGCGAAGCCGCTGCACTCAACCCGTAATATTCGATGCGGTACTGAGCCGCGGGATTCAGTCGCCGCTCTTCGATGCCGCTTGCAGGCGCGTCACGGCGCGTTCCAGGGCCAGGCTCGCGTGCTGCCAATCGACGTCGGGCGAGCCCGCCTTCGAAAGCTGGTCCTGCGCCCTTTGCATGGCCTGGCGGCAGCGGTCGACGTCTATCTCTTCCGCGCGCTCGGAAATCTCGGCCAGAACGATCACGCGATCCGGCAGAACCTCCGCGTAGCCCTGCATGACCGTGAGGCAATGGGGGGCGCCGTCAGTGCGATAAGTGAGCACACCAATCCCGAGTTCCGTGATCAGCGGAGCATGGCCCGGCAAGATGCCCAGATAGCCGTCCTTGCCCGGTATCTCGAGGGACTTCACGTCCTCGTGCAGGACGAGACGCTCGGGCGTCACGACTTCGAGTTCGATATTCTCCGGCAGCATCGACTCTCTTCTCGATTCGCGCGGCGCTAAGCTACCGCGGCAATCTTCTCCGCCTTCTCGTGGGCCTCTTCAATCGTTCCGACCATGTAAAACGCCTGCTCGGGAAGATCGTCGTGTTTGCCTTCGACGATTTCCTTGAAGCCGCGCACGGTGTCTTCCACCTTGACGTATTTTCCTTCCAGGCCGGTGAACTGCGCCGCGACGAACATCGGCTGGGAAAGGAACTTTTCGATTTTGCGTGCGCGGCCCACGGTCTGCTTGTCTTCGTCGGAAAGCTCTTCGATGCCGAGGATCGCGATGATGTCCTGAAGCTCCTTGTAGCGTTGGAGCACAGACTTCACACTTCGCGCCACACTGTAGTGGTCCTGTCCCACGATGCGCGGATCGAGGATGCGCGAAAAGCTGGCGAGGGGATCGACGGCGGGATAAATGCCGCGTTCGACGATTTGCCGGCTCAAGTTCGTCGTTGCATCCAAGTGGCTGAACGTCGCCGCCGGAGCCGGATCGGTGTAATCGTCCGCAGGCACATAGACCGCTTGCACGGAGGTAATCGAGCCGTGCTTCGTCGAGGTGATACGTTCCTCGAGCTCGCCAATTTCGGTATTCAGGTTGGGCTGATAGCCCACGGCGGACGGCATGCGGCCGAGCAGCGCCGACACTTCCGAGCCTGCCTGCACGAACCGGAAGATGTTGTCGATAAAGAGCAGCACGTCGAGATGCTCTTCGTCGCGGAAGTACTCCGCCACGGTCAGGCCGGTCAAGCCGACTCGCAAGCGCGCACCGGGCGGCTCGGTCATCTGTCCATAAATCAGGGCGCAGCGCGATTTCTCCGAGTTGCCCGGCACCACGACACCTGACTCCTGCATCTCGAGCCACAAGTCGTTGCCTTCGCGCGTCCGCTCGCCCACTCCTGCGAAAACGGACACGCCGCCGTGCTTCATCGCGACGTTGTGGATCAACTCTTGAATTAGAACCGTCTTGCCGACGCCCGCGCCGCCGAATAGGCCAATCTTCCCTCCCTTGAGGTACGGCTCGATCAGGTCGACCACCTTGATTCCCGTTTCGAACATCTCGAGAGAGGTGGATTGGTCGTCGAGCGACGGCGCCGGGCGATGAATCGAATATCGCTTGTCGGTCTTCACGTCGCCGAGCTTGTCCACCGGCTCACCAAGGACGTTGAGCACTCGTCCCAGTGTTGCCCGCCCAACGGGTACCTCGATCGGTATGCCTAGGTCCTCCGCCTTCATTCCGCGGACAAGCCCTTCCGTCGGTTTCATCGCCACGCAGCGGACGCGCCCTTCGCCGAGGTGTTGCTGGACCTCCGCAATGATGTCCATCGGCTCCGGGACGTCGAACCCCTCGCTCGTGATGTGCACCGCGTTGTAAATGAGGGGCAGGTGATGCTCCTCGAACTGCACGTCCACCACGGGTCCGATGACCTCGATGACGTGTCCGACGTTCTTTGCCTCGTTTGCCATTGCTTCGAACTCCTCAGTTTCTGTAAACCGCGACCTTCTCGTGACGCCTACTCAGTTGCCGAAGCGGCTCCACTCACGATTTCGATCAGCTCCTTCGTGATACCCGCCTGGCGAATCTTGTTCATCTGCAAAGTCAATTTGTCGATCAGCTCGGATGCGTTGCGCGTGGCGGAATCCATGGCCGTCATTCGCGCCGCGTGTTCCGCCGCGGCGGATTCGAGCAGGACGCGGAAAACCTCCGATTCAAGATACCGCGGGACCAGTCGATCGAAAATCTCCTGTATGGGCTGCTCGTAGATGTAGTCGACCAAGGACTGCCCACCCGGCGAAGGTGCGTGTGGCAGCTCCTGGGCCGAGGCGCTCGCTGATTCCCCTTCGGTTTCCGGCGCGACGACCGCCGGATCGACCGGAAGCAATTTCTCGGCGCGCAACTTCTGCACCATCACGTTCTTGAATTCGTTATAGACGGCGTAGACCGCATCGACTTCTTTGCTCGTATAAAGCTCCGCAATGCGTGTGGCAATTTCCTTTGCCTTCGAAAAGTCCACCTGGCTCGAAACGTTCAGATACTCGCCGACGAAGGTGAAACCCCGCTTCCGCAGCGTGTCCCGGCCTTTCTTGCCGACTACCAGGATGTCGCGCTTCTGCGACGAATGCTCGCGAAGGAATGCGGTCGCGCGCCGTAGGACGTTTGTGTTGAACGCGCCGCAAAGGCTGCGGTCGCCGGTCAAAACCATCACCAGCAGCCGCTCTTCGGGCCGCCGCTCGAGGAGCGGGTGCGCCGTCGTCTCCATGCGCGCCGCCGCGGAGCGCAGCACACGGATAATCTCGAACGCGTACGGCCGTGCCGCGAACACGCCTTCCTGTGCCCGGCGCAGCTTTGCCGCCGCGACGAACTTCATCGCGCGCGTTATCTGCTGCGTGCTCTTCACGGACCGGATGCGGCGCCGATAGTCGAGAAGTGTGGGCATGAATGCCTGGTTCAGTCGGCGCCAGACGCGTTCAGCGAAGCCACGAAGCGCTCCTTGAACGCATCGAGCGCCTTGATGGCTTCGGCGCGCAGTGCGTCGTCGAAAGCTTTCTTCTCCTGCAGCGTCTTCAACAACCCGCTGTAATTGGTGTCCAGGAACGGATACATCTCGAGTTCGAACCGCCGACATTCGTCGACCGGCAGATCGTCGAGGTACTTGTTCGCGCCCGCAAAGACGATCAGAACCTGTTTTTCGACCGGCAACGGCTGGTACTGGTCCTGCTTCAGAATCTCCGTCAGACGCTGCCCGCGAGCGAGCTGCGCCTGCGTGGCCTTGTCGAGCTGCTCCGTGCCGAACTGCGCGAACGCAGCGAGGTCGCGGTATTGCGCGAGATCGAGTCGAAGGCTGCCGGCGACCTGCCGCATCGCTTTGATCTGTGCGTTGCCGCCCACGCGGCTTACGGAGATGCCGGCGTTAATCGCGGGACGGATTCCTGCGTTGAACAGATCGGCTTCGAGGAAGATCTGTCCGTCGGTAATCGAAATCACGTTTGTCGGAATGTACGCTGAAACGTCGCCCGCTTGCGTTTCGATTACGGGAAGAGCGGTCAGCGAGCCGGCTCCGCCCGCGTCGCTCAGCTTTGCGGCGCGCTCCAGCAAACGCGAGTGAAGGAAAAAGACGTCGCCCGGGTACGCCTCGCGCCCCGGAGGACGCCGCAGCAACAGCGAAATCTCGCGGTAGGCCTGCGCGTGCTTTGAAAGATCATCGTAGAAGCAGACGGCGTGCCGCCCGCTGTCGCGGAAGAACTCCCCCATCGCACACGCCGCAAACGGGGCGATGTATTGCATCGTCGCGGGTTCCGCTGCCGACGCCGCCACTACAATCGTATAGTCCATGGCGTTGTAGTCGGTCAGCGTCTTGATCAACTGCGCGATGGTCGAGCGTTTCTGTCCGATGGCGCAATAAATGCAGATCAAATCGCCGCCGCGCTGATTCAAGATCGTGTCGAGGATGATGGCGGTCTTTCCCGTTTGGCGGTCGCCGATGATCAATTCGCGCTGCCCGCGCCCGATCGGAATCATCGAGTCAATCGCCTTGATTCCCGTCTGAACGGGCTCGCGCACCGGTTGCCGGTCGATAACGCCTGGCGCGAGGCGCTCGAGCGGATTCCGGCTGCTCGTGAGAACCTGCCCTTTGTCGTCTTGGGGCTGACCCAGCGGGTTGACCACGCGCCCGATCAGCGCGTCTCCCACCGGCACGGACATGATCTTATTCGTTCGCTTGACCGTGTCTCCTTCGCGGATTTCGGTATAGTCGCCCAGCAGCACGGTGCCCACCTGATCCTCTTCCAGGTTCAGCGCGATGCCGAAAACGCCGTGCGGAAACTCCAGCATTTCGCCGGCCATGCAGCGGTCCAGTCCATGTACGCGCGCGATGCCGTCGCCCACCGAGATCACCGAGCCGACCTCTTCGACCGCCACCGCCTGCTGGTAATTCTCGATCTGCTCGCGCAGAATCTTTGTGATCTCGTCCGCTTTGATCTTTGCCATCCGCCTCGCTCCTGCAATTCCTTCCGATTTTCGGGTTTGCCCAATCCCCCGGGGCGTCCTACTCGCCTTCCAATCGCTCGCGCAACCGCTCGAGCTGTTCCCGCACCGAGCCGTCGTAGATCGTAGAGCCCACGCGCACCACGGCGCCGCCGAGCAGCGCCTTGTCCTCGCGGAAATTCGCCTCGATCTTCTTCGCGGTGCGATGTTCCAGCGCCGCCTTCAGTTCCTTCTTCTCCACCGCGCTCAATTCGCGCGCCGAAATCACTTCCGCCTCGGCAATCCCCAGCCGCTCATTCAACTCATCGCGAAAGGCCTGCTCGATTTCGCGAAGCATTCCCGTCCGCTGGTGGTCGACGATCAGGTAGATGAAATTCCGCACCGCGCCGGCCAACTCCATCCGTTCGGCAATCTTTTCGACCGCTTTTCGCTTCAGCGCTGGCTGCACGCTCGGGTTGTCGAGAAGGTTCCGCAAATCAGGCACCGCGAAAAATGCCTCGACGAACGACGCCAGGCCGCTCTTCACCGCGTCGGCGTCTTTCTGTTCGATTACGACGTCGGCCAGCGCCGCGGCGTACCGTTGAGCCAGCGCCCCGTTCAATTCACCCTCCCGCCGAGATCCTGAACGAACGCGCGGAACAAGCCGGCCTCCACCTGCGGCGTCAACTCTTTCTCGAGCAGGCTTTGCGCGCGCTCCAGCGCAAGCCGAGCCGCCAGCGCCTTCAACTCCAGCCGCGCTGCTCGCTCGGCCGCTGTAATCTCGGCTTGAGCCGTCTGCTCGATTCTCTCCGCTTCCTGACGTGCCAAAGCGCGGAGGCGCTTTCCTTCTGCATCCGCATCGCGCTTCGCTTCCTCGCGCATCGCTGCGATTTCCTTGTCGAGGTCCGCCATCTTGGCGTCGATCTCGCGCCTGTGTTCTTCGGCCGCGTCTCTCGCTCGAGCGCCTTCCGCAATCTTCGCGGCGATCGCGGCGGCATTTTCGCGGAAATAGGGGCGGCCCTTCTTCACCGCAAAGTACGCGATAGCCCCGAACACGATCGCGAAGTTCAGCCAGCGGAAGATCCACCCGGTTGGAGAATCGGCGGGCGATGCTTCGCCCTCCTGGGCCAGCGCCGGCGAGCAGGCCAAGAAGAAGAGCGTGGCGAAAAATCCCGCCGCTGTCAGCAGCCGTTTCATTGCGTGGCTTCTCCGGGCCGTGGGGAAGGCCGCTCCAGGATCGACCGCGCAATCTGGGCCGCGAGCTCGGGGACTTGGCGCTCCACGTCTGCCTGCGCTGCGGCAACATCGGCGACGATTCGCTTTTTTGCCGCGTCGACTTCTTCTTTCGCACGGCTGCGCATGGCGTTCAGGAGGCGGGCGCGTTCGTCAAGCACAGCCTGGCGCGACCGTTCCTGTTCCAGGTAAACCTGCCCGCGCGCTTTTTTCAGCGCTTCGTTGTACGAATCGAGTTCCTGCTTCGCCACGCCTTCGATGCGCGCGGCTTCCGCCTTGGCGCCCTCGATTCGCGCGTTCCGCTCCGCCATCGCCTTTTCGATCGGTGCGAAGAAAGCCCATCGCAGGAAAAAATAGAAAAGGAAAACGATGATGACCGTGGGCACAGCTTGGAGAAACAGTTCACCGAGCTGGTGGAGAATATCCATCGTCAGGACAAGTTACCGTCGTGCTTGCTCCGATTCGGGTCCCGAGTTTGCGCTCCCATGCCCTGATGAAAACAGGGTTCAGAGCTTGGCCTCGCCGACCCTGGGTCGACATTGTGAAACAGATTATATAACGGCGCGGTCCGCGCCCGGCACGCTTCCAGGTCCCTGAACAAACGCGGGATTATCGCATCCGGCCACACACGCGTCAACTTGAACGGACTCGTCCCGCCTTTACCATCCGGAACCTCAAATTCGCGCCGCCGTGCAAATGAAGGCGCCAGAGGTCCCGAGAAACTGCGAATCGCGATTCGCTCGCTGGCGCGCCGTGCCGTCAGTTCGATAGAATGAGCCGGTTTGGCGTCACCGTGCTGACAAACCGTACGGACCGCCGCCAAGCCGGGACCACCAAGGAGAAATTCTCATGCCCGCATCTTCCGGAGTCGATTTCCTCGAATTCGATTCCTTGCTGACCGACGAGGAGAAGCTTGTGCGCCAGACCGCCCGAGAATTCGTCGAGGCGGAAATATTCCCGATCATCGAAGAGTGCAACCGCGAGGGCAGGTTCCCGACGCAACTTGTCCCGCAAATGGCCGAGCTTGGGTTCTTCGGCGCGAGCCTGAAGGGCTACGGCTGCGCGGAAATGTCGAACGTCGAGTACGGCCTGGTTACTCAGGAACTCGAGCGCGGCGACTCCGGCCTGCGGAGCTTCGTCTCCGTGCAGTCCGCGCTCGTCATGTACCCGATTCACTCGTACGGATCGGACGCGCAGAAGAATAAATGGCTCCCCCTGCTGCAACAGGGCAAAGCGATTGGCTGCTTCGGTCTCACCGAGCCGCAATTTGGCTCGAACGCCGGCGGGATGCTGGCGCGCGCCGTGAAAAAGGGGAACGAATACATACTGAACGGCGAAAAAATGTGGATTACGAACGGATCGATTTCAGACATCGCTGTCGTGTGGGCCAAGACGGAGGACGACAAGATCCGTGGCTTTCTCGTTGAGAAAGGCACGCCGGGATTCAAGGCCTGGGACGTCCACGGGAAGTGGTCGCTCCGCGCCTCGGTCACCTCGGGCCTCGCAATGACCGACTGCAAGATCCCCGCCGACAATCTCCTGCCCGGTGTCGAAGGCCTCAAGGGCCCGCTCTCCTGCCTCAACCAGGCGCGCTACGGCATCGGCTGGGGCGGCATTGGTGCGGCGATGGCCTGCTACGAGACGGCGCTCAGCTACGCCAAGCAGCGCAAGCAGTTCGACAACAAACCCATCGCCTCCCACCAGCTCGTTCAGGAAAAACTCGTCTGGATGATTACCGAAATCACGAAAGGGCAATTCCTCGCGCTGCAAGTGGGCCGGCTGAAGGACCAGGGCCGCGCACATCCGTCGCACATTTCCATGTTGAAAATGAACAATGTCTGGGTGGCTCTCGAATCGGCCCGCCGCGCCCGAGACATCCTCGGCGCGAACGGCATCGTCGACGACTACCCCATCATGCGCCACATGAACAACCTTGAGTCGGTCTACACTTACGAAGGCACGCACGACATCCACAAACTCATCATCGGTGAACGCATCACCGGGATACCGGCGTTCGTATGAAACTGCAGCGCGTTTCCCGGCATTTCGCAGCCGTCTTTCTCGCTCTCTTTTTCGCGCTGGTTGCCGTTGTTGGCGACGAAGCCCCCTCGCCGAAACCTAAGATTCGCGCGATCACGGCCTTCGTTCGCCTCGACCGCCCTCGCTACAAGGAGCAGATTCAAACGACTCTGGAATTCCTTCGCGCGGCGAGGTCCGCCTTCGCCAAAAAGGGCTATGAGGTCACAACGATTCGAATCACCACCCAGCCGTTCCCGGAATACACGAAGGACCTCTCGCCTGACCAGGCTGTGGCCTTTCTCCATGATTACGATGCGCTCGCCGCGAAAGAAGGCTTCGACGCTTCCATCGGTCCTGCGATGACCACGGACTCGGCCGACCCACGCGAAGCGGAACTCCTCGCCAGAGTCCTGGCGAATACGAAGATCCTCGAAGGCAGCGTAATCATCGGGGGCGAAGACGGAATCCACTGGAAATCGATTGACGCAGCGGCGGGTGTGATTCAGTTCCTTGAGGCCAACACGCCGCACAGTCAGGGAAACTTCAATTTCACAGCGTCATCGTTCGTGCCTTCGGGCACGCCCTTTTATCCGGCGTCGTATCTCAGCGGCGAGGGCCATCAGTTCGCGATTGCCCTTGAGTCCGCCAACGTGGTTGCCGTTGCGCTTGGCTCGGCCAAATCGCCGAATGACACTGAGAACGCGCTGAAAACCGCGCTCGGCTTCCACGCGCAACAAATAGAAAGAATCGCCCTGGCACTGTCGAAGGAAACCGGCTGGGAGTACGGCGGCATCGACCTTTCCCCCGCGCCATTGAAGGACATTTCCATTGGCGGCGCGATCGAGGGCTACTTGCACGCTCCCGTCGGTTCGAGCGGCACTCTCTCGGCCGCAGCTCTGATCACGCGCGCTCTCCGCGCGATTCCCGTGAAACATGCCGGATACTCCGGCCTGATGCTGCCCGTGCTCGAGGATTCCGTTCTCGCGCGACGCTGGAGCGAAGGCCGTTTGTCGATGGACGCGCTCCTCGCGTACTCGGCGGTGTGTGGCACGGGCCTCGACACGATCCCGCTGCCCGGCGACGTCTCGCGAGCGCAACTCGAGCAGATTCTGTCGGATGTGGCAAGTCTTTCGGTCAAATGGCACAAGCCACTGGCAGCGCGCCTTTTGCCCGTGGCGGGGAAGAAGCCTGGCGACATGACTGAATTCGATGACCCGTTCCTCGTCAACGCCAAGCTTGAACCGCTGCCGTAGGTCGAGCGTTTTTCCCTAGCTTATTTGTGTTGCCGTGAGCGCCGGCGCGAAGGCAGCGTGCTCCGTTCGCGCGATGATTTCATCCTGCAGGGCCTTGGTCAGGTCGCAGAAGTAATCGCTGTAGCCCGCCACGCGCACGATCAGGTCGCGGTACTTCTCGGGATTCGCTTGCGCTTCCCTCAAAGTTGCCGCAGTAACCACGTTGAATTGGATGTGGTGCCCGTCCAGCTTGAAATAAGAGCGTACGAGATGCGCCAGTTTGTCGAGGCCCTCTTCGCCCTCGAGCAGTTGCGGCGTGAACTTCTGATTCAGCAGCGTCCCTCCCGTTTTTACATGATCCATGCGGGCCGCCGACTTGATCACCGCTGTCGGACCGAAACGATCTGCCCCTTGTACGGGCGAAATCCCGTCGGACAGCGGCTCCCACGCGCGGCGCCCGTCCGGCGTCGCACCGGTCATCGAACCGAAGTAGACGTGACACGTTGTCGAAAGGTAGTTGACGCGGTACTGCCCCCCTTTGGTGTTTGGTCTCTCATTCACGTCGTCGTAGAAGGCGTCGAACACCCATTGCAGGACTGAGTCGGCATACTCGTCGTCGTTGCCGTATTTCGGCGACTTGTTCCACAACAGGAGACGGGTCTTTTCGTGGTCCTCGAAATTTCTCGACAGCGCCTCCAGAAGTTCCGGCATCGGGATATCCCCGCGGTCAAACACATGCCATTTGATTGCCGCCAGGCTGTCGGTGCAGCTCCCGGGTCCCACGCCCATGATGTACGTCGAGTTATACCGAGGACCGCCGTTGTTGTAATCCTTTCCTCTCGCGATGCAGTCGTTGATCAGCAGTGACAGGAACGGCGCAGGCAGCTGCTCCGCATAGAGCCGCTCGATCACGTTGTTCCCGCGGATCTTTACTTCGATGAAGTGGTGTAACTGCGCGCGGAAAGCGTCTCGCAGCTCGTCGAAGCTCGAAAAATCCCGCGGATCACCTGTCTCGATTCCGATTCTCTTTTCCGTGCGCGGGTCGACTCCGTTGTTGAGCGTAATCTCGAGCACCTTAGGCAGGTTGAAGTAGCCGGTCAGGATGTACGCTTCCTTGCCAAATGCTCCCGTCTCGACGCAACCCGAGGTTCCGCCGCAGCGCGCGTCGGCCAGCAGTTTGCCCTGGCGCATGAGTTCTTCCACGACCGTGTCTGCGTTGAATATCGAAGGTTGCCCCCATCCCTCGCGCACGATTTCGAGCGCGCGCTTCAGGAACCGGTCCGGGCTCTTCTTGCTCAGTTGAATATTCGACGACGGCTGCAGCAGGTGCATCTCGTCGACCACGTCGAGTATCAGGTACGTGACGTCGTTTACTCCGTCGGAGCCGTCCGCCTTCAGCCCCCCATTGTTGATATTGCAGAAGTCTGTGTACGTGCCGCTCTCGGCTGCTGTGACGCCCACCTTGGGCGGTGCCGGCTGGTTGTTGAATTTCACCCACAGGCATTCCAGCAGCTCCTTGGCAGTCTCGGGGCTCAACGTACCGTCGGCAAGACCCTTCCCGTAGAACGGAGCCAGATGTTGATCCAGCCGCCCCGGGGAGAACGAATCCCACGTGTTCAGTTCCGTCACGACGCCCAGGTGAACGAACCAGTAGGCTTGCAACGCCTCCCAGAAATCACGCGGCGCGTGCGCCGGCACTCGCCGACACACATCCGCGATCTTCAGGAGTTCCGCCTTGCGGGCGGGATCGGACTTGGACTCGGCGAGTTGTTCGGCCTTCTCTGCGTGCCGTCTGGCAAAAATGATCAGGGCGTCCGCGGCAATTGACATCGCCTTCAGTTCCTGCTCCTTGTCGTATGCCTCCGAATCGCTACAGTAGTCGAGCCTCTTCAGGCTCTGCTCGATCTTGGCCTTCAGGTCTACGAGGCCCATTCGATAGATCACATCCCCCAGTGCTGTGTGGCCGGGTGCGCGCTGCTCCATGAACTCGGTGAACATTCCGGCCTCATACGCGTCCTTCCAGGCCGGCGTCATTTCGCGGAAAATCAGATCGCGCATCGAACGTCCGTGCCAATAGGGAATCACCTGCTCCTGCTGTGTCTTGCGGGCCTCTTCATCCACGCGATAGGAAATCTTTTCCCGCTGATCGAGAACGTCGAAATCGTCCATGCTATGGCAGCAGATCTCGGGGAAGGTTGGCGTTCCTTTCGGCGCTGGGCCTCGCTCGCCGACGATCAATTCTCCGTCGCCGATCCAAATCGTTTTGTGCCCCATCAGATATTTCAGCGCCTCAGCACGCTGCACGGGAACCGATGGCTCCTTGCTGCTCCGGTAAAACTCCGTCAACAGAGCAGCGCGTTCGATCGAAACCCATGGCTTGGCGTCAAGGCTTTGCTGTCGCAGGTGCAAGACTCGCTCGTTCATTTTCAACCTCCCACTCGGACGGCCAAGCCGTCCCTCTGAAATCGTTCGGCCATTATTTGCATTTGCTCGCTTGGTGGCGGCTTCAAGCCGCTCAGCCGGTACACACGATGGAGACGTCCGTACTTGTCGCCGCCGCTCGGGTGGTAGGGCAAGAGGTCCAGCCTGGATATTCCCGAGGACTTGAGGAACCGAGCCAATTGTTCAGCGTTTTCTGCGTCATCGTTGATCCCAGGAATCACGGGCATTCGGACGATGATGTTCGCGTGGACTCGCGCAAGCGCCCTCAGGTTCTGCAGGATATTTCCGTTCGCTGCGCCCGTGTATGTTCTGTGCTTCTTCGAGTCCATCAGCTTCACGTCGTATAGGAACAGATCGATCTTTCGGCTGAGGCGGAGCAGGGTTTCCCGCGCTACCACTCCGCACGTCTCCACAACCGTGTGAATGCGGCGCGCCCGGCAGGCGTCCAGCATCGCCTCCAAGAACTGCGACTGCAGCAGCGGCTCGCCGCCCGAAAATGTCGCTCCCCCGCCCGACTCGTCGAAAAAAACCAGATCCCGGCTCAGTTCGTCCATGAGCTGCTGGACCGTGACCCACCTTCCGATCATCTGGGTCGCGCCCGTGGGACACGCCGCCGCACAGGTCCCGCACTTTTGGCAGATGCTTGCGTCACGGAAGGGACCGTCGTGCCAGGTGATCGCATGATGTGGGCACGCCGCCACGCATTCACCGGTTCGGACGCAACGCTCCTCCACGTAGACCACCTCCGGCTCCGAGGCCAGTCCTTCCGGGTTGTGGCACCACCAACAACCCAAGGGACAGCCCTTGAGAAAAACGGTGGTTCGAATCCCCGGCCCATCGTGAAGGGAGAACCGCATCACGTCGAAAATCAGGCCCTTAACGTTCGGATCCAGTTGGGTCCGATCCGCCGTGCGGGTAACTCCAGCGGACGCAATCTCCATGGGTGTTCCACTCCGAAGCTACACCAACACACAGATTGACTTGGCTCGGCGGAACTCTCAGCAACTCCCGTCACAGGGGGCCGTGACCCGAATCACCAACGTGGCGGGGTTAACTGGGTCGAGGCCGACCGGCAAACTGCTGCGCCAGCATGGTGCCAATCCACGCGCGGTTGGATTATGATGGGGCCCGCACGCCGGGGCTCACACGGAACGTCACATTGGGAGCGCTCATGGAGAGAGAACTCAGTCTGGAATTCCTGCGCGTCGTCGAGACTGCGGCGATCGCGTCGGCCCGTACGATGGGGCAGGGTGACCGCCACAAGGCCGATCAAGCTGCCGTCGAAGCCATGCGCCAGGAGATGGACAGCGTCGACATGGACGGGACCATCGTGATCGGCGAAGGCGAACGCGATGAAGCCCCCATGCTCTACATCGGCGAGAAAGTGGGCAGAGGGGCCCGCGACAAGTCCCGCGAATATCCCAAGGTCGACATCGCCGTCGACCCGCTCGAAGGCACCAATCTTTGCGCCACCGGTGAACCGAATGCCATTGTCGTTCTCGCTGCCAGCGAGCCCGGTGGACTTCTCCACGCTCCCGATCTGTACATGGAAAAGATCATCGTTGGCCCGCCATGCAAAGGCGCCATCGACATCGACGCGCCCGTGAAAACCAATCTTCAGGCGATTGCCAAGCGGCTCGATCGCGACATCGAGGACCTTGTGGTGATTGTCCTCGACCGCCCGCGGCACGAGAAACTGATCAACGACATCCGCGCCGCCGGGGCCCGCATTCAGCTGATCGGCGACGGCGATCTTTCAGCGGGCATTCGCGCCGCTGTTCGCGGCACGTCGGTGCACGCGGTCATGGGAATCGGTGGCGCTCCCGAGGGCGTGCTGACGGCCGCGGCGCTCCGGTGCCTGAACGGCCAGATTCTCGCTCGCCTCGTCGCGTCGAAGCCGGAGCATTTCGAGCGCATGGCGCAGATGGGGATCAAGGATCCGAAGCGTATCTACGAAACCGCCGATCTCGCCCCGGGGAAACGGATCATCTTCGCGTGCTCGGGCGTAACTCCCGGCGGCATGCTTCGTGGAGTCCGCTTCTTCCGGGACGGCACCCGTACCAATTCGCTGATCATGACCCGCGAAGAGGGCGAAGTGCGGTTCATCGACTCGGTGCATCTCGAAAAGCATCCGGCGGTCGAGGTCCGATTCTATTAATCGGCTGGCCTCGGAACCATCCGGGCCGAAATAGCGTATCCTCAAAGTGTGAAGGTGAGGTGAACCGTGTCTAACCCGCCCGTCTCGCCGCAACCGCCACCACAGTCGTTGCCTCCGAGCCCGCAGCCCCGCTCTAACAATGCTGTCTGGTGGATTCTAGGGATTATCGGTGGAGGAATCGTTCTCCTCGTTCTTGCGGGTCTGACCGCCGCCGGCCTGATCATTCGCCACATCAACGTTCGCGACAGCGGCAGCCGCGTGGACATCCAGACGCCGGTTGGCGAGATCAAGGTCAACAAAGACGAGATGCACCCGACCGGCCTCCCCGTCTACCCAGGGGCCACGAAGGCGACGGACAACAACGGAGGCTCGGCGGACATTTCGGTCGGCGGCGAAGGATTGGGAATCGGCGCCGAATCGTACGATTCGACCGACTCGCTTGAGAAGGTAAGGGACTGGTACCACGACCGGCTCGGGCCGGCTTTCCGGCTCGAGACTGGCAAAGACGAGCGTGTCAAGCTGGATCGCGCCCATTTCGATATGGGTGAGCAGGACTTGGCGTTCGTCGACGATCGCGGCGACGGCGCACGGCTCGTGGCCCTCAAGAAGACCGATACGGGCGTGAAGATTACGCTGCTCCGCGTCGGCAAGCGCGAGGCCCAGTAGCCCCCCGGGCGTCCGCACGGAGTTCTTTCACGCGCCCAAGCCGGGACCAAGCCTTGCCCCGGCCTTCGCCGGGACCCGGCTCGTCCAGGTTTCTTGGGCCTTATCGGCCTGAGGTTTCCCCGTTCGCCTGGCTATCGATGGGCCATTGACGCCGTATGGCCGGCGTGCTGCCGCCGGGGCATCGCGTGCGGAATCCGCTCCGCGTGCTGCGGCGGAGCCATTGGCCGCACGTTGTGATTGGTGCTCACGTGCTCGCTAATGGCCTGCAGCCTCTTCAAGATGCCCTGCCACTGCGCCCAATCGAGCTGCCGCAAGAAGGGCCGCAACCCCTGAATGAACGGGTCCTCCAGCACCGTCTCGCCGTTCGTTTCGGGGACGAAGAAGCGGTTCAGACCGACGCCCAGGGCTTCGGCAATTTTTTCGAGCGTGCCAAGGCTGGGCGTCATCTGCCCGCTTTCGATCCGGGACAGATACGAACGGGAAACACGCGAGCGCGCCTGGAGCTGACTCTGCGTCATGCCGCGCGACTCCCGCAACTGCCTGATCCGCTGGCCTATATTCTCGACGGTTTCGCGATTGGGCCAGTTCTCAAACAGTTGTCGGTCGTCCCCCGGCAAATCCTGAGGAGACGGCGTCGGAATGACGAACGTCACCTTCGGGGGCAGCAGACGCAGGCAGCGACGGCAGTTGCCTGTGCGTGTACGATATTGGACTAACCCGCATACATGACAGCGAATCACTTCACGGTCGAGTTCCATGCTGGCCTGTGTCTCAGCTTTATCCGCCACCGGATCTCCTCGCAGACTTTTCCGGCGATGCGAAGGGGAGGAAAGCGTCACTTTCTGGGGAAGGCAGGAACTGGCGCGCGAGGCATTGTCCACACGGTGCCAATTCTTGTCAAGTGAATTCTATATCCTCGTCCCGTCAGAGATTGTAGCGTGGGGTACTAGAACCATGTAAAACAAATTAGTTGGCCGGGGTCGAAACTGCTACTACCCACTTCTCTAATTGTTCGCCTGGACGCTCCACGGCTGTTAATGCTTTGGCGAAATGCGCCACTCTACGTCAACGTGACATATCGCGCGCTCGTTTCGTCTCACACTGCGATTTCTTTTCCACAGCGTCCGAGTTTTTCACAGGAGACGCCTGACCAGCGGGCGCAAGTCCCGAGGAACGCACCGTCGACGTCGTGAGTCGAAAGCGCCAAGAATTGTGCCGCTGCATCGGGCGCGACCGGTGTACAATTCCGCCACCAAGTCGTGCCGGGGAACGTGTCATGCGCCACATGGCGTTGCGTGTCAGCGTTGCCTTTCTTTTCATCCTGACGACCGCTGCTGGGACGGCTGCTCAAAAGGCTCCCAGCGGACCGCCGCAATCTCCCGGCACATCTCAGCCGAGCTCCATCGGCCTCGGGGTTCAGAGCTCCTTGGAAGAGAACGCCACGGGCTCTGTTGTGGTGCGGGTATTCGGACCTCACGACACTCCTTTGCGCCAGCAGGCCTTCGTTACGCTCTACAAAATGGGCTCGGGCGTGCCGCTCCGCACGTCGCTTACGGACGGACCATCGCAAGCTTCCTTCGCCAATCTGCCGGGCCTTGGCTGGTACACCGTGCAAGTGAGCGCGGCCGGCTATCGCACCCAACGAAAGGACTTCGATTTCAGCGATCTGCTGAGCTTCCACGAAGTCGACGTAACGATGCAGCCCGACTCCGACGACGGCAGTGTTCCCTATCTTCCTCCCAAGCTCTCCGGTAAAGCCCAGAAGCATGTGGACAAAGGGGTGAAAGAGTTCCAAACCGGCGATTTCAAGGCTGCGGAGAAGGAGCTGACAGCGGCGTACAACGCTGCCCCGAAGAGTTCGGAGACAAATTATCTGCTGGGATTCGTCTACTTGCGCGAGAAAGACCTGGCGCAAGCTGAAACGTATTTGACGAACGCCGTCACCCTCGATCCGGGCGATGTTCCGGCCCTCGTCAGCCTGGGCCATTTGCGCTACCAGATGGGTGATTTGAAAGGCGCGACCGAGGTGCTGCAAAAGGCGACGACACTCGATCGCAAGCAATGGGAGGCGTTTTGGGTGCTGTCGGAGATCGCCTTCCGGGAGCACGACTTCGAGAAAGCGCGTGTGGACGCGGAAAGTGCGGTTGAACTGGGCAAAGGTGTCGCCAATGGGGCAGAGTTCATCGAGGGCGCGGCGCTGGCGGAGCTGGGACAAACCGACGACTCTTTGAAGACGCTGCGCGCGTTTCTGCGAGACGCCCCGACCGACCCCAATGCACCGGTTGCGCGAGAGCTCGCCGCAAGATTGGAAATGGAAAACGCCCCCACTCGTTCGACTGCTGCGGCGGCCTTGACGTCCGCGAGCAGTCCCTCGGCTCTGCCGCAGGCTCCAGCTCCGAAGCTGCAGTATGCAGATTGGGAACCCGTGGGCGTCGATGACGAACGATTGCCGGTCGCGGACGGAGTGACGTGTCCGGCCGACCAGGTGATCCGGGAGGCCGGCAAGCGCGTCACGGAGTTCGTCGATAGTGTGAATCGCGTCGAGGCGAGAGAGGACGTCACGCACGAAGAATTGAGCACACTGGGGCATCCGATCGCGACTGAGAAGCGCAAATTCGATTACTTCATCTCGATTGCCGACCCCGGTTTTGGCCTCTTGACAGTCAGCGAAGATCGCGACGGCGACCTGACCTCGGGGCAGTTTCTGGGGCATGTGTCGATGTTCGGCCTTGCGGATCTCCCGCTCGTCTTTCATCCCACACTGCGCGGCGACTTCCAGATGACGTGCGAAGGCCTCGGAAAGTGGCAGGACCGGGCGACATGGCTGGTGTACTTCCGCCAGCGCCCCGACCGGCCTGAGCGCATCCGTTCTTATCAGCTGCAGGACCAGACCTCGTTTACTGCCGGGCTCAAAGGCCGCGCGTGGATCTCGGCCGATACCTATCAAATCGTGCGGCTCGAAGCGAACTTGATGAAGCCCCTTCCCCAGATCGGCCTCGGCTCGGAAGAGGACGTGGTCGAATACGCTCCCATCCCTTTTCAAACAAAGAACACGGTGTTGTGGCTCCCGACGAGCGCCGATATCTACTTCTATTACCGGCACCGACCGTTTCACCGTCACCACACCTTTACGGACTACAAGCTGTTCTCCGTGAGCGCGACCCAGAAGATCGGCCAGCCAGCCACGACGCCGGAAGACAAAGAGAATCATTAGCCTCCCCTGAACGGGACGGTGCGCTCCAACGGGCTTACCGACAACCCCCGAACTTCGGTCCATCTTCACTTAACTCTCCTTGTTCTAAGTAGTTACAGTGGCATCAGCCCCCAGTCACCCGGCATCTAACGAAGTAGAGGCACAAGAGAATGAGGAATCTAACGTTAAGGGTGGTCGGAAGCCTTCTCGGGATGGCGGCTTTCTCCGTTCCGGCCTGGGCGCTGGATACCAATCGGCCGGCGACAGCCTACCCGGGAACGTTGAACTACGTGGAAGGCCGAGCCTCGATCGGGACACGAGCGCTGAGCTCGAATTCGATCGGCTCCGTGCAACTGGAGCCGGGTCAGTCGCTTACGACAGCGGATGGGAAGGCGGAAATCCTCCTGACGCCGGGCGTGTTTCTGAGAGTCGGCGACAACAGCGCCGTCAAGATGATCTCGCCGAGCCTGACGGACACCAGCGTCCAGCTCGAGAGCGGCGAGGTGACCGTCGAGGTCACAGAGATTCATCCCCAGAACGACCTGCGCCTCGAAGAAAACGGATCGAGCACGAGGCTGGTCAAGAACGGGTTCTACGATTTCGACGCCAACCAAGGCCAGATTCGCGTTTTTGAGGGTGAGGCGGTGGTCGAGGCCGGTGACCGCCAGGTGAAAGTGAAGGGCGGCCACGAAGTGGACCTGAACGTCGCGAACATCAAGTCCCACGGTTTCAACAAGAAATCGTACGAAGCCAGCGACCTCTACAACTGGAGCACCTTGCGGTCCGCTTACATCGCCGAGGCGAATGCGGACATCGCGCCGACGTACGTGGTGAACGGCTGGTACGGGCCGGGTTGGATCGGGACGGGTTGGTATTGGGATCCGTGGTTCAGCTGCTACACGTTCCTGCCGGGAGACGGGATCTTCTATAGTCCGTTTGGCTGGGGTTTCTACTCTCCGTTCTGGGCGTACAACTACTGGGGCGGCTTCTACGGAGGGCGCTACTACCATCATTTCAGCGCCGACCCGCGGGCCTGGGGTCCCGGCCTGCGCGGCACGCCGGTTCTGAGGGGCGGCACGTTCCGTGGTTTGCATCCGTCGTCTCCGCTGAGAGGGAATCCCCGCGGATTCAGCACCTTCCGTGGCAATTCGGGAGGGCTCCGCGGGCCAAGCGGCTTCCAAGGAGGTGGCTTCCACGGCGGCAGCTTCGGCGGGTTTCATGGCGGAGGCGGCTTTCACGGCGGGCCGCACCGGTAACGCGCTGTTGGTCGAGGTCACAAAGCACAGATATCGAAGGGCTGGGGCCGAAGAGATTTGGCCGCTTCGCTTTCTCGGGGTCGCTCGCAACCGTATATTAGACATGGGCCCGGCCTTGTGTTTTCAACGAGTTAGCTCGATTTCTAATCCCCGAACCGTAGATTAGAGCCTTTTGCCACAGAGGCACAGAGACACAGAGGCAAGAGTTCAAGGGAGAAGCCGCGTCATGGCCAGAGGGTCGAAATTTGTATCGATTAGAACGAGGCGCGGTCGTTTGTTTTCTATGAGTTAGGACAGATTTGTATTAGTCAAGAGAGATCCCTTACAGGTTCGGATCGAGACGGCTGAGCGAGTTCGCGAACTCGCTCAGCAGGAGTTTTCCCCTTGAGAGCAAGATGGGGCCGATCCTCGTTGTATTCCTTCTCCCAGCGTTTGATCTT